>CAXXRT010000035.1:0-21515 GCA_963666945.2 Marinifilaceae bacterium
GGAATAAATGGTTCTGTGCCTGTTGCTATAAATATTTTTTTTGCAGTATATTCTTCACCATCGACTTTTATGGTTTTAGAATTAACAAATTTGCCAAATCCTCTATTTATAATTATATCGGCTTTTTCAAAAGTCTTTAAAAACTTTTTATTGTTTATGTTGCCTACTTTTTCCCTTATTAGCTTAAGGGGATCGCCACCATTGAGTTTATACTCACCATCAAGACCATATTTGTTAGTGTTTTTCGCTATGTGAAGTGATTCTCCGGCCTTTAGAATTCCTTTACTAGGAATACATCCGACATTAAGACATTCCCCACCTACTTTGTTTGATTCTATTGCCAAAACATTTAACCCCATTGATGATCCCATAGCTGTAACAGCCATTCCTGCAGGTCCCATCCCCAATACTATAATGTCGTATTTTTTCATTTTATATATTTTTTTTATTTTTATTTATCTTGTGAAATATATTAAGAGACTGGTAGTACTCTTTATGTGATAATTTATTTGGCTTTTTCAACAAAGCATTTATACGGACACATCCTTATGCACTTACCGCATGAGATACATTTATCATGATCTATTTCAGGAGCACTAAATGGTGATTTTTGTGATATTGCATTCACAGGACAAATTCTTACTGCAGGGCAGTGATGATTTTGTGGACATAAGTCTTTATTCAAAGATATATTCTTCATTTTTTCTTTTTCTTTTTAAATAGTACAAAGAAAAGAAATGAAGAATATCGGATCTGTGACTTTAGTTACATAGGGAAGAAAAATCTATTTTATTTCTTGAAAGAATTAACATTTTCTTTTTTTCCATCTGTTTTAGTAGTCTGGAAATAACTTCTCTTGATGAATGAAGATCGTTTGCAATTTCCTGATGAGAACCTGAGAATGTTTTTTTTCCGGTCGTTTTATATATATTCTTGAAATATATTTCAAGTCTTTCATCCATTTTCATAAAAGCAATGGAATCTATGGTATTAAGTAGTTCATTGAATCTTTGTCGGTATGAATCCATTATAAATCGTTTCCATGAAGGATATTTATTGATCCATTCATCAATAAAATTAACAGGAATGCTTATAAGTTCTGAATCTTCAATTGCTATTGCTTTTATATTACTTTTAGCGTGACTAATACAGCAGGTAAGAGACATAGTGCACACTTCTCCTTTATTGAGGTAATAAAGCAAAAGTTCATCACCTTCGTTGTCTAGTCTAGTTATTTTTATTGTTCCATTAAGGAGTAAAGGGAATGTTTTTATGAATTGACCTTCGCTAATTAGTAAGGATTCAGCTTCAATTTTTCTTAAAGTGCCGACATTAAATATTTCCTCTACTAATTCTTTTTCAAATATTGGGAAGTAATTTTCTATTAATTTTATGTCGTATCTTAAGTCCATATTGTGATTTTGGAAGTAAAGATAGAATATTTTTATTAAATATTCTACCAAAGAAAAACTGCCCCTTTGTTTTATTCAGGAGCAGTTTGTTTCGATTTACTTTTCTTTATTTAACTTCAATCAACTTTTCATCGCTATGCCATAACCCGTGTTTTGTACAGTAAGCAGCTGCAGTAAGCTTCATGTTTTTTGTTGGAACAATATAAAAGTCAACTTCAGCTTGCCCTGCAGCATTCCCTAATGCTCCAGCCTGAAATGTTGCCTCTGCAAGCATTCTTTCTCCATCCCATAACTGAACCCAGCTTATGTAGTGATCGAAATCATCTGGGTGAGCATATTCTTCCCCAACTCTGACCTTAACTTTGAATTTTTCACCTTTATTTGCAGAGTCTTTAGAAATTAGAAATGCTGAATGTCTGTCAATGTAATCTTTTTTTGCCTCTCTGTCTATTAAAGAAATATCTTCGTATCTATTTATTTTCATAACTTATTAAATTAAAAAGTGTTTAAATATATTTGTGTGTCGTTTAGTGTGTCTTGCAACATAAATAATACTTAATTTAAGTCAAATAGTATTACTGTTTAATTTTTCGATAAATATTCAGCTACCCCTTCTGCAGTGGCTTTTAATGCTTTTTTCCCTTGATTCCAGTTTGCTGGACATACTTCACCATATTCTTCAAAATGGTGTAGAGCATCAACTATACGTAGAGCTTCATCAACACTTCTTCCAAGAGGTAAATCGTTTACAACGGAGTGACGAACTACTCCATTTTTGTCAATAAGAAATAGACCTCTGTAAGCTACAGGGGCTCCTTTAAAAATATCGTTCCCGGCTTCATCTATGTCATATTCTCCTGCAAGAACACCGTAATTTGCTGAAATGGTTTTTGATAAGTCTGATACTATAGGGTATGTGACACCTTTAATTCCACCTTTTTTTCTCTCTGTTGTCAACCATGCGTAATGAGAGAACTCTGAGTCTATAGAACATCCTACAACTGCTACATTTCTTTTTTCAAATTCTTCAAGTTTTTCCTGAAAGGCTATTAATTCAGTGGGACATACAAAAGTAAAGTCAAGTGGATAGAAAAAGAATATAACATCCTTTTGGCCTAAATATTGATTTAAAGAAAAATTCTCAACTATTTTATTACCATCAATTACTGCATTTGATACAAATGAAGGTGCTTTTTTTCCTATTATTGTTTCCATGTTAATGTAATTTATTATTATATATTGTAATCATTATAAAATTGTAATCATTACAAAAGTATATTCTTTTTAATAAAAACAAAACTGTATTTATATTTTTTTATTCTTTTTTTTAAATAGATTTTGTTAGTGTATTTGAACTTGCTGGTTGTGTGGTGGTTTAGATAAATTTGGATATTTATTATAAAGGGTTTATATTTGTAATCATTACAAATAACTTTAATATGGTAGAGGTAGGAAATATTGGGGCATACCTTACAGATAAGGGAATAAGACCATCGCTTCAGAGGATAAGGGTATTGGAATATCTTGTTAAGAATAGAAATCATCCTACGGTGGATATGGTTTTTAATGATCTTGTAAAAGAAATCCCTACTTTATCAAAAACGACTATTTATAATACAATGAAGTTGTTTGTTGATAATGGTGTAGCTATTGTTATTAATATTGAGGATAACGAAACCCGCTACGATGCAGATACTTCAATACATGGTCATTTTAAATGTACCCAGTGTGAGGGTGTGTTTGATTTCTCAGTAGATGGAGATTCTTTATCTTTTAGTGGATTAGATGGTTTTTCTATTGAGGAATATCATATTTATCTGAAAGGATTGTGTCGTGTGTGTAGATCTAAGAATTTATAGTGTGGACTAATAATAACAATAAGTTGTATAGAGATATTTATATTTTTAATCCCACTTGCGAGATGGCAATAGCGAATGGGACAGTCAGTTATATGCCACCAAGTATTTTACAAAAGTTTGAAAGGGATTTATCTGTAATTTCTTCATATTTTGCCAAAGAGAATGATTTTGTTGTTGTAAAGGATCCAATTGATGAATCTTGGGTTTCTTATATGAAAGGATTAGGATTTAAGCTTCCCAATTATATTCTTCGAGACAAAATTTCTGAAAACCGAGAACTAAAAAATACAGAACTAGGTTTTATTAGACCTTGGGGCTGGAGTCCTGTCGTCCACAATATTTTTAAAAATATAAGGCCACTGTGTTCTGTAAATTTTCAAAATACACCTAACAGTATTTGGTGTGAAAGTCATAAGGATCTTTATAGCAGAATTACTGCATTAAATATTTATAATTATATAACGTCTAATTATGATTATGATTTTCTGGCGGGAGAAGACGATGTCCCCAAAGTTTGTAATAGTGTAAAAGAGGTAGAGAACCTTTTGGAACAATTTGATAAGCTTGTAGTTAAGGCTCCATGGAGTTCTTCCGGCAGGGGATTGCTTATTATAAAAGATAAATCTTTGAGTATTCAGGAATCACAATGGATTAGTGGCATTTTGAAAAATCAGTCATACATTATGGCGGAGGAATGGAGGGAAAAGCTTTTTGATTTGTCCTTTCATTATTTTATAGATGAAAAGTCCAGAGTAAAACATATTGGGAATGTTTCTTTTTTCACTGATGATAAAGGTTCTTATCAGGGAAATAATCTTCGAGCCCTGCCTTCTTCTCTGGATGAAAGTATATATGGTTTTCTTAGAGATGGAAAGATGGATGTTCTTTCTGATATTTTAAAAGATGCTTTAGAGAAGTCTTCTCTGCCTGAAAATTATTATGGATATCTTGGTGTGGATGCATACGTTTATAATACAGATGATGGGTTAAAGATATTTCCATGCGTTGAGATAAATTTAAGGTATACTATGGGGACTCTGAATCTGAAAATGAGGGAATTCGTGACAGAAGATTCTGAAGGATATTTGGTAACTAGAAGAGTAAATCATTGTTCTATGCCCGAATTTGTAAAGCATATGCAGGTAGAATACCCAATAGAATTAAAATCAGGAAAATTAAGAAAAGGTTTTATTTCTCTTGTGCCTGTAAATGAAGAAACTGTATTTATTAATTATTTATTGTTGATATAGGAATCCAGGGAAATTGGTTTGAGCTTTATACTCAATGGTTTTGAAAATATTAAGTTGCTGTTTTTAAAAAAACAGATATATTTGTTCCAATAAAATAGAAAATTATATGGGAATCTTATATTATCTGGTTTTAGGGGTAGGTCTTTCAATTGATAGTTTCACAGCTAGTGTATCAAGTGGGGTTTGTGCCTCGGAATTACGACTAAAAGATATAGTTAAGATTGCCTTGTTTATGAGTTTTTTTCAGGCCCTTATGCCAGTGCTAGGCTGGATTGCAGGAATTAAATTTCAACATTATATAGAAAGTTTTGATCACTGGATTGCTTTTGTTTTGTTAGGTTTTATTGGTGTGAATATGATTATTTCATCTTTCAGGTCAGAAGATGACAGTAAAGATTACAGTCCCTCAAACACTAAATTACTGGCAGGGATGGCTATTGCAACAAGTATTGATGCTATGGCTGTAGGAGTTAGTTTTGGACTTCTAAATATTTCAATAATTGTACCAGTTCTTTTAATAGGTCTGATAACTTTTTTATTTTCTTTTTCAGGAGCATGGTTTGGTAAAAAGTTAGGCAATAAGTATAATTCCGGTTTAAGTTTTTTTGCCGGATTGGTATTATTTGGACTTGGCGTGAAAATACTTATTGAACACACCTGTTTGTAATTCTGTTTGAAATGCAGATATTTGTACGGACTTTAAATTATTGTTTCGATGATAAAAATTATTGCATTCGATGCTGACGATACACTGTGGGAGAACGAAATATATTTTCACCAGTCAAGAGAAAGATTTTTTAGATTGCTTAAAGGTTTTGCCTCTAAAGAAGAAATAATTTCTGAGTTTGAGTATATTGAGAAATTGAATGTTAAAGTTTATGGGTATGGAATAAAGTCCCATACCTTGTCAATGATAGAAACGGCATTAAAACTTTCTAATAATACTATAAGTTCTGAAATAATTTCACAAGTACTTTATACAGGTAAAGACTTATTTAATAAGCCTCTCGATATTTTTGATATGGTTGAAGAAGTATTAAAGGAACTTTTTTGTTATTATGAGTTAATTATAATTACAAAGGGAGATCTCTTAGATCAAAACAGAAAGATTGAGGATTCAGGATTGCAGAAATATTTTAGAAAATCGTTTGTAGTGAGTGAAAAGACAGAAAAGGAGTATTCCAACATTATTTCTGAAATGGGGTGCAGTGAGAATGAATTTTTAATGGTTGGTAATTCCCTGAGATCTGATATTATTCCTGTTTTAAATATTGGTGGGTATGGAGTATATATTCCACACAACTATGTTTGTCATCACGAGAGAGTAGAGGAAGATATTCAGCATGATAATCTCTTTCATATTAGTGATATCTCTGAAATACTTTCTTTAAATATTTTAAACTCATTTGCTGATATTAATAGCAAGAATGGAAATTAATTCATTTTGATATCTTTAAAATTTGAATCCTAACCCCAAGGAAACATTAAAAATATCTGGTTTAATTATTATTTCCTTATTTTTGCTTAGTGAGTTAAAATAATGTCTGAAGTGGGGGGCAATAGATAAATATATTGACTTGTTAATATTGTAGCTTATACCTAATCCCACAAGTCCAGAATAGCTCAGCTTTGAAAGATCTTCAGTTTTTGATTTAATTTTAGTCCCATCAGTTAAAGATATCTTTGCATTATTATTAATCAGGAAGTTAATTCCAACTCCTCCTGTCAAATATAGAGAGAATTTTCTATTGATGATATAGTATTTAAGGTTGCATGGAATTTCTAAGTTTGAAAATGATTGGTTTATATCATTAATCTTATTTGTACCAATATTCTGAAATATTTCATCGATTTTTTCAATTGGACCTAATGTTGCTATTTGAGATTCTGATTTACCTTTGTCGTTAGTGAACGATAGATATTTAACTCCGCTAACTAAAGACATCTTTTTACAAATTGGGATCTCTATATTAAGTCCGAAATCAGCATTAATTTTTACGGATGATCTTTTCACCACTGAAGATCTGTCTTGAAGAGATGCAAATTCTCCTAATGCAAATTTGGTTATGGCTTCAGGATTAATAGAGTTAGAACTATTGTTTGTCTTAGATTGACCAAAATTAAATTGTATTTTGGGTTGTATTTTATTAGATTTATTAGATCTGTTTATTAATTCAATATTCCTTCTTATTTTTTCCAAATCTCTATTTTCTTCTATTTTCGAAGGCATATTGATATTATTGTTTATTGCTAACAAGTTGTTCAAATACATCTTGTTAGGAGAAATTATAATGGTTTTAGCAGTAGTCTTTTTTATGTCATTATTTCCCTGAATACTCTTTTTAGGTTTAGGTAGTGGTTTTTGGTGCTATTTCAAGAGAATCTGATACAGCTTTGATAATTATAATAGAAGATTCTTCTTTATTTACATCACTTTTATTTTTAGTATCCTCTTGTGCAATAACCGAAGAAAGATTATTATTACTATCCAAAGGTGATTTATTAATAAGCCAATTAGGTAATAATAAAAGTAATAAAGATGCAGCAATACTAACAGTGGAAATTATAATAATATTATTACGCTTTTCACGTGCAATAGAATCTTTAATATTACTCCACACCTGAGGTGATGGCTCAATATTAAAATCTTCAAATTTTTGTTTGAAGATATCATTAGTATGTTGTTCATTACCTATTGACATATCAACTTTCTTTAATTAATTGAGTTATTTTTATCTCTTAGCAACTTTTTTGCTCTTGAAAGATTAGACTTCGATGTTCCAGTACTTATTGAAAGTATATTACCAATTTCTTCATGAGGATATGAATCCAGGACATGCAAATTAAATACTAATCTGTATTTGTAAGGAAGATCATTAATTAATTCAAACAACTTTTCCTGGGGAAGAGATATAAGAGTATCGTTATCAATCCAGCCATTCTCAGGAATATCAATTTCTTCGATTGGATATAGTTTTAAATTTTTCTTGTTATTTTATTTTTAGGCATATTGTAATGAATATTTTCCTGATCCATCCTTCAAAACTTCCTTTGTATTTATAGTCTTTAATTACTTTAAATATTTTTATAAAACCATCATGTAGATTATCTTCTGCTTCTTGTCTGTTCTTCGAGTAACGTAAACACAATGCAAACATTTTGCCTGCAAATATGTTATAAATTGCAGCCTGTGCATTAGTTTTTCCTTTCTTGCAATCTTCAATTATGTACTCTAAGTCTTTATCCACCAGCAATGAATATTATTTTATACAAAAGTAAAATATATTCCTAATTAATTAAAAAAAACTAATGCCATTGTAATTATTAGCTAAAGAGGAAGCCGGGGAAGGCTTGCCTCTTTAATAATCTATTGTGTTAACTATAACTATAGTTCTATTTATTCAATTACTCTTACATCTTCTGAAATAGACTGAACTGCATATTCATTTGGAGAAACTGAAGACTCAAATTGTATGGCTGTTAATTTTAATTTTTTTACATCGCTGATTCCGAGACATTACTGTACATCCACCCTTGTTTGTTATCAGACAATATAAATTCTACATCAGTATTTTTCAAATATAGGCTATAAATTAGTTCTTCTTTATTGTTATATAGTCTAACAAGGTAATTGTCTGCATTCTCTACTTTTGTCCATTTAACAGTGATCTCATTTTCTTCTGGTGTGAATTCTGAGATTTCAATAACATCAATTACATCTTCTGTCAATTCATCAGTTCTGTTAAGAATATCTCCATCTTCTGATTTAATAATAAAGTTATATTTACCTGCTGTTGGAAGCTCAGTTGAGAAATCTGCATCTTCAGTAGGATAACTTCTGAAAATGGTAGTTGCCTCATTAAAACTTTCTAAAGTAACAGTGTCTCCGTTAATATCGGGAGTAACTACTTTAGCCGATTCAATATTTACATTTGTATAAGCATAAAGGACTAATCCATGTTTTACTTCATCCCCGATTTTTACAGTTTTGATATATGCATCTCCTATGGCATCAGGATTTATTTTGTAATCATCGTCGTCATCACAAGAAGTAAATCCTAATCCAAGTATCGCAGCGCAAGCCATTAGTGAAATAAACTTTTTCATCTTTTTAAAATTTTATAAATTAATTTTTATCTGTTCAGAAACCGCTAAATTATTGTTGAATTATTTTATTTAAACATTATGAGTACTCTGTTTTTTATTGCAGTCTCATTTAATAGATACGTAAAAGGTGAAATGGTTGCGTCTAAATTTTTAAAAGATGTATTTTAATACTCAATAACTTCTAAATAGTCTATAGAAGTTTAGGGTATTCAGTTTCTCTTCAATAAATTTCATATTAAAAAGGTAGATTGTTTAAGTCGACATTCCCTCCGGAAAGAATAATACCTACTTTTTGTCTCTGAAAAGATACTCTTGTTTTTTAATAAAGCGGCAAAGGCTACAGCACTCGAGGGTTCAATTATTATTTTCATTCTTTCCCATATGAATCTCATTGATTCAATAATATCTTTTTCCTCAACTAAAAGTATGTCTTTTACTAATTTTTGTATAATGGGGAATGTTTTGTCACCAAGGCTGGTTCTTAATCCATCTGCAATAGTTTGAGATTAACAGAAGGCACTATTTCACCTTTTTGTAATGATTGCCATGCATCATTTGCCCCTTGGGGTTCTCCTCCATAAACGACTGCCGATTTGGAAAAGTATTTTGCAGACAGGGCAGTACCCGATATTAATCCACCACCTCCAACAGGTGCAATTATATAGTCTAATTCTTCAGTATCGTTTATTAATTCAAAGGCAGCTGTTGCCTGGCCTAAAATAACATTTTATATCATTATAAGGATGTATAAATGTAGCACCTGTCTTTTTTACAATAGTATTTAAAGTAGATTCTCTAGCATCCAGTGTAGGTTCACATTCATATATTAATCCCCCATAACCTTTTACTGCTTCTTTTTTTATTTTAGGGGCATTTGAAGGCATTACTATATGCGCAGGAATACCTAATGTTTTTGCAAGCAAGAGAAAGAGCTTGTGCAAAATTTCCAGATGAATGAGTTGCAACGCCTTTTTGTTTTTCTGCAGTACTAAGTTGTAATATAGCATTGGTAGCCCCTCTCATTTTGAAAGCTCCCATTCTCTGGAAATTCTCACATTTAAAGAATACATCACACCGGGCAAGTTCGTTTACTTGTCTGGAAGTCATAATGGGAGTGTTGTGAATATATTTTTTAATTCTAAGGTGAGTATCTATAATTTCTTGTCTGCCTGGTAATTTTGTCATGATCATATTATAACAATATTTAAAATTGATGCGTAATTAATTAAGGCTTAAATCAAAATTACAGATTATTATTCTTACAGGAAAATATTTATTCACGTTAGTGATATAATACAAGTTTTGATTTAACAGGATATTATTGTAATTTTAATAAACTAACCTGATAATCTTGTTTATATATAGAATATGTGGATAAGTTTGTTTAATAAAATTAAACTCCTGTAAAATGGAGATTACCAATGGTAATAGCTACAGGTATATTTCTAGGTATGGGTATTTTTATTATTTATATATCAAGAGCTCATTCTTACCTCTCGGATAAACCTGAAACATGTATTAATTGCCATATTATGGCACCTCAGTACGCTACCTGGAATCATAGTTCTCATAGGGAGTGGACTAATTGTAACGATTGTCATGTACCACACGATTATATTATTAATAAATACTATTTTAAGGCAAAGGACGGATTACGTCATGCTACTATTTTTACATTACGTAAAGAACCTCAGGTTATTTTTATAAAAGAAGAGGGTAAAAATGTTGTTCAACAAAATGTATCCGCTGTCATTCGGTAGTTCTTACAGATCACCGTACATTGAATAAAACGGATGAATATTATAATTTTCGGATGGAAAGAAAATGTTGGGACTGCCACAGAGAAGTTCCACATGGCAGGTGAATAGTCTTTCAAGTGTACCAAATGCAAGAGTTCCCATACCACAGAGTCCTGTTCCAGAATGGTTAGAAAAAATTATGTCAAAGAAATAAATGCAATCATATGAAATCTTTAAATGAAAGAATACAGCAAAAGCCGTGGATTGGTTGGATACTATTCATTTCAACAATTATAGTTGTTTTTCTACTTGGCCTTCTTGCATCTTCAATTATTGAAAGAAGGACTGAGGCAGTATTTGCCTATCTGCCTCAGGTTGAGATTTCTCAATTTGAACCTGTCAACGAAATATGGGGAAAGAATTATCCACGAGAGTATCAATCATATCTTAATACTGCTTGATACCAGCTTTAAAAGTAAATATAATGGATCGGCAACCATTGATATGCTGGAAGTCGATCCAAGACTTGTCGTTTTATGGGCGGGTTATGGATTTTCTAAAGATTATAAACAGGCCAGAGGGCATTATTATGCAATAAAAGATTTATGGAACACACTTAGGACAGGGGCTCCTATTGAAGGGAAGGAAAGTCCTATGCCTAATACATGCTGGACTTGTAAAAGTCCTGATGTACCAAGGTTAATGGATAAAGTAGGTATAGCTGATTTTTATAAAGGAACATGGGAAGCCAAAGGTCATGAAATAGTGAATTCGATAGGATGTGCAGATTGTCACGATTCAAAGACTATGAACCTGAGAATATCGCGTCCGGCTCTTATTGAGGCATTTCAACGTCAGGGAAAAAATATAACAAATGTTTCACATCAGGAAATGAGGTCTCTGGTCTGTGCCCAGTGTCATGTTGAATATTATTTTAATAAAAATATAGTTGAAGGAGCGGAATATCTGACCCATCCATGGGATAACGGAATGAGTGCAGAGGATATGGAAGAGCACTTCGATAAGATCGAATTTGTAGATTGGACACATTCAATAAGTAAGGCCCCTATGCTAAAAGCTCAACATCCGGGGTATGAGATTTATACTACCGGTACTCACGCTAGCAGGGGAGTATCTTGTGCCGATTGTCATATGCCCCTTTATGAGTGAGGGGGGAGTGAAATATACTGATCATCATGTTCAAAGTCCTTTAAATAATGTGGCTAATTCCTGTCAGGTTTGTCATAGGGAAGAGACGGAAAGACTTATTAAAGATGTGTATTCACGTCAGGATAAGATTATAAAAAACAGGGACAAGCTTGAAGAATTGCTAGTAAGAGCTCATGTAGAGGCAAAAAAAGCATGGGATTTAGGAGCTAAAGATAAACAGATGAAAGATATTCTTTGGGACATAAGGCATGCCCAATGGAGGTGGGATTTCTCTGCCGCTGCCCATGGTTCATCTTTTCATTCACCTGTAGAAACAGGACGTATTATAACAACCGGAATTACTATCGCTCAGGAAGCAAGACTTAAATTAGCAAGATTACTTGCAGAGCTTGGATATAATAAAGAGGTTGTTTATCCTGATATTGCCACAAAGGCAGAGGCTCAAAAATTCATTGGTATTGATATTAATAAGTTGAATATCGAGAAACAGAAATTTTTAAAAACAATTGTTCCTGAATGGTTAAAAAAAGCAAGAGAACGCGAAAGTAAGTATTCCGGAAGGAATTAGTATTTAGAATAATATTAATGTAGATGGATAAATTTAAAAAAGTTTTCTGGTGCTTTCCCTGGGGATATCGGGAAAGTTTAGTCATTGGTCTGGGAATTTTATTCTGTGGTATATTTATTGATTTAATAACCAATACTTCATTGCCATTATTAAAATATCCATATAACATATTTGTAGGCCTGGCATTTATATTAAGTCTAGGTACTGTTATTTGTCTTTAATAAAAATAATTCAACAGTAAAGTGGTTGTATAGTTATTATGCATCAATATCCACAGTCAGTTTATTTGGCTTTGTATCAATGCTTATTGCATTAATACCTCAAAATGGTAAATCAACTCTTTTTATCTATAACCTTACATCGAGTTATACTTATTTTCTGGCATATCTTTTTTTGCTTATTGTTCTTGGTATGGTAGTATTAAATAGAATGATGCCGTTTAGGATTAAGAATGTAGGGTTTCTATTTAGTCATCTGGGTTTATGGATAACATTATTTGCTGCAGGAATTGGTTATGGTGATATGCAAAAAGTGAAAATGTATTTGAAAGAGGGTGAAATCGTTTGGTATGCTTTTGACAAGGATAATAAACAGATTGAATTACCTCTGGCATTGAAACTCAATGATTTTGACATAGATGAGTATTGCTCTAAGTTGGCAATTATCGATAACTCTACAAGAGAAATACTACTGGAAAGGGGTAAACCATATGTAGTTGATATTGTAAAGAATAAAGTAATAGTGATGTTGAACTATGCATTTAATGTCAAACATTATTATAAGTATTCCATTTTCACGGGAGAAAATTATCAACCGGTTATTACTCCTGAATCAGTTTCTTCTGCCTTAGTAGAAATGGCAGATAAGAAAAAGTGGGTTAGCAGCGAAGGTATTAATTCTTTACCGGAAATCATGAAAATTAATGACAGGCATTCTTTAATGTTATTGAAACCAGAACCTAAAGATTTTTTTCAAAAGTCACAGTATATGAAAAGAACGGAATTATTCGCCAGGAAATAATTCAGGTTAATAAGCCTATTAAAGTTAAAGGGTGGAGGATATATCAGAGTAGTTACGATAAGACCAAGGGGAAATGGTCTGTTATTAGTATAGTTGACTTGGTAAAAGATCCTTGGTTAAATGTGGTATATCTGGGATGTATATTTATAATCTTGGGAGCATTTGATATGATATGGAGGGGGAGGAAACAATTTTAAAACATATTAAGTGGAGTGTAGCTAGTTTAATCTGAACTCTGTTCAGTAAATTTTATAATTGAAAGTTATGGAAATCTGGAATAGTTTTAAAATAGTTGGTTCTATAACTGCTATTTTGTGGGCAATAGTCATTTTATTGTCTTTATTTAAATATTGGAAGTTGATTTCTGTATTAAGAGAAACTTTTGTGGTTGTTGGAATCTTTCTATTGATGGTATTTATTACATCTCTATGGATACATATTGAAAGGCCACCAATGAAAACATTAGGGGAAACAAGGTTGTGGTATTCTTTCTTTATTTCTATTACCGGATATATTGTTTATAAAAAATGGAATTATAATTGGTTTTTGGTGTATTGTCTTAGTCTCTCTATTCTTTTTCTGGTTATTAATATTTTCAAACCGGAGACATTTAGTAAAACACTGATGCCGGCTCTTCAGAGTTTCTGGTTTATTCCTCATGTCATTGTATATATGATATCATACGCATTGCTTGGGGCATCATCATTAGTGGCTATAAAAGGTTTGTATGATTTGTATAAAAATAGATTTTCTAGAAGGACATTACATCTGGCGGATAATATAGTCTATATCGGATTTGGATTTTTAACACTTGGTTTAATATTCGGTGCTCTGTGGGCAAAAGAAGCATGGGGTCATTACTGGACATGGGATCCTAAGGAAACCTGGGCATTTATTACCTGGGTAGTGTATCTTTTGTATATTCATTTTAGGCGATCAAGGCCACAAAAATATCTTTCACATTTACTGATTCTAGGATCCGCTTTTATAATTTTATTAATATGCTGGTTTGGGATAAATTATTTCCCGGCTGCACAAAATAGTATACATACTTATTCTTGATGAGTGCGATATATTTAGTCCTTTTTTAATAATTTGATAGATAATTTATTATAAAAATAATAGAGGGAATTTTAGTTTTTCTTTTACCCTTGAAGATATTGATAAAGCATCAGTTTTTTCCATTTATAATCTGCTTTTGTGTAAACAAATTTTTTAATTGTCGTAGTATTAAGCAGGTTGAACTTTTATATTTTAACAGGTGTATGTCAAGAAATATTTCTACTATTATCTATGGGAAAAGTAAATTAAGACTTATCTCAGAGGTGACAATCATATATGTCGTAATTCCTCTTCTGATTGTTACAAATGTTATCTCTTTGCCATTATTGCAAATATTATTTGTAATTGGGTTTATAGTTTTTATGTTTTTGCGCTTTGATAAGAGTTTTGATAAAAATATTTTTTTGAAATGGAGGTTTACAAAGCATATGTGTTTGGCTTTATTACTATTTGTAATAAATGCAATTTTCATGATTTTGATTATTTATGTTATTGATCCTACAAAATTGTTTTTTTTGATTAGGACTCAGCCTTTATTATTGGTCATGATAGTTGTTTTTTATCCTCTGTTCTCAGTAGTCCCACAGGGACTTGCTTACAGATGTCTTTTTTTCCATCGTTATGCCGATCTGTTTCCTGGAAATATATTAAAGGTTGTATCCAGTGCTGCGTTTTTTTTCTTTTGGGCATATATTATATAAAAGTTATTTGGTTCTTATCCTTACCTTTATTGCCGGATTAATATTTGCTTATAGTTATCATAAGACAAAATCACTTTTGTGGAGTAGTATTGAACATGCTTTATATGGAGTGTGGTTGTTTGCTTCCGGTCTTGGGATTTTCTTTGTGGTTTCTTTAATTGATAAATGATTTTAATTATTTATAACAGTCGATGATTATGAAGTAAAAGAAAAATATACAAGTTTTGGCTAAATTTAAGACTGATTAATTATATTTATTAATACAGTAGGGCATTTTTATCCCGTTAAGGTAATATAAAATCAGTATTTTGAGGAGATACAAGGATTTGATACTAATTGTATATACAAAAGAACTGGTATTTTAGAAAGAAGATCGGTAACTGAAGATTTTAAATCAACTTAAAGTAGAGGATATTGACTATGTGATTCCCTATCAGGCTAATATTCGTATAATAGAAAATGTTCGCAAGCAACCAGATCTTCCTAAGGAAATAGTACTTACCAATATAGAAAAACTTGGAAATACCGGTTGTGCTAGTGTTGCAATAGCCTTTTCTCAAAATATTGATAAATTTCAAAAGGAGATAAAATTGTTATGACTGTATTTGGGGGAGGATATTCCTGTGGTGCAGTTTTAACGTAATAATAACTGTTACTAATGCTCCGATTCTTTAAATTGTTTATAAAATTAATTTAAATTTGTTTAGTAATTAAGGATATTAACAGGAGTAAATCATAGAATTAAAAAAGGTAGAAATGATATATCATTTCTACCTTTTTTATATATAATAAATTATTTATTAGGCCATATTGTGGAAAACATTAGTTACATCTTCGTCTTCCTCTAGTTTTTCAAGTAATTTCTCAATATCTGCAGCTTGTTCTTCTGAAAGTTCTCTGGTGTCATTAGGAATTCTTTCAAATTCTGCACTTTTAATCTCAAAATCGTTCTCTTCCAGATATTTCTGAATAGGACCAAAAGCTTCAAAATCTCCATAAATAACAACCGAATCTTCTTCTTCAAAAATTTCCTGAACGCCAAAGTCAATCATTTCCAGTTCAAGTTCCTCAATATCCAAACCTTCTTTTTTTGCAACTGCAAAATGACATTTATGCTCAAACAT
Organism: Marinifilaceae bacterium; assembly: GCA_963666945.2. Taxonomy (GTDB): domain Bacteria; phylum Bacteroidota; class Bacteroidia; order Bacteroidales; family Marinifilaceae. The sequence continues at coordinate 16,013 of CAXXRT010000035.1, forward strand.
GTAATCAACACTGCCAGATGTACCAAGAGCACCGTTACATTTATTGAAATAACTTCTTACGTTGGCAACAGTACGAGTGGGATTATCGGTGGCTGTTTCTACCAAAACAGCAATGCCGTGAGCACCATAACCTTCATATACAATTTCTTTATAATCTTTCTGTTCTTTTGAACTGGCTTTTTTTATAGCACGTTCAACATTATCTTTAGGCATATTGGCTGCCTTGGCATTTTGAATTAAAACCCTTAATCTTGAGTTGGTAGCCGGGTCGGGACCTGCAGCTTTAACTGCCATAGAAATTTCTTTACCTATTTTAGTGAAGGTCTTTGCCATTGTACCCCATCTCTTTAGCTTTCTTGCTTTTCTATATTCAAATGCGCGTCCCATATTTTATTCTTATTACCTTTATATTATTATTATTGATATGCAAAAGTAATATTTTTTAAGGTTTTCATCAAAAATGTTACTGTATTTCTTTTATTATCAAATTTGAACTTTCCCATGTGACTTCTGTCATGTGGATTCTTTATTTTATCAGAAATAGTTTGATTATTAGTTGTTTAATGCAAAAAGAATTGAAAGTCAATAAGATTTTATAGGGAAATTCCTTGTCTTTATGTGTTTTGCTATGAATATAACCTACTATTGACAGTAGGTTATAATTGAAATTTAATGACAAATGGCTATCTTTGGTGTTTAAAATTATTTAGTAATAAAAATTACCCATATATATGTTTTTGAAGAGATTAAATAAACTGTTGGATTCTGCCATTGTTAATGCTGGTTATGAAACCCCTACAGATGTTCAGTTTAATAGCATTCCAAAGATAAAAAGTGGTGCAGATTTGTTGTGCCTGGGAGGGGATAAGAGCGGTAGAACTACTTCAATAGTAATAGGAGTTATACAACGATTAACCTCGGCATTTGAGGATGTTCCAAGGGCACTTATTGTGGTTCCTGATGAAGAGCATGCAATTGCCATGAAAGAGCAATTTGATATATTGGGAAAGAATACGGATTTAAGGGTGTTTCCTGCATTTGAGAAACAGGATATCAACAAGCTGAGAGATACTATTTATGTCGGTTCCGATGTGGTTATAGGTTCTGCGAAAAGATTGAATGAGCTTTACTCCCATAGTGGGTTGAATTTGAATAATCTCAAGATGTTTGTAGTAGATGATGCAGATATTATTATGAGGCATGAAACTATGGCTCAGATGGATAGATTAGGGGACTGCATCCCTAAGGCTCAACATATTATTTATGCTTCGAAGATGACCGAGAGAATAGAAAGATTTGCAAATAAATACATGAATATTTTCGATATATTAGATCTCTCATAGATGTAGACAATATGGATTTTGAAAAATTGGTAAATATACAGAGAGTATTCTTTAATACTAACGTTACAAAGGATATAAGATACAGAATCGAGCAATTGGAAAAGCTTAAGTCTGTAATTAAAGACAATGAGGGACTTTTGTACGATTCTGTTTATTCTGATTTTAAAAAATCTTCGACTGAAACTTATATAACTGAATTGTCTCCGATATATAATGATATTAATGAGGCTATAAAGAAAGTCAGGAAATGGTCGAAAATAAGAAAAGTAAAAACTAATCTTGTTAATTTTCCAGCTAAGAGTTATATCCTCCCTGAGCCATTGGGGGTTTGTCTTGTTATGGGGGCCTGGAATTATCCTTACCAATTATCTTTCGGTCCGGTTATTGCCGCTATTGCTGCCGGTAATACAGTGATATTAAAACCCAGTGAGGTTTCAGTTAAGACAAGCAGGGCTATGGCTAATATTATAAATGAAAATTTTATTCCTGAATGTTTTAAAGTAGTCGAGGGTGGTATTGATGAAACTACTGATTTACTGAAACAAAAATTTGATAAAATATTTTTTACAGGTAGTGGTCATGTAGGGAAAATAATTTATAAAGCAGCTGCCGAAAATTTAACGCCGGTAACGTTAGAGCTTGGGGGCAAAAGTCCTGTTTTCGTAACAAGAAACTGTGATTTATCGAAAACAGTTAAAAGATTGATGTGGGCTAAGTTTTTAAATTCAGGACAGACATGTATTGCTCCAGACTATGTTCTTGTTGATTCTGAAATAAAAGATAAATTTCTTGCTTTACTAAAGGAATCTATTCTTAAATACGACTATTCTTTTGAAAATGGAAACTATGTCCAGATAATTAATGAAAAGAATTTTATGCGCTTGGTCAATGTTCTTGATGAAAACAAAATATTTCATGGAGGGAAATATGATATAAGTCAAAGATATATTGAACCTACTATTCTTTCAGATATTTGTTTCGAGGATAAAATTATGGAGGAAGAAATATTTGGACCTATACTTCCGGTTATTTTCTATGATAGTATAGAGGCAGTAATCTCTGAGGTAAAAAAAAGACCTAAGCCCCTTTCTTGTTATCTTTTTACCAGAGATTCAATTTTAAAGAAAAGATTATTAAAAGAATTGTCTTTTGGAGGTGGGGCAGTGAATGATGCTTTAATGCATATTACTAATAGTAACCTCCCCTTTGGAGGTGTAGGCGAAAGTGGAACAGGTAATTATCACGGGGAAGCAGGTTTTCGTGCTTTTTCTCATTATAAAAGTATACTTGAAAAATCATTTGTTTTTGAACCAGATTTAAAATATTCTCCATATTCCAAAAAGAAACTTAGTCTATTGAGGTGGTTTGCAAATCGTTGATTGGGTTTTCGCATTATTATACATAAATTGAAAATATATTTAAGAAACTTAACTGTAATAATATTCGTAAAAACATTTTGTGATTAAGTTAATTTAATCATCTGTTTTGAATTGCAGTGTTTTTCTGGTACTATTAGGCATTTTGAGAATGTGTTATGACATAAACATAGGCTGATTTTTTCAAATTGTAACATGTGTTACAATTTGAAATCTTTTTCTGCCATATATTAGTATTGAAATTAAATGTTGTATGGCAATAATATAATTATAGGTATATGAAGATTGTAAATATTAAAGATGGAAATAGTATTCAAAACCCACATGGTGTGGATGCAAAGAAATTGTACGAAAGTGAATATTCTCAGGTTATTTGTATTAATCTAAAGCCGGGGGAAAGTCTTGTTAAACATACTACGCCCGTTGATGTGTTTTTCTTTGTTTTAAATGGCTCTGGGATAGTGATTATAGGAAAAGAGGAGGAGATCGTGACTAAGAATACCTTTATTGAGAGTCCGGCTAATATACCACATAGTTGGAAAAACAATGGAACAGAACTATTAAGTTTCTTAGTTGTGAAAACTCCTAATCCTGCATTTTAAAATATTTTTTATAGACTAACATTGTTAATTAAAATTTAATAGAAATGGCAAAATTAAATGTTTGGATCGACGAAGGTTGTATTAGCTGCGGAGTTTGTCAGGATATTTGTCCTGAAGTTTTCGATGTAGGCGAAATTGCTGAAATTATTCCTGATGCTGATTTTGACAAGTATGCGGAACAAATACGGGAGGCTGCAGATAATTGTCCTGTAAATGTAATTAAGGTAGAGGAAGATTAACTTGTTCATAAGAATTTTGTAAATTCAGAATATTGGTCATATTGTAATTAAGTTGCAATATGTCCATTTTTTTTGCATAAATATGTATCTTTGTTAACTTTAGATAAATGGTTAATATTTTTTTAGATTATTTATGGATTTGGTTAGCAATATTGATACAGCGACAATTAATAACCAGTATAAAGTTATTTTTGAGAACTCCCCTCTAGGTATATTGCATTATACAATTGATGGGGTATTAATTGAATGCAACCAAAAGTTTGCTGATATTATTGGAGTAAAAAAGGAAAAACTTATAGGATTAAATTTATTTAATTCTGTCAAGAATTCTGTGGTTTTAGAGAATTTTAAAAAGGCATTACAACAAGATACTCTATTTTGCGAAGGAAACTACGTATCTGTTATTTCCGGAAAAACATTAGTTCTCAGAGTTAACTTCAACAGGATCTCTGATGTTAATGCTAAAGTTACCGGTGCTGTGGCTATGGTGGAAGATTTAGTTCCTAAAATAAAATCTGAAAGGGAATTAAGAATATTATCTGAAGTTGCCGAGAAAAGTCCTGTTTCCATAGTGATTACTGATGAAAACAATAAAATATTATATGTCAATAGGTTTTTCTCAATTGTTAGTGGATATAGTTTCGATGAGGTTGTTGGGAGGGATCCTTCTTTTATGGGGTCTGAGTCGAACACAAGGGAAATATACGATGACTTGTGGGAGAGTTTAAATACTACCGGAAATTGGGAAGGGATATTAGTAAATAATAAAAAAGATGGCGACTTGTATTTTGAAAAAGCCAAAATTGTGTGCGTAAGAGATATAGAGGGGGAAATTACAAATTATATTGCATTTAAAGAGGATATTAGTTTAAATATAGCGTCAGAAGAGAAGCTAAAAATTAGTGAAAATAATTTCAGGAATGTACTTGATAATGCTGGGGAAATGATAATGGTGATTTCTGGAGGATCTCTTATTTATGTGAATAAAGAGTTACTTAAACGTTCCGGATATTCACGAAAAGAGTTTCAGGTAAAACATTTCTTGAGTTTTGTACATCCAGACGATATTCCTTTGTTAAGGAAGAATTATTTATCAAGAATAGCCGGCAAGGCAGTAGAAAGCAACTATTCACTAAGGGCAATAACTAAGTATGGAGATATAAGAAATGTTGAGCTTAATGTAAATGAAACTGTTTTTAATGGAACTCCATCTCTTATAGTTGTAATGCGTGATATTACTGATAAGTTAATAATGGAGAGAGAGTTGGTTGATGTTAGAAATAAGGCTGTTGAAAGTGAAAAATTAAAAACAACTTTTCTTACAACTATGTCTCACGAATTGAGAACTCCTCTTAATCATGTTATAGGTTTTAGTAATTTACTTGAGGATGAAAATATAAATAATTCAGCTAAGGCATATTCAAAAATGATATACAAAAGTAGCATAAGGTTGCTGTCCATTATTGAGGATGTCTTTACATATATTGGATTGGAGAATGGGGAAGTTTCTTTTTATAAGCATACTGTAACATTATTTGATCTTTTACTCGTAATAAATCAAATTTGCAGAAACTATTGTATAGTAGTGATAAGAGTGATATTATAAAATTGAAGTTCAGGCCTGATCCTCATTTTTTTGACTTGAGTTTAAATGTAGATATAGATAAGGTAAATATAATATTGAATCATCTTTTTAAAAATGCAGTTAAATTTACTGTCTCTGGTTTTATAGAATTCGGTTATATTGTTTCCGCAGATAATAATTTAGCCTTTTATGTTAAGGATACCGGTATAGGAATACCTGAGGGAAGAAGAGGTATTATATTCGATTTTTTCAGACAGGCTGAAGAAGTGTCCACCAGAAATTATGGGGGGATTGGGTTAGGCTTATCTTTGTCGAAAAAATGGCAGAATCGTTGAATGGAGAAATTTCCTTTTCTTCC
>CAXXRT010000036.1:0-26079 GCA_963666945.2 Marinifilaceae bacterium
GATCATAATCACAAATCACACCAGCCAAATCAACAGGAATTATAACCTTTGTGCGCTCAGTAATTGCAGCTTCCATCTTATCATAATCCATTTCAAGACAGTCAGGCTGAACATCTACCATAACAATAGAAGCACCTACATGGTGAATAACACTGGATGAAGCGGTATAGGTATAAGCAGGAACAATAACCTCGTCACCAGGACCAACACCTAACAAACGAAGAGTCATTTCCATACTCGTAGTAGCAGAATTCATACAAACAGCCTTATTTGTATTACAAAATATAGCTAACTGACTTTCTAATTTTTTAGTACGAGGACCTGTTGTAATCCATCCTGAACGAAGTGCTTCAGCTACTTCATTTATTTCTTTTTCTCCTATATCTGGAGGTGAGAAGGGTATTTTCATGTTATTTAAATTTAAATATATTAAAAGATTTCTTTATTAAACCAACCATAGTTCCGAGTGCATACGATACATGAATTAACGGAATAATAAAAACATTTAATAAAGAACCAACTCGTTTATTCCGAATTGACACAATTAATACATTACAAAATATAATGAACAAATATAGAAATATAATCCCAAATGCTAAAAAGAAAATGCTATTGACTAACAAAAAAAATACTAAAAGATAAAATGCCAAAGGACAAAAATGTCTATAACTTAAAGCCCCTGAAAACATAACATCAGGTAAATAAACTCCTATAGCAAACATTTGTTTCACTAACTTTTTAATTGTATTCCTGCAATAATAGTCTGCAACCATATTTGTATTAAAATAAAAAATGCCCCCAGCTTTTTTTATTCTATTATGCATTTCATTATCTTGATGTCTAACTAAATTCTCATTAAAATACCCAACCTCATCAAAAATAGTCTTTCTATATACTGCATAAACAGCTGTATCTTTAATTCCGCTATGAGATTCAGTTCTAAAACTAGAATTTCCAACACCTACCTTACAGGACAAAGCATCCTTAATTACTCTTCCCCAAAATCCTTTACCTTTAGTAATTAACTTACCTCCAACAGCGGTTAAGCGTTCGTTACCTTCTAAAGTCCTAATTCCTTCTATTATATAGTCTTCATGGAGATACGAATGAGCATCAGGCCTTACAACATAACTTGCTTCTGAATTTTTTATACCTAAATTCCAACCAGGAGCTAATTTGTTTTTCTCATTAGAAATAATTTTATAACTAATATTCTTTGTTGATAAATAACTCTTAGCTATTTCAACGGAAGAATCAACACTTTGCCCATCAACTAAAATTAATTCATACTTAATATCGGTATTTTTAAATTGATTTTCAATAGACCTTATACAATCTTTTAAATATAATTCTTCATTTCTAAAAACAACAATAACGGAAATATCAAATTTTCTTAAGCTCATTTTTATCATATCTTATAACATACAACTTCCTTATTCCTTCATGAACAGAATCAACAAATATAGACTTACCATCAAAACTCCATTTGGGATGTAAATCACATCTAGTTTCATCATGAAAAGATAGAGATTCAAAAAAACACCTAACTTTTCTAATACATTATTACGCAAATCAAAAACATATAAAGATTTAAACCTGGATTTATTAGGATAAGTATCAAATAGCATTAAATCATTACAAATTATCGGATGCCCATCTCCAAAAGAGTCAATTAATCCTTCTCCAATTACAGAAAACTTTCCTGTTGAAATATTAAGTTTATAATATTTGTCCCCATTTTCATATCTCCTCATATAACCTACTATATTTTCGTTTCCATACCAACAATAATGACTAACCATCTCATGATCTGAAAGCAATTTTATATTAGTTCCGCATATATCAGAAACAAAAAGTCTATCATATTTTTTACCATTAATAAAAAATCTATGCATGAATACAAATTTCTCACCATTAGGCGAAATCATAATATGATTAACTTTGTGATTAACTTTTACTTTTTGAGGGACATTAATAGGAAATTCTGATATAAGATTCCTAATTGAAATAATTAAATTCTTTTTAGAATCCCCTATTGTGAATTTAAATATCCCATCATTATCAATATCACTAATAGGAATCTTATCAATTACTATGTTTCTATAGCCATAATCTGGTCTCAAGCTATTTAACCTATCAAAGTTTAATGATAAACAGATATCTCCATATACATCATATATAGGGAAAGTATTTTTATGTAATATTTTCCCTGTATTTGCATCTACAACTATAGATATATATTTTTTCTCCTCAGAACTATAGGCATTAAAAACAAAACTAAACTTTGAAATCCATTGTAATTTTGTTCCTTGTTGCCAATTATAACAATTTGTTTCAAATTCAAAAATTATAGTATTCGACTTAATATTCTTAGCAATCACTTTTATAAAATGATTAGAATTTGGTGATTTTTTGGTAGAATAATTTGTCTCTTGATAAATAACAAATTCATTTGTTACATTTATAGGAGACTTGTCATAATAACCAAAAAAAGACTCTCCTGAATCGGAAATAGATAAAACATCAAACTTTGACCTAGATTTATAATTTTTTACAAACACTAGAAAATTTAGATGTTGATATAATCTTTTTATATAATATTTCAATTTAGGATTACTTTCTAATTTTCTAGCAAAAAATCTTTCTATAGGCGAATATGAGGATCTCATAATACATAACAATTTTAAAAATTAGTTCTCTTTTTAAGGAAATTAGCAACATTTTTAACCTTCTTATGCTCTATTGATAAATAGCACACCAAAAGTATAAAAATGAATATTATAGAATAATTAAAACTAAAATATGATAAAATAAAAATTGACAATAACCAATATACAATTTCTAAGACATTATTAGAACATCTAGGTACATTAATTTTTTTTACTAAATATTCATGAACAAGAACAGATCGTGCAATTATTGCTAGCAAAGACGATAAAAGAACAAAACGTTCATCATTGAAGTAATTTGCTGAAAAAAAACATAGAACAAAACAAAATGATAAGGATAATATATTAATTCTTAATAAGAATCTTTCTAATCTAAAAACCTTCATATAAGTTGAAAATAACAAGTTCATTTTACCATCAAAAAAACAAATGGGAATCATATACGGAAAATATATAATACAAGAATTATATTGTGGTAAAAAATGCCTCACAACAAGTACTAAAGGAAAATAAACAAGCACAAAGAAAGGAAATACGCAATCTATAAAATTTCCTATGGTAACAAAATATGATTTTAACTTAGCTATTGACAATGTTCTTAACGTAGGAAATAACACCATACTGATCTGAGATATAAATGCTAATAAAAACATTGTTATAGATAATGAAAACGATATCTTACCAAAGGTTGACAACCCCCAGTATTTATCAATTGTCATTCTACTTACACCCAATATTAATGCTCCAGAAATGTTTGATATCAATAATGGTAGGCCTGTTTTTATATTTATAATAGCCTCTTCCAGAATATTCCTAAAATATAGCTTCTTGTACACAAAAATTCCCCTGGACATATGCAAGCAATACAATAATGAACATAACCTAGAAAGACAAAAGAAAAAACACAAATATTCATACCTACATTGAAAAAAGAAAAAATAGATTACGAGTAAATTTAGTAATAAAAATTTATCAAGAATTACTGCTTTTGAATACACACTAGTCAAATTTACAGCCTGCATTATATAACCCAAAAAAGAGAAAATATTATGAATTAACAAATAGATCGCTAAATAGAATATTACAACATTTCTTTCTGTATTGATAAAATCAAAAGCCACAAGAAAAAATAAAAGTATAAGAAAAAAGAACAAAGTAAAAAAAAGAAAAATAAATTGACCAGATATATCTTTCTTATTAACTTTATCAATAGATAACCCTCCTAGTCTTAAATAAATCCCATCAATTAGCCCTAAATGTGCAAATCCAACATAAGAGGAATAAAAAAGAAAAAGCTGCCAAAAACTAAAAGCTTCTAATGGTAAAAATTTTGGTATTACTAAAGATAAAAAAAGGCTCAATAATATTGAAATAGATTGAGCAATAAAAGCAAAAAAAACATTATTAACAAAACTTCTTCTCAACATAAGTATTTCTTTTAAATATTCTATACATTAAGCACATAGTAACTATTAACAAGATACCTGATGTTGACATAACATTAATAATAAATCGCTCTTCAATAAAAGAAAAGATAACAGGATATAATATTAAGGCATAAACAATTAATACTAACCTACTTGAATTTTTATTCAACAAAGAATAATAAAATACCCCATATAGATTACCTAAGATGAATTGAATTAATAAATTTCCACCTAAACCATAATCATGTATATACCTCCGTAAAGCAGTATATATATTAGTGCTACAATTAGTCCAAGAAGTAAATGACAATTCAGTATGAGGAATTTCAAAATCGAAACCAAATTTATTTAGCATACTGTAGACTGAATATAATGTTTCTTCTCCTAAAAATTTACTTCTATATTCGGTTTGTAAAAAATTATCTAGAGCTATTATGGGAGAACCAATATATTTAGACAATAACTCTAAAGGATCATGAGCTCCATATACTGCACTTCTAAAAAAAATTCCTATAGCTAAAAAGAATGAAATGATTATTAAGAAGGTAAATACACCTCTTTTTAAAATGAATTTTGTTGCAGATTTTGGATTCCTATATGAATATAATTTCATATAAATAATAAATGCAAACAAAATTAAATACATCATTTGGGTTCTTCCTGTTGATAAAACAGTAATAAAAAAATATACTAATACTGGAACCAAAAGTAATCTATCGGTCTTGGCCAGAGATTTATTGTAGATATAAGCAAAAAAAGAAAAATATGCTATAGCCTTTGAAAGAAGAATACCATATTGCAAAAAAAGCCCCATCTCTGGCTTAATAAAATTATCATTATACATAACAAGTCTTGCATATGCAAGAACACCAAATATTCCTTGATCATTACCTCCGATTTCTGAAAGATTTAATATAAAGTCATAGTATGCTTTTAAAACTACCAACTGAAAAAATATCAATAGAATGAAAACGATTTTTTTAATCTGTATAGGCCTAAAAAACCTATACTTCCCGGGATGTAAACTATAATATCTAAGTTTAGTATAATAAATCCCAAAAGCAAAAATATTTCCACTAAAAAAAGAGAAGATAGATAAGATTATTACAATAAAAGTAACATAGGAAATATCTTGACACCAAACATTCTTAGCATAATATGCAAATCCAGAACCTAAAATATAACCCGAGATCATTAACAAAGTAGGGTGTAAAACATCTTTTGTTACGTTATAAACAAATAAATAAAAACAAATAAGAGTAATTAATAAAGCAAGTAACATTATCTTCTTGATTCTTTTATAAATTCTTCAAATCCATTAAAATAAGGCCTATGATTTTTTTTATAATATCCATATGCACCATCTCTCAACTGCCACAATACATTCAAATCAGGATGCAACTCATTGGGGTCAAGAAATAATGGAAAATCATCATAAAAGTCCTTTATAACAGGCTCTCTTTTAAACCTTTCTCTAATACTTTTAGCATACTCTAGACCTTCATTAACACAAAGTTTTTTTCTTTTATTATAATAATCATCAAGAGAACAAACTACTTTTGCCGGAGCACCGACAGCAACTGAATCTGAAGGAATAGATTTAGTCACAATAGACCCATACCCAATAATACAATTATCCCCAATAGTTACTCCTTTTAACACAGTACAGTGTCGTCCAAAATAAACATTGTTTCCTATAACTACTTGACCAGAACAAGGTACATGATCATGATATTTATGTTTAAAAACCCAACTAGTTGCATCGTGAGTCATTAAAGTAAAATCCTTATTAATTCTAACATTATCACCTATTTCTACCAAGGATGGTCTTGAAAAATCAATACTTATTGTATCTATTTTCCCCCACCAAATATTTTTTCCTATCTTGCATCCTTTATATTTAAGAAATCCTTCAAATAATTTCTTATTTTTTGATGCAAACCTAAAATATACTGCTTCAAATATTCTTTTTATTACTCGTATCATTATAATAATATATTTACAACATTAATCTTTTTATCCTCAATAGAAATAGATAATAATTTGATCTTAGACTATTTAAAGATTGGAAACGAACTTTCTTTGCAGAAGAGGATATAACAGAGTTTGTAGAAACATCTTCTAAATGTTTCACTTTTAAAATCTGATTGTATATCAAACTATATTTTTTCGAAAGTACGTACTCCCATAATATATTTTCTTCACCATACATAAAAGTTTTCGGGAAAAATGCCCAATCTTCCTTTTGAATCCAATTTAAAGTAAAAATAATACATGCACCATGAGGAATAAAAGTATTATGGGTACCAAATTTCTCTATTTTATTTAGACTATAATAATTACTAATAGATCTACTATTATTTACAGATTTTTTAAAATAACTCAAAAAATAAACTAATATATATGTTACAAATCTAACAATAATAGTGCTTGTCGAAACTATTTCTTTTCTAAGTGGATTTTGATGAACTCCATTTAAATTAACAATATCAGGACATATAATATGACTAACCCCATCATCCGAATTTGACAATTCTAACAAAAAGTTTTTTTGCTCAATATAAACATCATTATTCATAACGCAAATATAATTCGGAGAGAATTTATTCTTTGCAAAATCATATCCCACATTGTTACCTTTTGCAAATCCTAAATTACGAGTATTAATAACAACATGAATATTTTCATCTTCTGAATATTCCTTTTTAAGAACCAGACCACTTTTATTGGGAGAATTATTATCAACGACTATTACATTTACAGTAAATCCACCCTTATCTAATGTTGAAAGATACTCAACTGATTTTTTTGTGACTGGTATATCTTGATAATGTAAAATTACGAAACAGACACTACACTCTTTCATTATGGCGACTTTTATATCTTTTGTATAATTGCTTGTATGCCTCTATATTTAAGCCTATTTTACCTAAATATATCATTGCCACTAAATATTTTCTTTCACGAATAGCAACTAAAATAATTTCAAAATAATGAGAGGCAATAATTGTTTTCTGCTCTCTTTTCGAATATTTTTTTAAATGTTTATATATTTTTCTAAAAAAGAGCTTTTTCACATTAATTATCTTTTGGGTATCTGGCTGGTTTATTTTACTATCCACATGGACATTCACCAATATCTCTGGCACTAAAGATATGTTATTATCGTATAAAAAATCTAAAATCAACTGTAAATCTTGATGTCTTATTAATGATTCATCAAACAATCCAGATTTAAATAAAACATCTTTCTTTAAAACCAATGTGGGAGTACAAATAGCAACAGAACGATTCAATACTTTTTTATGTATATCTTCTAAATTATATGGATCAACTTTACGAAGAACTTTCCCCTCTGAAGATAATTGATAATAACACGTTGCTCCACAGCAATTGGGATTCTCCATAATAGAAATCATTTGTAACTCTATTTTTTGAGGACTCCATTCATCGTCATCATCTAAAAAAGCAATATATTCTCCCTTTGATTTTTTTATCCCAATATTTCTTGCTACTGCTCCATTAGTATGCTTTTCTTGTTTTATATAAAATAGTCTATTGTCTTTTATAGATAATAATTTTTCTTGAACTTCTAAACTATATGGATCATTAGGTTCATTATCATCTACAACTAGTACTTCGATATTTTCATAAGTTTGGTTCAATACGCTAGTAACTGCTCGCAATAACGTATCACTTCTTTTATAAGTTGGAATGATACACGAAACTTTTATGTTTTTTTTCATTGCCTTAGGATTTAGAGGTCTCATAATAGTATCTTTCATACTCTCCTGATGTAACATTATCCATCCAATCCTGATGTTCAAGATACCATTTCACAGTTTTTTCAATTCCTTCTTCAAATTGTAATGATGGTTCCCAACCTAATTCATTCTTAAGCTTTGTTGAGTCAATAGCATATCTTAAATCATGTCCTGCTCTATCTGTAACATAAGAAATTAACTTTTCACTTGTTCCTTCTGGATTTCCTAATAATTTATCAACTATTCTAATCATCACCTTTATTAAATCAATATTAGACCATTCATTAAATCCACCAATATTATATGTATCAGCAATTTTACCTTTATGAAATATCACATCTATTGCCCTAGCATGATCTTCTACATATAACCAATCACGCACATTCTCTCCATTACCATATACAGGTAGAGGGTTTCTTAATCTAATATTATTAATGAATAAAGGAATTAATTTCTCAGGAAACTGATATGGTCCATAATTGTTACTACAATTAGTTACAATAGTAGGCATTCCATAAGTATCATGGAAAGATCTTACAAAATGGTCACTACTTGCTTTTGAAGCAGAATAAGGGCTATGTGGGTCGTATTTCGTTGTTTCCTTAAATAAAGTATTATCAAATTCCAATTCTCCATAGACTTCGTCTGTTGAAATATGATAAAATCTTTTACCTTCATACTTTTCAGGTTTTTCTTCCCATGTTAATTTAGCAGCTTGTAATATAGTAAGTGTTCCCATTACGTTTGTTCTTGCAAAAGTAAATGGGTCTTTAATACTTCTGTCTACATGGCTTTCAGCTGCTAAATGAATAACTCCATCTATGTCATACTCTTTGAATAAATTCTTCATTTTATCAAAATCACATATATCAGCTTTCACAAAAGTATAATTTGGATTATCCTCAATATCTTTTAAATTAGCCAGATTACCAGCATAAGTCAGTTTGTCAACATTTACAATTCTATATTCTGGATATTTATTTACAAACAATCTTACAACGTGTGAACCAATAAATCCAGCACCTCCGGTTATAATAATATTTTTCATTTCTTATTTTTGCTTAAAATATTATAACATTCAATTAATGAATCCTTCCAATATGGAATACCAACATTAAAAGTAGATTTTACTTTAGTCTTATCTAAAACAGAAAAATTTGGACGCTTTACTTTGCTAGGAAATTCTTCCGAATGACAAGGTTCTATTTCGCAATTATGCCCACATAATTGATTTATTTCTTTTGCAAAATCATACCAACTACATACACCTTCATTACTAAAATGATATATTCCATTATTAGCTTCAAACAGATTACTATCGATCACTGTCATTATTATATCTGCTAAATCTTTTGCATAAGTAGGAGTACCTACTTGATCAAACACAACTTTTAGATTTTCTTTTTCCTTAGTTAATTTAATCATTGTTTTGACAAAATTATTTCCAAATGACGAATACAACCAAGCTGTCCTAAAAATCAAATATTTACAACCCACATTTATTATTGCTTGTTCTCCAGCCAATTTTGTCCTTCCATAGGCACCAATAGGATTTGTTGTTTGATCCTCTAAAAAAGGAATACTCTTATTACCTTGGAACACATAGTCTGTTGACACATGAAATAATGTAATATCCGCATCACGACAAGCAACTGCTAAGTTTTCAACGGCATGAGCATTGATTAACTCAGCTGTTTTCTCATCATCTTCTGCATTATCTACATTCGTATATGCAGCACAGTTAACAACAATATCTATATTTTTATGCTTAATTACATTCTTGATATTTTTCAAGCTAGTAATATCTAATTCTTCAACATCGGTAAAACAAAAGATATGTTTATACTGAGATGCTAATTCTTTTATTTCATTGCCTAATTGACCATTAGCTCCAGTTACTAGTATTTTCTTCATTATTCTATTAATATATCTCTACTTCGTCAAATACTTTAGATTAGTATAAATCTTCAGCATAATCAAATAAACAAGAACAATCTGTCAATAATGGATGTTTAGTGTCTTTTTCTGAAAGCAAAACATCCTCCATAGGAATTTGCCAATCAATATTTAATTGTGGATCATTCCAAAGTATAGCACCTTCTGCTTGGGGTGCATAATAATTATCACATTTATATTGAAATATTGCAGTATCACTTAATACAGAAAAGCCATGGGCAAATCCTCTTGGGATAAAAAATTGTCTGTGATTATCTTCAGTTAATAAACATGATTCCCATTGGCCAAAAGAAGGAGACCCCTTTCTTATATCAACAGCTACATCTAACACTTCACCTTTTATACATCTAACAAGTTTACTTTGTGCACATTCTCCTTTTTGAAAATGTAAACCACGAACAACTCCATAAGAAGATTTACTTTGATTATCTTGCACAAACTCTGTTTTGCATATCTTCTTTTCCAATTCTTGTTGAGAAAAAGACTCATAAAAATAACCTCTTGAATCTTCAAATATTTTGGGTTCTATAATAACAATCCCTTTTATTTTAGTCTCAATTACTTTCATATCAAATAACTTTATCTTCAACTAGTTTCACTAAGTATTTTCCATATTGATTCTTTACCATAGGTTGAGCTACTTCTAAAAGTTTCACAGAATCAACCCATCCTTTTCTATAACCTATGGCTTCTAAACATGCAATTTTTAATCCTTGCCTTTTCTCTATTACTTCAACAAAAGTACTTGCCTCAGATAATGATTCATGAGTTCCTGTATCCAACCAAGCAAAACCTCTACCTAGAACCTCAACTTGCAATTTTTCTTGACTTAAATATTCTTGATTAACAGTAGTTATTTCCAACTCTCCTCTATCTGATGGCTTAATATTTTTTGCAATTTCAACAACAGAATTAGGATAGAAATACAATCCAACAACTGCATAATTTGATTTAGGATTTTGAGGTTTTTCTTCAATTGATAAACATTTTCCAGTTTTATCAAACTCAGCCACTCCATATCTCTCGGGATCTGACACATAATATCCAAACACTGTGGATTTCCCTTTCTCCTCAACCATTTTTACAGAATTTTCTAACATTGAAGAAAATCCTTGCCCATAAAAAATGTTATCACCTAAAACCAGACAAACAGAATCATTTCCAATAAATGCTTCACCTATAATAAATGCTTGTGCTAATCCATCTGGTGAAGGCTGTTCTGCATATGATAATTCGATTCCATAATTACTTCCATCTCCCAGTAATCTTTTAAATCCAGGTAAATCTTCTGGTGTTGATATTACTAATATTTCTCTTATACCAGCTAACATTAATACAGATATGGGATAATAAATCATTGGCTTGTCATAAATTGGAAGCATCTGTTTACTAACGCCTTGCGTAATAGGATACAATCTTGTACCTGATCCACCTGCTAAAACTATTCCTTTCATTTCTTATTATTTACAAATTTTCCCAATACCATCTACAAGCCTCTTTTAGCCCTCTTCTTATGTCAAACTCAGGATTATAACCCAAAATCTTTCTCCCCTTTTCTATCGTTGCTAGTGAATGTGGTATATCTCCAGCACGCTTTTCTCCATAAATTACCTCTACATCTAAAATTTTAGAATCAAACTCAGATAAATTATCCCTTAGTATCTCGAATAATAGGTTCAGATCTGTACGTTCGCCATAAGCAACATTAAACACATTTTTGCTATATGTATCAACATTTCTTATTTTATCGTAGTCAACAACAGCGGCCAACTGATTTGCCTGGATAACGTTATCTATATATGTAAAATCTCTGGAATATGAACCATCTCCATTAATTACAGGACTTTCATGTGCCATTAACTGTAACACAAATTTAGGAATAACGGCTGCATATGCTCCATTTGGATCCTGCCTGCGACCGAAAACATTGAAATATCTTAGCCCTATGGTCTCTATTCCATATATATCGGTAAAATTTTTTGCAAATATTTCATCTGCAAATTTTGTTATTGCATATGGTGATAAAGGATTTCCTATAATATGCTCTACTTTTGGCATATTGGTTGAATCTCCGTATGTTGAACTACTTGCAGCGAACACAAATCGTTTTACTCCTTCTTCTTTTGCAGCAAAAAGCATTTTTACAAATCCTCCTATATTAACATCAGTCGAGGTCATAGGGTCTTTGATAGAACGGGGAACTGAACCTAAAGCTGCCTGATGAAGTACATAGTCCACACCTTTTACTGCTTTCTCGCAATCCTCATAATTTCGTATATCCCCTTCTATTAACCTAAAATCAGCATTAGATAAAAATGGTTCTATATTGTATCTATGTCCTGTCATAAAATTATCAAGACATACTACTTTATTCCCTTGTTCAAGCAATGCTTCACAAAGGTTGGAACCAATAAAACCGGCTCCTCCTGTTACAAGAACTTTACTGTTTTTTATTTTTCCAGATTCTTTCACTGCAATATTATTTATAATCTTCCGTCAATTAATTCTTTATCCCAGACACCTTTAATATCGTAAATTACTGCATTATGACCGTTGCGTAATTTACTAAGATCTATCTCCTTGAATTCGTTATGAGCTACTGCTAACACAACGGTATCGTATTTTTTATCTAAGTATGAATCGACTAAATCCACATTATATTCTTTTTTTACTTCTCCTTTATTTGCCCATGGGTCGTAAACATCAACGTCGCATCCAAATTGCTTTAATTCATCAATAACGTCAATAGCCTTGGTATTTCTGATATCAGGACAGTTTTCCTTAAATGTAATCCCTAATACCAATACTTTACTGTTTTTCACAGTATGACCTTTATTAATCATCAGCTTAACAATCTGGGATGCTACCCATGCTCCCATTCCATCGTTCATTCTTCGTCCTGCAAGTATAATCTCTGGATTGTATCCTGTCTCCTGTGCTTTTTGAGCAAGGTAATATGGATCTACTCCTATACAGTGGCCTCCAACCAATCCTGGCTTAAATGGCAAAAAATTCCATTTTGTTCCTGCTGCTTCCAAAACTTCACTGGTATCTATTCCAAGATTACAAAATATCTTAGCCAACTCGTTAACAAAGGCGATATTTATATCTCTCTGGGAGTTTTCAATGACTTTAGCTGCTTCTGCTACTTTAATTGATGATGCCTTATGGGTTCCTGCAACTATAACCTGTCTGTAAAGCTGGTCAACTTTCTCAGCAACCTCAGGCGTTGAACCTGAAGTGACTTTTAATATCTTTGTTACTGTATGAAGTTTATCTCCCGGATTAATTCTCTCTGGTGAATAACCTGCAAAGAAATCTTCGTTAAACTTTAATCCTGATGTTTTTTCCAGTACTGGCACACACTCTTCTTCTGTCACTCCGGGATATACAGTTGATTCATATACTACTATATCTCCTTTTTTAAGTACTTTACCTACTGTCTCACTTGCCTTATATAAAGGTGTCAAAACGGGTCTGTTATTCTTATCTGTTGGTGTTGGTACCGTAATAATATAAAAATTGCAATTTGCTATATCTGAAATCTCCGTCGACAAATAAAGTCCATCATTTTTGTTTTCTTTATTTAAAACTGATAGAAGATTATCATCCTCTACCTCCAGAGTTGAATCGTGACCTCCTTTTAGTTCTTTTACACGTGACTTGTTAATATCAAATCCAACTACTGGAAATTTCTTTGCAAATTCTACAGCCAATGGAAGGCCTACATATCCTAATCCTATAACTGCAATTTTAGTATTATTCATATTATAATTATTCTTTTAAGGTTATCTACAGCTCCGCCTCCTCAGTCCCATTTCATTGGACGAGCAGGCAATAATTTTTATATATTAAAGACTAACTTTCAGATATTTATTCCAGCGGTCTTAAATAAGCAGGATTAATATCTACCGTTAGTCCCATTTTCAGTTCTTTAAGACAGACTCCGACTTTTTTCTTGCCTTTCAGCTGGTAAAGTTTTACTTTCTTGCCTATTAACGGGCCTGCTGTTACTTCACAAAGCTGACCGATGCAAATTTTGTCTGTCTCTAAATTTACTTCTAGCTCTGGTTCGCCCAGGATGCTTTTCATTATCTCTATCTCCTGATCGGAAACCCTTGCATCTTTACTGTTGTTTCTCACATACCCTACCACGCTCTTTGTCTGTAAAACAGACTCTCTCTGCGAACCTTCTATATTTATAAATACATAACAGGTTATTACGGGTTCTTCTACCCATTTTTTCCTGTCACTCCATTGTTTTAATGTCTTTTTAAGGGGTACGTATGCTTCTATGCCTTTCTCCTCCAGCAGTCCTGCTACTTTTTTCTCGTGCCTTGACTTCACATATATCGCGTACCACATACTATCTTCTTATTTTACAAGTCTTGCGAGTCTAAACTCGCCGAAGTTCTCTGCCATAAATGGCAGCAACAGAACCAGTCCGACTCCTAGTATCCCTCCAAGGAATGTAAATGCCACACATATCATTGCTTTCTTTGGCTTTTCCTTTAAAAGGGGCACTTCTGCCTCGTCCAGTATATTTATTACGGGCGATTTTTTTACCTTGTCTATCATTGCCAGTTCTCTCTGCTGGTTAAGGGTCAGGTAAACGCCTTGCTTTATCTCCAGTTCCCTGGATAGTCTTCCCACCTCTAACTGGGCATGTGGGGAGGAAATATCCCTGTTGCTTTCGCTATATTCCTTTAGGGCTAGTTCTGCCTCTTTTAGTTCTTTTTTTACGTCTTTTAGTCTTAGGTCAATATGAGCCAGGTTATTGTCTGCTACTGCTCCCTGGTGCTCCTGTATGTAGTCGGTGACTGCCTTGCCCATGTAGTTTGCTATCTGGGCTGAGAGCAAAGGATCTTTTGTCATAACTCCCAAAGACATTAATCCAGATTCCTTATTGGTAGACACAGAAACAACATCCTTCCAATTTTTCATAGCAAGGAACATTTTCATCTCTTCCCTTTCCGACTCTATTTCCCAGAAGTCCAGAAGGTTCATCTTTGCCTCGCTGCCTGAGATATTCCACTCGTGAAGGACTACCTCTTTTGCTATCTTCCTGGACTTTATTACGTCCTCAACGTTGTAGGTCTCTGCTCCGCCTCCAAGGGATACTCCGAATGAGGCTGCCATGGACATAAGTCCTCCGGCTTTTTTCTCTCCAGTGGCGGGGTACATTGTAAGGGTTGCCCTGTAATATGGTGTTGCAAGCAGTGCGTATACCACTCCTATGACCATAAACAGGAAGGTGACTGCCATTATAAGCTTACGGTTTCTCCATAGCTTTTTGACTACCTCTACAAGGTCTATCTCGTCTTCCTGCACTGCACTGTATGGGGCTGCTCCGTTTATGGTTTCCCGGCAGGGTCTGTCTTTAAGGTTTGTCTTTTGTCCTGCTATATATTGCTGTCTTTCTTCCATTTGGCTTACTTATTTATGATAAAAAAAGTAGTGGCAACACTTGCTGCAATTGACGATATCCTTGCTGTAAGGTCAACCCAGTCAGTCGGTTTTCTCTCTGGTCTTTTTGGTACAAAGATTCTTGAGCCTTCCTTTACCATGGGGTCGCTCCACAATGCGCGGCGGCGTCTGGCGTTTCCTCCGGGGTAATAAACCACGGCCTTGCCTCTTGCTGCCTCGAAGGTAAAGTCTCCTGCTGCCTCTACGTAGTCCTTTATGCTCCAGCCTGCACGGTACTGTACTATACCGGGACTGTTAACATATCCCTCTACTTTTACTGTGCCCGGGTGACGGGGTATTGTTATTGTGTCGCCTTCCTGAAGTAACACGTCGTGTTTTAGTCTTCCCGTTAATGCCTTGTCAAAGTTTGCTACCAGTCTTAAGGAGTCTCTCCTGAAGTCAATGGCTTCGGAGTATGCCTCGTTGGTCATTCCTCCGGCTCTTTCAATCAGTTCCCTTAGGGTTTCTTTCTCTTTTAAGAGTGTATATGTACCGGGGTATTTTACTTCTCCTATAAGATGTACCTTTCTCTGGTACTCGTAGTTGGGGTACTGACGAACGACCACTATGTCCCTGTCGTCAAGGATGAAGCCGTCGTCCTTATCGAAGCTTAGCAGCATTCCGGGGTCTATTTCTATCTTTTTGACTGAAGACAGCTGTTTGTCCGTAACGTTGAAGGGATCTACCCTGAATATCTCTACTGTCGATTTGTAGGCTGACTTCTGGAATCCTCCTGCCTGTACTATGATGTCCTTGATGGTCATGTTTGTCTGTAGCTCGTACTCTCCGGGCTTATTGACCGCTCCCTCTATGCTGACCTGCTTTGGATAGTATACCATACTGGCATCGTAAACAATTAGCTTGTCGCCTGCCTGCAAAACAATGTCCTTATCCTTATTGCCCGATAGTATGTCTCCCAGTGGCAAGGGTATTACTCTTGTTGTCAGCTTATCGTCGTTGTACCTTATGATATCGGCTCTTTCAAGGTAGGTGTTCTTCCTGAAAAACTCGTCTTCCAGTCCTCCTGCCTTCATAATAAGATCGGATACCCTCATGTTGCGGGCATAATCGAACTCTCCGGGATTGGGCACATGTCCTTCTATCTTTACGAACTGCTTAAGCTTTAAATCCCATATTGAGTATACATGTATCTTATCCCTGTTTTCCAGCTTCAGCTTCAGGTACTGCTGGTCTTCAAGATTTATATTAAAGTACTGCTTGTTTCCGTCGTCAAGAGTCCTTACCAGCTCTGCCTTCCTGGAATATACGTCTTCCTTAAGTCCTCCTGCCTCTTTGATAAGTGTCTCTACTGTCATGCTGTCTGTCAGTGCATACTGTCCCTGTCGGTAAACGGCACCACCGACCTCTACCTGGTCGAGGTTCTTACCTGTAAAGGCATAAAGCATAACGGTATCTGTATCGAATAAAGGAAGCTTGTTAATATGCATCTTACCTGAGTTGTATTTCCCCAGTCCTTCCTTGACCATTGTCCTCAGCACCCTTGCCTGTGGGTCGGGGTTAAGACGGTTGATAACAACTATTGAGGGGTCGGTTGTTGACTTCACCCCTCCTGCAAAACGCACAAGGTCGGCTAGTGTCTCCTTATCCTTTAACTCGTATATCATTGATCTGTTAATCTCTCCCTTTATGGTCACAGAGTTCTTGCGGTATGGTACCATCACCACATCCCTTGGGGCAAGACGGATATCCGACTTAAGACTGCCCTCTGTAAGGTAATCGTAAAGATCGACCGTACCTATTGTCTTTCCGCCACGGATGACCTGTATCTCCCTTAAAGATCCGTCGGTCTTTGGTCCTCCTGCGGCAAAAAGTGCCGAGAAGGCTGTGCTCAGGGAGTTGACCCTTACCATGCCGGGCTGCTTAACGTTACCCACTATGTAAACGGGGAAAGATGTGACTTTCGAAAGGGTTATGTCAAGATAACTGCTGGCCTTGCCCGCGGCGGGCTGAAGGGAACTGAACGATCGGGACATCAGTGATGTCAGCTTTTTCTTTAAAGCGCCCAGTGACTCTCCTGCCAGCTTAATCTGACCGACCTTATTTACATATACCGTTCCGTCGTTACTGACAACAAGGGGCTCCTGCAATTCCACTTCTCCCCATATATTGAGGGTCAGCTCATCGCCTGGTGCTACTATGTATCCGTTGTCGGATGGCCCCACATCGTTAAGCTGGGCCTTATAGGCTCCCTTAAATATGTCGTATCCGAAATATGTCAGTTCTTCTTTTCTTTCTTCTGCAGGGTTCCATACTACTTCAAGGGAAGATATCTCCCCCGTAGATGATTTTATATCCAGCTTGGTATTCAGGCCTTCTTCGGGGATCTCCCTTAGCCCGGTCTTCCTGACACCGAACTTAAGCATTTGCCTCTCTCCGGGCATAAGAATGCCGCTTAGCGTGCGTGCCGTACTGTCCTTTTTGTTGTAAAGATATATCCAATCAACCCTGTTGCTTATAACCCAGCTCATCTGCTCCTTGCCGGTATTCTCGAAATATACCGAGTCAACGCCTCCCTCTTTGGGGAATTCTATGTAGTCGGAGGTTAAAAACAGTGACTTAATACTGCTTCCAACAGTGGATTTTGAAGCATCGGCTTTTGATTTATCGCTCATATTACTGACCTGACTCTTGTCAAGTCCCATGCTCTTGGCCCTTCTGATTGCCTCATCGGGGGTTATCTGTCCACTCATGACCTGACGCTTAAGGTCTTCTATCATCTGTGTATTTTGTGCTCCGGCACACAAAATTCCAAATACCATAAACAACAATAGTACAATTTTCCTCATAATTTTTTTACCCTGTTTCATACCTACACAAAAACTGCCTGAATGTGTTTTTTTCAGACAGACACAAATGTAACTATTTTATACTATAATCCTCAATTTTATCTTCATTATATGTTATATCCTCACCAACTCTTAATATCTTATTTCTCAACTGCATGAGTGACCATCTCCTTGTCCAGCTGCTCATAGATTGAGTTCTTTGATTTGAATTCGGGCACCATGACTTTCATATGCCTTACTATCTCAAAATTATCTTTTTCCTGAAGGTAAGGGTGAAATTCACTGACAAGCTCAATAACTTCGGAATGACTGTACTCCCTTACCTTGGCAATCATAATCCTTGGATGTACCGTTGGTAGCGTGTTTTCTTTTACGTTAAGCAGCTCCTCGTAGAGCTTCTCTCCGGGTCTAAGGCCGGTAAAACTGATATTGATATCATTACCCAATTTGTAACCCGAGAGCTTTATCATCTTTCTGGCAAGATCAACGATCTTTACACTCTCTCCCATATCGAAAACGAATATCTCTCCTCCGTTACCCAGTGCTCCGGCCTGTAATACAAGCTGACAGGCTTCCGGGATGGTCATAAAGTACCTTGTTATCTCGGGGTGTGTCACCGTCACGGGTCCTCCTGCCTCTATCTGTCTCTTAAAGCGTGGAATGACTGATCCATTGGAGCCCAGCACATTACCGAACCTGGTGGTTATAAACGATGTCTTTGACTTTTTATCAAGACTCTGGATATATATCTCGGCTATCCTCTTGCTTGCCCCCATCACGTTGGTGGGGTTGACGGCCTTATCGGTTGATACCATGACAAAGCGTTCCGCCCCGTACCTGACGGCAAGCTCGGCTACGTTGGCCGTACCAAAGACATTGGTCTTGATGGCCTCCGAGGGGTTGTTCTCCATCATGGGAACATGCTTGTATGCTGCGGCATGGTACACAAGGTCGGGTCGCAATACCGAAAAGACGTTCTCCATCCTTTCCTTGTCCCTCATGTCTCCTATGACTATCTCTGCGTCGAAGAACTGAAATTCCTCCCTCAGCTCAAGCTCTATATCGTAAAGTGGCGATTCGGCCTGATCGAACAGTACTATCTTGGAGGGTTTGAAGCGTGTCAGCTGACGCACGATCTCGCTGCCTATGGATCCTGCCGCTCCTGTCACCAGCACCGATTTGTTCAGTATCTGCTTTGAGAGCTCTTCCTCGTTAAGCTTGATGGTGTCCCTCTCCAGCAGGTCTTCTATGTTTACCTTCCTTATCTGCCTCACGCTCAGCTCTCCGTTTATCCAACTCTCGAACCTGGGCACCTCAAGGACTGCTATGTCGTATTTCAGACCAAGCTCAACGACTTCCCTCTTGCGCTCCGCAGGGAGGTCTCTCTTGGCTATAATAAGCCTGTCTATGGTCCTTCTCTGCAATAATTGCTCCAGTCCTGACGACCTGTATATGTTTATTCCTTCCAGCTTCTTGCCTGCCTTCTTGTCCTGATGGTCAATAAATGCGACTATATTGCATCCTCCTCCCGAGTTGTCCAGGGCGTGCTTGACCATGATGGCGTATTCGTCGCTACCGTAAACAACTACGTTGTGGTTCTCACCCGATCTTCTTACATACTGGTTATATGCCGTCTTTATGAGTATCCTGAAGAGTATCATCTCGCACAAAAGGACAAAGAAATCTATTGCCAGCACCGAGAATGGCAGAAACATTGCCGAAAAAAGAACTGAGTATACCACGTTCAATGCGGCTATGAATACCGTTCCTACGGTCACCACCATAAATATCCTCATGGCATCCTGTGAGCTTGTGTATCTTACTATACCGGAATAGGGACGAAAACAGACAAAGCTGATTCCCCTTACTGCCATAAACAGTGCAAGTATATTGAATATTTTATGCAGGGAGAAACTGTGTACGTCGAAATTTATTATTATAAGATATGCCAGGGATACTGACATAAAACTGAAAATCAGATCTATTATAAGGATTATCCACCTTGGTGTATAGGTGAATGTCTGCAACGATCGTATTCTGTTTATCCTGTTTTCCAATAGTACGCTCATCTTTTTTTAATTTATAATGCAGATATACTGCAAAAAATTATCGAATATAATTATCGATATCCGGTCAATTAACACATAATCATAAAACACGAAGAACGGAACAAACTACAACCCAACGGGTTATGTTTACACCGCAATGATACAGTCCCTATGCTTCAGTCTTATCAGTAATTTCAAATGCAAATCTATAAAAAATAAGCCCCTGTACCGCACAAGATATTTCAAATATTGCTAAACCCCCCGACTTATTTAATGAATAGGCCGTTTTTACAAATGAATGCCCCCAAAAAGCAAATGAAGCATTTCTGATGACAAAAATATATCTTGCCGGCTTTCATGACAAATATATGACTAAAAAGTTTTTGTTAATAAAAAGCTACTGTTAAATGTTGTATGTTGTGATTTTTTAACATATTGGGAGTGTTGGGGTTGGCAAGAAACATAAGGGTTATTTTATATTTCTTTTTGATGCTACAATCTTTTTTACGCTATAGCGCTATGAATTTCATACAAGAAAAGATATTGTCAGGTCTTAAAATGTTTGCTGACGAAAAAATCCTATGTTTTTTTATTTTTTCTGCTGAAACATAGAAACTCGGCCCAAAGGCCTCAGACAGCTATGTTTCTTAACGCAGAAAAATAAAGAAACACTTAACGGATTTTTTCTATAGGCTGCTCATTTTAAGACCTGACTAAAGATGTTGCTGGCAGCTTTTCTTGCTTAACTGAAATTCATATCACTACTTTACGCTAAAGATTTATAGGCATTCAAAAAGAAATTATAAAATACAAGAGGGGGATAGAAACTCGGCCCAAAGGCCTCAGACAGCTATGTTTCTTGACGCAGAAAAATAAAAAAACACTTAACGGATTTTTTCTATAGGCTGCTCATTTTAGAATTAAAAACACAGGGGAAAGGGAAACTGAAATTTATAGCACTACTTTTTACGCTATAGCGCTATGAATTTCATACAAGAAAAGATATTGTCAGGTCTTAAAATGTTTGCTGACGAAAAAATCCTATGTTTTTTTATTTTTTCTGCTAAAACATAGAAACTCGGCCCAAAGGCCTCAGACAGCTATGTTTCTTGACGCAGAAAAATAAAGAAACACTTAACGGATTTTTTCTATAGGCTGCTCATTTTAAGTCCTGACTAAAGATGTTGCTGGCAGCTTTTCTTGCTTAACTGAAATTCATATCGCTACTTTACGCTAAAGATTTATAGGCATTTAAAAAGAAATTATAAAATACGAGGGGGGATAGAAACTCCTCCCTTGCGGTCGTCAGATAATACCTCTTTCTCTAACTATTCTTTTTCCTTCATTATCAAATTCCTTATACAGTCCTTTTTCTCTGTAAACATTGTCTAGTTCTTCTAAAACTTCGGGGACATCCTTAAATACTTCTGCCCAGATGGAATAATGACCGATAAGTGAGTTACGGGCAATTGCTTTTGCCATCGGAGGAATTGGTGCCTCAGTCCAATTATTATAAGATTTTTGGGCTGAATCCCAGGCTTCCTTTCTGGATATCCAGCGGGTATCTGCTTCTGTTGGTTCATTTTCCCCTCCCGGATACCTGTCAAGTCCCATTAAAGATATTGTTTTTCTGGCATATTCTTTCTGTTCGTCAGACAATCCTTCCTTTACCTGTATTCCGTTTTCTTCCGAATATTTAAATGCCAAATCGGTATTATCAGTATCAGGCCACAGATAACCATCTCTGCCTTGATTACGGTCTTTCTTTACCGTATTGCAATACTTACACGACAACAAAAAGTTTTCCCAGTCAGTTTCATCTCCCCCATTATCCGGGGATGTACATGCTCGACCTCTATCATATGTTTCACCGACATCTCGCAATAGGAACAATAATAACCTATCCTTTCAGCCAAATCGTGTCTTGCCTTCTTATAATCTGAATATTCTTTCGGAGCAACCCCTTTATCTACAGGCCTCATTTATTTTTATTTCTTTTATATTCTTCTTTTATCCTCTCCTGTTCCAATACGGCATAAAGACCGGTGTCTAATGAAAATGGCTCCATCACCATATCCAGTTCCCTCTTCATTTCATCGGTTGCGTTACCTTCCTTTACTGCCTTGTAATACTCTCTGGCCTTTTCAAACATTTTAATTCTCTTTCTGCTCCACTGTGGATTTTCAACCCCCTGTACTTCTTCGGCTATATCCTCAAGACTTAAACTTAAGCTACCTTTATCAAAAATCTTCTCTATTGCATTATCTTTTAGCCTTATGATATATTCTGACTCCTGTATTAAAAAAGGAGAATGTGTTGTTGCAATAAATTGAATTGAGGGAAATGTTGTTCTCAGTACTGAAACTATCCTTTTTTGCCATTCGGGATGTAAATGCAAATCCAACTCGTCTATTAGCACAATACCCTGTGTTTTTCCCAGTACATCTTCCCTTAAATGAGGATTCAAAAGCACACATTTATATGCTATATCGGCAACCAAAGCAAAGAAATTTCTTGTCCGTCACTCAGGTACAAAAACGGCAATGTCCTCCCGTCATTCAACTCAATTTTTAATCCCTGCGGTTTATCCGGATCGAACTCAAAATACACATTTTTACAATCAGGAATATTTTTTATTATGGCATCCTTTACAATTGAAAAGTTCAAATCCTCCTCGCCCTTCTGTATCCTCGACAACTCTTTCCCCTTAAACCAGTTTAAAAATTGTTTAAATGTTGATTTTGCCTCAAGACATCTCTCATACCCCCTGAAACGCGAAGCAATACTTTGTTTCTTATCAGGAGAATTAACAACTTTGGCTTCGTCAAACAAACGACCTGTAGCATAATATGCCAAGATAGGCAAATCAACAGGTTCTCCTTTTCTGACATTAGTATCGACCTCTTTAGATTTATTTTTTATACTTTTTGCGCCTCTTATTAATGTAGAACTCTTAAAATTTGTGAGTTCTCTTTTCCATTTCAAAGGTTCGTCATGAAAGGTTCCCTCTGCCTCAACAACTACAGGAAACACATATTCTTCACTTATTTCTGAAGATCTAATATATACATCATCGTGCAAAATATGGCGGGTTTTAGCGCTACGAATACCTAAAAAAAATGAACCCATAGCAACATTTAAGGCCTGAAGTATAGCCGTCTTTCCGCTACCATTATCTCCAATTATCAAATTAAAACCTTCGTGCAAAGGCAATTCCAACCTACTATAACCCCTGAAATTATCTAAATACAAACGTTTAATTTTCATTTATTACTGTTTTAGGTTCAATTAAATTAACTGCCAAAGGATTTTTACAAAAGAGTATGCCTCACTGAAATCTCATCTTCAATAATTAATCACAAAGCAAATTTAAGGCTTTATATTTATTATTTTATGATTTTTCACCATTATATTGATCAATTAATAAATATATCGGTCAATACTTCTTTACATTAATGTTTGCCTAAATGCTATACATTAATTAGTATCTATGGGTTTTTTATTGTTGCTTGAGGGGCGTAAGGGGCTTCGCCTATTGACCGGATAAGAGGAATGTTTTGGGCCTGCTTTGTGCCTGCTTACTGTTAGCATGATAAGGGAAAGCAAGCCTAAAGGTTGCGCGGACCTAACGCAAACGTGCATGGTCGGCCGAGCCTGGGGCGAGGGGGGTACGATGTGGGGGCGATGCAGGCATAAAGGATGATCTTCAGTTTAAATATAATTAATTTGCAGACATAAAATTGCCGACAACTAAATCATAATTTATTTCCAGCGAAAAATTGCCGACGACTAAATCATAATTTATTTGCGGACGAAAAACTCCTAAATAAATAGTTTTTTGTACTAAAACATGGAAACTCCTCCCTAAGGTCGTCAGACAGCCCATATTTTTAACGTACAGAAAAGCTATTTATTTTTCACGGAGTTTTTCTAAAAGCTGCATAAATTATGTTTTAGTTTACATGAAATATATTTCATGCAATTTTCCCAAAAGGCGGCATAAATTATGATTTAAACCCCCTTAGTCAGGACTTGAAATGTGATGCCTTTAGAAAAATTCCGTTAAGAATTTTATCTTTTTCTATGATAAGAAACATGACTGTCTGACGACCGTTAGGCTTACGAAGAAAGACTATGAGGGAGGAGTTTCATGTTTCAATAGAAAAAGACAAAATTCAGGATTTTTTTGTCAGCGAACATTTTAAGCCTGACACCCCTCTTTTCTTGTAGGAAACCATTAAGGCTTTAGCGTTAAAAAGATTGTCAGCCGCCCTGGTAGAGTTTGTATTTCTTATTGCTGGCATATCAATCTTTAGCGTTAAGAAGCATTAATGAATTCCGTCAGGCAAGAAAAGCTGTCAACACCCCCCCCTTAGTCAGGACTTGAAATGTGATGCCTTTAGAAAAATTCCGTTAAGAATTTTATCTTTTTCTATGATAAGAAACATGACTGTCTGACGACCGTTAGGCTTACGAAGTAAGACTATGAGGGAGGAGTTTCATGTTTCAATAGAAAAAGATGAAATTCAGGATTTTTTTGTCAGCGAACATTTTAAGCCTGACACCCCTCTTTTCTTGTAGGAAATTATTAAGGCTTTAGCGTTTAAAAGATTGTCAGCTGCCCTGGTAGAGTTTGTATTTCTTATTGCCGGCATATCAATCTTTAGCGTTAAGAAGCATTAATGAATTCCGTCAGACAAGAAAAGCTGTCTGAGGCCTTTAGGCCGAGTTCCTTTTCTTGTAGGAAATTATTAAGGCTTTAGCGTTTAAAAGATTGTCAGCCGCCCTGGTAGAGTTTGTATTTCTTATTGCCGGCATATCAATCTTTAGCGTTAAGAAGCATTAATGATTTCCGTCAGGCAAGAAAAGCTGTCTGAGGCCTTTAGGCCGAGTTCCTTTTCTTGTAGGAAATTATTAAGGCTTTAGCGTTAAAAAGATTGTCAGCCGCCTCGGAAGAGTTTGTATTTCTTATTGCTGGCATATCAATCTTTAGCGTTAAGAAGCATTAATGATTTCCGTCAGGCAAGAAAAGCTGTCTGAGGCCTTTAGGCCGAGTTCCTTTTCTTGCAGGAAATTATTAATGATTTAGCGTTAAAAAGATTGTCAGCCGCAATAAGAAATACAAACGGAATGTTAATTTTTTGTTAATCCCCTCCCATGCGTTAAACTATTTTCAAGATATTATATCATATTGTGGAACGAAAAAGTAAAAGTAAAACGAAACGAATATGAATAGTTGGAAAATCAGATCTTTATGTCTTTATATCTTTATAATGACAAGCTCTATTTCAATGGCCGAGACCCCGGCTTTTAAAGGTATAATAAAAGGCATGGTGGCAGACAAAAACGCCAAGGCCCCCATTGAGTATGCTACAGTGACTATACGCAGCTCGTCGGACAATTCCCTTGTCACGGGTGCAATAACAAACAACAAGGGTCTTTTCGTGATAAAGGACATAAAGGCGGGAAAGTACAATATATCTGTTTCATTTATAGGTTACGAGACCAGGGAGATCAGGAATATAGAGGTCAACAGTTCAAAAAAGATAACCAATATTGGCAACATACTTCTCAGCCTCTCGCGCACTGTTCTTGGCGAGGTGAGCATTAAGGGAAACGCCTCGAATGTGGAATACAAGATTGACAAGAAAGTGGTCAGTGTTAGCGACAAGCTGACATCTTCGGGTATGTCGGCCGTCGAGGTGCTTGAGAACGTGCCATCGGTGAAGGTTGACATGGACGGGAACATAGCCCTGAGGGGATCGACCAACTTCACGGTACTTATTGACGGGAGGCCCACCATACTGGATGCGGCCGATGTGCTGCAGCAGACACCTGCCAGCACCATACAAAACATAGAGATAATAACCAATGCATCGGCCAAATACTCACCCGATGGCACTGGCGGAATAATAAACATCATCACCAAAAAGAACAAGAAC
>CAXXRT010000037.1:0-23888 GCA_963666945.2 Marinifilaceae bacterium
TCCTATATATAGATTGTCATTTTTATCAACACCAACGTATCCATACATAGTGTTTCCTAGACCACGGTTATTTCTTAGTGTTACAATTTCTTCAAGAGATCCGGTTTTATAGTTAAATTTATAGGTATCATAAGTTCCATAATACATATCAATTGGCATGCAAAAGTAAATAGCATCCTCTGTTTGACTAGCACACATTCCTATAGAAGGGGATGCTGGCGATGCTGAAAGATTAAACTCGTTTGTAAATGGATTGCTTTCCAGTACAGGAGTTGTCAATTCACTGTTTAAAGAAAACACTTTAACGATTTCATAAGTAGAAGGATTTATACCTACTATCTTAGGTGCCCCTGTATAGATTGGCGACCATGCATTTGGAGTATATTCTCCTGCAACTGTCATCCATAAGTTTCCATCGTGACCTTTTACAATATCTTTAATCTGACTTGTGAATTCTATGCGTTTCACTATTTCGTCTGATTCAGTATTAATTACTGCAAGTGAATGTCCACAAGGAGCAAAAACTTTTCCATCAGTATATAACATTCTCATTTTTGAAGCTCCTTCTACTGTGAATTTACCGTAAGTTCCTTCAATATCTTCAGCAGAAAGAGTTCCGGATTTAATATCAAGGATTTTAATTCCTGAATTTTCTTCCATACCTGACGTAGAATATTGTATATATGCTTTGTTGTCGTTAATAACAACTATATGTTGTGGCCAGATCCCTTCGTTTTCTATACCTCCTTCATTGATTACTCTTTTCTTTTTTAGAGTTTCTGCATCTGCTATTACTAAATAACCATCGCCGCCTTGATCCGGACCGTTTTGGCAAATCATATATATTTCTCCATTATGTACATATATATCCTGAAGTATATTTCCAACGTATGATCCATTGGCTTTGTAATATGCTTCATTAGTGAAGTTTCCATCCTCATCTATAAATCCTAGTCTGCCATTATCACTCATTCCCCCTTGAACAATTATATAAGTTCCATTGAAATACTGTCCTCTTACTAATACCTGAATATTACATTCTGTTTCTCCATCGTGGTTGCTGACTACAAGTTTTATGTCGTAAGTACCATTTTCTTTTTGTGTAAAAGGAAATACTTCTTCTGTGCATGATTCGATATCGTTTACGTACCATGTATAGGTTGCATTTATTGCTGACTCAACTTCTGGTTTAAGCCATATAGTATCTTTAATTTTAACACTGTATTCCTGAGTTGTGTCTAAGCTTACTTTGGGAGGAAATGTTTCTTTGTCTTCACAAGAAGATATTATTCCCATTAATCCTAAAATGGATACCAGTAATAAATAAAAATTTTTCTTCATTTTTTTGTAGTTAAATTTAAATTGTTCAAAAAAAATAAAGCTTCCAGGGTGTAATGAAATAGTATAAAAACAAAATATTATGTTTTTTTACCGTTGCTCTAACTCCCGAAAGCTAATGTAATATTTCAACTGGCAGGTCTTCTGACTTACTCCGTTTAGTATGCCTTCCCGTCAAAACGACAGTGGCGTGAGATACTAAACTCCAAGGAGCTTACAGCTGCGGGTACAGTCCTCGATTTTCACGAGATTCCCTATTAAGCATAGAATTGAAAATTCTATCGCACCAATTCGGATGCAAAAATAATTATTATATTCTTTTAATCAAGTAACCTAATTATTAATATCAGTATTTTTTAAATAGTAGGGAAATATATAATTGAAGTATCTTCTTTATAAATAATCATTTTAAATTATTTAATTGTTTCTATTAATTTAGGTTAATAAATTAACTTAAACTCTAAATTTTATTATATTTCAAACACAAACTATATATAATGTGTAAGTTTTGTTAAGTTTGTGTTTATAATTGAAAATAATATAACCTAATGAAACGAACATGGTTTTTTTTTAATAAAAAAATCGCCAAAGGCTATTGTTAAAACAAGATCATAAGAGAGCGTATCGGTAACTTGCGTTCTCGAGATTTTAATTGGTTTCTAATTGAAATTAAATTTTTTAAATGTATGAATTTATATATTTCTAAAATAGTTTTTGTTTTTATAATGCTGTTTTTTGTAAATGGTATTAAAGCCCAGGAACTTTTACCTGCTAATTATTGGTTTACAGATTCCGAAGCCAAGGAAGTAAGAATTGATTTTTCTCTTGTAAACAATACAATAAAAATACCCGGTCTTATTAATGGGGCCAAGGATACTATGTTCTTTATTGTTGATTCAGGACTAAAAATTCCTCTGATAATGAATCTTGGGGAGCATAAATTAAAGGATATAAAATATGCCAGAGATATGGTTATCAAAGGTATTGGAAGAACAGACAGTCTTATTGTAAAAACGTCTTATGAAAACTTTTTTAGGTTTCCCGGCCTTATAAATATTAATGAATACATCAATGTAGTTCAGAAAGATCTGCCATTTTTATCTTCAATATCGGGTGAAGAAATCAATGGACTTGTTGGTTATTCTCTTTTAAAAGATTTTGTTGTAGATATCAATTATTATAGAGGAAACTTGACCTTTTATCGTCCCGATAGATATAAAAAGAGGAAATGGTGGTTTAGAAAATCGGCTACTCTTCCTCTTGAAATCTTTAAGAGTAAACCTTATGTGACAATTAAAGTCCAGAATAATAAGGGTGAAATGACAGATGTTAAATTGCTTTTGGATACTGGATACAGTCAGGCTCTATGGCTGGATGAGAATATAGAAAAGGGGATTGTTTGTCCAGAGAAAAGCATAGAGTGTATAATGGGAAGAGGACTTAGTGGAGATGTTATTGGTAGGGTATCTTATATGCCTAAAGTAAAATTAGGAAAGATAGAAATGAAAAAAGTTCAGGTAGCTTATCCAGACACTATTCAATACGATAAACATCAGGTAGATAGTTTAAGAATGGGAAGTATTGGAGGGGAATTCTTAAGACGTTTTAGGGTTATCCTTAATTATAAGGATAAAGAGGTGACTTTTGTAAAGAATCCGGATTTTAGGAATAAGTACAGAATAAATAAAACAGGAATGGTGATAGAGAAGCCTATGATGAAATTTCCTGTTTATGTTATTAGTAAGGTTATAAAAGATTCTGCAGCAGATAAGTGTGGAATAGAACCAGGTGATATTGTTATTTCTATTGAAGATAAAATGATTCCTGACCTTTCTGTTAAAGAAGTTTTATCTCATTTAAATACCAAAAAGAAAAAACTATCTCTTCTAATTGATAGGAAAGGGAAAAAAATTAATATAGAGCTTGAGCTTCCGGAAAATATTAAATTGTAATTATTCAATATATTTCATCATTTCATGTCTCTCTTTAATTATTTGGATGGAGGATTATTTTATTGTCCAAGATTGCCATTTCTGCTTTTGTTAAAATCTAACTATTTCATTATTCTGCTGTTAAGAGAATACTTTGTTTAAATATACTGCATAATAATGCGTAAGATTTTGCTATAAATCATCCTTTTATTATGACCAGACAAAAGCCTTACCCCCTCTGGTGTTTGTCCTTGCTTTGTACTAGCTTTATACTAGGTTTCTGTTAGCTCTTTAGTAAAAACATGGTATAAGCTTTGCGGAAAAATTGTTGAAAATCGGGGAGTGGTCCGGATAATGATAGTGCGCGGGAATATGCAAATAAGGGGTGTGTTTTCGGATATTTATGAAATCAAGAGGTTACCTGTAAGTCCTAAAGAAAGACTTTTTGCATGTTATTTTATAGGTGATTGTAATTTATCTGTTTTTATTTTAAGTTTGTATGTAGTTAAATAAATATATATGAAGAACGTTGCAATAATACTTGCCGGTGGTGTTGGTAATCGTTTAAATGCCGGAATACCAAAACAGTTTATACGGGTTGGAGGTAAAACTATATTGGAATATACTCTTTCTGCTTTTCAAAAAAATGCAAACATACATGAGATAGCTCTTGTTATAAATCCTATGTACGTGGATGAGGCAAAGAGTATTATTGAAAATG
This sequence comes from Marinifilaceae bacterium, assembly GCA_963666945.2. Classification (GTDB taxonomy): domain Bacteria; phylum Bacteroidota; class Bacteroidia; order Bacteroidales; family Marinifilaceae. The sequence continues at coordinate 3,991 of CAXXRT010000037.1, forward strand.
GAGATTTTGGAAAGCTTGCTAAAATATTAAAAGGAGGTAAGGAAAGATATTCATCATCTCTGGCAGCCCTTGAAGAATATGGGGAAACTGATTGCAATCTTATTTTTCATGATGCTGTGCGACCAATGGTCAGCCAGCGAATAATTGACGATGTTGTCAAGGCGCTTGCCGAAAATGTTGCTGTAGGTGTAGGCGTTTCAACAACAGATACCATTTGGGAAATAAATAATGTTGATAATTCTATAAACAATATTCCTGACAGAACGTTGCTTTACAGGGCTCAGACTCCACAGGCATTTCGTGCCGATATTATAAATAATGCTTATAAAATTGCTTTAAGCGATCCAGATTTTGTTGCTACAGACGATTGTGGTGTTGTTAATAAGTATTGCCCTAATACAAAGATTTATATTGTAGAAGGAGATAATTCAAATATTAAAATTACTTATAAAGAGGATATTGATTATTTGGAATATTTAAGATCTAAATAGATATTAACATGTGTTTTATAAAATAATAGAGCCGCTTTGTTGTGGAATCTATTTTGGAAATAATTGGAAGTTTTAAAAATAAAAAACACTATATTTACGGTCAAATCACCTTGTCTTAAAATGGGATCTTCTTTAGAAATAGATAATTTTTCCAATATTTTTGATGGCATTTTTCGTAAATGTTATACCCCACTGTGTCGATTTGCATGTAGTTTATTAGGTGATATGGAACTAAGTCAGGATGTTGTTCAGGAAGTGTTTACCGATATATGGAAAAGAAAAGATCAATTAATATTAAAAAAGGATATTGAGAATTATCTTTTTATTTCTGTTCGAAACAATTGTTTTGCACGTCTTAGAAAAAATAAGGTTATCAAGCTTGATATTAAAGATCACATTGATAGTATTGCAAACGATGATTCTACTGATGAACTTCTTGGAGAGAAGCAAAAAAGAAAGATATTAGAGGTTGTAAATTCATTGCCGGAACAGAGGGCTATTGTTCTGAAACTAGTAGTCTGGGAGGAATATTCTTATGCAGAGGTAGCAGAAAAACTGGATGTTTCCATTAATACAGTTAAGTCTCATATGAAACTTGCCTATAAAGAACTTCGGAATAAATTAAAGACGTCAGAGATATTTACTCTTTTGGCTTTGTTTAAAATTAAATACTTTGATTACTAGTTGTTTAGTCTTGTTTGTTAAAAAAGATTAATTATTTTTTGAAAATCATTCACCCTTTTATTCTAAAATGACTCTTTATAATAAAATAGAGTCGTATGAAAGAGATTTCGGAAGAAATATTAGATATAATTATTAGGGATATTCACGATATTATTTCCATGGAAGAAAAGGTAACCTTGGATTCATGGAAAGAAGAGTCGGAAAAAAATAAGGAATTATATAATGAATATCTTAAAATAAATAAAAACTTAGGAGATATTAGACCTGAATATAATGTAAATTTAGAAGCTGCATTATTAAAAGTAAAAACTACAAGATCTATATCTTTTACTAAGTATCTTAAATATGCTGCAGCTATAGTATTGCCTTTGGCAATGGGGGTAATTCTTTTTCTATTGACCAGGCAGCCATTAATAGAAAAGAAAGTTCATAGAAATTTTGCAGAGGTGTCGAGTCCGGGATCACAAAAGGCACAATTGGTATTAGCTTCCGGAAAGACAATCAATCTTGAGGAGATATCCAAGAGTAATTTAAAAGAATTAGATGGTACTGAGATTAATCTTAAGGAAGGAAACTCTGTTGTTTATGATTCAAAAATTAGTAAATCAAAGAAAGTTGTTTTTAATGAACTTAGAATACCCAGGGGAGGAGAATATCAGTTGGTATTGTCGGATGGAACTAAAGTTTGGCTTAATTCAGAATCAGAATTGCGATATCCTATAAGTTTTAAGAATAAAACAAGAGAAGTATATCTTGTGGGCGAGGCATTTTTCGACGTAAGTCATGATAAAACTAAACCCTTTATAGTTCATTCTGGGGAGATGAATGTGGAAGTGTTGGGAACAAGATTTAATGTCAGGAATTATCCGGAAGATAATGCTGTTGCAACACTAGTACAAGGAAAGGTAAAGGTTTTAGGAGAAAGAGAGGCTCAGTGTATATTGAATCCGGGGCAGCAGGCAAGATTATCAAAAAAAGGTATTGTAACCTTTGATGTAGATACCGATTTATATACATCATGGATAGAAGGGAAGTTTCTTTTTAAGAATGTGGATATGTATTCTCTAAGTCAGCAAATTTCCAGATGGTATAATGTTGAGATATTCTTTGTTAATGATTATGCTAAGAATGTAAGATTCACAGGCTCAATAAATAAAGATAAACCTTTACAGTATTTGATTGAACTGATTGAATCGACTAGTGATGTGCGTTTTTCTGTAAAGGGTAAAAGTATTGTTATAGAAAAGAAATAAAAAAACACCGAAGGAACTGGTCCTTCCCCCGGCGTAATTTTTTAAATATCAGGTATCCTGAACCGTGATAAGATACGGGATACCATACATTAACTTAAAGAACAAATTTATGAAAAAAATGTGTTTGATTGAACCATTTCGGGATGAATGGTTAAAAAAACTTTTTTTGCGTATGCGAATAACTTTTGTGATTTTACTGATTTCGCTTATGCAGTTATCTGCCAAAGTGAACTCACAAGTAGTAAGATTTGATTTGAAGCTTCAAGATGTGACAATTGAAAAAGCTTTAGAGAATATCAGCAAGAAGGCTAATGTGGAATTTTTCTACAATAATGCCAAGGTTGATGTGTTTAAGAAAATTAGTCTTGATTTGAATAATGTAAGTGTTTCCGAAGCAATTATTAGATTGTTTAAAGGAAAGATTGTAAAGTTCGATGAAAGGAATGATTTAGTGGTAATCTATTCTGTTGAGGAAAATACAGATCAACAGAATAATATTGTAATAGTTAGGGGTAAGGTAAAAGATAAAAATGGTAATTTATTACCTGGAGTGTCCGTTGTTGTAAAAGGAACTAATAAGGGCGTTTCTACGAATGCTAAGGGAGAATACATTATTGTAATAGAGAACAAAAAAGATCAGATTCTTGAGTTTTCTTTTGTTGGAATGAGAACTAATACTGTTTTATGGAAAGGTCAAAAGAGTATTGATGTTGTAATGGAAGATTCTGTGGAGGAGATGGACGAGGTGGTAGTAACAGGTTACCAGACTTTGTCGAAGAGAGAAATGGCGAGTTCTGTTGTAACTGTTAAGGCTGAGGATATAATGCTTGATTCAAAATTCTCTGTTGATCAGATGCTTGCAGGTACCGTTTCCGGATTGAATGTTTTACAGACCTCAGGAGAGCCAGGTGCTGCTCCAATTATAAGAATTCGAGGTACTTCTTCAATTATTGGTAATAAGGCACCATTATGGGTTGTTGATGGTATTATATTGGAAGATCCTGTTGCTGTTGATAACTCACAGTTAAATGGCGATGATGCAGCATATCTTATTGGTAATGCTATAGCGGGAATTAATCCTCAGGATATAGAGAAAATTACCGTTTTAAAGGATGCTTCTGCTACTGCAATTTATGGAGTTCGAGCTGCCAATGGTGTAATTGTAGTGACAACAAAAAAAGGTAAAAAAGGAGATGTTCAGGTTAATTACACTACCTCAATGACTATGAATATGCGTCCTGCATATGGTGATTTTTACCTTATGAATGCCAAGGAAAGAATTGAATTATCTCAGGATATAGTTGCCAGTGGTCTGGAATATAACCGTACTCCATCAAAACTTGGATATGAGGGAGCTTTAATGGATTATTGGGATAAGAATATTAGCTACGAAGAATTTAAGAATAAGGTGAATTCATTGGCTAAGATGAATACAGACTGGTACGATATATTATTTAGAAATTCTTTTTCTCAAAATCATAATGTTAGTCTTGGTGGTGGTAGTGATAATGTGAGTTATTATGCATCACTTAGCTATAACGATAATCAGGGTACTGGTAACGGGAGCTATAGTAAGAGATATACTGCTATGTTCAAGTTGAATTCATGGCTGAATAAGAAACTATTTATAGGATTTAAGATCGGAGCCTCTAATACTAAAAACAATGGTTATCATTGGGTAGTGAACCCAAATAATTTTGCTTACGAGACCTCAAGAGCAATTCCTGCTTATAATGCTAATGGTAGTCCTTACAATTATTATGTAGGTTCAGCTTATTCACCTGTTTCATATAATATTTTAAATGAGATGGGTGAGACTGGTAAAGAAGGAAAAGTGCAGAATGTTAATATAAAAATTGATGCAAAATATACTCTTTTTGATGGTCTTAAATATGAGATGACTGCTGGCTATAGTATGGATAATTCTGATCAAAAAACTTATGCTACAGAACTTTCAACTTATGTGTCTCAGATAAGAGGTTATGATTTTGGAACAGTTCTTCCAAATAGTGAGCAAGAACTTGACTCTCCTATTCCTTACGGCGGTATAATGTCTATATCTAATACTAAGCAGAATAGCTATACTCTTAGAAATTCATTCTCTTATAATAAGGCTTTTGAGGAAGTTCATGTTGTAAACCTTATGGCAGGCTCGGAGATAAGAAGCGTAAAATATGAAGGCAATGGTGGAGAATATTGGGGATGGCAACCTGATAGAGGAAATGTTTTCAGTCCTATTTATACAGGTAAATATACTGAGGCAATAATGAGTAGGGCACCGGTTTCAATAACTGATAACACATCGAATTATGTATCATGGTTTGGAACTGCTGCTTATACATTTAAGAATAAGATTACTATAAATGCTAACGTTAGGGCAGATGGTTCGAATAAATTTGGTTCTAATCCTAAATATAGATTCTTGCCAATATGGTCTGTCGCAACAAAGTATATTTTATCAGAGGAGGAATTTTTAAAAGGTAATAATGTTCTTACTTATCTGGCATTTAGGGGCTCCTATGGTATTCAGGGTAATGTAGATAAGAATTCCTCTCCGGATTTAGTTGTTAGAGTTTTAGGAAGAGATGGATTAACCAAACTTAATTCTTCTATATTTAAATATCTACCAAACCCAGATTTAAGATGGGAAAAGACAAAATCCATGAACTATGGTTTAGATTATTCTTTTTTGAACGGTAGAATATCAGGAACTTTTGAATATTACTATAAAAAGGGAACTGATATGATTATTCAGAAGACTGTCTCGCAATCGATTGGTCGTGATTATGTGAAGATAAACGCAGGTAATCTTGAGAATAAAGGATATGAAGGTTCTTTAAAGTTTTTTCCAATAAAGAAAAGAGATTTTGAATGGAGTAACGATATAGTATTTGGTTACAATCAAAACAAATTACTCTCTGCAAACGAGGAAGAAGCTTCAATTGACGATATGATAAATGGAAATGCCTTACAGACTGGAAAAGCAGTGGGTTCGTTTTATTCGTATGCTTTTGCAGGTTTAAATCATGAAACGGGGTATCCAATGTTCTGGGGAAAAGATGGAGAAAAATACTATGAACTTGATAAGGATAATGTGAAATTGGTTTATTCAGGTAATAGATTACCTAAGATTAGCGGAGGTTTTGGAACACATTTCAGATATAAGAATCTGCGATTGGATATGTCTTTCAATTATAGCATTGGAGGAAAGCAACGTCTTCCAAGTATATACAAGAAAGAGTATTTTAAAATATTTGAACCAACAGTTAATGTGACTAAAGAACTTGTAAACAGGTGGATGAAACCGGGTGATGAGAAAAATACTATTTTCCCTGTGTTATTTGATTCGGATACTTATTCGGAGTTATCTAAAACAGCAGTTTTATCATTGGATAGTAAGAGAGGCCTTGAAATGTATGACTATTGTGATGCAAGGGTTGCTGCTACTGATAATATCAGACTACGCAGTCTAAGTGTTAGTTATTTGTTACCTAAATATATACTTGACAAGGTTTGTGTGAAAAGTTGTAGGCTTAGTTTACAGGCACAGAATTTATTTTTATTGTCAAAAGATGTTTGGCATGGAAAGGATCCTGAATCGGGAAATAGTAATATGCCTCTTCCAAAGGTTTACTCTTTCGGATTGAATATTGGATTCTAAGACCAAGTTTAGTTAGAAAACTATAATTAATATTGATATGAAGAAGAATATATTAAAATATATAATACCAGGATTGCTTCTATTTGCTTCTTGCGATGATTTTTTGGAGCAGCAATCTCAGGATTTAATAAGACCCGAGACAGCAACCCACTATCAGGAATTATTAGTAGGAGAAGGATATTTCCACCATTTAATGGAAAAGGGGTGGTTTGTTGAATTGATGACTGATAATGTTGAATTGTATGAAAATTCTAGTGAAGAGGAATTAATGCTTCCCGCAGCTGTTCAGGATGGTGAAGATTGTTTTCTATGGAAACGTGAGATAGAGGATCATTTGGTTGCAGATAGATTGTATAAGAATATATATGGAAATATTCTTGCAGCGAATACTTGTTTGTTGGATGTTGATGATATAAAAGGAACGGAAGAAGAAAAACGAATATTAAAAGGTCAGGCTAGTTTTGTGAGGGCATATGGATATTTTGTTTTGGCAAATCTATATTCGCAGGCTTATAATGAGGCTGATGTAGATAAAGATTTATGTGTCCCCTTAGTTATGCAAGCAAAACCAACTTTGGAAAAGTTTAAAAGAAATACTGTTAAAGAGGTATGGGCTCAGATAAAATTCGATGCTGAAAATGCTGTAAATAATCTGGAAAAGGTGGAAAGATTATTTACAGTGTATGAGATAAATTATAATGCAGCATTGTTACTCGCAGCTCGTGTAGCTCTTTATATGGAAGATTATGAGTCTGTGATTAATTATGGAGAGAAATATCTGGAATTAAATCCTGTCTTATATGATATTTCCAATGGAAGTACTGGAGATAAAGCCTTTCTTGATCCTTTAAGTAATCCTGAAATAGTATTTAATTTCGGAAGTAAATATGAGTATGGCTTTTTAGATGAATATACAGGAACAAATCAGTTTGCTTTTAGGGTATATAATACAACAGAGCAGTCGTTAATGAATGCTTATGATGCTGAAGATGGTAGGGTTAATGCTTTTTTTGAAGAGCCAGAAATTAGTTCATGGTTTCCTGTTTTCAATAAAGAAAGATGGATGCCTAAAAAGTACGACAAATATGATAAGACTGGTTTGCGTCAGGCATTTAGAACTTCAGAAGTATATCTTATGATGGCAGAGGCATACGCTAGAAAAGAAAATCCAGATAATTCTAAGGCTATTTCTAATTTGAATACCTTAAGAAGTAAGAGAATTAAAGATTATGTGGAGTTATCTTCTTCATATTTCTCTACTCAGGAAGAGTTAGTACAATTTGTTTGGGATGAGAGAAGAAGAGAATTGTGTTTTGAAGAATTTCACCGTTGGTGGGATTTACGGAGAATTGGTCAGCCTGCTATAAGACATAATTGGAAAGGTGGTGAGATCTACGAACTTCAGGAGAAAGATCCTGCTTATTTGCTTAATTTCCCAATGGAAGAAAGAAATTATAATACTGCTTTGGTGCCTAATCCAAGACCTGATAGAGTAGCTATAAACTAAAAAAATATTTATATGAAAAATATATTTCTATTATCATTTATTCTTTGTCTGACAGTATGTTCCTGTTTAGATAATGATGACATAAGCGGAAACGTAGATGTTTTCGATAAGCCTACTATTAAAAACGATGGAGGTCCTTTGGATCAGAAGATTGTTTCTTTATATGAGAAATATAATACATATTTTAAATATGAATTTGAAGAGTCTGAATATAGATGGAATTGGACTTCTAAAGAGATAGAAGACTATACTGCTGCAGATGTAAATAAAGCTGAAGAAGTTATAGACACAATAGTTAATTCTGTTTATAAAATATTCCCTGAAAGTTTTTCGCAGAGGTATCTTGCATATAAGGTTTTATTGGTTGATAGCCTTTATTTAAATGGATCATCTGTAGAAATGATAGATTACGACAATGGAGTTAATTATATAATAATAGCTAACGTTAGCGATAGATTTGATGATATGGATAAGGATGGACTGAAATTTGAGTATTTGTCTTTATTTGTGGAAGAATTTTTCTCTAAGATGCCTTATCCTGCTGAATTTTCAGAGGTAAGTAGGGAAGCATATGCCCTTTATTCTATAAGATGGAAAGATCCTAACAATTATGCTTTTTTGCGCAGGGATAGGAATACGGATAATAAACCTCCTACAGTGGCACAAGACTTTGGTGATTATGTTGCTATGATTGTAAATAAAACACAAGAGGAAAAAGGGGCTCTTTTTGCAAAGAATCTTGATATTAAAAAGAAGATGAATCTTGTGGTTAAGTATTTTAAGGATAATTTTAATATTACTCTGCCAACTGTTGAATAGACAGTGTATGTATAAATAATACATGTAAATATTATAAAATAGAGGATCCCTGGTTCAGCATTTGGCGCTGAGCCTAGGGGATCTATTATCAAAAATTTTAATAGATGAATAAATTAGTTGTATATATATGTTTTTTGCTGATAACTTCAACTGCTTTTTGTCAGCGTGTAAAAAATACTGTCTCAATTAGTAATAACGAGAAATTAGAAAGCTTTAAGTCTCAATATAAAGCAGGGAATAGGGATATTTCTTTTATTAAGGAATATGTTGATTTTTTAGAGGGCGGAAATATAGTAAATGCGAATAATAATTTTGCTTTCATGTTACAGGGATATAGAAATCCCGAAACTAAAAAGTTGGTACTGGACTATGTATCTAAATGTCCTGTCAGGCAAATATCAGAAAAGGATGTTTGGGAATTAGCAAGATATTATTTGTTAGATGATGTGTACTCGAATGCTTTTGAATATGTGCATAATCGATTAGATAAATTCAAATGGGGAAAGATCGATTCCCGGTATTCAATTGTGAGAGATCTGGATAATAAAATTAGTTCTGAAGTTCTAAAGATTGCAGGTCCACATAAGGATTCAGAGGGTTGTTTTCAGATGCCAAGATATAATGAAGAAAAATTCGCAAGAATACAAAGTATGGTTAATAGAGGAGTAATTAATAGAGCTTCTGAGTTAAAAGTCATATTTAGTATTTATAATAATTTCAGTTTGGATGATCATGAGAAGATGTTTTCAATTCTGGAATACGGTATTGAATTGAAATTATTTCATAGAAATGAGCAATATGTGAGTTCTGTATTGGGTTATTTAGCAGATCATTCGGGTAATAAAAAGATATTAAGTAATTGTCTCGAAATGCTGAATGGTTTCATTAAGAATGATGAGAAAAGCGATGGATTGGGCTATAATTATTATGATGTTGTATCAAAATTGTATGCAAAACTGGGAGATAGCTCTAAGTCTTTAGAGGCAAAAAAGAGATACGATGCTATAGAGGCTATGAAAGTGGAGAGATTTGGTGGTTTAATAAATCTATTAAATAAAAAAAAATAGAGCTATGGAAAAGAGAAGTTTTTTAATATCTGTAATATTATTCTTTACATTTTTATTTTTTGTTGGTACAACAGAAAATGTCTTTGCTGCAAAAAATGATGTTTATCTCGTAGTTGCCAGTACGAGTGTTAAAACAAGTAAAGGTTGGATGGAAGTAGTAAAAGTTCTTCAGAAAAGACATAAGGCAGATGTTCTTTTTTATGAAAAAAGTCCTTCAGAATTATTAAATCAACTAAAAAATATTAAGCCCAGGTATGTCGCTATAGTAGAAAAACCAGAGTTTCTTAACCGTGATTATATAAGAAATGCCCATAAATTAAGTCGTATGATAGATGATGATATATATGCTGACTATGTATGGGGGGTAATAACAGGATATTCTGCGAAAGATGCAATGAATATGGTTGAGAAAAGTGCAATGCCTTTTGTCGTAAAAACGGCATTATCAACTACATGTTCTGTAAGTAGCGGTAAATGGTTTGACAGGTTTGCATGGTTAGACGATGGAGCAAAGGGTATTTGGGGAGAGAAACTGAATAAAAATGAAAAACCTAAGCGTTATAATATAGATCCATGGGAGTTACTTACAAAATTTGCCGATAAATTTGAAGAGATGGATCCTGATTTTATTGTAAGTTCTTCGCATGCAACAGAAGAAGAATTGGAAGTTCCTTTTTCTATGGGAAGTATAAAACCAAAGAATGGATTGTTATATGCCGATTTGGTTAAACCTCGTTTCTTGCCAGAGACACAAAAACCAAGAGTTTACTTTGCTGCAGGAAATTGTCTTATAGGGAACGTAGATAACACAAAAAACAGTATGGCTATAGGATGGATGAAAGGTGGTGGGGCTACAACCATGATTGGATATGTGGTTACTACCTGGTATGGCCGTAATGGTTGGGGAGGATTAAAATACTGGTTGGCAAATCCGGGTGCATTAACTCTGGCCCAGGCTGTATATCTTAATCAGCAGGATATGTTGAGTATTATGAATGGTTGGGACCCAAAGATATTAAAAGTTGAATATCCATTTGAGGCTGGTGTATTTATGGATAGGGATGCCTGCAAAGCAAATTTCAAGAAGGTAATGGGTCGTAATCCTTCGAAGGATGAGATGGGATTTATTCACGACAGAGATGTATTAGCTTTTTACGGTGATCCAAAATGGGATGTTCGTCTCCAGGAGATTCCTGCAGAAAAAGGATATACTACTAGTTTAAAAATAAAGGGTAAGAAGTGTATAATCACTATTAAGACTAATAGTAAGTTCGATCCAAAAAGTTTGAACGGAGGTAAGTTAAAGCAGAATCATGTTGGTGATATTCCATTTAACTATTTTTTCCCTAAACGTTTGGATTCTCCTAGACTTCATGCGGGTCAGAAATGGAAGGTTGCTTTAGCCGAGGATTTTATTATCGTTTATAATACTGAATTTAAACCTGATAGTACTTATAAAATAATATTAGATATCGACTAATTTATTCTTTGGTTTATTTCAATATTCTTATTGTGTATTGAGATAATGGGGGATGGTATTGATTAGTAAATTTATAAAATATTTCATATGAAAAAGATAGTTTTAACATTATTAGTAGCCTTTTTAGGGCTAACAACATTCGCTCAGGGTATTAAATTTGAGCATTCTTCATGGGAAGAAGTACTTAAAAAAGCAAAACAGGAAAAGAAAATAGTATTTGTTGATTTCTATACCTCATGGTGTGGCCCTTGTCGTCATATGGCAACAAAAATATTTACCGAGCAAAAAGTAGGGGAATTCTTTAACAAGGAGTTTGTGAATTATAAGATTGATGCTGAGAAAGGAGAGGGACGTAATATAGCTCCAATGTTTGGTGTTTCGGCTTATCCTACTTTTGTCTTTGTTAATTATAAAGGAGAATTAGTTTATAGGTTTTTAGGCGGAAAAACACCTGAAGGACTTATAAAAGAGGGTGAAAAGGCCTTGTTGGCTTATAAAAACAGAGGTAAACTAAATAGAATGACAAAGAAGTACGAAAGTGGAAATCGTGAGAGAAAGTTTCTTTATGATTTTTATAAACTAAAGTCCTCTGTTGGAAGGGATTGTGGAGAGGTGTTGAATGAGTATTTTGCGCTAATAAGTGATGAGGAATTGCTTGCTGAGAAAAATGCTGAAAACGTAAATAAACTGACTAAGTTCGATGAAAAGATTTATAACAGACTTGTTAATGGAATAATTAATTTTGCAAATACAAAGCAAATAAAGGAATTTGTAGAAATACAAAAAGCTACACTTAAAAGTCTCAGTAACTGTGTCGCTTCAGCGGCTAATGGTGACAAAGAAGAAGAATTTGATAAAATTCTTAAGTTAAAGAAACGTCTGTCATTGGTTAGCAACAATAATAGCATTTTTAGTGCATCAATGGGGGGTGGTATGATTTACTTGCCAGAAGAACAACTTAAACTTAATTATTATAGAAAGCATAGAAAGGATAATAAATTTAAAGAGACCGCTATAGATTATTTATACCGTTTAATTTCTGAAAGAGAATCTGAAGATAAAAAGAATGCTGTTATGAAAGAGGCATTTAAAAAGCAGATATCAGATTCAAAAAAAGCCGGGAAGAGTGAGTCGGAAATTAAAATGATGAAGAAAATGGGTGGGATGATGCAAGTATTTACTGCTGTTACAGATAAATATAATGCTAGTCAGATTGCTAATGCAACTGAGCATTATTGGGAAATTGCCACTGATAAGACAGAAGAACTAAAGAAAGAATGTAAAGATTGGTCATTATTTGCTTATAAACTTGATAAAACACCTAACGTTGCTATAGCTTGTGCAGAAATGTTGGTTAAACTTGGTTGCAAAAATGAGGCTGTGAAGATGCTTGAAGAGGTTGTTGTGGTTGCTGTTGGTGCAACTTTGGTAACAGAAATGGATATCAATAAAGCCAAAGAAAAACTTAAAGAGATAAAAGCATTGTAATTTTTAAAAATTTCGGTCACAAATTGTGGCCGGTTGTTATTAATAAATATTTACTTATGAAGAGAATAGTTGTATTATTTAGTTTCATACTGTTGTGTTCAACAGTGTTTAGTCAACATCATGATTTAAAAGACGGAATTAAGTTCGTTGAAGGTAAAAGTTGGGAAAAGATCCTAAAGATTTCAGAAAAAACTAAGAAATTGATATTTCTTGACTGTTTTACAAGTTGGTGTGGCCCCTGTAAGGGGTTAGCCAAGGATATTTTTACACAGAAAAAGGTAGGCGATTTCTTTAATGCTAATTTTATCAATATTCATTACGATATGGAAAAGGGTGAAGGTAAAATGCTTTATAAGAAATACAAAAAGTATATAATAGGTTTTCCAACTCTTTTGCTTATAGATCATACAGGAACAGTTTTGCACCAGATGGCCGGCTATCAGAAGGCCGATGCTTTAATACAGGGGATGAAAGATGGTCTTGAAGGTAAGAGTCTTTTTGCTCTTAGAGAAAAGTATGAGAACGGACAGAAAGATCTTGAGTTTTTGAAAAAATATGTTGTGGCATTAAAAGGAGCATTTCTTAAAGATGAACTCTCAAAAGTAATAAAAGATTATATGGGCTCTGTTCCATTGGAAAAAATAAAAGAGAAAGAGGTTTGGGATTTTGTGAAGGATGAGATAAATGATCCTTATTCTAAAGAGTTCAAATTTGTTTTTGATAATCTTGATTACTACCAGAGGAAGTTGAATATTGACAGATATGAGATAGAAAGACAATTAGAATGGAAATTGTCAATTGCGGTTAAAGATATAGTTAATTCAAGCGAAAAGAATTTAAAAGCTTGTTCTGAAAAACAGCAAGTACTACTATCGATGTTAAAAGATCGTGTTCTTAAAAACTCTGATGAAAAGATTGCAATGCTTGTGATGCATAATTATAAGCTTGAGAGTAATGTCCCCAAGGTATTTGAGTTACTTTGTAATTCTCTTGAATTTGGGATGTTTAAATATAAACCAATATTCTTTACTGAGACTGTCAGGTTTTTAGTTACTAATACAAATGATAAAAATATTCTTGAAACTTGCTATAAGTGGATTTACGATTTGCAGACTGTTAAGAGTAATCCAATACTTATGACTAACCATTACGATATTCTTGCTTTAATTTATGAGAAACAGGGTAATACTGATAAAGCGAAAGAGGCAAAGAATAAATACGAAGATATAGAAGAGGCTAAAAGAAAGAAGTATGAGAAATATTTCAATAAAAATAAATAAGATGAATAAGATATTATTTTTAAGTATGGCAGCAGCAATACTGCTGTTATCTTGTATGCAGAATAAAAGAACGTATACTATACAGGGCATATGGAAGGAAGGAGACGGACAAGTGGTTTACCTAAAGGAAAGTATTGGGAAAAAACAGTACGAAATTAAGGATTCGGCTGTTGTGGAGAATGGAACCTTCTTAATGAAAGGTGATTTGCCCAAGATTGTAGAAAGAACTCTTTTTGTTGATGGAAAGCAGAGTATTGTGATTTTGGATTCGGTTCCTATAACCGTTACTTGTAAAACGGTAACAAAAGATATTAAAGGAAAAGAATTAAAAATGACGGATGTTAAAATTGAGGGAAGTAAAAACCAAAAGATATTTAAGGAGTACTTGGGATTAAAACAGGCTGAAATGTTTATGATGTTAGGGGTTTCTTTTGCTGGGCAAAAAGCTAAGAAAGAGAATGATAAGGCTATGTTGGATTCTATTGCACAACTGTATGTTAGTACAAAAAGATCAACCAGAGAAAAAACATTAAAACTGATTAAGAAAAATCCTGATTTTTATGTTACAGCTATTCTGTTAAAAAATGATGTTGCAAAATCAGAGCCATTGGCTGATGTGAAAAAATATTATGCCGATTTATCTTCAAGGGTTAAAAGATCTTCTGTAGGACAAGATTTAAAGAAAGTTATTGAGCAAATAGAAATGACTGCAGATGGTAGTGTAGCTCCAGATTTTATCTTGCCGGACATGAATGGAAAGAAGGTGAGATTATCTGATTTAAGAGGAAAGTATGTTATTATTGACTTCTGGGCATCATGGTGTGGACCCTGTTGTAAGGAAATTCCTACTGTGAAAAGTATATATGAAAAATATAATTCTAAAGGTCTTGAAATATTAGGGCTTTCACTAGATCATAATAAAGATAAATGGCTGGGAGCCATAGAAAAATATAATATGCCATGGATACAGGTTTCTGATTTAAAAGGATGGGAATGTGAAGTGGCTAAACTTTATAACGTAACGGGTATTCCGCGAGTATTTTTATTGGACAAAGAAGGAAAAATTATTTCTTCAAAATTAAGGGGAGAGGAACTTTCCAATAAAATGGATGAACTATTTAAACAATAGATTGATGTTGTATTTAGTTTGTGGTTAATTAAATAACAGATTAATTTTTATTATAGCAAAAGGGTGTGTATACAGATATGTATGCCCCCTTTTATGATTTAAAAAAATAAATTTATAAATTTGGCATCTTAACTTTATTATATTTGTGTATGCAGGATATCACACAGGTTGAAATATTAAAGGCAATTAAGAATAAGGATAAGGTAATCTACAAGTATTTGTTTGATGAGTACTTTGAGAAACTTGTCTTTTTTGCTGAGTATTTCATACTCGACAGAAATGATTCTGAGGATATTGTGCAAGATGTGTTTTACGATCTTTGGGAAAGATCTTCAGATGTTAAGATAATTTCTAATTTAAAATCATATCTATTTGTTCAGGTAAAAAATAAATGTCTTAACCGTTTAAAGCATTTAAACGTTGTTGACAAGCATAAGCAATGGCTTTGGGAAGCCCAGGTTTATGCAGATATACCTGAGGTGAATATAGATAGCGAGCTTATGCAAAAAGTCTATGCAACCATAGACGAACTACCTGATCAGTCTAAAAAGATATTCAGAGACTGCGTATTAAATGGTAAGAAATATAAAGAGGTTGCTGAGGATATGGGGATATCTGTTAATACCGTAAATACTCAAATGAAAAGAGCATACAAGTATCTTAGAACAAAACTTGGTGTTGCTTTTATGATATTTCTTACTACTTTATAATAGATATTGTTTAAAAGAAAATTGCCATTTTAAATTCCTTGTAATAAATGTTGCGCGTAATATTCTTGAAAAAAAGATTGTTTTTTTTTTCAAAAGTTGTCACTGTAAAAACTTTCTGGGTTGTCTTTATAATACAAGCGAAAAAAGACTAACATGAATAAATTAGATTGGACCATATTAAGAAAAAGCTTAGACCAGAAGCTTAATGATTCGGAAAAGGAATCATTGGATTTGTGGTTGGCTGAATCTGAAAATAATGCCCGATACTATAAAAGTTATAGAGAATTCCATCAAAAGGATCAAAAAGAACCAGTTAACTCATATGCAAATTATTTGAAATTTGTAAATAGACTTGCTGAAAAGAGAAGACACATGGTATATAGCTATCTTAAATATGCCGCTTCTTTTATAGTCCTGTTTTCTTTTGGTATTTTATTGTATTTCCAAATGAATAAAGAAATTCCGGTTCAGGTAGCAGCTGAAACAGGTGTAATTAAGCCAGGAACAGAAAAAGCTTTATTATATCTGGAGGATGGAAAGGTTGTTAACTTAGAAAGTAAAAAATCTCAGGTTATTAAGACGGAACAAGGCCATAGAATTAAACAGGAAGGAAATCTTGTTAGTTACGATAAGCTTAAAGCATCTAGAGAGGAACATCTTGCTTATAATACATTAAAGATTCCCCGTGGCGGAGAATATATAATGATGCTTAACGATGGAACGAAGGTTTGGATTAATTCCGAGACAGAGATAAAGTTCCCGGTGGTATTTCCTAATAATGAAAGAAGGGTTATTGTTAAGGGAGAGGCATTTTTTGATGTGGTGAAAGATGGAAGACCATTTATTGTTAGTACCGGTAAAATGAATATTAAAGTACTGGGAACAGAGTTTAATGTCAGGGCTTACGATGATGAAGAAACTATTCAGACTACACTTGTTGAAGGTAAGGTACAGATTGATGTTAAGAATAATAAGCTTGTGCTTAAGCCTGGAGAACAGGCTGTTTATGCGGAAGGTAATCCTATTGAATTATCTAAAAGAAAGGTAGATATTTCAAAATATGTATCATGGAAAGACGGTCGTTTTATTTTTGAGGACGAGAGGCTGGAAGACATTATGAAACAAATAGAGAGATGGTATGATGTGAATGTTTTTTATATGAACGAAGATTTAAAGGATATTAAGTTCAGGGGTAATATAAATAGGTATAAAGATTTTAATGTACTTCTGGAAAAGATTGAAAGACTTAATGTGGTTGAATTTAAAATTAAAGGGAACACTATAACAGTTCTTAATAAATAAAAGCGAAATGAAAGTTGGACAACACTCTCAAATTAGCTTAAGTTGCTTGTTAATATATCTAAAATGTAGATGTTTTGGGGTTAATGCTGCTAAGTTTTCATGCTATGAACAGTAAATAAATTTATGCAACTAAAAAGATATATTGATTCTGTAACACTATTTTCAATAAATAGGATTATATATAATAATATGATTGATTATAATATCTGGTTAGGAACTAAAATATAATATATATAAATTGGTAGATAACAGAGTAAATAAAATAAAAGAAAGTAACAGTTGTTAATAAATTAAAGTGAAAGGAAAATGCGCCAACATTTTCCCTTCTAAGTAACTTAAGTAGTTATTAATACTAAACATTACAAATTTATGAAAAAAAAATGGAAAAGGAACCTTCTGCATGGGAGAAGGTGTAAACTAATTGTAAGGTTTATGAAAATTTATGTCGTTTTAATGGTTTTGGGGATAATGCATGTGAGTGCGGCAGTTAATTCACAAAACCTGAAAGTAACCTTAAATAATGTTGAGCTTAAACAGGTTTTTAAAGAGTTGGAAAGTCTGACTAATTATACTTTTCTTTATAAATCTAAGGAGGTAAACAAAGTAAAGGATGTTTCTGTCAATGTTGTAAAAAGTAGTATAGTTGATATACTAAAGATTTGTTTAAAAGGTACATCACTGACCTATGAGTTAGATGGAAACCTCATATTAATTAAGAAACAAGCAGAGGTGACTTTCTCTGCTGAACAGAAAAAGAAAACAATTAAAGGTACTGTAAAAGATAGTCAGGGATATCCTCTTCCAGGTGTGTCTATAGTTGTTAAAGGAACACAAACTGGTGTATCTTCTGATATGGATGGTAAATTTGAGTTGAGCGTTGACGATAAACCTGGAGTAGTTCTTGTTTTTTCTTTCGTGGGAATGAAAACACAGCAAGTTAAAATTGCAGAGAAGGCAGTTCTAAATGTCGTTATGAAGGATGATGCTGAGCAGCTTGAAGAGGTTATTGTAACTACAGGTTATCAGAAGATTGATCGCAAGCTCTTCACCGGTTCTGCAACCGTTGTTAAAGCTGAAGATGCAAAGGTTGCCGGTGTGGCGGATGTTGGTCGTATGTTGGAAGGAAAGGTTGCTGGTGTTTCTGTACAGAATGTTTCAGGTACTTTTGGTGCCGCTCCTAAGATTAGAGTGCGTGGTGCTTCTTCTATATATGGTGATACAAAACCTTTGTGGGTTGTTGACGGTGTTGTTCTTGAGGATGTTGTTGATGTAACTCCAGATCAATTGTCTTCGGGTGATGCCGCTACATTGATATCTTCTTCTGTAGCTGGTCTTAATGCCGATGATATTGAGAATTTTCAGATTCTTAAGGATGCTTCTGCTACTGCACTTTACGGGGCAAGGGCAATGAATGGGGTTATCGTTATTACAACAAAAAAAGGTTGTTCAGGGAAAAATTCTATTAGAGTGAACTCTGAATTTACAATGAAAATGAAGCCTTGTTATTCCGATTACGATATCATGAATTCTCAGGATCAGATGGAAATGTTTACTGAGATGGAAGATAAGGCATGGTTGAATCATGGTCCTACTATGAGAATTAAGGATGGAGGTATATTTTATAAGATGTATAGTCTTATAAATACATATGAAAATGGTCAGTTTGGTTTGAGAAATACTCCGGAGGCTAGGGCCGATTTCTTGAGAAGGTATGAGAAAATAAATACAAACTGGTTTGATATTCTTTTTAGAAATTCTCTGCAACAGAATCACTCTGTTTCTTTTTCAGGAGGATCTAAAAAATCTAAGTTTTATGTTTCTACTTCTTGGCTGACCGATGAGGGGTGGACAATTACCGATAAAGTTGATCGTTATACGGTGAATATGAGGGGTGATTTTGATGTTACAGATAAGCTTTCTGTAGGTCTTCAGACTAAGGGATCTATAAGAAAACAAGTCACTCCAGGTACTTTTAACCGTACTAACGATGTTGTAAACGGAAACTATTCAAGGGAATTTGATATAAATCCATTTTCGTACGCAATGAATACAAGTAGAACCATTGCTCCATATGATGAGAATGGAAATCTTGAGTATGTTCGTATGAATTTTGCTCCCTTTAATATACTAGAGGAATATGAAAACAATATGATAAATCTTGATCTTCTTGATTTATCTATTCAGGGTAATGCAGACTATAAATTTAATAAGTTTCTAAACTATAATTTTACAGGATCTATAAGATATGTAAAATCTTCAAACGAACATCTTATAAAAGAGGGATCTAATGTTGTTGCTGCTTATAATGCAGGTGTTGATGATCCAATTATTTCTGAATCTAATAAATATCTATGGAAAGATATTAGTCTTCCTAATTCAAGAAGAATTTCTGTTCTTCCTAATGGTGGCTTCTATAATAAAGAAAACAACACTATGGAAAACTACTATTTTAGAAATATGCTGAACTATAACAGAACATTTAATGAGATACATTCGGTTAATGTGATGTTTGGGCAGGAATTAAAGTACGTTAACCGTCAGTATGACTTTTTCAATGGTTATGGTTATCAATATAATAAGGGAGGGGTGGTTTTTACCGATCCTAATATTATAAAATCAACTAATGAATCGGGGTTTTCTTATTTTGGGATGGAAGAATTCAGAGACAGGTTTGTTGCGGTATTTGCCAATGGAGCATATTCTTACAGTGGTAAATATACAATAAACGGAACATACCGTATCGATGGTTCAAATAGATTAGGAAAGTCAAGAGATGCAAGGTATTTACCAACTTGGAATTTATCTGGTAAATGGAATGCAAAAGAAGAATCTTTTTTAATTGATTTGGATTGGTTATCCAATCTGTCATTCCGTGGTACTTATGGTTTAACAGCATCTATGGGACCGGCTAATAATGCTACTGTTGTATATAGAAATACTATTACTACAACTCCTTATGATTCAGAAAAGCAAAATGCAATGTATATTGAGTCTCTTGAAAATTCAGAGTTAACATGGGAAAAGCAG
>CAXXRT010000038.1:0-12500 GCA_963666945.2 Marinifilaceae bacterium
ATCCCTGATGATATTTATATAAAAAGTTTCCTTTTATTAGATCGTTTTGAATCACTTGGCAGATATGGGGATTATTCTGAAGTAAAAGATAAACAAATTCATATGGCATTAACTACTGTGGCTGTTGCAAAGATTGATTCTTTAAAAGTAAATGATGATGAATGGAGGGATAATTTGAAAACAGAGATATTATCAAATATATTTTTAAACAAAATTATTGTTAATTATCCTGAAATTGCTGAAAAATTTAATAAATTATCATATAACGAAGTATATGAAATATCTTATTATAATAAATATGTTTATACATGGACAACAGAAACGGATCAATACAATGTTGCTTATGCTCCTAAAGAAGAATATGGATTTATTGATGTAAAGGAAAATTTTTCATGGGCACCAGGATCTTATTCTACTTTTCAATCTGCAAAGGATGATATAATAACATATATTAAATCAGGTTATAACTTTTTCTGAAGAAGAATTTAAAACTCAATATGCAGACTATCCTCTGGTATTATCAAAATATGATATAATTAAGGAAGTTGTGATAGGTAAATGGGGTTTTCAATTATAATTTAAATTATTGGGTATTCCTTAAAGGGATGCCTCTTAAAAATCATTTGATGAATAGTTTTTATAAATTTTTTGGTGTAATTTTTTTTATGATTATACCATGGCTTGGTTGTATTGCCCAAGAAAATCAGGGTGGTGGTAATAACTTTTATGAAGAATTGCAGAATAAAGCTATTATTCATAAGGGGATATTTAATACTTATGAGTATAATAACCAGTTGTTTTTAGGTGTTCCTAAAAATGAGTTAAGAAATTTTTTCCTTATTTCAATAAGGACAACAGGAGTTTCAAATAATTTTGACATTCCAGCAGGACGTATGGGAAATGAACCCATATTATTTAAGATTGAAAAAGAGGGAAACAAAATTTTGTTCAAAAGAAATGATAATATAAACAGATGTAACGATAATGTTGGGTTTAAAGAATCTTTTGATAGAAATAACTTAGATTATATTTGGATGTATTTTCCCATAGAAGCTATGAATACGGATTCTTCAATATATGTTATAAATGCAACTTCGTTATTTTTATCTAATAATGAGTTAAGTCCATTCTTAAAAGCAGGAGGATCATTTGATAGGCAGAATTCAAAAATCACTTCCGTAAAAAGTTTTAGTAAAAATATACAGATAAAACTTTTTTTCCCTTACAATTTGAATGGGAAGCCTTTTTCTGTAACGGTTTGTAAAAATATCATAAGATTACCTAAAAAGCCAATGATGTTAAGATATAACGATGGTCGATTAGGATACTTTAGTGACAATTTTACTGAATTTACCGATAATGGAAATATCTCCAGAAGTTTTATCCATAGATTCAATATACAACCTTTAAAAGAAGATATTAAGAAATATAAAAAGGGAAAACTTGTAGAACCTCAAAATCCTATTATTTGGTATATAGATCCAAATATTCCAAGTAAGTGGAGGACATATATAAAAAAAGGGGTAGAAGATTGGCAGTCTGCTTTTGAAGAGATTGGGTTTAAAAATGCAATAATTGCAAAGGATTACCCATCTGAAAGAGAAAATCCACATTTCGATCCGGATGATATTTCTTATAACTGTTATAGACATGTCCCTACTAATGAGGCAAATTCAATGGGATTACACCATATAGATCCAAGATCAGGAGAAATTATTTCAGGAGATGTTTTGTATTATTCTAACATTCCCACAATTGTTCAAGAATTTTTATTTGTTCAGACTGCTCAGGTTAATAAGGAAATTAGAACAACAAAAATTAATGATCAGTTAATAGGCAGGGCATTAAGGAATATAGCTGCTCATGAAATCGGACATACATTAGGGCTTTTTCATAATTTTATTAGTTCTTTTATGTTTCCTGTTGATTCACTTAGGTCTGCTGATTTTACTAAAAAATATGGGAATACTCCATCTATTATGGATTACGTGCGATATAATTATGTTGCCCAGCCTGAAGACAATAAGGTTAATCTTTTCCCTCCACTAGTTGGCGTTTATGACAAATGGATGATAAAATTGGGGTATAAATATTTTCCTGATGTTCAAACTCCGGAAGAAGATGCTGATAAAATTGATAAATTAATGTATTCTAAAAAAGATAATCCCTTATACGCATTCCTTTTTCCTAACGGAATAAACTATATTAATCCTGCAAATACAACAGAAGCTTTAGGTGACGATCCAATTAAAGCTGGGCAGTATGGTATTAAAAATTTAAAAGTATATATTCAGAAGCATATAGTAGAATGGATATATGAGCCGGAAAAAGATTTTAAGGCTCTTGAAAGATTTCATAATGCAATGTATAATCAATTTTTGAACTATATTAACCATGCTATTCCTTTAATAGGAGGAGAATATCGATTGCCAAGAGGATTAAATTTTGATAAACCTTTTCAGGAATATGTTGATAAAAACATACAAAAAAAGGCTTTGCATTTTATAGTAGCTAATATAAAAGATTTTGGAAATTGGTTTTATAATGAGGACATAAGTAGAATTTTGGGAAATAATAATAGGTGTATGGATACTCAATGTAATTTATTCAGGAAATTATTAAACCCTGGGATATTTAATACTCTATTTACACAGGAGAATAATTTTGTTAAGAATTGCTATTCTCGAAAAGAATATCTCCAGGATATTTTTGATATAGTCTGGACTAATAGTATTGAGGGTAAAGAAACAACCATAATTGAAAAAGAATATCAAAAGATTTTTGTAGATTATTTAGTTAATGGGAAAGGATGATTTTGTTGTTTTAAGTTTTAAAGTAAAAGTGGAAAAAATGATAAAAGAATTACAAGATTCTGGAAATCAAAATGACAGAGTTTTTTTTATGTTTCTTAATTTAAGAATAAATAAAATCTAATTTACTTAAATCGCTAAAATATTGGAAAGACAAATTATTATTAAAATATCATGAAAATATTAAATATACTTATCGTTCTATTATTTGCTTGTAATATAGCTTTTTCTCAAAATAAAACATATAAAGTTGAAGGGAGAATATTTAATTTATGGGAAGGAGAGGTTACCATCTTTTCTAATTATAGAGATCCTGAAAATAGTATTATTGCAAAGGTACCCATTAAGAATGAATATTTTTCCTTAGAATTGGAATTGGAACATCCTATGAGATATTATATAAATACCAATCGTCATACGTATATTCCAATATTTTTTGAGGGAAACAGTACAATAAGAATCAGGTCTTTTAAGGAAAATAACAGAGGAAGACTTAAAATATTAAATGGAGAGTCAAATGTTTTAAACAGGATTTATGAGGACAATGTATATTATGGAGGTTATGGTGAAGAAATGAAATTAAGTGGAAATGAAATTACATTGTGTAATATTTATAAGAATCCTAATTCGCTGTTTGCATTGGCTTTACTGGAAGAAAAGAAAGATGGACTATCACATATTCAAATAGAAAAAATGCTTTGTGTATTAGGTGATAGATATATAGATCACCCGTACTATAAAAGTATTCTGAAGGAATATGAAGAAAAGAAGATGATTGCTCCAGGTTCTGATGCTAAGAATTTAGAAGGCACTACAGTTAAAGGGGATTCCATAAATCTAAACAATTATAAAGGTAAGATTGTTGTATTAGATTACTGGGCATCCTTGGTGTGGACCATGTAAAGCAAATATGCCTCACATGAAAGAATTGTATAAAAAATACAAAAGGAAAGGGGTAGTATTTATTGGTGTTTCAATAGATAAAAGAAAGAAAAACTGGATTAAATGTCTTGAGAAATTAAAACTTCCATGGATTAATATTTGTGATACAAAAGGTAAAGATGCTGATAATTATTTAATTAGAAGTGTGCCAACACTGGTATTAATAGATAGAGAAGGCAAAATAGTGAATGCTAGTCTTAAATGTTATAATATAGAAGAGAATATAAAGAAGTTGTTGAAAGATTAAATATTAAGAATAGATTAAAGGGATAGCTTCTCAGGATGGAGAGAACGCTATCCCTTTAACAGTCAGATTAAATCTTGACTAATTCAGTTTAAGTAGAGTATTTCATGGTTTAATTTGACCTCTTCTTCATGCTCCATTTTATAATATGCAGTTCCGGAGGGGGATTACTTCCCAGTAAAATATTGGCAATGGTATTCCGAAAATGGATGCCAATACTGGACAGAGTTCAGATTACACTCCCGATTACACCCCCTTTCCATAGATATTCTGCTATTAAATATTCTTATATCCAAGTTCTTCTATTGTTTTTTTGACTGTCTCTATTTCAATATTGTCTCCTTTTAGTGTGACTGTCTTGTCTCCTAAATTTACTTTTGCACTTTCAATAAATGGTAGTTTTTCAAGGTTGCTTTCTATGTTGGCTTTGCAGTGGTTGCAGGTCATTCCTTCTACTTTAATTGTCTTGATTTCCATTGTGCTGTTTTTTAGGGTAATTACTGTGTTCTTTTTTGTGCTGAGATATCTTTGCAAATATCCGTTGATGATAAGGGCTGTAAGGGCTATTCCTGAGGTTATTTGTAACCAGCTTAGGCCTGTGTTATGATTGTGTCCTAAGTGTTGTGCGGTCATCTGGGTAAACCATTGTGCTGGAAGCATATAGTCTATGATTAGTCCAAACCCTAATGCTCCGGCGATTATGGTTGCAAGGTAGGTAAACAGGCTTTTCTTGCCAAGGACTTTCCCTATCATGGTTATTGTGGCTGCATTGGTGGCTGGACCTGCCATTAATAGTACAAAGGCTGCCCCTGGACTTATTCCTTTAAGAATTAATATAGCTGCCAATGGTATTGAGCCTGTGGCGCAAATGTATAGTGGTATTGAAATAACTAAAATAAGCAACATTTGAATTATTGGGGGTAGGTTCAATAGTTCAAAGAATTCGTTGGGGATTAGTGCTGATATGATTGCTGCTAAAACCAGACCAACGACTAGCCATTTTGATATGTCTTGTATGAATACAACAAATCCGTATCTGAAAATGTCGGTCAGTTTTTGTGGAAATGACTTTTTTGTATCTGTTTGTTTCTGTTGCGTTGATGTTGTTTCTTTATTG
Source organism: Marinifilaceae bacterium (assembly GCA_963666945.2). GTDB lineage: Bacteria > Bacteroidota > Bacteroidia > Bacteroidales > Marinifilaceae. The sequence goes on from CAXXRT010000038.1 coordinate 5,114, forward strand.
TTGCTGGTGACAAGGCTGGTAACCATACCTCCGGTTATTCCTGTAATCAGGGCGGCAAGTGGTCGTACTATTGCAAAGGGTAGACCCCATTAATGAAAATGTGGCAAGTATGGAGTCGACTCCGGTTTGGGGGGTGGAAATTAAAAATGAGATGGTGCCTCCTTTGGATGCTCCGTTTTTATAAAATGCCATTCCGGTGGGTATTACTCCGCAGGAACATAGCGGTAATGGTATTCCGAAAATTGATGCTAATAATGAGGATCTGAATGGTTTGCCATTAAAGTATTTCTCTATCCTGTTTTTCGGGATAAATGCGTGCAGCAATCCTGCAAAAAAGAATCCTAACAGAAGATATGGGGACATTTCGCTTAATATCTTCACAAAGTCTTTTAAAAATGTGGTTATAAATTGTTGTGCTTCCATTTCTTATTGTTTTATAATACAAAGTAAGGTGGTCCGGGGGAATAGTTCGTTATATAATTTTGAAAAGATTTATATTATTTCTATATTATGGATTATTGGGGGTTTTTGACTGAAAATAATTAAGGCCTTCCCAAGAAACAGGGAAGGCCTTAATTATTTTTTGTATCGTTATTATTTGTTTCTTACTTCAAATAAAAAGTAGTCGTACCTATGTGGTTTTCTTCTGAGAAAAGGTCTGCTATGTATTTACCTTTGTCAAGACTTCCGTCATTGTCCCAGTATATTGCGATCTCTAGTCTTTCTCCTTCATATTCTATATCTCTTTTTGAAGTATAGGCTATTGTAGAACCTTTGTGTTCAAATGTGCCTTGATCTTTAGATGTTAATATTGACTCGTCAGGACCTTGAATTCTTAAATAAAGTGAACGTGTTCCTCTTTTGGCTGTTATGTTTTTGCGAAGAACAAATTCTGCCTTAAGTTTATCTGCTTTTCTGTATTTCCTTATCTTGCGATCTTTGCTGTTTACAGGATATACTACAAAGTCTATTGCTTCTAAAGTTGCTGCCTTAGAAATAGTCTCTTGCATCTCTTCTGTTTGCTTTTCAAGCTTATCAGCTCTTTCTTTTGCCCAGCTCATCTGTTTTTTTACCTGCTGATTTTCTGCAAGAAGGGCTTCGTTTAGTCTGTTTAATGAGTCGATTTGTACGACATAGCTTCTAAGAACTGTTTTCAGTGTGCCAACCTCCTTTTTGTATCTTGCAATCTCTGCATAAGAATTGTTTCTGAAGATTCTCATTTTTTCAATTAGCTGAGTGATCTTTTCCTGTTCTCCTGCAAGCTTAACTTTCAATGTGTCGTTGTCTGTTTGCAGATTCTCATATTCAGTTGATAATTCCTGAAGTTCTGTCTGTAAATTATTCTTTTCGTTTGTGATTTCTTTTACATATCTTTTATTCTCTGATCGCTGGATAAAAAAGATAATAGTTAATGCAATAAGTATTACGGCCAGTGCCCCCAAAATACCAACTAATATTTTGTCTTTTTTACTCTCAATTAACTTATTCCCCATAATTCATTTATTTATTGTTATTCTGCAAATGTAAAAAATATGTTATCAAGTTCCAATTAATTGTTATACGTTAGTTTATATACTTTTTATACGAAATTGTAGTGATTTGTTGTAAAAATAATTTATTGATATCATAATAATAAAAAAATTAAAGTAACTTAGGGGGTGTTTAACAGCTGCTTTTTAATGAAAGAAGATTTTTTACAATATGTCTGGAAGTATGGCTTGTTGAAAACCAATATCTTACGAACTAATAATGGGGAGAAGATTGAGGTTTTGGATTTTGGACTTATTAACACCGACGCGGGTCCTGATTTTTTTAATGCTAAAGTAAAAACAGGAAGTGTTTTGTGGGTGGGTAATATTGAAATTCATTTAAGGGGCAGTGACTGGTACAGACACAATCATCATATTGACCCGGCTTACGATAATGTGATATTGCATGTTGTGGAAATAGATGACAGAGAGGCGTATTCATCTTCCGGCCGGTTAATTCCTACTGTTAAGATTTCCTACGTTGAAGAATTGGTGTTTGAATATGAGAGTTTGTGTAAGAGTAGAAAGAAAATCCCTTGCATTCATAGAGTTAATGAGTTGGATAGCTTGACTATTGCTAACTGGCTGAATAAGCTGGTGGTTGAGCGTTTGCAAAGTAAGACAGAAGGTATTCTGAATTTATATAAATATAATAATAATTCATGGGAGGAGACGTTTTATCAGATCGTAGCCAGGTATTTTGGCTTGAATGTAAATTCTTTTCCATTTGAATTGTTGGCTAAGAGTACTCCTTTGAAAGTGCTTCTCAAAAATAAGGATTCGGAGATTGCTATAGAGGCTATGCTTTTCGGACAGGCTGGTATGTTGTCGGGGGAAAAAGGTGATACATACTATAGTTCATTAAAAAAAGAGTACGAATTTTATAAAAAGAAGTATTGTTTAAAGCCTTTGTCTGGTGATTTATGGAAATATCTTAGGTTAAGGCCTTCGAATTTTCCTGAAATAAGGGTTGCTCAGTTTGCTAATCTTATTTATAAATCAGATCCTTTATTTTCAAAGGTTATTGAATGTGAATCATTGTCTCAGTTATACTCTCTTTTTGATACTAGGGCTTCTTCCTACTGGAATAGGCATTATTCTTTTAATAAGAGTTCTGTTAGTAAAGTGAAGAATATGGGAAAATCTTCAATAGATATTATTATAATAAATGCCGTAATTCCTATTATCTTTGCTTATGGTATTAGTCATGATATGCAAAAGATAAAAGATAGGGCTTTTGATTGGCTCGAAAAATTAAAGGCTGAGGGCAACAGGATCGTTATGCAATGGAAGGATGCAGGGGTAAAAGTTAATTCGGCTTTGGAATCGCAGGCTTTGATTCAGTTAGAGAAAAATTATTGCGATAGAAGGAAATGTTTGTCCTGCGATTTTGGAAATAAATTATTAAGAAAGAATATATGATAAGAGTATTTGTAAGAGAGGTTAACTTAAGGGTTGTTAAAATTATTGCACTCTTAATCTTTATTATTGTGTTAGGGACCTCAGGATATATGTATTTAGAGGGATATTCTTTTGTTGATTCTCTTTATATGACTTTTATAACAGTGACAACGGTAGGGTTCTCGGAGGTGATGCCTCTGTCGGATATTGGAAAGATTTTTACGATAATATTGATATGCTTTAGTCTGGGGGTTATCGGATTTATTGTATCTTCTTTCGGGAAATATATAGTTGAGGGGTATTTGGCTAAAAGAATTAAGGATTATAAAATAAATAAAAAGATCATGAAGTCTAAAGATCATGTAATTGTCTGCGGTTTTGGACGAAATGGCAGACAGGCGGTTATCGATTTGTTGGAACATAACGAGACAGTTGTTGTTATTGACAAGAACGAAGAGAGAATAGAAATGGTTAAGGAGGTTGATGAGAATATTTTGTATGTTTACGGTGATGCTACTCATGATGAGGATTTGATAAAGGCTGGGATTAAAGAGGCTAAGGCGTTGATTACTGCTATGCCTAATGATGCCGATAACGTATATGTGGTACTTACGGCCAGGGAACTTAATCATAAATTAAGAATTATTGCAAGGTCTTCGGATATGAAAGCTGACATCAGGTTGAAGAGGGCTGGGGCAGATAATGTGGTTATGCCTGATAGAATTGGTGGATCGAGAATGGCAAAATTGGTGTCAAGACCTGATATTGTTGAATTTCTTGATAGAATATTTCTTCAGTCTTCAAGGATTGAGACTGTTCCATGTGAAAGTATGGCTTCTTGTTTTGATAATCGTTCTATAAAGGAAGTAAATATAAGGAATCAATCGGGTGCTAGTATTATCGGGGTGAAAGATAGCCATGGTCAGTTTATTTTTAATCCTTCTTCTGATTTTTTATTGAAAAACGATCAAAAGCTATTTGTTCTTGGTTCTCCTGATCAAGTGTCTCGTTTATTTTCATTACTTACTAAGGGGAAATAGTATCTTTTTGTTTTTAATCTCGTATAAATAATGATGTGGATTTAGGGAGAAAGAGAGGATATGGTTTGTGGTTATTCTGTAAAAATAGAATGAATTTAGTGGGGTGAAAAATTAATCGTTCATTCAATCAGTGCTTTAACAAAAACTTTTAAAAATAGTGTAAGATATATTTGTTCGGTAAGAAAAATTGCCCTTATTTTGCATCCGCTTTCGAGAGAGAGGGCAGGCAACAGAAGGGATGACAGGAGGGTTTGAGATGTTGATATGTATTGTAGAAAGGAAAAGTTCGCAGTAGCGATATTTTCTCTGAAACGATAACAAAATACTGAAAGACAAAAGCGAAAAACTTTTGAAAAAAAAACTTCAGAAACATTTGGAGTGAAAAGAAAAAAGACATACTTTTGTCCCCGCTTTCAAACGATAACAGAGAGATAGAGAAGGTCAACGGACCGAAAAGAGAGGGAAGCAAAACTACTGACGAAGAGAAGGATTGAGTAGGAGAGATAAGTCAGCAATATAACGTTCTTTGATAATATTTAATAAGCACAAAAAACAAGGTAAGTGTAACCTGAGGATTTAGGAGATATTAATCTGTATAAGGAATAATATTTTAATTTTTTATTACAACGAAGAGTTTGATCCTGGCTCAGGATGAACGCTAGCGACAGGCCTAACACATGCAAGTCGAGGGGTAACAGATAAGAAGCTTGCTTCTTTGCTGACGACCGGCGCACGGGTGAGTAACGCGTATGCAACCTACCTCTTACAGAGGAATAGCCCGAAGAAATTCGGATTAATGCCTCATAGTTCTGGAAGATCGCATGGTTTTTCAGATAAAGTTCCGGCGGTAAGAGATGGGCATGCGTTCCATTAGTTAGTTGGTAGAGTAACGGCCTACCAAGGCATCGATGGATAGGGGTTCTGAGAGGATAGTCCCCCACACTGGTACTGAGACACGGACCAGACTCCTACGGGAGGCAGCAGTGAGGAATATTGGTCAATGGGCGAAAGCCTGAACCAGCCATGTCGCGTGCAGGAAGACGGCCCTATGGGTTGTAAACTGCTTTTCTATAGGAAGAACTATATCTACGTGTAGGTATTTGCCTGTACTATAGGAATAAGCATCGGCTAACTCCGTGCCAGCAGCCGCGGTAATACGGAGGATGCGAGCGTTATCCGGATTCATTGGGTTTAAAGGGTGCGTAGGCGGCCTTTTAAGTCAGTGGTGAAATTTTGTAGCTCAACTACAAACGTGCCATTGAAACTGAAGGGCTTGAGTGCGGACGAGGAAGGCGGAATGTGTTATGTAGCGGTGAAATGCATAGATATAACACAGAACACCGATTGCGAAGGCAGCTTTCCAGACCGTAACTGACGCTGATGCACGAAAGCGTGGGTAGCGAACAGGATTAGATACCCTGGTAGTCCACGCCGTAAACGATGATCACTGGTTGTAGGCGATACACCGTCTGTGACTGAGCGAAAGTATTAAGTGATCCACCTGGGGAGTACGTCGGCAACGATGAAACTCAAAGGAATTGACGGGGGCCCGCACAAGCGGAGGAACATGTGGTTTAATTCGATGATACGCGAGGAACCTTACCTGGACTTAAATGTAGATTGCATAGAGTAGAGATATTCTTTCCCTTCGGGGCTATTTACAAGGTGCTGCATGGTTGTCGTCAGCTCGTGCCGTGAGGTGTCGGGTTAAGTCCCATAACGAGCGCAACCCCTATTGTTAGTTGCTAACAGGTAATGCTGAGGACTCTAGCGAGACTGCCACCGTAAGGTGCGAGGAAGGTGGGGATGACGTCAAATCAGCACGGCCCTTACGTCCAGGGCTACACACGTGTTACAATGGCAGGTACAGTGGGCAGCTACACAGCGATGTGATGCTAATCTCCAAAGCCTGTCACAGTTCGGATTGGAGTCTGCAACTCGACTCCATGAAGCTGGATTCGCTAGTAATCGCGCATCAGCCATGGCGCGGTGAATACGTTCCCGGGCCTTGTACACACCGCCCGTCAAGCCATGGAAGCTGGGGGTACCTAAAGTCCGTAACCGCAAGGATCGGCCTAGGGTAAAACTGGTAACTGGGGCTAAGTCGTAACAAGGTAGCCGTACCGGAAGGTGTGGCTGGAACACCTCCTTTCTGGAGCAGATTAACTATCTGCACTTATTTTGTCTTGTGCTTATTATTTATATATATGTAGGATAGCTGGAGCTATAATAAAAGAGATTAAGGTTCGATTCCTTAACTATCCCCGTATAAAGTTCTTTGACATGTTGTAATCAGAATCATAAAGTAAAGAGATAATTATATCAATAAACTATATAAGCAAATAAGGGCGTATGGTGGATGCCTAGGCTCTCAGAGGCGAAGAAGGACGTGATAAGCTGCGATAAGTCTCGTATAGGTGCAAATAACCGATCAGACGAGAATTTCCGAATGGGGCAACCCGGCTACTTGAAGAGTAGTCATTCCGTAAGGAAGGCAAACGCAGGGAACTGAAACATCTTAGTACCTGCAGGAGAAGAAAATAATAATGATTCCCTAAGTAGTGGCGAGCGAACGGGGAAGAGCCCAAACCAAGAATGTTTCGGCATTTTTGGGGTTGTAGGACTCACACAACGGTATATGATACGAAGTAGAACAAACTGGAAAGTTTGGCCACAGCGGGTGATAGCCCCTTACACGTAAGTAGATTATATTAGTGAGTATCCTGAGTAGCGCGGGACACGAGAAATCCTGTGTGAAACTGCCGGGACCATCCGGTAAGGCTAAATACTCCTGAGAGACCGATAGTGAACCAGTACCGTGAGGGAAAGGTGAAAAGCACCCTGAACAAGGGAGTGAAATAGATCCTGAAACCGTACGCCTACAAGCGGTCGGAGCATCTCCGTGATGTGACGGCGTGCCTTTTGCATAATGAGCCTACGAGTTAGTCGTCCCTAGCGAGGTTAAGTACTTCAGGTACGCAACCGAAGCGAAAGCGAGTCTTAACAGGGCGTTAAGTTAGTGGCGCTAGACGCGAAACCTTGTGATCTACCCATGGTCAGGTTGAAGGGGCAGTAACATGTTCTGGAGGACCGAACCCGTTGACGTTGAAAAGTCTTGGGATGAACTGTGGGTAGGGGTGAAAGGCCAATCAAACTAGGAAATAGCTCGTACTCCCCGAAATGCATTTAGGTGCAGCCTCATAAGTTTTGATATAGAGGTAGAGCTACTGATTGGATGCGAGGGCTTCACCGCCTATCAAATCCAGACAAACTCCGAATGCTATATCATGAATTATGGGAGTGAGCCCGTGGGTGCTAAGGTCCACGGACGAAAGGGAAAGAACCCAGACCATCAGCTAAGGTCCCAAAATATATGCTAAGTTGAACAAACGAGGTCGAACTGCAGAGACAGCTAGG
>CAXXRT010000038.1:15000-22371 GCA_963666945.2 Marinifilaceae bacterium
AATCTACTCGGGGAATATTTATTAATCTTGTTTCGTCAAGGTATCCCTTAAGTTTTCCTTTGGTAAAGGCAATAGCTATGTGTATCCACCTTCTTTTTTCAAGGTTCTTATTGTCCGGGTGAAAACTGTAGGATTGGCCATATTCCATTTTGTTGTAATTTGTTTTAAGGCTTGTTCCGCATGATTGCTGATTTTTTCTGTCATAAAAATATACTACAAAATTGTCAGGACCTGTATATAAGTCAAATTCTATTGTAAATATGTCTGGCAGGTAATCTTCTTTAGCATCTTTAATATATGGAATTATTGTTGGTGCTCCATCTCTGAACATTATTACATTTTCCCCGCCAAATTCCGCTATCTCTACATTTCCTCTGTCTAAATCCCATCTGGACGGAAATTCACCATTTTCTTCATTTATAAGTTTGTCTTCGAATATAACTTTATCTCCTGGTATGAAATCGTATTTTGACCATTTGAGCATTGGCTTTTCCTGTGTTTGCTGGTTATTGTTATTATTGGACTGTGCTTGCTCATCGTTTTTAGATTGGTTTGTTTTTTCTTCCTTATTTTGTTCTTTTTTTTTGCCTAGTATACCTCCAATACTCTTTTCCAGATTTATAGATTTTTTTTTGATAGTTTTATTTATCTTGGGAATAACCCGTTTGGTTGTATCTTTTTTCTTGGGAATAATTTCTTGTGCACTACCAATAATACTTAATAGTAGAATTATTGACATAATAATGATTGATAGTTTACTTTTCATTGCTTTATAGATTTTTTATTTATTAAATTGTCATTACCAAATGATGTTTATACTATTAGGTAGTGAATAAATAGAATTTGACCACTAGAGAAGTATTTGGTGGTAAGTTTAAATATTGCAAGGAACGTTACTTATAAATTTACAGAATTATGGCTATAATATGATTTATTAGCAGTAATTTTTTGTGGATGTTTATTGATTGGTAATCAATTGATAAATAATAGAGATTAAAGTCTTCTTTATTTATATTTTAGTTTAAAAATAACCAGGGAAATTGTTTATTTTTTCTTTCTGCCACTAAGGAATTTGAAATATTTTTTGAGAAGGTCTTTAATCTTTTTGAATTCTTCCTGATATGAAATACCTACTCCCTGTGTTGTGCTCGCTGATTTGTATGTTAGCTGTTCGTTGTTATGTGAGTATGCTTTTAATCTAAGGCTTCCTTTATCGTTTAGTTTGACGTCTATATCGAAGTCTCCTACAATATTATTCTTCCTTTCCTGAGCATTGGGGTTGTTTCCCATGTCAACATTACCGTTTATATTAATTTCAACCCTGTCGTTAAATATTTGTGTTGACAATGCCAGCTCTATTTCATCATTCGATAATTCGTCTTTTGGATGGTATTTAAAACCTATATCAACATTATTGCTTATTTGAGATAGCCAATTGCTTAACTGGTTGGAAAGGAGTTCACTGGCCGTTGCAACACCTGCATTCTGGTTGTAGCCCTTCGACTCATCTGTGATTGTGATGTATTCAGGCGTGTAGAATTTATTTAATACAAGTAAGTATAGTATTTGTTTATTTATATCGTCCTGACTTCTAAAAAGACTTTCTACATAACTTTTTGTTTGTTGATCCAGAGTAGGAAAATCAATTGAAAAGTTTATCGCAGGATTGTTAAGATTTTCTTTTAATTCCATAATACACGAAACAGGGACTTTCTTAGTACTGCTTAATCCTGTTGTAGTTGTTTCTTCTGCAATTAAATCGTGTAGAGTAGTTTTTACATTGTATATGGCTTTAATATCTATATTTGCTTTATATGGATCTCCATTCCATTTAATATTACTTCCTTTGGCGATAGTAAATCTTTTGTTAATTACATTTTGGAGTGTGAACAAATATGATCCTTTCGATATGTTGTAGTTTCCATATATTTCTAATTCACCATTTTTATCAAGTGATAGTTTTATATCTCCTTGACCGTTTGCTTTTATTGCATCACCAATTCTTGAATCTAAAATTATTTGGGTATTTGCATCTTCTGTGATTTCAAGATTACAGTTTAGGTTTATGTTTGAATAATCAATTTGATTTTTTTGTTTATTTGTTTCAGTATCCGATTGTTTATTTGATTTATCAATGAATGTAATAAAATCATTTTCAATTGCTTCACTTGCTTGGTTTATTGGGATGTTGATATCTGTATTTTTTTCTGATTTTGCAGAAATATCAATATTAAGGTCATTAAAATCTCCTTTAACTTGTACTAATCCGCTGGCGTATGCTTTACCATAGAATGACTGATTATCTGAGAAAGTAGTATTGAGAAGGTGAAATTGGTTAAATGAAAGATTTAAGTCCAGAAACAGATCCTTTTTGAAATCAATGTTCCCATTTAAGCTAGCTTCTTTATTATTCTCGTCATATAGATTAAAATCTTTAAAGTGTATATTTCTTGCTCTAAAGAAGATTGTGTCATTACACTTATACTTTGTTTGTGTGTAATTAATTTTGAATTGGGAACTATCAAGGGAGACAAATCCAACAATATTAGGATTATCAATTGTATTATAAATATTAATTTTGCCAGAAGCATGGCCTTTCATCTCAGAGAATACAGAAGACAGGTGATTCTCAATATAATGCAGACTTATTGCGTTGAGATTTGTTGTGAAGTTAATTTTTTCATCAAGTGGTCGGTACCAGCCGTTTATCTTTAATTGATTTATATTATTAATCCATGAATCGGCATTTACAAGCAGTTTTTTCGTTTTGTTATTCCATTTTGAATTAATATATATATCCCCAATAGAATCTTTACTAACAACAAGATTTTTAATGCTAATATTGGAATTAGTCAGTTTATTGTTATAATAATCTTTTATTGATATTCTACCGTTAAGTAATCCTCCGAGTTTGAATTTATTGTTGGCTAAGAGAATATTGAGTTCCTGAAGATCGCATTTGTGGAACTCTAGATTTAGGCTATCAGAGGTATTTTCTGATATTTTTCCGGATACTCCAATATATTGGTTTAGTCTGTTAATTTTGAAGTCATTAATCTGGTAGCTATTACTGTCAATAATAATGGTGGAAGGATTGAATGTCCATAGGCTGTCTGCCAGTAAAAGAGTTCCGGGCTTGAGTTCTATACTGGTGTATGGATTGCCGGTTTTTATATTTTTACTTACTGTAGCTTCGACTCCAAAATAACCGCTATATGTATATTTACCCCAGTTGCTCCACATAAACTCTGCCGAATAATTATTATTTCCGGCTTTTACAATATTTCTGAAGTTGTAGATGGAATAATCATCAGTGATACTAATTTTATCTGAAGTTGTTGTTATGTCGATATTATCGCTATTGGTTACAAGGTTTATTTTTAGATTCTGAACGTTATTATTTTTGTAGGAAATATATGGTGTGGCTATATCCAGTATAGTGTTTTTTTTATCTAATTTATGTTCCCATTGAAGAGTAGAGTTTTCCTGAAGTCTTATTTCGGGATAAAATAGTTCAAATAGTTTAGATGTCTGTTTTAGTTTTAAATCAAGGCTAAAAGAATTGATTGTATCGTTTTTAAGGAAACTGTAATCAGGAGCGTATGCAGGGATATAAAAGTAAATAAAGTTTTTAAGATGATCTTTAAGTGCAGAAAAATTATATCTTCCAGTAAGATTTAGATTAGCAAAGTCAGACATCAATGTTAGGCTTTTTGCTTTTTCTTTGGTTTCGGTAAATAAATAGAAATTATTTAAATCCAGTTTTCCCCGTTTATTTAGTAATGTTGTATTTGAAAATTTAATTGTGCCCAGGAAATTATCTATGCTATTCCCGGAAAAGTCTGCTAATAAATCAAAAGATATATCTAGGGAATTTTTATTATCTACAATATTAAGATGTTCCAGTTTTGCATTTTTTACAGAAGTGATAAAATTTGCTCTGGGTGATTCTTTATCCCAATAAAGACTACCTTTAAAATCAAGATTTATATTGGGATCGGATAATTTGACTTCACCATTAAATTTTTTCTGTTCGAAATAGCCATTCAAAGAAATATTCTGATAATTATAGTCATTACAGGTGAAGTTTGATATATTTCCGTTTATAATTCCACTGAATCCTGTAAGGTTATTGTATTTACCATTTAGCTTTGTTTTTAAACTTAAGCTGCCATAAAGAGTGTTGTCAAACAGAATTGCGGAATTAAAATTATTTAATTGAACAGCCCCTTTGATATCAAGATTCTCTATCTTATTATTTGGAGATATCTCAATATTTGTATTTATTTCTCCGGCTTTTGTATGAAATATCCCTGAGCATTTAAAATCTCCCAAATATCCTATGTAATCCCCTTTGTAAGTTATGTTCCCAAGTCTTGATAAAGAAGTGGGGAATGTATATTTATTATCGTCTTCCCATGGGATAAATATTTTTTCTATATCGTTTACATTAATCTGAAATTTGCTGAAGTTGGCTGTAAAATAAGTTTCTTTAAAATATGGTAATCCTTTCGATTTAAATTCTCCTTCGATTATAGTGCTGTCTGCGTACCATACTTTTATTTTTTCAGCTTTAAGTTTACTAACAGTATTGTATACATTGGCCTTGCCATGAATTGTTTCCTTAAAACCTTTTAATCTATTATTAAAATAAGCCAAATCTTCAAAAGAAACAGCAGAATTGTTTACAATGTATTTTTGCTGCATCTTTTGGGTGAAATATTTCCAGTATTGTTTATTTGGTATCCAATTATATTCCAGGGTGTCAAGATTTAAATTACTCTTTGGTGTTATAATATTAAGATTATTTATGAGCAGATTATTGTTTTTTATTTCGGTATGTGATTTAAATCCTGTGACAATAAATCCTGTTTTCTCCCTAAAACTGATATTGTTGATATCTAAGTGTACTACTTCTTTTTTTGTTTCCAGATTTCGAATATCTATATTCAAATTAGTTAAATATACATCATCCCAGTTGATTTCGTAATCCACCTTTTCTTTTCTGTATGTAACGTAGGCAAATCGGGAATCTTTTATAAGTATATTTTTGATTGAGAAAGATAATGGGTTTTCTGATTCTTTTGAATTAGGATTGCTTAATGAATCTATTAGAAAATCAAAGTTTAGTTTTACTCCTTTTTGTTCGTAAAGATTTATAAAGCTTTTATTTAATTCTACTTTTTTAAGATGTAATGAAGGTTTTTTTAAGCTGAAAGAATCGATTTGTATTGTTAGTGATTCTGCAAAAAGCAGAGTATCTTTTTTATAATCTTCAATGAAGAAATTCTTAAGAATTATCTTTTTGAAAGGATAAAATCTGATACCTTTCACCTCTATAGTTGAGCCTGTCTTTTGCGATAAATAATTAGTTATTCTGTCGCAAATTCTATTTTGTATGAAAGGAGTTAAAAAAAGAAGGTATGCAATAATCAGTAGGCCGATTATTGTTGTGACTGAAATAAGTGATATTTTATATATTTTTTTTATAGCTTTGTCCCTTTAAGTAGTGAAATACAAAATTAGTTAAAATACGAGAAAGAATCTACTAAAAAATACTAGTTTATAAGTTTTTTTCTTTCTTTGTGGAGATGGCTATATTTTAAAAATTTTGAGAAAATGAGTGTTGTTATTTTAGGGATAGAATCATCTTGTGATGATACATCAGCAGCGATTATAAAGGATGGATATATATTGTCTAATGTTATAGCCAGTCAGGATGTGCATAAGGCATATGGAGGCGTTGTTCCTGAATTAGCATCAAGGGCTCATCAGCAAAATATTATACCTGTTGTTGATCAGGCTATAAAAAAGGCTGGGGTATCGATAGGGGAAATAAATGCAGTTGCCTTCACAAGGGGACCGGGACTGTTAGGCTCGTTGCTTGTAGGAACATCTTTTGCCAAGGGGTTTGCCCTGTCCAATAATTTACCTCTTATTGAAGTTAATCACCTTCAGGCTCATGTATTGGCTAATTTCATAAAAGAACCGGAAAAAGATTTTAAACATCCATCTTTCCCATTTTTAACATTGCTTGTTTCAGGGGGTAATTCACAGATAATTATTGTTAGGGATTATCTTGATATGGAAGTAATAGGTCAAACTATTGATGATGCAGCAGGGGAAGCTTTTGATAAATGTGCTAAGGTTATGGGATTACCTTATCCTGGAGGTCCCGTTGTTGATAGATTGGCAAAAGAGGGAAATCCGGATGCTTTTGAATTCAGTAAGCCAAGGATACAGGGATTGGATTATAGTTTTAGCGGTCTTAAAACCTCATTTCTATATTTTTTAAGGGACAGAATAAAAGAGAATGCAAACTTTGTTGAAGAGAATATAAATGATTTATGTGCTTCTCTTCAGAAAACCATTGTAGATATTTTACTCAATAAACTGAAAAAAGCTGTAAAAGAAACTGGAATAAATCAAATTGCTATTGCAGGAGGAGTTTCTGCAAATTCCGGATTGCAGAATACCATGTACGAATATGCTGAAAAGCATAAATGGGAAGTATTTATCCCAAAACTTGGTTATTCTCTGGATAATGCAGGAATGGTTGCAGTTACGGGATATTACAAATATCTTAAAAATGATTTTGTTGGTCAGGATGTTATTCCTTATGCGCGAATGGTTCTTAATGAGTAATAATTAGTTTACAACATTAATAGGATTACCTTTAAAATAAGATATTATATTTTGAGAGGCTTCTGTGCCCATTTCTATTCTGCTTTCTGTTTGTAGCTGTCCCTATATGGGGAACAATGACAACATTGTTTAAAGAATAGAGCTCATTATTAATTTCCGGCTCTTTCTCAAAAACATCTAATGCTGCGCCTGCAATAACATTGTTTTTCAGGGCATGAGTCAGAGCGATTTCGTCAACAATAGGACCTCGGGAAGTGTTTATTAAAAATGCACTTGATTTCATCGTTTTAAATTCTTCAGAAGATATATAATGGTGTGTTTGATCGGTAAGTGGGGTGTGTAAGCTAACAAAATCGGAGTTTTTTAATAAATCTTCCTTGCTGGTATAAGTGGCATTATATTTTCTTTCGATGGCAGAGTCCAATCTTTTACGGTTATGATATATTATCTTCATATTGAAAACTGAAGCAAGTTTGGCAAACTCTTTACCTATGCTACCCATCCCGATGATGCCCAATGTTTTATTGTAAATACCCGTTCCCAGGTTTTTCATTACTCCCCATTGAAAGTTATCCTCTGTTCTAAGTCTATGATTGCATTCTGAAATTCTTCTGCATAACGATAACATTAACCCCATGCATAATTCCGCAGTTGGTTTACATACAGAGTCTGGTGTATTACAAACAGTAATACCTTTTTGGGAGGCAGTTTCAATATCAATATTAT
>CAXXRT010000039.1:0-54780 GCA_963666945.2 Marinifilaceae bacterium
TATCGGCTTATGGATTTGCTGCAAGAGTTTTATCTTTATATGGGGGAGTGGGATACTGCTAAAGAATATGCAGGAAAGCCTACGATCTTAATCATACATTGATAGATTTAAATGCTGATGATGCCCAGTTGCCTGTTGAGTACAGCTCTGTTGAGAATATCCTTGCATTAGAACAGACTTTTGACAGTAACTTCAAATGGACATTTTATGTCTCTAAGAAACTTACTGATAGTTTTGATAAAGATAATGACAAAAGATTCGCAATATACTTTGAGGGCAGTGAGGGTGAGTATAAATGCTCTTTAGGAAAAGAACTTAAGAATAAGGTTTCTATGCGTACTTCTGAGTTGTATCTAATGCTTGCGGAGACTGAAGCTAATCTACTGAAGGGAATCTTGCTACAGCAAAGCAGTATTTGAAAGATCTTGTCGTTAAAAGACTTTCAGCTGACTTCTATGCAACAGAGGCTGCTGCAATAGATGCTATGGATAAAGATGCATTTGTTAAGCGTGTTGAAGAGGAACGTTTCAGAGAGCTTGCCTGTCAGGGATTCGCTGGTTCGATTTGCGTCGTTATGGAAAGCCTGAAGTTGTGAAAGAATTTAATGGTAAAACATACACTCTGTATCAGGGTGATGCCAGCTATATAATTCCTTTCCCTAAGGAGGCCGTTGCTAATAATCCAAACTTGAAGCAATAGTTGATTCTAATTATAGTAAATTTTGATGTTAAAGAGGTATCTCAGGGAGATGCCTCTTTTTTTATAGTATATATATCTTCCTGCTCGGGATATCTTTTAAAAGTATATTATAGTTTTTGAGCTATGGTTTCACCCATTTTTATTTCTGTTTCCATGCCTTGCCTGGTGTGGTCTAAGAGGTCCTGGTCTATCTTGATCTTGCCTTCTTCGAATAAAAGTACCAAGGTGGATCCTCCGTAGGCGAAGTATCCTTTCTCGGAGCCCTTAATGACAAATGAATCTTTTTTGTAGCTCTGTATGATGCTTCCCACCATGGTGGCTCCTATCTCGGAGATAAGAATGTCTCCGTAGTCCTCGGTATTAAGTATGCTATATTCTCTCTGGTTCTGACAGAATATTTCTATGTTCTGCTTTAATGCCAGTGGAGAGACAGAAAAATATTTTCCTTTTATTCTTTTTGACACTGAAATTGTTCCGCTTGCCGGGAAGTGATAACCGGTGGTAGTCTGTTGGTGCCAGACGTTACTATTACCATTGCTCCTTTAGCGTACTTCTCTGCCAGTTCTTTGTTGTTTAAGAAAGTGTCTAATGAGAACTCCGATCCTTTGATGTAAAAGGATTTTATGTCTTTTACTGATTGGAATGCTACTAACTTACCGTCGGCAGGTGATACTATGGCCGGACCAATAGGTCGTCTGTCTGTCTTGACTTTTCTGTAAAAGAAGTGGTTGAAGTTTTTGAATCTTCCGCATAGATACGGCTCGAACATAGTCATGTCGATACTGTATTTCTTAATGAATTTATTTATGTTCTTTCTTGACAGACGACTGTCCATATACATACCTGTGATACGTGAAAACAATTTTCTTTTTACAAGAATATGAAGAGATGCCTTTCCTGTAGGTGTGTTGTAAAGCCATTTCATTAATCCCTCACTAGGTACAGATTCCTTTTGCACCTTCTTACTCCCTCTTTCTATATAATGTACTGATTTCATCAATTTCCTTCTTTAAGAACCGGCAATATACGAAAAAACATTGTTTTAAGTAAATATGACCTTATTCTCTACAAAGATAAGAGAATTTTTTTTGCGCTTGTTGTTATTTATCTTCATGGCTAAAATCAAAAAGAGGATGCCTTATTGGACACCCTCTTTTGCTTTTTGCACAGGAGGAGAGGCTCGAACTCCCGACACCTGGTTTTGGAGACCAGTGCTCTACCAACTGAGCTACACCTGTGTTTTGCGTTGCAAAGAAAGGTAAAATTATATTAATGTGAAAGCTTTTTATTTAGTTATTTTTGCTTTGTTTTGTGGGTTTGTGTGATATTGTTTGTTTTCAATTAGTTAAGATAACTTCTGATTTTTGCTTTATGTGAAAGGAATAATTTTAATAATATGAATTTATTGTTTTTCTTAATGGAAATTCTTGTGCAATAGTCACTGAGCCTGCTGAGACAGTATATTCTCCTCTTTATTCGTTTCTAGAGTCTTTCGTTTACAAGTGATTTTAGACAAAAAGGTAATGAAGTTGTCTCCTCTTTATTCGATTCTTATTTTAGAGTCTTTCGACTATTGTAAGTTATTGTATTACCGTACAGATATTTTTATGTAAGAATGATCTGTTGCATCTTTAAGTGATTGATGTATAGGGTTTTCCGAGAATATAAATAACACTGATAATTTGTTGTTAGGCATAGATAGTTTGTATATTGATATTTCGATATATATTTAGTGAGAACTACTTTTTTCTCAGGTAGTTCTCTGTGCGCCTAAGCCAAACGACCACAATAGCCAGTAAAACACGTGGAATGATTAGAATAGGAATAGAATAGCCTAAACTTAAAAATAGCAGGGGGTCTTCCAGTTGTGAATGGGATATTGCCAAATGGTGGTTGAGAAGATCGCATTCTTTGGGGTTTAATTGTCCTTCTTCTACTTTCTGAAGCATTACGGCAGAACCGTAGGCAAGCCCAATAGTGTTTCCCACCATCCATAAGAAAGATGATTCCTTTGGTAATCCCATCAGTCTCATGATGGGAGACAGGGGTTTTGTCAGGTACTTTAAGATTGCAAATTCTTCCAGACATTTTTGTATTATTAACAGGGCATTGACAAGAATAACAATCTTCAGTAAAGTAGCACCTATTTGTGGTAGCCAGGCCAGTATGGCATGACTTAAATCGTTGTGCTGACTTTGGTACACATATAATCCCTCTGAAACATTTCCGGGCAGAACGAAGTTGAGTATGGCAGCGATAATAAAACTGGATATTAAGCGAAGCAAGAGCATACGTATGGCTGAGGAGTTTGTTTTTTTCAGAATGGCAGTTTCTATAAGAAAGCCATGAGAGATAAGACACATTACAGCCAATATGGTGCCATCACGGACCGGAAGGGCCAGGGTGGAGAGCACTGCAACGACAGAATATATGTTTGTGAAAATGCTGGTAACCAAAACAAGGGCAGCCACACCGGGTAGTCCTATTGTTTTGAATACTGGGCTGGTGTATTCTGCCATAAGGATAAGTAAACCAAAATGATCCAATAGAAGTACTGCAAAAGAAACTGGCAGGGTGAGTTTAATAAGCCATATAGATGTTTTTAAACCTGTTGGTAAAGCTTGTCTTGCACACATTAGTAATCTGTTGTTGAAATCTTTCATAGTATTTCTTGTATTCTTTTGTTGGGGCGAATATATGTATTTTAAAGGACAGATAACTTTTATTAGTTTGGATTTTTAAAAATAATTATGACAGTTGTATTGGAATCAATAAAGGTACCAGGTATTTGAAAAACTCATATGGTGTACCTAATAATCAAAGAAAGGATGGATATTTTAAAACAGGAATTTGAAAAAGTATATAAAAAACAAAACCTTGTAATTGAAAAATCACAAGGTTTTCAGCGGAGAGAGAGGGATTCGAACCCCCGGTACGTTGCCGTACAACGGTTTTCAAGACCGCCGCATTCGACCACTCTGCCATCTCTCCTAATGCGTGGCAAAAGTATTCTAATTTTTTAATTATACAAAGATTTTGCGGGCTTTTTTATATCAATTCTTTTTAAGGGTTTGTTAAATGATTGTTACTAAAATGTTTTGGTGTAATGAAAAGTTTTTATTTTTTTGTATTTTGAAAACAGATAAAGAGGAGAATGGATAAGAGACTGAAGATATTGTTTATAGTTAACCCTGTTTCTGGGTACGGAAGACAAAAGAATATAACGAGATATATACCTGAGTACATTGATCATGATAGGTTTGATGTGCATGTGGAATTTTCTTGCTATAAGGGTCATGCAAAGGAAATAGCAGCTGATGCTGCTTCCAGAGACTTTGATTACGTTATAGCGGTTGGGGGCGACGGAACCATTAACGAAGTGGCTACGGCTCTTGTAGGTACAGATGTATCTATGGGTATTATTCCTGTGGGATCTGGTAATGGTCTTGCCCGTCATCTTAATATTCCTATAGGATTGCGTAAAGGACTTCAGTTTCTTAATGATGCTAAGCCTGTACCAGTTGATTCTGTGATAATGAATGGAAAGGTATTTTTTAATGTTTCCGGTGTTGGGTTCGATGCTCATATAGCCAGAATTTTTGAAGGAATGCCAGCAAGGGGTGTTGTTTCTTATACTTATGCCGTTTTTAGGGAATTTCTTGCTTATAAAGAAAGGAAGTATGTTATTTCCTGTCAGGGGAAAACAGTAGAAAGGGACGCTATGATGGTTACTTTTGCCAATTCATGTCAGTTTGGAAACAATGCTTTTATTGCTCCAGGGGCCTCTTTAAAGGATGGTAAGCTTGAAGTGGTAGTCCTTAAGAAGCCCAGGTTATACCAGATACCTTTTGTATTGTACAGGCTTTTTAATAATAAAATTGAGAGTTCTTCTATTTACGAGCGTTTTAGTTGCAAAGAATGTATTGTGGAACATCATGAAGATGTGGCCCACCTTGATGGTGAGCCTATAGATACTGATGAGTCAATAGTATTGGAAGTATTGCCTCAAAGTCTTAATATACTGATTTAGATTATTTTACTTCGCATTTAAGGAGTGTCTGGTCTCCTATTCTGGCTTCCAGTCTATCACCTATTTCCACTTTGCCTACTCCCGGAGGTGTGCCGGTGTAAATAAGGTCACCTATTTTTAAAGTATAGAACCTGGAGATATATGCAATTATATTGTCTATGCTAAATATCATATCTTTTGAATTTCCCTGCTGTACTATTTCTCCGTTTTTAGTCAGAGAGAAATCGATGTTATCAACAGAAGGAAGATCGGACTTGTTGATAAATATGTTTCCCAAAGGGGCAGAATGATCAAAAGCCTTCGCATTTGCCCACGGTAACCCCGCTTTTTTAAGCTTGCTTTGAAGATCGCGGGCAGTGAAGTCAATACCTATGCCAATCTCCTCGTAATAACGGTGGGCAAACTTTTCCGATATATTTTTTCCAAGTTTGTTTATCCTGACAACTAATTCAACCTCGTAGTGAACCTCATTGGTAAAATCAGGTATAAAGAAAGGATCGTTGTTTCTAAGTAATGCAGTATCGGGCATAAGAAAGACAACCGGCTCTTCAGGAACAGGATTGTTTAGTTCCTTTGCATGATCGATATAATTGCGACCTATGGCTAAAATTTTCATATGTCAATATATTAGTAATAAATTAATTAATGCATTGGTTTCTTAGCTTAAAAAACTTTATTGATTTAAACAGTTAGTAATCAATAATATTGTTTCTCGAATAGTACTATTCTTGAGAAGGTGAATATAGAGAAAATCTGTTGTAACCTAAAAAGAATTCAAATAAATTGTATTTTAAATTAATCTAATAATTACTTTGGTATTTGAGAATATTCTCAATACATTTGTTCGTAAATCTACGAATAGATAATTTGTAAAAAGATAAAGTTTAGGTCAATTAGATATTAAACAGATAAAATGATTGTCATGAATGAAATTGAGAAAGTTATTAGTGAAATGGATTTCCAATATTTTGGAAGCGGCCAACATAAGATTGATGTTGAATCTTTTTTAAATCGGGAAGATGCCCTGCTGTTGGATGTCAGGGCAGAAGAAGAGATGGAAACGGTGAGGTTGCAGATGAAACCTTATTGTGATGTACTTGAGATTCCCACTCATAATGTTCCTGAGAGATTGAATGAGATTCCCAAGGATAAATTTATAGGGGTGTTTTGTTCTTCAGGAGTCCGTTGTGTGATTATTTTTGCCTATCTAAAAAGTAAGGGGTATGATAATGTGCGAATATTGCTAAATGGTTACGAGGGATTTATGGGTGCAGTGAAGCCTGGTAAGATTTATAAAAAGATAAACGGATAAGAGATGGATATAGCTGTTTTGGCAATAGTTATTTTTTTTATTGCTGTAGTAATGACTATGACTGGTCGTGGTGGTGGTAATTTTTATGTGTTGGCGATTGTCTTATCAGGAACAGGTATGCATACTGCTGCAACTACAGGTCAGTTTATTCTGATTGTTTCTTCTTTTGTTGCGTCTATTTTGTTTGGAAAGAAAAAGATAATTGACTGGAAACTTGTGGCACTTATTGGTGGTATGACATTGTTTTCGGCCTTTCTTGGAGGCTTTATGTCCGATGTATTTAACGACAGGTGGCTTAAGTTTATTTTTGCAATATTTATTTCTGTTGCATCGATAATGATGTTAAAGCCGGTAAAGAAAGAATTGCATGTAAGAAATAGGTTTACGTATTTAATAAAATCGGGCACAGAGGTATACTATGTGAATTTGTTGATAGTAGTGCCAGTTGTATTGCTCACAGGATTTATTTCCGGAATGGTAGGTATATCGGGAGGATCGTTTCTGGTTCCTTTAATGATACTAATAATTAGGGTTCCTATGCATATAGCTGTTGGTACATCAACAACACTGGTTATGATAACTGCCTCTTCCGGATTTCTGGGACATCTTAGTCTTGGGCATTTTGACTATAGGCTTGCACTTCCTCTAGCTATAGCCGGATTGCTGGGAGGACTTATAGGAGCAAAACTGACCATTAAGTTCAAGCCCAGGAATCTTAAGGTATTGTTTGCTGTAACATCTCTTATTGCTGCAATTCTAATGCTCCTGAGGTAGTAATAAGTGAATAAGGTAAAGAATATTGAGAGCCTTAATAAAGCATATGTTAAAATTGCAGGATGTTTTCTTAAAAGAAGATATTGAATTAAAAGTATAAGTAGTTTCTATAAAATAAAATAGGCAGGTTTATGGCCTGCCTATTGATTTTATTTGAGATTACTTATTATTAAAATCCCGTAGTTTTATTTCGGTCAGCACCTTTTTGGTGTAAAGAGGGAAATCGGAATTAAGTATCCAGCCAAAGTAACCTGGCTGTTCTTTAAGAACCTCTGTTACAAGCTTTCCTTTATTTTTGCCAAAATTAAATACTTCCTCACCTTCCTCGTTGTAGGCGATAAAACCTGCAAAGTCAACAGATTTAACCTGAGTGGTAAATTTACTTAAGTATTCCATATTGTTTTCGAGATCTTCGTATCTTTCAAGCTGCGCCTTAAGAATTTCGTATGTAGCTGTAGTGTCGGCGGCAGCGCTATGCGCCCCGTCAAGATTCTTGTCGCAATAAAACTTGTATGCGGCAGAAAGGGTACGTTGTTCCATTTTATGGAAGATAGTTTGAACATCAACAAACTTACGCTTACTCATGTCTATACTGTCAACGCCAACCCTTAAGAATTCTTCAGCCAAAAGAGGAATGTCGAATCTGTTAGAGTTATATCCGGCAAGATCGCACCCTTCAATAAATCTGGCAAGATCTTTAGCTACTTCCTTAAATGTAGGAGCATCCTTGATATCTTCATCGTATATGTGATGAATTTCACTTGCTTGTTTAGGTATAGGCATCTCCGGATTAATGCGAAGAGTTTTTTGCTCTTCTGTACCGTTTGGATGAACTTTTAATATAGATATTTCAACAATCCTATCTTTGCTTATATTTATACCTGTCGTCTCTAAATCAAAAAAAGCGATAGGATTTTTTAAATTTAATTCCATAATTAGTTAATCATCATTGGCATTAATAACATCAGGATATCTTCATCGGCATTCTCATTATCGTAAGGTAAGAACAATCCAGGTCTTGTAGGGTCGGATAATTCAATTACAATATTAGGAGAATCGATATTCGACAGAATCTCCAGTAAGAAAGAAGATTTGAACCCTATGGCAAGATTTTGTCCCTCGTATTGGCAGCCAAGAGTTTCATGGCCCGACTGAGAGAAATCCAGGTCCTGGGCAGAAATAACCATCTGATCAGCCGATACTTCCATTTTAATAAGGTTACTTGCAGGATTAGAAACCACAGAAACCCTTCGTAGAGTGTTGTACAGCTCGTTACGGTCTATTATTATTTTATTAGGGTTGTTTTGTGGAATCACTGAGTTGTAGTTAGGAAATTTTCCCTCAGCAAGTTTACAGCTCAGAGTATATTTATCGAAAACAAAGCTTGCTCTATTCTCAGAGAACTCTACTTTTACTATATCTTCTTTTTTAGGAAGGATATTTTTTAATAAGGTAGCAGGTTTTTTAGGGAGAATAAACGAATTGTTTTCAGTTTCAGTTTTTGCATCGAAACGTTTGTAGCGAACAAGTTTGTGTGCATCTGAAGCTACAAAAGTCATGTTGTCGTTGCTAACTTCGAAAAGTATGCAGTTCATAACAGGACGAAGCTCATCGTTGGCTGTAGCAAATAATGTTTTGTTGATAGCCTCAGAGAGAAGTTCGCATGAAGTGTTGATAGAAACACTGGCAGCTTCATCAGAAGCGTTAGGCTGCGGATATTCAACGGGATTATTTCCGACAAGACTATATTCCCCCTTGTCTGAAGTCAGACGAATGGCAAAATTATCTGTGTTAATATCAAAATTTAGTGGTTGTTCCGGAAACTCTTTTAATATATCTAAAAGAATTTTAGCAGGAATGGCAATATTACCTTCTGCTGTTATTGTTTCTGTTTCAATCTCAGTACTAAGAGTTGTTTCGATATCAGAAGCAGTTGCTTTGATTTTGCCATCTTTAACCTCTAACAATATGTTATCGAGGATAGGCATTGTATTTTTTGAACTGATAACTTTGCTGATAGCCTGAAGATGTGATAGCAGACCAGTACTTGATACTACAAAATTCATATATGTAAATTTTTGATTATCAAAATAGATGTTTATTCTAAACTAATTCTATGTAAAGCACGAATATAGCAAATATTTATTTTAATTAAGCCTTCGTGCGTATCTTTTTTTTCGCATAGTAATCCATATAAAACCTAATATCCATACAAGTATTAATGGTAGCAGAATATTTACTATTTGCCATTTTGTTTTTTCCTGTTTAAGAATTGTTTTATTTAACAGGCTAAGTTTAAATTCTCTTTTCCTAAGCTCCATCCATCCCTGCTCATCGCACAGGTAGTTTATTGCGTTCAAAATAAAAGCTTTATTGCCGAAAGTCTGACCTGTATACCTATCGTATCCAAGAGGTATTACCTGCATATTATCACCACTTCCCTGCATATTGTTTTTAATGATATCCCCATCGGATATTACAATCATTTTTGTAGCAGGACTCTTTTGTTTAAAAGAAATATTATTGTTTTCAGGAAGATTTCTGTACCTAAATATAGAGGTGAAATTTCCGGAAAGAAGAAGCCCCAGTATTTTATGCTTTTGATTGAAAACTTCCGGAGTCATCTTTTCTTCAATTATCTTCATGCTTACCCTGCAAGGAACTTTTACCAGTCGTGTGTATTCAGAAGAGCGCAGAAGTACTTCTTTTTTTATCTCAGGGTTTTCCCCCACCGTATCTATTGAGTTTGTAAAATCGAATCTTACTGGGTTTATATTTTTGCCTATAGGATGAGAATTCCCGGGAACAACCAAAGGGGAATAATACCAGGGAGCAGGACTGAATTTGGGAGCCTCACCCGGGAGGGAAGTCTTTACGGGAATAAGGGCAGACCTTCCGTCGAGTATAAGGTTATCATTAATTCTGGCCCCGTAGTGAAACAGCATATCCTCAAGATTCAAAGGACGGTACATAGCCAGTATGTTTTCCTTGTATCTAATACTATCTAAGTGTGCATCAACCTGATCTATAAGCCACAGGATTTTTCCCCCATGCATTACATATTGGTCGATAACATATTTATCCTCTTCCGGGAAGTCTTTCCGAGGTTTTGCAATTACTATAGCAGAATACCTGTTAATATCTTTTTGAATGTCGGAACATTCAGTCCTTTCCACGTGGTAGAAATTAGAAAGAGTATAGCCAATATCGGCAGTCTCCTGTTTGCTGAGTTCCCCGTGACCGGTAAGAAAACCAATGTTCTTGAGTTCTTGTCTGCAAAGAAGACGTATGGCACTTATTATCTCGTATTCCAGGGCCTCAATAGAATTATTGATGTTATCGTCCCCATTAAGGGACGGATTGTTTTTAAGAAGATTTATGGAGGTCTCGGTCTTATTATCCCAAAGAATAACTCCCGGAAAGATTAGTTGTTGCGACAGGTTTTCCTCGCTGGTCTTCCTGTTGATGCTAGTAGGCTGAATGCCCATAGCCACCAGCTTATTTACCAGATTTTTCTTTTCCTCGTTATCGGTAATTGCAGTGGGGTCAACGCAGCGGTAATAAATCTTGCCACCGGAGATACTGCCTAGTTCTTCCAATAGTTCGCAGGTTCTTTGTTTTAGCCTGTTGAAAGCAGGAGGAAGATTACCATCAAGGTATATCTCAAAGAAGACTTTTCTGTCCAGGTTCTCAATAAAACCCTGTGTATTTTCAGATAGCGTATATCTTTTATCTGAAGTAATATCAAGACGTATGTAAAAATAATTTGCCAGAATTATAAATATAATGGCAAAAGCAAATAGTGATAATGATTTATGTTTTTTTTGCATTACAATCTTTTACCTATGTTTTTATTAGTAAGAAAGATAAATATAGCCGATACCATGACAAACCAGCTTATGTCCCTTGAGTCGATTATTCCCCTCGCCATGGGGGTGTAATGACTGCCGATTCCCATATACGATATTTCATTTTCCCAGTCTGCCAATGAGGGGAGTGTTGAGATAAAATCCATACCTGTATACATCAAAAAGCAAAGAGTCATACCCGTAATAAAGGAAACTATCTGGTTGTTTGTGATAGAACTGGCAAAAAGACTTACAGCTATATAAATAGCCGATAGAAATATTAGCGCTATGTACGAACCCCATACCAGTCCGGTATCTATACTTCCGGCAGGACTGGAAAGACTGTAGACCGAATACACGTAAATGAGAGTGGGCAAAAGACTCATCACCACCATTATAAATGCCGCAAGATATTTAGAAAGCACAATCTTAATGTTGGAAACGGGTCTGGTAAGCAACAAGTCCAGGGTTCCACTTTTCTTTTCTTCCGAAAAAAGCTTCATGCAAATTGCAGGGATCAGGAAAAGATATAGTTGGGGTGCAATGTTAAAAAAAGGAGAGAGGTCGGCATATCCGCTCTCAATTATGTTGCTTCCACCAGGTATAAGCCATAAAAACATTCCCGTACTAACAAGAAAGACGCTGATAACAACATATCCGGCAAGGGAACTAAAAAAACTGCTTATTTCTCTTTTTACAAGATTTACCATACTGATAGATTAGTTTTTTAATTTTTTAAGATCCTGTACCATGCGCTCTGCAAATCTTCCGGATGCTCCCGCATTGCCCAGACGCAGTCTTAAATCGTCAAAGTCTTGTAGCATCTTGTTTCTGTATTCTTTGTTGTTAAGAATCCTTTCCAGTTCCGCCTCAATAGTGTCTTTATTCATCATATGCTGAATAAGTTCCTTAACAACCTCACGGTTCATAATAATATTAACCAGAGAAATGTATTTGATGTTAAGTATAGGCCAGAATAATTTAAAGCCAATCTTCCCACCACCTGTACGGTAGCAAACAACCTCAGGGGTGTTTATAATAGCAGTCTCAAGGGTTGCTGTTCCACTTGTGACTAGGGCAGCCTCTGCGTGATGTATTAACTGGTAGGTCTGGTTAAAGACTATCTTAACATTGTATCCGTTGATGTATTGCTTATAGTCCTCGGGAGTCATGGAAGGAGCCCCGGCAATCACAAACTGGTAGTCAGGGAAAGAATCCATAATATTAAGCATCTCAGGAAGAATATACTTTAATTCCTGCTTTCTACTACCCGACAACAGGGCTATTATTGGCTTTTTATCCAGCTTGTTCTTTTTTATAAAAATATCGTATTCCTGATTGCGGTCTATTGTGTTTTCAATGGCATCAACCAGTGGGTTACCGCCGTAGAAAACAGGGTAATTGAATTGTTTGTAGAAATCTGTCTCGAAAGGGAAGATGGTGTACATCTTGTCAACATATTTTTTAATTGATTTTATTCTCCATTTCTTCCATGCCCATATCTTTGGAGAGATATAATAAAAAACTTTTAATCCCATCTGTTTTGCGAACTTAGCAATCTTGAGGTTAAAGCCCGGATAGTCAACAAGGATAACAACATCTGGTTGCCATTCCTTAATATCTTCTTTAAAAAGATCGAGATTAGCCTTAATTTTCCCCAGGTTCATAAGCACCTCTCTGAAGCCCATCACGGCAGTTTCCTTATAATGCTTTACAATGTAGCCCCCCGCTCTCATCATCATGTCCCCGCCGTGGCAACGAAAGTTTGCATGTTCGTCATTCTTTTTTATCTCTTTCATCAGGTTCGCCGCATGCATGTCACCAGATGCTTCCCCTGCAATTATATAGTATCTCATATGTTTGTATATATTTCAATTAGTCAAAATGAAGGTTAAAATAAATTTACTTTTTCAAGAAAATAATCTGTCAGCTTCATTTTTCTGCTTTTAAGTAAGATCTTTATAAAATATTTTAACTGCCTTTATTGTTTTAATAAAAGGCAATATAAATGATTTATACTGAAAAACAAAAACCATATGGTTTAGTGCAAAATTAGGAAATATTCTGTAGTTCAACAATATTGATATTCTTTATTGGATATTATATAAATTCTTTTTAAGCAATGTTATTTGGGGGAATTTAAGGAAACAAAAGATGAGGGCTTATTTCTTATAAATGTATTTTCTGGTGAATTAGTAAAATGTAGAGAGAAAAGAATAAAGCCAGCTGTTGTATATTAAAAAAAAATGGTTTTTATTTGTGCCCGTTATTCAATTAATTAGCTTGTTTGCAATATGAATTTTCTTCCGAATGTAGAGGATGTGATAGAATTGGCAGAGAAAGCCGGCGCCGCAGTATATCAGGTATATAAGTCTGAAGATTTTAAGATAGAGACAAAAGAAGATAATAGTCCCTTGACAAAGGCCGATAAGTTATCGAACGAAATAATAACGGAGGGCCTAAGGGAGATCTGTCCGGATATCCCAATTTTTACAGAGGAGTCCTATAAAGAGGATTATGACAGGAGAAAAGATTGGGAATACTGTTGGTGTATAGATCCGCTAGACGGAACAAAAGAGTTCATAAACCGCAATGGTGAGTTTACCATTAATATAGCTTTACTCAAAAATTCACGACCATTCTTTGGATTGATTCACGTTCCATGTACCAAGGAAAGTTACTATGCCGTTGCCGAATGCGGTGCTTATAAATGTGAAGATGGCGTGCTAATGCCTCTTAAATATCAAAAAAGGGAAGATGACACAATCCGTATGGTAGTTAGTCGATCTCATATCACACCAATGGAATATGAGTATAAAAATATGCTTGAGTCGTTGGGATATACTGTGGAATTAACCCAATACGGTGCAGCACTTAAGCAATGCATGATTGCAGAAGGAGTTGCAGATATATATCCAAAATACGGGAAGTGTTACGAGTGGGATACCGCAGCGGGGGACATCATTGTGAAGGAGTCCGGAGGTAGCGTGATGAATATGGATACGCTCGAAGAACTGACATATAATAAAGAAGATTTAAAAAATCCTGAGTTTATAATGTTTGCCAGAAATATCTGGAAAAAGATTAAAGCCGGGGAAGAGTACTTTTTGCCCGTAAAGGTGTGTGTGGAGTAATATTCTTTATTACTAATCGGGGCTGTTGGCAAGTAATATAAACTTCGATTGCTTCTTTATAATAATTATTTTGTTTTATTGGTGTTAATTTGTATTTTTGTGTTACTAGTATTTATTATTATAAATAGCGAATACTAGGAGGTTGCTACTTAATACATTACTAACTTAATAAAATTAAAATGAAAAAAGCATTATTTGTAATTATCTTTATTCTTTCAATAGGTACAGTATTCTCACAAACAGAAAAGGGGAAAGGTTTTTTCGCAGGTTCAACTTCATTGAACTATGTTAATACCAAATTGGAGTTTGGAAATGAAGAACAAGAATCTGATGTTTTCAATCTGGCATTGGAAGGAGGAACTTTTATTGCTGATAATTTTGCGTTGGCAGTATCTATAGGGGTAACGAAGCAATCTCAGGATGATTATGATGTAAGTTCTTATACTTTAATGCCAGTATTAAAATGGTATTTGAATTTAGATGGTAGTAATAAGTTGTTTTTACAGGGAGGACTAGGATACGGTAATATGGATGTGGACGGAGAGGGTAACGGTGGAGCCGCTTATATGTTTGGTGGAGGTATAGCCTTCTTCTTAAGTAAAAGTATTGATCTTGAGATAAGTGTGGGAAGTTTGCATAATGAATTTGGAGATAAGGTTAAACAAAATTCACTGGGTGTTAATTTGGGTCTTGGAATATTCTTTTAATAAGACAGGAATAATAATATGGATCAATAAGGAAACCGTCTCAAAAAATACTTTGGGACGGTTTCTTTATTACTCAAGATTAACAACGGTAATTCCTGCTCCTCCCTCTCCAAGGGGAGTATGATCTGAACTTTGTCCTGTACTACGTCAATTTCGTAAACAAATAACAAGAAGATTTTAAAAAATATAGAAGATAATTATTGTCTTTAAATAATAATCAAAAGACTTAAAATTTTGATAACTTATTTTATATAATTAATAAGTGTTGCTAAAAATTATTTAATTTTTAACTTTGTATGGCAGGTAATGTGGCTTTTATATGAATGATTTTCAAAAAAAAAACATGGTTGTTAGCGGTAAAGTTGAATTAAATAAGTTATTTCAACAGTATTATCATTCTTTGTGTTTTTTTGCCGGAAAGTATTTAAAAGATATTAATGAAGTAAAAGATACGGTTCAGGATGTCTTTGTTAATATATATGAGAAAAAAATAGTATTTAAAGATTCAAAGTCAATAAAATCTTATTTATACAAGTCTGTCCATAACTCGTGTATGAATAAGCTCAGAAGTAACACCCTCCATATTAATGTTGAAAAGGAAATAGCAGACCAAACAGAAGAGTTCTCAAATAGTAATTATCTTAATGATAGAATTGAAACAGAGGTGTTGTTGGAGATATTCGATGCTGTTGAGTGCCTTCCCATGGAATGCCGAAAAGTTTTTAAACTAAGTTATATTTCAGGTTATGATATAGAATCTGTTGCAAGGGAATTAAATATTTCTGAACATACAGTTAGGAGTCAAAGAACAAGGGCAAAAAAAATACTACGTGCATCTTTGAAGGATGTATTTCTTCTTTCTATTTTATGGAGATCTATGGAATCTTCAAAAAAAAATTAAAAAAAAACTACTTCTTTTACGCTCATCTTAATTTTTCATTTGTCTTAGTAGTAAAAGGTGCAAAATTATAGAATAACTATTGTTTGCAATAAGCTGTTAAGAAAATGGAAGATAAAATAAAATACATTAGCTCTTTAATATATAAGAGCAGATTAAACGATTTAAGAACTGAGGAAAAATCTGCCCTGGATAAATGGTTAGAAGAGTCGGAATGTAATAAGAAACTTTTTGAGAAATTGAATGGGGAGAGATTTCTAGACTCTTCTTATAATAGATATACCAATATTAAGACTGATGGAGACTGGGAGCAGGTTCTGAGAAAAATAGACAAGCAAAAATCATTTGTTGTTTACTTGAAAAGGGCTGTTAGTTATGCAGCTGTTTTAGCTGTTATAGTCTCTTCAGTATATATTGTTTATAGATATATGCCAGAGAAAAAGCAAGGGATAGTAAAAGAGCAAAATATTATTATTCCGGGAAGTAAAAAGGCCGTATTAACATTGGCCGATGGTCAGAAGATTCAGCTTGATGATCTGAAGGAAAAGGTTAATGCTCAACTGAAAGGTAAGGACATATCGGTGGATTCCAATATTCTTTATTATAAGGGACAAAAAAAATCTTCTTTGGCAAAGGCTGAGATTCATAAAATAACAATACCAAGGGGTGCAGAGTATTTATTGGAACTAACAGATGGTACCAAAGTGTGGCTTAATTCTGAAACAGAGTTAAGATATCCCAGGGGTTTTGACGGGAATGAAAGAGTTGTTTATTTAAAAGGTGAAGCCTTTTTTAAAGTTAGTAAGGATAAAGCACGTCCTTTTAAGGTTGTAACAGAAAACTCTGTAACGACAGTATTGGGAACAGAATTTAATGTAAATAACTACGGAGAAAATATGGGTGAAAGGACGACTTTAGTAGAGGGGAGTGTTTTGGTTACAAACAGAAAAACAAAAGAAAGTATAAGACTAGTACCTTCTGAGCAATCAGAAATAATCGGAAATAATATTATAAGCAGAAAAGTTGATGTTAATGATTTTGTTCTGTGGAAAGAGGGTAAGTTTTATTTTAACAAGAAAAGTCTGGAACTCATAATGGCTCAAATGGAAAGATGGTATGATATTGATGTCTTCTTTGTGGATGAAGAGTTAAAGGATTATATGTTTACAGGGGTTATTAACAAGGACTATTCAGCAAACAGGATCTTTGAGATAATTGAAAAGACAACAAATGTGAAATTTAAAATAAAAAACAACACGGTTACAATATATAAAAAATACTAAAAATAAAACCGGCATTTTGCAGAATGCCGGTTCAGTTAAATTTTTATTCCAATAATCCTTTGCAGAGGACTATAGGAAAGGTTCAATCTTAAATACAAATTTATGAAAAAAAGTTTATTAGGATGGCATTGCTATCCCAGAAATTTAATGAGAAAAACACTTATAGTTATGAAACTTACATTGTGTATTATAGTGTTGGCTGTTATGCAACTGAACGCATCCGTGTTCTCTCAGGTCAGTGAAGTGACTTTGAAGATGCATGGAGAAAGTCTGGAAGATGCATTAAAAGAACTGAAAAAACAGACAAATCTTGACTTCTTTTACAGTCTCAAAGAGCTGGATGTAAATAAAAAGGTAGAGATTGATGTTGAGAAAATCCCTTTGAAAGAGGTGTTGGAAAACTTAGTTGGAGAAAGTTATTCCTTTGAGTTTTATGACAATATTGTTGTAATACGACCTGTAAAAAGACAAATTGTACAACAGCAGGAGAAAATAATTAAGGGTAAAGTTCTTGATGCCAAAACAGGAGAACCACTGCCAGGTGTGTCTGTTATTGCTTTTGTTGGAGATAAGGACATTACAGGTTCGGCAACAGGAATGGATGGGGACTTTACGCTTAGTTTGACAGAGGGAGTTAAAAAGCTGCGTATTTCAATGATCGGATATAAAACTCAGATTATAAATATTGATAATAGTAAAGTCTATGAAATTAAATTGGTAGAAGATATAAGTGAGCTTGATGAGGTGGTTGTTACGGGGTATTTTGAAAGAAGCAAAAGTACTTTTACCGGTTCTGCAAAAACAGTTACAGGAGAGGAACTAAGAAAAGTGTCGTCATCAAGCATATTTAAATCTTTGGCTGTAGTCGATCCTTCCATAGTTGTTATGGAAAATAATCAGCAAGGTTCTAACCCCAACCATATTCCTGAACTTATTATCAGGGGGACAACTTCTTTGAATGCATCAAACGAGGCAGGGGCGAACTCACCATTGATAGTAATTGACGGTGTAGAGTCTTCTTTACAGGAACTATACGATATGGATATTTTCGATATAGAATCCTTAACAGTGTTGAAAGATGCTTCGGCAACTGCACTTTACGGAGAGCAGGCTTCAAACGGTGTAATATTGATTACCCGTAAAAAGTCTACACAAAAAGAAGTCAGGGTTAATTATAACTTCTCGGGTAAAGTGGATTTCCCTGATCTAAGTGATTATTCCCTGATGAATGCAAGGCAGAAATTGGAACTGGAGAGACTTGCCGGTCTTTATGATAGTTCAACTGGGGAATACGATATAGACTACAATGAGAAGCTAGCAAGGGTTAACAGTGGTATAAATACCGACTGGATTGCCAAACCTCTTAGAACAGCATTTTCACAGAACCATTCTGTGAAAGTAACAGGACGTGGATCGGGTATGTCTTATGGCTTGTCGGCAAGATATGGAAATAACCAGGGTGTCATGAAAGATGACTTCCGTAAGAATCTTGGAGTTGGTGTATATTTTTCTTATAATCTTAATGATAAATTAATAGCTACCCTTAGGGGAGATTATTATCAAAATGATACTAAGGGTTCGAGGTATGGTAATTTTGAAGATTATACCAAGGCAAATCCTTATGATTCTCCATATGAGTCAGATGGAGATCTGACTGAGGAATTATCTTATGGAGTAAAAAATCCTTTGTATGAAGCTTCATTGTCTTCATTCTCAAAGGCCAGGGAAAAAAGTTTTACTACATCATTGGATTTAAGGTGGAATATTATGCCAGGCTTATATGTAAAAGGTTCTGGTAATATAGAAGGAACAGAGTATAGAAGTGACAGCTATATATCTCCAAAATCCTATGTTTTTTCATCAACGGAAGATCCTGCCCAAAAGGGAAGATACACAATAAGTGCCAATAATAACTATAATTATTATCTTAAAGGATCTGTTAACTTCAACAAAAACCTGGATGAGATAGGTTCAATGGTTACCGTAAATATGGGAGGAGAACTTAGAAAAGAGGAGTTGGAACCATATAGTTTTTCTTCTCTTGGATTTTTTAATGATATACTGGCTGCTCCTGGCTTTGCCAGTCAGTTTGATAATAATTGGAATTCAACGGAAGAAGCATCGGAGAGTTCAAATGTAGGTGCGTTTATTGCATCCAATCTTGTTTACAGGAACCGCTATTTTGTAGAGGGTTCATTTCGTATATCAGGATCTTCCAAGTTTGGGACAAATCAAAGGTATGCACCTTTCTGGAGTGTTGGGGGAGGATGGAACCTACATCGTGAGAGTTTTATGGACTATGACTGGATAAATACTCTTCGTATAAGAGGAAGTTACGGTTATACTGGTAAAATTAATTTTGCAGCTTATCAGGCAATAACTACTTATAAATATTTTTCTAATCTTGTTAATAAATACGGTAATGGAGCCAATCCCATCAAGATGGGGAATGAAGATTTGAAATGGGAAACAACAAAAAGCTTAAATCTAGGATTAACCTCAACATTTTTTGACAATAGGTTAAACTTAAATTTTGATATTTATAAAAATAGAACGGTCGATATGATTGTTCCAATATCAATGCCTCCTTCAAGTGGAACATCAGAGGTTAATAACAATGTAGGGGAACAAGAAAATAAAGGTTTCGAGCTTACCCTTTCGGGAATGATTATAAAAAAAGAGGATATCAACTGGAGGCTGAATTTTAACCTTGCGACAAATAAAAGTAAACTTATAGAGATAGGTAATAGTCTTGTAAATCGTAATGATATAAATGCGGCTAATTCATATAATGTATCCCCTTTAAGGATGTTTGTTGAAGGCAAATCCCCAACAATGATATATGTAGTGAGGTCGGCAGGTATTGACCCGGCATCGGGAAGAGAGATATATATAAAGAAAGATGGTCGCTATACTTATGATTATGACCCTATGGATAAGGTAGCCGTTGGTGATGAGGCTCCTAAGTTAAGGGGAGCGGCTTCATCTTACTTTACCTGGAAGAATTTTACTTTAGGTATAAATACAACATACTCTCTTGGGGGATATATTTATAATACAACAAGGGTTTCCCGTATAGAGCAGATTGATCCTCGTTATAATGCAGATTCACGAGCCTTTACTGACAGGTGGAAAAAGCCTGGTGATGTAGTAAAATACCTTACTATTGTTGCAAATTCAGAAGGGATAAACAATTATAATCATTCCAGCAGGTTTGTAGAGAAAGAAAGTTATTTGAATGTGTCTTCAATTACTTTAAACTATGAGTTTACATCTGAGGCAATTAAAAAACTAGGTTTTAAGAGACTGATGGTTGGTGTAGATGTTAATGAGCCTTTCCGTTTTTCCACTGTTGCCCAGGAAAGAGGGCTTTACTACCCTTTTGCAAGAGGATTTAGTTTTACTATAAGTCCAACCTTTTAATTATATAGATATGAAAAATATATTAGCAATATTTTTAATAATGATTTTTTGCATGATGTTTGTTTCATGCGATGATTTTCTGGATATAAATCCCGATTCTGAGGTTGTAAATGACGATATGTTTTCAACCAGAAGAGGTATAGAAGATGCAATTTACGGTGTTTATGGCAGTCTTAAAGAGAATAGTCTTTACGGGGAATACCTTTCATGGTCGTTTACTGAGGTGTTGGCGCAAAACCTGACAGCTCCAAATGCTATCCCATATGATGAATTATCAGAGTACAATTATAATGATATCAAATCTTATTTAAATACAATATGGACTAAATCATATGAGGTGATTGGTCATGCAAACAATATTATTACCAATCTTGAGAAGTATGATCAGAGTTCGTATGAATTATATAATATATATTTAGGGGAAGTTTATGGTATAAGAGCATTTCTTCATTTTGATATTCTTCGTCTTTTTGCCCCCCATATTGAATACAGTCCTGATAAGCAGGGAATACCATATGTAACAGAGTATTCTTTTAAGCATACTCCTTTTTCAACAGTAAGTCAGGTTTACGAAAAGATAATAACTGATTTAAAGAAATCTCAGCAACTGCTTTTAAGTGATAAGGATAATGTAAGCTATCCCAGAATAGATGCTGAAGCTACCGATAAAGAGTTTCTAAAGGGCAGGGAGCTGCATTTTAATTATTATGCTGCCACAGCTGTACTAGCCAGAGTATATTGGATGAAGGGTGACCTTGAAAATGCAAGAACCGAGGCTTTAAAGGTTATAGATTCGGGCATGTTCCCTTTGGTACAGAAGGATGAGGTTGTAAATATTATTGCTGGTGTTTTATCTCCCAAGGAGTCTGTTTGGGGATTATTTTCAACAGATTATTTTGAAACTACAGAGAAAAGACTTTACCAGAGTAAGTCCTGGGAATCATTTTCTCCTTATCAGGCGGCATCTGGTGGACAGTATAAAATTCCTTACGATTTAATTTATAGTAAATATTTAGGAGAGAATGCCGGTATAGATTCACGTTTGCAGTGGTTTAGATCATCCGTAGAGGGGAACCAGACAGTTAACTGTTTAAAGGTGGTAGATGTTTTTAGAATAAAGACATCTGGCAGTACACCAGCTTCAAGGGGACTACTTGAGGGTATCAGTATGGTAAGAATCCCGGAAATGTATTATATAGTGGCTGAGGCAGAACTTAAAGATGGGAATGTAGAAGAGGCTGCAAAGTATGTCAATAAGGTTCTTAATTCTCGCGGACTCACAACACTTGGAAGCCGCATTCCTGAATTGGTGCTGGATGAGGATATACTATATAATGAACGTCATAAAGAACTGTTTTGCGAGGGGCAAAGGTGGTTTGAAATGAAAAAGAAAAATATGGATATAACCTCTAATGCGGAAAATAAAGTTATTCCGGCTAGTGATGATATTTATGTTTTACCAATTCCTGTTGAGGAGTTTGAGTATAGAAATGACTAATTATTTTGCATAATTATTAAAATTATTGAAATGAAAAATAAAATATTAAATATACTATTGCTTTCTATAGCTACTCTATATTTTTATTCATGTACAGACAGGGATTATATGGAGTATGATGTGTCCCAGAAAGATGCTGTTTACCTGGATTTTTCGGAAGAAACGGACTCTTTGTTTTATAACTTTGGTTTTTATGAAATAACAGAGAAAATTATAAAAGTTCCTGTAAAACTAATGGGAATGCCAAGGGATTATGACAGGGAAATTAAGATATCTGTTACAAACGAGAGGTATGCCGATGAAACAGCTATTGCCGCAAAAGAAGAATATTTTAGTATTCCTGATATTGTAGTGTTGAAGAAAGATTCAACAACAACGCATATACCAGTTAAGGTGTTGCGTCATGCCGATCTTGAAAATTTGCGTGCAATATTAACCTTAAATATTGAGGACACAGACGATCTTGCGATAAGGGGACATTCAGAGTATACAATTACTTTTGACGATAAAACACCTGAAATGCCGGTATGGTGGACAAGTTATGATATGGGGGAATTTTCTAAGCTGAAGGGTCAGTTGTTCTTTAAGTACTTTTGGGAATTGGAGCAGGAACAAAAGGCTATTTATGATGCCATAGTAGATAGGTGGGGAAAGTTTTTGGATATTGAACCTAATAAATGGGGAGATAGTCCTCTTGTTATATACAGAGTTACTTTTAATAAGTATGTTAAAATGAAGTTATATAACTACTCACAAGAACATCCCGAATTGGATTTAAATATTCAGAAGCCAACAATTTAAGATTAAATTCAAATAATTATGAAGAATTATATATATACTTTACTTGTGATTATTTTTGCATGTTCATGTGCAAAAGATGATTCAACACTTCTTTATCCTGAGGACAATCCAAATTTCTCAAAGATAAGCATTGGATCTGTTACTGATAGCCTGTCCGTTGATTTTGGGCAGATATTGGAATTCACTCCGGAGGTGTCTCAAACAATAGAGTCTAAAGAATTGGAATATGAATGGAGTGCATGCCTGAAAGTTGATGGAGTAAAACAGGATTCTATAGTAATAGGTAAAGAAAAAACCTTAAGACATGCTTTTCTCAAAATGGGTTCTTATGATTTGAGACTTGAGGTTAAGAATGATGATTACAGTGAGTTTTATACATGGAATCTTGATGTAAGGGTATATGACGAAGGGTTTATGGTTGTGGGAATGAACGATCAGGGAGAATCAAATATTGCATTTGCAAGAAAACTATCTTCAATGGATATTATTGATGGTAAGCAGTTGGAGTTTACAACAGATCTTATAGGACAGGTAAATCCTGATTTTAGATTAAAAGATATAGTCTTTGTTGGGAAGTCAATTCTTTCATACGGAAGCGATAAGGCCTATCTTTTTATCTTTTGCAAGGAAGTTGTATATGTTGCAGATCCTAATACATTTGAAATAATAGCTTTATTAAGGATAGACGAATCAGTTCCTGGTGCAAAAATAAAGAAAGTTTCAATGCTTGATACTTATGCTTCCGGGGCTAGGTTATTTACAGAAGACGGCCGTAATTTAGCATTCGAAAAGGCTGAGTTTTTAATATATGAAAGCAAGTACTATTCTGGTACATATGATGAAATGTACGGGAATCTGTTTTATACTGTTGGTTCTAATATGAACGTAGATCAAATTAATGTTGATTATGAAGAATCCAAGATCTGGACAACTATTTCTTACCATGCGAATAATGAACCGGTAAATAATACAACATCCTCAGAATCTCCCTATGATGATAATGTTAGGGAAAATGAATATGAGGGCAGGAATATTATCAGCGTTGGACGTATGAATGGAGACTATTGGGAAGGGACAAACTTTAATTTCTTTGCTGTGGCCACTGATAAAGAGAATGCTAATGATGTGAAAATTGTTGAATTTTCAACATCATACTCTACTGGAATTTCTACAGTCTCTACTACAGAGTATATTTCTGAAGATGCTATTACTCTTAAGCCAGAGACAGAAATTATTGCTAATGCAAGGTATTCTTCAATGTACTATTATAATGGAGGAGATATTTATTTATGGTATCCTACGAACCTTCCTCCTAATAATCATTTACCAACATCTCCGTCCATTGAACTTGGGGGAGATAAGGAAATTACATGTATGGCAATTAGTTATGATATGAAGGAACTATATGTGGGATTTTATGATGCCTCTGCTTCGGGTGAATTAAAGGGAGGTCTTTATATATACAAATGCGAGGAAATAGGAGTAGTTCCAAATCTTCAGCCGATTAAAAAGTTTGAAGGAATAACTAGCCGACCAGTTCAGGTTCTTTATAAAACAAAAGATTGGGGTAAATATACCTCTGTTAATTAATACCACAGGTTTGAATTGGATACTGGCATATATTTATATTGGCCGGTATCCATATTTTCTACATTTTTATATAAGACATATTTTATATATGTCTCCAGATAGAATAGTGTATAATAAAAGCTTAAGAGATGAAAAAAGTATATCTGTTTTTTTTATTTATTGTATTTATAATTACTGCTTGCACAGGCAGAGAAAAAGAATGTGTGATTTCAGGTAAGGTTGATAAGGCTGACTATAGTGGAGTTAAAGTAACCTTAATAGGGCAGGGAGATAATAGTAAGGAATCTATACCTGTTGAGATAAAAGAAGATGGGAGTTTTAAAATTTCTTTTAAAATAGCTGAACCACAATTTTCATCTTTTAACATGATATTTGGTGAAGGTGGAAAAATGTGGCAGTCAACATACCGGTTATATATTAAGCCTGGGAAAGATTATTTTCTGAAATTTAAGGCAAATCCTGGTTCAAAAGTAAAGGCAGAGGTTGATAATAAAGATTTAAGCAATAGGGCCCTTATAATGTATAACGAAGTTCTAAATGCTAAAGTTAGAGAAATATGGACAAATACCCCAGAACCGCAATACGCAAAAGAAGAGGTAATAAGTTTTATGAAAGCTGCTGAGGATTGCATTAACGAAAATGCAGGACTTGATGAAGAGGTAAAGGAATATATTAAGGTATGGGGATTTAATGAATATATGGGGCATTTATTTGGATATCATTCCATGTATGAGTTAATGAAGAAAAAGCGGTTTGCAGCCCCGGAAGGTTTTTATGAATTAATTGCAGAACCTTCTGTGTATCTTGATAATGAGAAGGCTCTTTTGGCAGAAAAGACAGTTAGAAATATAGTGGAATACATCAAATATAAATCGGGGAACAATAGCAAGGGAGCCAAGGTTCTGGATGTTTTGGAGAACAGGATAAATCTTTTGAAGGATGAGTTCAGTAATCCTCATATTATTGATAACGTTCTGTGTTCTTTGTTTTCGGGATTTAAGTTTGCATATAAGACATCAGGTGATTTTGAAGAAGATTTAAAGGGTTATTCCTCTCTTGTTCACAATTTGCAAGACCCCAAAAAAAGAGATGAATTCATAAAGGAGTTTTCTGCTTTAAGGTATTCAATGAAGGGATCAAAGGCGCCGGATGTTGTTTTTAAGGACAGGGATGGTAATGATGTCAGGATTACTGATTTTAAAGGGAAGGTTGTTTATATAGATTTATGGGCTTCATGGTGTGGTCCATGCTGCAGGGAGGTACCCTATCTGCAAAAGCTGGAAAAAGAATATGAGGGGAGAAATATAGTTTTTCTTAGTATAAGTCTTGATAGCGATAAGAAAGCCTGGTTAAAAAAGATGGATGAATTAAAAATGCATGGTAATCAGTTATATATTGCAGATTCAGGATATGATAAAATGCTAAACATTTCAGGCATTCCTCATTTTGTAATTTATAATGCAGAGGGGAAATTATATATGTCTAAAGCACCAAGACCCAGTTCTATGGAAATAAGGGGAGTTTTAAACAGTATTACTGAATTATAATATGGTCTATAGTTTCCCTGGTATTTATAGTGTGCTGATATTTGGGAAACTATAGAATATTCTTTATTATTCAAGACTAACAACGGTAATTCCTGCTCCTCCCATTTGAATCTTTTCATCGCGACAAGATTTAACGAGAGGGTTAGTCTTTAATAATTCTCGTATTAGCTGACGAAGTATGCCATGACCGGTACCATGAAGAATTCTCACTTCCTTGGCCTCAACCATTATAGATTCGTCTATAAATTCCTGTACTTTCTGAAGGGCTTCGTCTCCTCGTTGTCCCCCTGACATCCAGCTCTGGCTTGTAGTGAAGTTTTCTTTTCGATATGTTTTCCTGAATAAGACTGGAGGTCATATAATTAGTGTTCTGCTGTTTTTGTTTTTTGGCCATTGCCTTGCTTACCTCTTTCAAGCTCACTCAGTGGTTTTGTAGTGACAAGGTTACCAAGTGCAATTACAGCATTCTTACCGTTTATTTCTAATATCTCTCCAATGGTATTGGTGTTGCCAATTCTTACGACATTGCCTTTTTCAAGTACAGATTCTTCTTCTTTGACAGATCTGCCATTGGCGGTTATTTCAGATGTTTCTCCTTTTTTGTTTTTTTTCTTTCTTTCTTCTCTGGCCTTTAGCCTTTCTATCTTCTTTTGAATCATGCTGTCTTCATCGGCATCAAGAGATACAATCTCTTCCTTAGTCTTTTCAAATTTCTTACGGGCCTCTTTTGTCCTTTCCTTTTCAGCCTGACTTTCTTTAATCTCCCTTATAGTCCTTTCTATGGTCTTGTTGGCGTTGGCAATTATCTCCTGAGCTTCCAGCTTAGCTTCTTCCATAATCTTCTTTCTAAGCTTGCTGGCCTCGCTCAATTCCTGATTGTATTTTTCCAACACACTATCAAGCTTCTTCTCGTTTTCATGAATCTTCTTCCTCTTGCTTTCCCAGTATTTTTTGTCACGTACAATTTCCCTAAGATGCTTGTCGAAATCTATATGCTCTTCTCCAATCTTTGAGGCGGCATCGTCAAGAATCTCCTGAGGAAGACCAATCTTTTTAGCAATCTCAAAAGCGAATGAAGAACCCGGTTTTCCCACCTGAAGCTCGAAAAGAGGTCTCATATTGTGTGAGTCGTAAAGCATGGCGCCGTTGATAATCCCTTCGGTTGATGAGGCAAAGTGCTTAAGGTTTGTGTAGTGGGTTGTAATAACACCCTTTGCCTTTTTGTTATTAAGTTTGTTAAGAATTGCCTCGGCAATGGCAGCTCCCAACATAGGCTCGGTACCAGTTCCAAACTCGTCAATAAGTATAAGACTCTTGTCTTTGCAGTGCTTTACAAAGTTCTTCATGTTGACAAGATGAGAACTATATGTACTCAGGTCGTTTTCAATGGATTGCTCATCGCCTATATCTATGAATATATCGTCGAAGATGCCCATAATGGAATTCTCTTCAACCGATACCGGCATTCCACACTGGAACATATACTGAAGAAGTCCGACCGTCTGCAGGCAAACCGACTTACCTCCGGCATTTGGTCCCGAAATAAGAATTATTCTGTTGTTTTCGTTTAGATATATATTAAGAGGTACAACCTGTTTGTCTTCTTTCTTGTGAGCAAGATATAGAAGAGGGTGCATAGCATTGTTCCAATGGAAAACAGGCTTGTCCTGAAAGTCGGGACAAATAGCTTTTATTTCACGTGAGTAAAGAGCTTTTGACCTGACAAAAATCTATGAATGCAAGGAATTCGTATGCAGGAATGATATCATCTATATAAGGACGAATATCGTTGCAGAATTCCTGTAGTATCTTTACAATCTCTCTCTTCTCTGCGTATTCAAGTTCGCGTATCTCGTTGTTTGTCTCAACAATCTCAGCAGGTTCAATATATGAAGTCTTACCTGTTGCCGACTCATCGTGAACAATACCCTGAATCTTTCTTTTGTATGCTGAAGGCACCGGAATAACCATACGACCGTCCCTGATGGAAACAGAAGTGTCCTGATCGGCCCATCCTTCCTTTTGTGCAAGCTGCATAAGTGCATGCATACGCTTCGATATACTCGATTGTTTCTTGTGTATGCTGTTTCTTATGTTTGCAAGTTCTGCACTTGCATTATCTTTTATTGTACCGTGTTTGCTAAGTATCTTGTCAAGTCGCTGAAATATATAAGGGTAAACCTTAATCTTTCCGCTTTTCTTTATAAGGAAAGGGTACTTCTCGTCCTTATCCTTAAAAAAAACGGGTGATGGCAGAGATGGACTCCATGGAGCGCTTAAGGTCGAAAAGCTCATGAACCTCAAGAAATGTGCCCTCTATACGTATTTTGTTAAGACTATCCCTTACATCGAAATAATAAGCAGTGGGGAAATTGTCCTCCTCCTGAATAATGGCCATAAACTCACGGGTCTCCATAAGCGTGCGTTCTATGGTGTTTGCCGAGGTGGAATAGCACATATCGTCCACCTGGTCTTTTCCCAAAGAACTTAAACACAATCTCTTTAAAGAATCCCTTACCTTCTTAAAACCTATCTTTTCCTCAAAATTTCCCGGATATATCACTTCTTTTTCCTCTTTTTTATTATCTCTGCAAATATAATTATAAATCAAAAAACATATGGAAATATAATGAAAGCTTTTAGTTTTATCAACTTAGTGTTAATAATTAAGCTGCTAAAAGCAAGTATAATATAGCTTTTGACGCCAGTACAAAAGTAGGGATTTTTTTCATGAGACAAAGTGTTGATATGTCACAAATAAATAGTTTGACATATGGCTTTAAGCGATTGGAGGGCACAAAAATAGCCAACCACAAAAGCGGCCGGCTATTCTTTTTTATATATACTGATCGGACTATTTATTTTGTTTTACACTGCCGCCACTGGATGATTTTACGTTTTTAACCTGTGGGTCGCCAAAATATGTTATATCTCCACCGCTTGAAGCCGATGCGTTAATTTCTTTAAGCGCAATCACTGATATATCGGCTCCGCTGGATGCTTTTGCATCAACTATATTGGCGGCAATTTCTGTGGCTTCAATATCTGCACCCGCTGCTTGCTGAAACCATTAATTTGTCAGTCTTTCCTTTTAATTCAACATCAGCACTACTACTTGCATTACAGGAAATAACCTCTGCTTCCAAAGAAAGTTTAATGTCTGCTGAACTGGAAGATGAGATAGTCATTTTGTCGGTCTTAATTGTT
The DNA here is from genome assembly GCA_963666945.2 of Marinifilaceae bacterium. Taxonomy (GTDB): domain Bacteria; phylum Bacteroidota; class Bacteroidia; order Bacteroidales; family Marinifilaceae. The sequence continues at coordinate 28,752 of CAXXRT010000039.1, forward strand.
CCTTTAGAGTAAATATCTGCTCCCGAGGATGCTCTGACCTGTGTTAGCTCTTTACATGTTACGTGTACAAGTACTTTTTTAAACGATCTTACGTTAGTTCCTTGTTTCCAGTGAATCTTAAGGGTGGTTCCATTGACTTCCGTAATTATATATTCCAAAAGATTCTCATCTGCTTCAACCTCAAAGAAATTCTTTTTCATCTTGCGTTATTACTACATTTATTCCTGCTGAAGCACTAACTCCATCAAAGCTTTTCACAGTTCTTTCTTCTGTGACAACCTTACCGTTTCCTTTCACTCTGTCTGCAAATATGCATGAAACCGAAGAAAATGTAATAAGGGTGAAAAGGAGGATTTTGGCAAAGTTTTTTGAATTTTTCATAAGTATACGTTTTTTTGAATTTAAAAGCAATAATTATTATTTTAATGTTTCTTATTTATGTGTTAACTTACGTTGATACATAAATACAGGGCTTTAATTACAAATATATGACGTTTCATCAAGAGGATTAGTTACAAGAATAAAGACAATATTTTTTTTCTTATTTTTGTAAAATAGATATTTAAGTGCAGAGGTGGGTATGGAGCTCTTGTAATTTAAACAATATTTGGTTGTTTGTCAAAATAAAAATAGATGAGAAAAGTTATTCTTCTATTGTCCTTTATTTTTATTGTTAGTTCTTTATGTGCTAAGAATAAATTTATAATTAAAGTTAATGCCGATGCATTCAAAGGTAGTGCCGATGGAATTAGAATTGAGATATATTGTAATTCCCAAAAGCAAACATCTTTAAAAGTAAGTAAGTCCGGGAAGTGCGATGTGCAGCTTCTTTTTAATAAAGATTACCGTCTGGCTTTTGTTAAGAATGGCTATGTCACTAAATATGTTGATATAAATACCGATGTGCCTGAAGATATTCTTGACTACGATAATCATTTCCCTCCTGAAAAATTAAATATTATACTACTTCCTTCAAGGGAGAATGTCGATATATCCGTATTTAAACAGCCTGTTGAGAAACTATATTACGATAAAGATATAGACGATTTTGTATTTGATAAGGATTATGCCTCTCTGATAAAGGACAGGATAGAGGAAACAGAAAAATTATTAATGAAGAAAGAGAAGACTACAGCTAAATTACCTGAGCCGGATCTTGCCTCTAAAGAAGTAAAAAACACTGATGATAGTCTTGCCGAAAATATAGAAGTAAAAACAGAAAAGAATAATCAGCAAAAGAAAGCACAGGAGAAGGCTGTTCCTCCAAAGAAAGCTGATAAAACAAAAGCAGTATCTGTGGTGGGTATGATAGGGGGCATGAGGGTTGTCGCAGATGTTGGCGAAGGTGATGATAACAGTACGGAACTGCCAGGTTCCATTAAGAATAACGATAGTCCGTTGATTAAAACAGATACTCTTTCAGTAAAATCAGATAGTGTTAATAAAACTGTTGATATGTTGGCGAAAGTTGATAATATTCTTAAAACCAATCCTATACAATCTTCTGGTGATGCCCTGCCAAATAATGATGAGGCTAAGATACCATTCAGTCCTGAGAAGGAAAAAACAGATCTACTGAATGAATTACACAAGAAATTAAACGAAAGAGATAAATCAAAACTCAATAATGATTACAATATTTTGATATCTAAAGGCGATACGGCATTCAATATAGGGAATTATGCCATTGCCAGATTTTATTATACTCAGGCAAAGTCTCTTAAGAGTTATGAGCCATACCCAGGGAAAAAACTGGAAGAGATAATTTCTATATTGAAAGATTCAAAGTATCAGAAATCACAAAAACAATATAGCGAAATTGTTAACAAAGCTGATGGTTCTTTTGAAAAGAATTTGTATGTTGTGGCCCGGTATTTTTATAAAAGGGCTCATGAAATACGGAGCTGGGATGAACATGTGAAGAAAAGACTTAAAGAAATAGAGAGAAAAATAGGAAAGTGAGTCTAAAAATTGTGTTATGATATTAAATTACATCTGGGTATTCTTTTTCGTTATTGCTTTTGTTGTTGCCGTTATTAAGCTTGTTTTTATGGGCGATCTCGAGGTGTTTCACGATATAGTTGAATCTACCTTTGAAATGTCTAAAACGGGCTTTGAAATATCTCTAGGACTTACTGGTGTGCTTACCCTCTGGATGGGGGTTATGAAGATTGGGGAAAATGGGGGTGTGGTGAGAATATTTTCAAGAATTATCGGTCCATTCTTCCATAAATTATTTCCGGGTCTTCCTCAGGATAGTCCTGCCTACGGCTCCATAATGATGAATATTGCTGCCAATATGCTGGGTCTTGATAATGCGGCAACTCCCATGGGATTGAAGGCAATGCAGCAGATGCAGGAATCAAATACCAAAAAAGATGTGGCCTCAAATGCCCAGATAATGTTTCTGGTTCTGAATACTTCGGGACTGACACTTATTCCCGTTTCCATAATGGTATACAGGGCGCAGCTCGGTGCTGCTAACCCATCCGATATATTTATACCTATTATGCTTGCCACTTATTTTTCAACACTGGCGGGACTAATAGCCGTAGCGGTATATCAGAAGCTTAATCTTTTTAACCGTACAGTCATGTCGTGGCTGGGAGGAGTAACAGCAGTAGTCGTTGCAATTATTGCCTGTTTCTCTCATCTGGACAGGGAAATGATAACAACCGTATCGGATGTTGTCAGCAATGTGATATTGTTTTCCATAATTATATCCTTCATACTACTGGCCTTTAAAAATAAGGTGAATGTCTACGAGAGCTTCATAGAAGGTGCAAAGGATGGATTTAAGATAGCCGTAAAGATTATTCCCTACCTTATTGCAATATTGGTCGCCATAGGCGTTTTCAGGGCTTCAGGGGCAATGGAACTCATCATAGAAGGAGTACAGCTCTTTTGCCAGAATATGGGCATAGACGCTGACTTTATTCCTGCCCTGCCTACGGCACTTATGAAACCTCTCAGCGGTAGCGGTGCCAGGGGGATGATGGTAGATGCAATGAACCAGTACGGGGCAGACTCCTTTGTCGGCCGTATAGCCTCAACTGTTCAGGGGGCAACAGATACAACTTTTTATATTATTGCAGTATATTTTGGCTCTGTGGGAATAAGAAATACCCGTTATGCCGTCACCTGCGGACTTATTGCAGATATAGTTGGTATTATTGCTGCTATACTTATAGGCTATATGTTCTTCCACTAAAAGTATATTATATAACGATCAATAATTTATTATAATATTATTATTGAAATATATGTTTTGTGGATTTTTTTTTTTAAATTTACCTAACAAAAATTTAAAAAGATATCAAGTCATGAAAAAAATCCTAAATTTATTATTATTTTCAATATTATTTATTTCCTGTAATCATAAAGAAGAAATTCTTGATGGGGATAAAATATTTGATGTAATAGATATCTCATACCTGGATAAAAATAAAGTAGATTTATTAGATCCAAACAATCAAAATTCATACGACAAATCAGAAATCAAAATTTATGCGATAGATACCGTTATAGTGGAAAAATATGAAATCGATTATAAGAATGATGATGACGATTTGTTTTTTATACCTATTCCTGTGTATTATAATGTAAATGAAGATTCTTCAACAACTTATATAGATTTAAACAAAAATGATACTGATACAATTAAGTGTGTTTTCTCTGTGTTTTTCCCATTTCCTGTAATAAAGGAAGCATATTACAATAAAATAAAGGTGGCTGATGGGGAAAAACAAATAGTGCATACTATCACGAAATAAAGTCATATTCTTAATTAATTATTCCAAAATCCATAGCTTTAATTATAGCTATGGATTTTGGAATAATTAGCTGAAATGGCTTTTTCTACGGTTTCATATATCTTTAGAATATATTTATAAAAAAGCAGGGCTTGGCAAAAAAATTATGACTTAGCGCCCCTATTCTTTAGTGACAATTATTTCGTTATCCCAAAGAGTTATAACCTCCCCAGGGGTAATCTTGGCACGTTTTCTTGTCTCCAGTTCTCCGTTACGGTAAACAAGTCCGTCTTCAACCACAGCCTTTGCCATAGCACCATTTTCCACAACCTGAGTGGCCTTTAGAAGTTTTATTAACTCTATATAATCAGTAGTAATTGTAAACTCAGTCTTCATCCTTAATAAATTTCCAGCATTCCTTTAATAGAACCAAGATAATAATCCTTCCATCCCTCAACAATCTCCTCATATACATCTTCAGGGATATTTGTGTGAGTCAGGCTCACCATTGTTTCCTTACCGCTCTTAGAAAGTTTAATCTCGACAATGGAGTCTTTCTCCTGTTCCCCGAAGTACCATTCCTGTACAAGCAGTTTGTCCTGGATTACCTTAAGGTTCCTTCCGCATATATCGCCTTCCCATAAGGAAAATTCAAATCCTTCCTGATCATTCATTACAGCGGGATAACCACTCCATACTTCAATCTGAAAAGGATTGGTTAATGCAGCAAAAACTTCATCGGCATCGGCCAGTATAGAAATATTGTACTTAAAATCTGTCATATTACTTTTGGTTCTTCTATATAATAATTTAATACAAAGGTAAAATAATAATTGAACTATTTATTAGAAAGATAAATTTATACCGGCAGTAATGGTGCGGGACGGAGGGTATACTCCATTGTCCTGATCCGTAAACTCAGGATCGAAACCGGTATAGGGACTTGTTGTCCAAAGATTATACCCGTTAATAAAGAAAATGATCTTTTCTGCATTAATCTTGTATGATAGTTCTAAGGGCAGTTCATATTCTAATGATAATGTCCTTAATTTTATGAAATCTGTCTTCTCAAATAAAAGAGTGGAGGCTGAGTAAAATTGCCTTGTTGCAGTTGCATCATATACTCCTCCATAAACTGGTTTGGGTATCCATGTTTTGTCTCCTGGCTTTTTCCAGTAATCATCGTAATTCACCTGAAGCTGGTTCCTGTCCCCGGTAGATCCTCCTCTTGCCAGAAACGATTTGTTGGTGTTAAGGATTCTGCCCCCTGTCTGAAAATCAAAAACAGCAGAGAAACTTATGTTCCCAATCTTTATGTCGTTTATTAATCCCCCGTAGAAATTTGGTAAAAACGAATCTATCCATACCCTGTCATCCGATTTCGGCTGGTAGGTGGTGTTGCCACTTTTATCGTACCACATAGGGCGGCCATTGTCGGGATCTACTCCTGCATACCTGTATGTATAAGCGGCTCCAATGGGTTCTCCTACCTTATAAAGGGTCCCTATCCTGTCAATGCCTTTTTGAAGTGCCGTTATCTCATTCTTGTTTAAGGCCATATTCATGGATGTTGACCATGAAAACTCTTTTGTCTTTATGTTTTTAGTGTTTATAACTATTTCAATCCCTTTGTTGACAACTTCCCCAGAATTTTCCCATATGGAAACATGACCGGTAGTGTTGGGCAGTTCCCTGGCTAATAGAAGATTCTTGGTTGTTCTTTTAAATACATCGGTCTCAAGGCTGATTCTATTGTTTAAGAAAGAAAGATCCAGCCCCAGGTTAATAGTATGATTCTCTTCCCATTTAATGTTCTGATTCCCAAAGATGGGATCGGGGGCCAGCCCCGGCTTTTCAAGATAATCACCGGTACCGACAAATCGCTGCATGTTGACATAGTTCCCTATGTTGGAATTCCCTGTTATTCCATAACTTGCCCTTAGTTTTGCGTCGTCAACAAAATTAAGGTCTTTCATGAATCTCTCTGAAGATATTCTCCATGCACCGGCAACAGAGGGGAAAAATCCGTATAGTTTGCCATTGCCAAATTTGCTGGAACCATCATATCTTAGCGTTGCGTTGAAAATATATTTATCCTGATACGAATATTTGGCCTTTGAGAATAAACCTGCAATCCTCCATTCGTTGAATGTTTCCTCCGGAGGCTCTGGTCTTGCTGTTTGACTAAGTAGCTTGAAATCAGGACTGGACACTCCTGTTCCTTCTGCATAATTTGTCTTTGTCACATTCTTTCTGAACGAAAAGCCCAAAATGGCATTCATCCGGTGTGAGTTACCAAAGTCTTTATTATATGCCAGCAAATGGTCTGTCTGAATATTCCTTTCCCTTACGTTGGAAACTCCTGCTCTTCCGTTTACCGGTGCCCCGTCAAGTGTTCTTGGATCGAAAAAGAACTTCTCAAGTATTTCTGTATAATCGTATGCAAGAAGACTTTTTAGATTGAGGTTTTCAAGTATGTTTATGTTAAGAGTCAGGCGTGCCGTAAACCTGCTGGTTGTTGCCTTTAGTACATTAAGGTTGCTTTCCATTACAACATTGTGCTTGTATGTACCAATAAGATTGGTAAAATACGAACCGTCCGCATTATAGATGGGATTAGTGGGCACAATAAGGGTTGCCGATCTGTTGGGATTGGCAAAGCTCGATTCGTCCAATACTCCGTTTTGCCTGAAAGAATAATAGTTTATATGTGTTGATAAATATATCCTTTTGCTCATTTGACTGCTGTGATTTAGCCTGAAGGCATATTTACTGAAGTTGCTGTTAATAACTACTCCCTGTATGTTCTGGTATTCTGATGATACATAGTATCTCGATGCACGGGTGCCTCCCGATGCTGAGATATTGTACTTCTCGGTAATTCCTGTTCTGAATACTGCATCCTGCCAGTCGGTTGTGGGGGCTTTTGAGAATCCATCTTCTCCCCATCCTTTGGAAATAAAGTCGGAAAGTATTGTCTGGTACGACTCACTTTCTATTCCATAGCGGTTTTTGTAATTCAAAAGAGTGAGCTCTGCCCACTGGGGGCCGTTTAGAACGTCGAGCTTTTTAACCACCTGACTGACACCAGTAGAAATTTTGGCATTTATTTTTATCTTGCCGCTTTCTCCTTTTTTTGTTGTAATAATAATTACTCCGTTTGCAGCCTGGGCCCCGTAAATCGATGCTGTTGCTCCGTCTTTTAGAATGTCTATGGATTCAATGTCCTCGTAATTTATTCCTGCCAGGGCATTTGAGGTGGGTATTATGGAATTGTTGTCCGAGGAGTTTATCTGCACTCCATCGATAATAAATAGAGGGGAATTGTCAGCATTAATAGATCCCAGTCCCCTTATCTTTACAGAAACAGAACTTCCGGGACTTCCTGTCTCAGGGGTAAACTGAACACCGGCAACACGTCCCTGTATTGCCTTTTCAAATGACTCTGTTGGTGATTGCTGTATGTCGTCGGATGTTATATGTACTATTGATCCCGATACATTCTTTTTCTTTTCTGTTTCATATCCTGTGACCAGTATTTCTTCAATATCAATTATGATGTCCTTCATTATTACATTAAGGGTGGTATCACTGCTAATGGTATGCTCTTGCGTGCTTTTACCTATGAAAGAAAAATTAATAGTGTTGTACTCAGTAACAGGGAATTCGTATCTGCCATTTATATCGGTCACTATCCCGGTCTTGCTTCCTTTCTCCATTATTGTGACTCCCGGCAGGGGGGTGCCTGTTTCATCTGTAATAGTTCCTGTGACAAGATATTTTCTGATTATCTGTAATTGTTTCTTCTTTTCCGATTCCTTATTTATAACAATAACTTTATCGTTTATTTTGTATTTCAGGTCGGTTTTTTCAAGTAATATTTCAAGTATTTTTGCTATATCTTTTTCTACAATATTTATAAAGTCTATCTTAACATTCTTTACATCTTTATGGAAATACAGAAAGGTGTAGTCACTCTGGTCCTCTATGCTTGTAAAAATATCCTGTAACGATGCTTTTGTCAATGATAATTTTATCTCGTTATTCTGGCAAAATGCTGTTAAAGAAAGAAGATATATAATAATAAATATAATTGACTTCTTCATAAATGACTTTTAATTACGATACTTACGAATATAACAAAAATATTAGAAATGAAACTGTGTAAAAAGAAAAAACTGTGCTATCAGGCCAATAACACAGTTTGTTTCATCGTAATTAAACCACAGGTATCTCAACAATGATCACATTGTCTCTTAGACTAAACTTGACTTTGTTAGTCATCTCGAACATGTTAAGAATTGTCGAAATTTTATCATAGCGTATAAAATTTCCCGTAAAGTTTAGGTTTGCTGCTTGTGGATCTTTAAACTCCACATTTATATTATACCATCTTGATAATCTTTTCATGATTGACTCAAGAGACTCATCCTCGAAGACAAATCTTCCGTCAATCCAGTCTGTGTATTTTTTTGCATTTACCTCTCTTATGGATAGCTTCTTAGATTTATAATTGATCATCGCCTGCTGTCCCGGAACAAGTACTTTTACTTCGCTGTTATCCTTGTTCTCTATGCTTACTGACCCTTCCAAAAGAGTGGTGTGCGAATATATATCGTCCTTATATGTACTTATGTTGAATTTCGTTCCCAGAACCCTAATGGTCTCAGTAGGGGTAATAACAATGAATGGCTTGTCCTTGTTTTTGGCAACTTCGAAATAAGCCTCTCCCTCCAGATATACAATTCTTTGTTTTCCGCTGAAAGAAGTTGGGTAACTCAGAGTAGTCTCTGAGTTAGCCCAAATCCTTGTCCGATCAGCTAATTCTAAGGAATATTCTCCCCCTTTGGGGATTAGTATCTTGTGGTAATTGTCATCTTTGCTTAGTGTCGACCTTATATATCTGACTGTGTTTTCTTCTGTTTCCAGCTCAATACCATTACTTGTGGTAAGGTTCTTTCTGTCTTTTCCCAATTCAACCTGTTCCCCATCCTCAAGAATAAGTGTTGCTCTTGCTATTCCAGGATTAATATTATCAAGATTACTTGTAATATTGGCATCTCTGTAAAATAGTATCAGGGAGCTAATTATTATTCCTGTTACAATAACAGAAGCGGCAGCGTACCATATGCGCAATTTTCTGATCCCTGATCTTTTCTTCTGCATTTGCTTGTATTTCTCCCAGCCTCTTTCCGGCTTTACTGCATTGTAAAAATCAAGCTTGCTGTTTATGGTTTTGCTGTTTCTAATATTTTCAAATAACTCTTTATTGCTTACATCAGATTCAAGCCAATTTTCAAGGATAATCTTTTCTTCCTTTTCAATTGTCCCACTAATCTCTTTAAAGATTATCTCCGATATGTTGTAAGAATCGTCGTTCATTGTTTCCCCTCCGTATTATAAGACAACATGTGGTTGTTTTTTGGTGAACGTTTTTTTTAAAAAAAATCAAAATATTTTATAAGTCTCTGCAAATGAGGCGGTAAGAATGGTAAAAAAATTAAAATATTTTTTAATCTTTCTCTCAAAAACTTTGTTGCTCTTAATTTGTGAGTCTTAATGGTGTTTATGGAAAGACCTAAATCGTCCGCAATATCGCTAAGGGTAAGGCCTTCTATCTCGTTAAGAATAAAAACCCTTCTGCATTCGCTGGGCAGAGCTTCTATGGCTTTATGGAGCATACCGTGAACCTCTTCCTCAATTAATTTGTTGTTGAAATATTTACTGTCGTATGTATGCTTTACGTAGTCCTCGTGCCTTTCAATGGCCTTTTTGTGCTTTATCACATTTATGGCCTTATTCTTCAGAGTTGAGTATGCATAGGTCTTTATAGCCTTAAAGGACTGGAAATCCTTTCTTTTTTCCCATATGGAACACATGCTTTCTGCTACTATTTCCTCGGCATCGTCGATGCTGCCTGTTATATCGGCAGAAAAAGAAACAAAACGCTGGTAATATTTATCAAAAAATATCCGAAAAGCATGCTCGTCGCTTTCAGTTATTCCTTTAAAAATTAAGTTTTCCCGATCAATATTATTTTTGGTTTTTTCCATAAGTGGTCACAAACATATGCAAATCTAGGAATTTTAAGTAAAATCACTGTCATGTTATTAAACATTTTTGAAGTCAATATTAATTTATAACTTTGTTTTATATAATATATCTGATGGTTATGAAAACAAGTTGCCTTAAAAATAATGTTTTAAAATTCTCCGATATAGAAAAAACAGGGATTGTCATTGTTCTTGTTCTAATATATTTCGTAATAATAATGCCCGATTTGTATTCTCAGTATCCCGGAGGGAATAATCTTTTCATTAATAGTCATGCCGATTCTGTTTACGCTGCGAGTCAATCAGCAGAAAGATTAAAGTCCGTAACAGACCCGGAATCAGCGGGTAAAAAGAAGGATGTAAAAATAGAACTCAATTCATCCGATACCACAGAGCTAAAGAGGGTGTATGGAATAGGAAGCTGGTACTCCCGGAAGATTGTGCGTTACCGTGAGAGGTTGGGAGGATTTTATTGCGTGTCTCAACTCAGGGAAATAAAAATGAGGGAAGGTACCTATGAACGGATCTCTCCTCAGTTGTATGTGGATACCAGCTATATCCGCAAGATAAATCTTGATACCATGGGATTTAAAAACCTTTTGAGTCATCCGTATTTCGATTACGATATGGTAAAAGGAGTTTTTAAGCTGAGAAAGGAAGATTCAAATATCACTTCAAAAGACCTGCTGGAACAGAATATTGTTTCCCGGTCCCAATACCAGAAGATTAGAAGGTATTGTATTGAGTAGTATGTTCTGTTACTTTTTCTTTTATATTTTTTGTAACAATTTTGTATTATTTTTATGTTTTGGTTGCCCCGTATAGAATGAATATTTTCTTGCGGGGTAATTTTTTTATTGTTGTTTTCCTTTTTATTCTTATTGCAGCAGTTTTTTGTTTGTATCAAGTTTGGACCTTCTCCTGTCTTTCCCTATAGTTTGTGTATATAAACAATACAGAAAGATACCCTGAAGAATCCGTAAAATATCCATAAACGCAGAAGATTCTTCGAGCCAGAGGCGAGGGAGGTACGACTTTGGCACGATGATGGTATGTGTGTGCAAAACAGAAATTTTTGTTATGATCAAATATGTGTACATATGTATTTTTTATTTTGTATAGTAATTTAAAAAATTTTATTTTTGTGGTTTAAAATAATTTTAAACTCAAACATTTTTAAAGATGAAGAAAATTTTAGGTCTTTTAGTATTATTGACAGGAGTGCTTTTTAGCTGTAGCGATGATGATTCAGATTTGGATTACGGAAAAGAGATGTATATAGAAAACATGAAATTGTTTTCAGAATCAAATAATAAAACAGGTCAGGTTGATCAACCTATGTTTGATGTTACTTTCAATTTTAATGATTTAAATCTTATAACAGGGGCAGATATCAGTCAAAACGGAGGAGAGGCAGAGACAATTAATCTTGAAGGAGATTATAGTCCTGAAAAAATTGTTACGGATTTCCTTACAGGGATGATTGCAGATGGGGATGCTGTTGAGCAAGATGGAAATAAAATCATTAAAGGTTACGAGTTTTTCCAGATAAAAAGCAGGGATAAAAACAATAATGTAACAGAATTTACGCTTGGGGAAGGTGAAGATTTGACGACTATTAAAATTGAGTATAATAGTAAGCCTTTCTTTATGTATTGGAACCTTAAGGCAGCAGGAATAATGAATGCTATTAAGAATATCCAGTTTTTTGGTTCTGCAACCGATAAGAAAGCTGAAATGGTTGATGCTTTGTTACCTGTTAACAATATCAGTAAAGTCACTATTGTTCATTCTGAAAACGATGAGTTGACTTTTGATATTTCTTACGAATACGATGACGACGATATGTTGACTCGTATTGATGCATCGTTTATAGAAATATATGATGGTAGCGATAGTCAAGACGAAGGTGCTTTTAGAGTAGACGTTGTTTGCAAGAAGTAGTCGGTTGACTTTAAATATATGCAAAACCCCTTTCGGTTTACCGGAGGGGGTTTTTTGTGTTTAATGTCAGGATTTTCTTTATAAAGGACTTAATGGGATATATCCGCAAAATAGTTTTTTGTGTTTAATGCCGGGATGTTATTTCTCTGTTGACAGTAAGATCCTATTGGGATATATATTTCTTGACTTTTAGTCATTTTATTGTTTTTATGTTAGTATATATATTATTATGTTTGTGGTCTTGAATTTTAAATATAGATTGAGATGAAAAAGTTGTTGATAGTATTGTTTGCAGCAATGTTTTTGACTAGTTGTTGCACAGTAAGGGTTACTGCTCCTGCCGGGCAGATGTCAGGTTGGCGTCTAAAACCGATTATCTTCCGGTTAAAAAGAATTACACACACTGGTATTGTTTTTGGGGTGTATGGGATTGTGATAAGAAGCTTACCGACAGGGCAATTAAGGAAAGTGATCTGAAAACCGTAAGGGTTAAGAATACAATGACATTTACAGATTGCGTTGTTTCTGCCGTTACAATGTGGTTTTTTGGTTGTATAAAGACTACAACTACCGTTGAGGGTGCAAAGTAGATTTGTGAGATAATATTACAATAGAACAAAGTGATAAGAATAAATATAGTAAGAGCGCTGTTAATTATGGTGCTCTTGTTTTTAGGTGTTGTTGAATGTAGTGCACAAAACAACAGAGGAATTTTTATCCAAGGGGGATATCAATGTATAGGAGATGTAAACGCAGATGCGGGTTTTATCTCCTTGGGCTATCTCAATTATTTCCATAAGAATCTGGCATGGGTACTGGAATACAGGTTTGATGGTGCTGACAAGGTTAGAAGTCACTATAATTCAGAAAAATTTAGAAAAGAATCTGAAATGGATCTTAGGGCTGTTAATTCTTCATTCCTGGCAGGACTAAAGGTTAGAAAAACTCTGTGTGGGGGTGGTTTGTACGTTTTTGTTAAATCTTTTGGTGGTGTTGAATTTGGTAACGGGGATCTTGATTTCTGGAAATATATTTATGATAAGAAATTGATGGTATTTAAGGAATCTGAACATGTTGCTTCGTTGAGTTTAAAGAGTAAACGGGAGTTTACCTGTGGGTTTAGTCTGGGCTTTGATTTGGATGTATCACGACAAAGGGAGTATGATGACAGGAATAAGAAATTGGAGCCATTTAATTTAGTTTTTAAGTTAGGCGCAAAAATGAGTCACTTTTCAAAGCTATTGGAACGCTTTGATTGTGAAAAATATGGGTATTCTAATATTAATGAAAAAAAGTGGCATGCCTTTGCTTCTATTGGGTTTATATTTTAAAATAGAATTATATAAAAAATGAGAAAGTTATTGTTATTGGTTATTGCAGTGTTGGCAATTAATGTTTGTCAGGCACAAATTTTAGTATGAAGTAATTTCTGAAAATGCAAATATTTAAATGGTTTAGATATAAAACAAGGCGCCATTCCTTTAGGAATGGCGCCTTTTAATAAAACATGTTTAGTAAATCTGGCTTAGAATATTTTTATTTGAACAGTTTTTTGAGTCCTTTCATTAGTTCTTTTTCTGCTTTCTTTTTTAGTTCTTTTTCAGCAGCCTTCTGAATTTGTTTTCTTACTTTGTTAAGGTCGGGCTTTACCGTTGGTTTGGTCAGTGTTCCGCCTATGTGAACGTCTACATCCAGTGTTGTCAGGTTTTTAAACCCGGGCAGTTTGTTGAATGTTGACAGCATTTTGCTGCCAAGAACTTTTTTGTCGACTTTTCCTGCAATGGTGTAGTTGATATTTCCCATTACGTCCTGATTACCGAAGATTGTTGCAGGATAACCGGCAATCTTTGTCTTGAAAGGCTTGACCTGTATGTCGCCGTTTTTAATAAGAAAGTCGATGTTAAGCTCCGAGATGCTTACCCTGCGAAGACTGTTGTCCTTTGCAAGCTGGGCAAGGGCATCGAGCATTTTGTTCTCGTTGATTATTATTCCCTGTGAGTTCAGTTTTCCTCCACCGTTCATTGTTGCCGGTATTATCTCCATCTTTGAGTTCAGGCGTGAAGATAGATTCAGGTCCATGGAAATTTTTCCTGCGGCATTCATTGCCATTGGTATGGTCTTTTTAATGATGGTGAATGATTCCCATGCAGAGTGTATGTCGAAGTTGTTGACATCGAAGGCAATATTCATGGCAGGGTTTTTCTTTTGAGATGCATCGTAAACACCATTCATTTTCACATCACCCTTGAGCATGTACATCTTCAGGTCTTTAAGGTTTGCTTTTGCCTTGTTTATCACTATCTTTCCCGATGTATTGCTTATGACAAGCTTGTCGTAAAGTATGTTTTTGATGTTGCTGTTAAGACTTAGGTTAAGATTTTCGGGTATCTCAATAACAGATAGGGAGGAATCTTCCGTAGTGTCTGCAGTTGTGGTCGCATCGGCTGACATTAACTCATTAATATCCAATTTGTCTGAGTTAAGATAGAAGTCACCGGCCAAGGTTTTGCCTTTAAATATATATGGGAAGAAGTTTCTGATGGTTCCCTTAAGGGAGAAATCGGATTTACCCATGTTAGCACTAAAAGTATTCAGGCTTATCTGTCGCGATGAGAACGCCAGTAGCGCGTTTTTGACCTCAAAAGCCTTAGGCATATCTTTGCTGTCGAACTTAAAGTTCTTAAGCGATATGTTACCTTTTGATGTAAATTTCTCGTATTCTCCCTTGTCGATATACGACATGTTTCCTTTGAAAAGAACATCCGTATTTACCAGTCCTGCAATGCTGATATCCTCCATAGGAATGGCATTCTTAAGTTTTGCAAAGTCAATAATGCCTTTTATTCTTCCATCCAGAGCAGGATCGCTGATAGGAGTTTTTACCAACATCTTAAAGTCGAAAGGATTGCCAGCTATATCGAAGTGCAGTTTTGATATGTCGGTGACTGTGCTGTCGAGACTTCCCCCGGGGTTCGAGATATCGATATTTACGTCAATGTTGTCTATTGATTCGGGAAGATCGGGGTATTTTACCATGGCATCGGCAATGCTAAGGTTTGCATTGAAAGAAGGGTATATTTCTTCTTTGTAGCTTCCTTTGGCAGATGCTGTCAGTGAGATTTTTCCCGATGTTTTAATGTCTTTGATATCTTTCTGGAACTCACCCGGGATTAACGATAGAATGGATTTGAAATCGTTGTCCTTTGAGTTTAGTTTCAGATCGACAAGCATATCATCATCGTTGATATCGCACATACCTTCAATATTCATTTCAAGATCGTTGATCTTTAGTTTATTGTCTTTAAAGGTGAATTTGTTTTCACTAAGGTCGGCGCCCAGTATCGCATTAAAGAGTATTTCTGTGCCCTTAAGATAGTTAACCCCGCCGTATTTAAGATTTGTTTTAGGGCTGGAAAGGGCAAAGTTGATATTGGTGTTTTTTTCAGAGAACTTACCGCTTATATCTATGTTGATATCTTTTGCTATAAAGCTTGTGTTTTCTACAAGATCCCTGAATTTAATGTCTATGTCGTGGAAGAAAATCTTATCGAAGATTATTTCCGGCATGGAAGAATCGCCGTCCTCATCTTTGTGGGTTTCTGTTTCCTCTGAAGAGGCCTTTATTATATCCCAGTTGACCTTTTCGTCCTCGTTGATAATGGCGTTGAACCTTCCACCTTTAATATATATGGTGTTAGTCACGATAGGACCGCCGGAGATAAGCGATGCAAGGTTTACACCTGCGCCCATGCTTTGTATGTAGGCAACGGTATCGTTGGCAAATGCGCCTTTACCGGTGACTGTTATATTTTTTAGTTCAACGCTTAGGTTTGGGAAGTCTTTGAACATTGAAAGACTGATGTCTTCAATATCAACCTTGGCCTCAAGATTTTTGTTGGCCTGTTGTGTTGCTGTTTTTTTTATCTTTCCTTTGAAAATAAACGGAATGGAGAACATGGCAAGTAGCAGAAGGGCTACAATAATCAGAATAATCTTAGTGAATATTTTCATATGTATGTAATTTATATTTTTCGTTGTACGAAAAGAGACCTTACGAAAATACAAAAAATAACCGGAGATAAATTGAAATATTTACTCAATTTATCTCCGGTTGAATTAGTTATCCCTTATTTGGGGCTTTATTTACTGTCTTTTAGAATTTCTCTTACGGTTTTTAAGGATTTCCCTTACCGTCTTTAAGAATTCCCATTACGGTTTTTAAGAATTTCCCTTACGGTCTTTTAGAATTTCTCTTACGGTTTTTAGCATAGGTTCAACGGATAATTCGTTTCCTGTTGCTTCCTTCATCCATTCCTGAGGAGTGATTCTTCCTATCTTGAATATTCTGTCGACCTCAGTTGCGAAGTGTTTTCCTTTTAGGTGATCTTCCAGCTGGAAGTCAATTATGTGACCGAAAGAATAGGCCGAAAGATAAAGAGGGTATGAAATCATATGGGAATAGATTCCAAGTATGGTCTCATCTTTTGAGCCAAACACCCCTGCGAAGTATTTGTTCCATACCTCTTTTGAAATCCTGATAACAGCCTCTTTAAGTTGTGCCGCATCGGCAGTTGGGTTTGCATATAACCATTTCCATACAGCTATATCGACCATAGAAACACCCATTATCTCGTAAGTGCTCCAGAAGATATCCAGGGACTGCATAATATCTTTCTGCTTGTCGCTGTTGTTGATATCAAGAAGCATAAGGTCCCTTTTCTGGAATATAAAAGCAAGGGCCTCTGTGAAAGCTGTGTTTGGCACCCCGTTAAGCATATAGTGATCCACATCGTAAAGAGACACTGTTTGCTCTACGTTGTGACCGAATTCGTGGACTGCGATGTTGTAACCCTTGTAGTTCATGCCAGTCTTTGGAACCCTTGTCCTAAGGTGGGCCTTGGCACCTTTCATTTGTGCACCCGCAGCATGACCCGAACCCCTTGCAGGGTCAACGGCAATCTTGTCGGCCAGGTAGTTAGCTCTTTCTTTAGTCCATCCAAGTTTTTGAAGCAATTCAGGAATACGCTTTTCCATTGCCTTGGCATCAGGATAAAGCTTCTGAGTCATTTTATTCAGTTTGTTCTCATCCAGTGAGCTTCTTGCCTTGAATCCGTCGTACCATATATCGTAAGGTTTAAGATCACGGCCCAGTCTCTGGGAAATCATCTTACCTACTTCTTTAAGAACAGGGTCGGAAAGGAAAGAGTGGAATAGTTTTTCAACGTCCTCTATGCAGATTTCCATGTCTCCGGAGAACTTCCTTTTTATGTATGTGTCAAGATCGGGACAGTAAGGGTCAATGGCTTTAAGAGCCCTGAAGCTGTTGATGATCTGCTGGTACCTTGTGTCAGGTTCCGGCTTGAATGCAACCTCTTTGCCATCTTTGTAAACCTTGTTTTCTATAGGGTTCCACTCATATTTGTCAGAATTGATGACCTCTTGGGGAATATCCTGGGAGATGATCCTCTGCATCACCTTGTAAACCATGTCCTGCTTTTCAATTCCCGCCTTGCCTTCGCTGTAGTGCGACTTTATCTCGTCTCTCAGGTTCCAGTGGGAGAGAAGGACCATATCTTCAGGGAAAAGTTTTTCGCCCTTGTTGTTAAGAAGGTATCCCATATATATGTTGTAGGCAGAGATGTAAACATCGGCATCGCTTTCAACCTTGGCATAGGCCTGTTTTAGTTCGGCAGGTACCCTGGTTGAGAAAATATCGCCAAGACGTGCATAGGCCCACTGTTTTCTGCTCCACTTGCTTCCCAGCTTGTTCTTTTCTTCCAATGTGAAAGAAGGGAAGTTAAGGGCAACATAGAAAGCAATCTTATTGTTGTAAAGATCGGAGCTCAGGTGGGAAGAAGGACTGTATGCGCCGAACATCTTGTCAATGTCGTGAAGAGGACCATTCTCCAGCTGAAGGTCTTCGTTAAGTTCCAGGTTTATTTCGTTGAAATGACCGTAAAGACTCTCGAAATTCTTTGATAGCTTACCGAATACAAGATCTTTCTCTTGCGCTGTGGCAATGTAGTTCTTTGAACAGTAATCGATGAATTCTTTGTTGTCGCCGTCGCTTGCCCTCCATAGAGAGGCAGCATGACTGACACCCTTTTCAACAAGAACCTTGTCAAGTTCTGTATACTTTGATGTGATTGCAGAAACCGCATGACTGATGTCGGTCTTTGTGATTATTGCCATGTTTGTGTTGTCTTTCGACTTTTGGTCAGGGTTTGTAGTACAGCCTATTATGCCCAGTAATAGAAATAGGGTTGTAATTTTTCTCATGTTTGCAATGTTTTATAATAATACTATAAACTTTTAAAAATCAGTATAATGATCTATTGTTTTGCAATTTACGAGAATATTCTTTTTTAATCAATGATATTTGTAATGTTTATTTTGAGATATGGAGTTTATGGGAGTGGGGGGTTTAGGGTATTAAGGCAAAATTAAAAGCATTTAGGCTTATGTTTAGGGGGCAACCGATGTTTTTAGGGGGGGGCAACTGACATTAGAATTTCCCCTTTACAGAAAGTGATTTGTGTTGGTTTTATAGGGGATTGTAGCGTTTTTTTACAACAAATATACAACAGAAATATGCTAAAAATATAAAGACATGAGAGCGTGAATTTTGTTATAAATTTAATGGAAAAATTGAAATAATTTTGATTCATTTTAAAAAGGGATGTATTGGACATCCCTTTTTGAGTTAAAAAATATTCAGACTAAAGAGTAGGAGTAGTATGGTTAGAATGAGAAAATTCCCTCGTTGGTACTATTCTTAAATTATATATATATGTTGAGCAGAAAGTTGTTTTGAATTTTAGTTAAGTGTTATAAAAGAGGTGTTTGGGGTTGTGTTGTGTATATAAAAATATGTTATACAGCACATGTGTGATTTATGATATTTTGGAAGCAAATTAAAACTAAGACATTAAGGTGTTTTGTTTCTGTATTATGTTTTTTTTGTATGGATTTGTGATTTGTTTGTAATGTATGATTTGTTAAATTTGTTCACTTAATAAATACTGTTATAATGATTTGTATGAATGTTTGTTGTTTTTGTTTTGCAAAACAATATAAAGTATATGATGTGATCAAATTATTTTAATTTATTCTAAAACTGATCGAATAATATGAATACAAAAATTCCTTTTTGTTTATTAGTATTAATACTAGTACTTTTTTCTTGTTCGGAAACAAAACAAGAGCGTGAAGTGGCAAACATTAAAGCATTCGCAAAATGCTATGGTTATGTACGATGGTTCCATCCAAGTGATGAGGCGCAAGGTGTCAATTGGTCAAAGTTTATACCCTATGGTATAGCCAAAGTAAAGGATGCACCTAATGAAGATGCTTTAAGGGATTCCCTAAGAGAGTTATTCACCCCAATAGCACCATCAATTAAGATTGTGGCTTCTAATAAAGATTATCAATATAATTTTAATTCGATACTTCCCCAAGATACGACAGGAATGAAACCTACATATTGGCAACACAATGGAGTTGATTTGTGTTTGTTGAGTAATATGTATAGAAGTATGAGGGTCAATAAGGCTAGTAAAACTATGAATATTAGTAAGCTGGCAATTTGTAATTATTTTAGAACGGATAACTATAAAGGCAAAAAAATACGAATAAGGGCAGCAGTTAAGATAAATGGCGGCAATGATGAAACTTTTGGGAATTTACATTTAGCATCTATTGGAAATGAACCTGAGAAATCCTGTGTTCTTGGGAAAGTGCATAAGATAAAAAATAGAGATTGGAAAGTATGGGAAAAGAAAGTAATCGTGAAGGATCCAGATGTCTATATCGACTTTGGATGTTATCTTGAAGGTCTAGGAGAAATGTATGTTGACGATCTTATTATAGAGTATAAAGATAGCAACAAGTGGGTGTCTATGTTTAAGGATAATTTTGAAAAGCCTTTACTTGCTAATTGGAAAACTTATAATAATGAGTTTGATAAGAGCATAGTTCAGTCTGATAGCTATTCAGGAAAAAGTTGCTTGAAGATAAAAAACACCGGACAACTTTTTGATAGATATCTTAAGTTTGGGGCACTTACAGAAAAGCTGTTGACTAGTAGAACTAAAGTTTTTTTACCTCTTGTTCTAATGACTGATGAAAATCATGTTTATCCTATAGGGGAGAAAGAATGTCTCTATAAACTTAATAAAGAGATGGATTTATTTAAAGGAGATAAAGAGATTATAAAATATGCTGATGTTATTGAATACTGGAATGTTATGAAATATTTTCATCCCCATATTAATTCAATAGAAGGAGACTGGAATGAACATCTGGATTTGGCTTTAAATAATATTTATTCCCCTTTAGAAGAGTTACGGGGAGAAAGCAGCTTATCGTATTTGTGTAATGTTATAGGAGATGGGCACACTGGGCTACATGGGGTAGAGATATATTATAATTATTTTCCATTTCATGCTGATGTTTTAGAAGATAAACTCATAGTAACTAATTCGGTTGATTCGAAAATAAAGAATGGAGATGAATTATTGACTATTGATGGGAAAGACATTATAGAAGAATTTAAAACTATAGCAAGAGGGATCTCAGGCAGAGAAGAGTATAAGAATTATCTTGCTAGCCACTTTTGGAAACGTTTTCCTAAGGAATGTATAAAAAAAATAGGTTTTAAAAGAGGAGCGGTAATTAAAGAGGTAGATATTAAGGTAAGTAATATATGGTGTGCTCGCAGAAGTTTTAGTCGTAAATCTGTTATTGATACCTTGAATTATACTTATGTTAATTTAGAAAAAGTGCCTTTACTAGAACTAAAAAGATTACAAACACAAAAGAGATCCCAAAGTCATTATTTTATATATGATTTAAGGGGCTTTTCTAACTATATGCCTTTTTTTATTTTGCCCGATTCTTTAAGAATGGGACATAAGTCTCAAGGGGGAACTTTGCCACAGGTTCTTTCTCCTGATGACATTAAACAGTCTAAGTTAGGGTTTGAGCCATGTAAGGAGAGTGTATCTGTTTGCAAAAATAATATATTTCTAGTTTGTGAGAAGAATATAAGTAATGAAGAATCCTTTATTGATTTTGTTCATGAATTAGGCTATGGGATAACTATCGGGAATTATACAACAGGAGCTAATGGCAATATAAATATGATACCACTCCCAAGTGGTAAGAATCTTTTTTTTACAGGAGTTAAATATATTTACCACGATGGTAAAAGTTACTATAAGAAAGGTTTAAAGCCAGATGTGTATGTAAAGCAAACAATAGAAGGAATTATAAATAATAGAGATGACGTCTTAAATAAAGCAATCGAGATTGTTAAAAATGGAGGTATTCGAAAATCCATAAATGAGTAGAAAAATATTCTAATTATTTTACCATGAAAAAATTAAAAATTACGAGACTGTAAAATAAACTCTGTCCATATTCGGAAAAATTAATAAATTCGCAGATTATGGACGCATCAGATTTATTTGACAAAGACAGTATAGAATACAAATCACTACTTGATAAATAATTAAAAACTTTAAAAGAGGTGCAAAATCTTAACCGGTTCCGGTGGAGTATTTGCACCTCTTTTAAAGGATTTTCTAGAAAGTGCCCTTGAGGCTGAGATGGAAGATCATCTATACACAGAAGAGCGCATTCGTGGCAACAAGCGCAACTGCAAGGGCCAGAAGACGGTGAAAACCTCATATGGCAATATTCCAATCTCAACACCAAAGGATCGCCATAGCAACTTTGAACCAGAAATAATAAGGAAACGCTCAACTGTATTGGCGGATAACCTAGCTCCCAAGATAATAGGGCTCTACTGCTGTAAATAGCAAAATAATTCTCAAATCCCTTTTGTAAATAGAGTATGGACATAGAATAGTTGTTGAGGGTTTCTTATTGTGATGTGAGTAATATTATATTAAGATATAGGGCTCAGAGATGCGGAAGGTCTCTGAGCTTTTTTTATTAGGTTAGGGATATCATTTTGCCTATTTTGTGGTAAAAATTATCTAAGAACCACTTTTACCTGAATATGCAGATATGGTGAACTTAACCGAATGCCTGCAGTAGAATGCATTCGAAGAGAATGTAAATATTTGTTAGTTTTTCTTGTAAAATTGGAAATATATGTATTAATTTGCGAATAGTTTAGTTATAACTAAACAAATATGAAAGAATACTCGTTAAACAAAATAGAAGAGATTGATGGAAAGCAAGTTTTTTATAAACTTGAGATAGGGGGTGTATGTCAGTTTGATGAGTACGTGGATGAGATTATCCGGGATGGTCAATATATAGATGAATACGCCTCGCTAATAGCCAATATGGAAGATATTGCAAACTTTAAACTTCTACCTAAGACAAAATTTAGAGATATTACTTTAAGTAAAAAAGACAAGGTTAAAGAATATGAATTTAAGACAAAACATTTAAGGGTATATGCGATCAAGAATGATGCAGGAAAGCTTATACTCCTTGGAGGTTATAAAAATTCACAGAAGAAGGATATCAATAAATTTAGAGCTTTAAAAGATTCTTACCTAAAAATGAAAGAGTTATGAAAAGAGAAGAAATTATAAAAAGCAAAGGATACAATACAACAAAGATTCAAAATGAGTTATTTAGACAATTGAATGCTTATCTTGAGAATAATAATAAAACAAGAAGTCAATTTGCTAAAGAATTAGGAGTTTCTAAAGGTTATGTTTCTCAAATATTAAATGGAGCTTTTGATTTTAAATTATCTAAACTAGTAGAGTTATCTTTAGCAATAGGAATGATTCCAGAGATAAATTTCAAATCAACAGAAGAAGTAGTAAAGCAAATTGGTTTAAAGAAGAAGTTAGAGATTGTCTATTCAAAAGAAACTACATTACAAAATAGAAAATCAAGTAATAAGGATGTTAGGCCAAATTTCAAGGAATTAAGACTAGTAAGAAGAGAATTTAAAATGGCACGATAATGGAAAAGAATGAATTAAAATATGAATTTCCTTTTAGGATATATAATATCAAAACAAATTCATTTGCAGAGCGAGAAATAGATGAAGATGAAGCAAAAGTCTTTGACGAAACAAAATTAGGTTTTGTTTTTAGACCTTCATTTGCATATGATGAGGAATTAAAGCTAGTAAAAGTTAATATAGTCGTTTCATATGAATATGAAGGTAATCAATTACTGAGAATTGATACAGATACTATTTTTGAATTTATTTCTTTTGAGGGAATTTTAGTAAAAGATGGATCAGAAGATAAGAATATGCTAGCAACTTTGTTGGGGATTGCTTTTTCAACAGTAAGAGGTATTATTATAAATAGAACTGTTGGAAGTTTTATAAATAAGTTCTATTTACCAATAATTAATCCTACTACGATTATTAATGATAATGACGATTAAGAATTAATTTTTACTTATATGATTGGATTTAAGCTAATATTAATATAAGACCAGGGGCCCAATCGGAGCTATATATTTTTTATTCGAGTTGAAAAGTTTGTGATTGAGAGTAAATAATTTTTGTTAGAATCTCTGGGGATTTACCTA
Source organism: Marinifilaceae bacterium (assembly GCA_963666945.2). GTDB lineage: Bacteria > Bacteroidota > Bacteroidia > Bacteroidales > Marinifilaceae. The sequence goes on from CAXXRT010000039.1 coordinate 52,036, forward strand.
ATTGAGGAATGTGTTTGATGTTTAGGTTCTTGGTCCGGTCTTGGTTTTTGAAGGTTATTTTGCCTTGGCAATTTTGGATGCAGAGGATGGTTAGGTTAGGGTATTTGTTGAAGTCTATTTCTATTTCTATTTCTATGTTTTGCTGTTGTGGATTAGGATCTGCTATAGGTGGATTAATCTTGATGATATCAGGGAATAAAAAAAAGGAGAACATCTCTGTCCTCCCTCTGAGCGAAAAACGAGACTCGAACTCGCGACCCCAACCTTGGCAAGGTTGTGCTCTACCAACTGAGCTATTTTCGCAATTGCATTGCAAATATAATTGATATTTTTAATTCCTAAAAATATTTTTGAAAAAAAAGTTTGTGCTGGCAATGATGAGGTGAATTTTTAATAATTATTTAATTGGTTTTTTATATTTAATCAATAACTATTTAAGCGTTGATGAATCGACAGTATAAAAAGTAAATATTCCAATACCATTTTTTATATTAGAATCTATCTTTTGTGGCGTTGTAAATGGATCGATATTAGCATCGTGAGCTTTGTCGACTGAATTAAAGAAATTGTAATGTTCCTTTGTTATATGGAATAATTTAATTTTTATTTTCTCCCACTTAAAAAAATTATGAATTAAGCAAAAGGTAAAAGGTTTTTCTTTAACACCTGAACAATCGTAATTTTTGGCTATTGTGACAGCTTTATCATTTATGCTTCCTTCTGCTACACAGATATAGTAAGGGTCTTCATCGTCTACTTTGTTTAGAGATATATTCAGCTTGTTTTCTGTTATCTCTGTTTTTGCAATTTTCACAGAAGATACAGTTTTTGTTTCAGCAGTTACAGTATCTCCTAGTTGGGTTATTATTTTTAGTTTATATGTTCCATTGTAACTGTGAGGAATGTATTTTGGACTTCCATAATTATATGTGTAATGTGTTTTTTTATCAGTGTTGAGTATATTCAGTAATTTGATATTATCGTTATTGCTCGTTATTTCTACCTGTGCATTCCAACATAGGCGCAGATATAAATCCTTACTTAGCGAATTAGTCTCCATTAATGATAATTCGAAATTCCTGCCTGGAGTTAGATAGGCTTCAATCATTACTTTTTCGTTTTCATTTGGAAAGTCTATATCTATATTATTGTTTAGCATGCAGGCAGTCATGTTTATTGAGGTAATGAAGCCTAAAATTAAATTCAGGTGTTTGTTAATTAAATTCATAGGTGTAATTTATGCTTGGTAAGAAAGGTATCAATGCTTTTTGTTTAGGAAGTATTTTTGTTGTATTGTTTTCGTTCTTAATATTCGATTCTTCGAAGTAAACGAAATATGGATTTGCTCTATTGTAAAGATTGTATATACTAAAATTTAAAATTGATCTTCCTTTTTTATGATTTTTTGTATATCGTAATGATATATCAAGACGATGAGTTGAAGGCATACGTATATTGTAGCGCTTATCGTATATTGGAGTTAACTGAGGATTTGCAATATCGGTGTAAGCAGACTGTATTATCATTATGCTGTTGGGAAAGCTAAAAGCCTGTGGGGAGGCATAGCACCAGGAAAGAGAAAAGTCAATGTTTTCTGATATATTGTATATTCCGGAAATATTTAAATTATGAGTAACATCGTATGGAGGGTTAAAAGCCTTTCCATTGTTGATTTCTGTAAATTTTTGCCATGTGTCGGCCAGAGTATAGTTTATTCCAATATTTAGTTTTTGGTTTTTATAATATGCTTCAGCTTCAATTCCTTTCGAATGTCCATTACCAAAGACTAGTTCGTTTAATAAAGGATTAAATAAGATGCTTGCCCCATAGCGGAAATCCATTAAATTAACCATTTTCTTATAATATGCAGTAGCGCCTGTATGAATGCTTGTTGTTATTGGTCTTGTAAAACCTAAAGATATCTGGTCAGCTCTTTCGGCAGGGAAACTTTGCTTTGAAGGATACCATAGATCGTTTGGTAAATTCATTCCTAATGAATTTATAAGGTGAGAGAACTGGTATGTTCTGGAATAGGCAAGATTAATGTATGAATCTTTTTGTTTGTATGACAGGGAAACACGCGGGGATATATTGTTGAATGTTTTATCGCTTATGAATTTATTTATTCTTAAGCCTGTATTTAAAGTGAGCAGTTTGGAAATCTAAGAGAGAATTAAAATAGATACCATAGTAGTTTGTGAATTGTTTATCTCTATATCTGTTAAGAACAGCATAATTCTCTTGTTTTGTGTTTTTATACTTATAAAAAGTGTGTTTAAATATTATTCCTCCTGTAAGTAATATATTGCTGTTTCTTTTATATTCGGCATTTAATGAATAGTTAATGCGGTAAATTTCGCTGCTGGCAAATAATTTTGAATAAGAATTGAGGTTAAAAGAATAATTACTTATTCCTGTGTTTGTATTTATTTTGAAATGTGGGTTATGGTAATATTTTATATTAGCCGATATAAAATTATTATTCCAATCAGTTCTTATTGATTGGTCTTTTTTGTTTATTAATAGCAGTTTGTCTCCGCTGGTAAAACAATTTATTTCTCCATACAGTTTGGGAGTGAATTTAGAATGTAATTTTAGTTGGATGTCGTTAAAGTTGTATTCAGGTAAATGAGAAAAATCTTCTTTGTCTTCATATTTTTTGTTGTAGGCTTTGGCAAAAATGTCGAAGTATGATCTTCTGGCACCAATAATAAAGGAGGAAGAGCCCTTTTTAATAGGCCCCTC
>CAXXRT010000040.1:0-2414 GCA_963666945.2 Marinifilaceae bacterium
GTTTTCATAAAAACACTAATTTTAACATGGACTATTTTAGGTTTTTGCTCTTTTGCCAAGGCGCAGGAGTCAAAAATCCTAACACTTGAAATGGCTCTTAAAATAGCAGAACAACATAGTCCCCAACTCCTTCAATCAAGACTCAGCTTGAAGCAAAGCGAGGAATCTCTGAATGCCCAAAATTCAGCTATGAAGTCCAATTTTAGTTTTACTCTAAATCCTTTTTCATATTCAAAAAACAGGAGTTTTGATGATTATAATTCAGATTGGTTCACAAACGAAACAAAATCTTCATCTGGAACTTTCACTATTTCCCAACCATTGAAATGGACAGACGGAAAAATATCTTTAAACAACAATTTCAACTGGCAGGAGTCGTCAAGTGACAAAGCAAATAATAAAAAAAGCCAAAGGTTTACAAATAATGTATATATCTCTCTCGAACAACCTTTGTTTACTTACAATAAAACTAAGATGCAACTTAGAGAACTGGAGTTGTCTTATGAAAACACTAAACTAAGCTATGCCATTCAACAACTAAATATTGAGAAGTCAGTAACACAAAACTTTTATAGCGTATACCAAAATCAAAAAAATTTATCAATAGCAAAAGACGAGTATAAAAACCAGGAAGAGAACTACAAAATCATAAAAAACAAAGTTGAAGCGGGCCTTCTTGCAAGGGAAGAATTGTTTCAGGCAGAAGTCAACTTCGCAAGCAGTAAATCAGATTTATACAACAAAGAAATAGCTCTAGAGAATGCAAAAGATGATTTTAAACAGATGTTAGGTATGGGCTTAAATGAGGATTTTATTATCTTGGCTAACGTTGAAGTTAGTCCCCATAAAAGTGGACATGCAGAAAGCCATTAATTTTGCTCTTCAGCAAAGAATGGAGCTAAGACAAAAAGAGATCGCTCTTGAAAAAGCATTATTTAGCCTGATACAAACCAAATCACAGAATGAATTTAAAGGAAGCCTGTCTGCCAGGGTTGGTATCATAGGAGACAATAAAGATATTAACAACATTTACAATAACCCCACCGATAACCAGAATATCTCTTTAACACTTAACATACCTGTCTGGGATTGGGGTGAAAAGAAGTCAAGAATAAAAGCTACAGAAGCCTCTATAGAATCCACAAAACTGTCGAATTCAGAAGAAAAGAAATCAATAGTATTAAATGTAAGAAAAATCTGTAGAAATCTTCCTAATCTTATAAATCAGATTGAAATTGCAAAACAAAATGAGGAAAATGCAATAAGAACCTATGAATTAAATGTAGAAAAATATAAAAACGGAAGTATAACGTTGGCATGGATCTTCAGCAATTCCAGAATCAGCTAACACAAAAAAAACAAGCCCTAACAAATGCTCTTATCCAATATAAAATGGAGCTTTTAAATCTAAAAATACAGACCCTTTGGGATTTTGAGAACAATAAGACCTACCTACCTATTGAGTTAATGAAATAAATACATACACATGAAATCATATATAAAAAATACGATAGCCCTGACACTCATTTCTTCTTTAGTCTTTGTGTCTTGTAAAAACAGAAACTATAGCGATTATCAGGAAATGGAAACGCCTGTAAGCACACAGGACATAAAGAAAGGCACTATAAAACAATTTGTTACCACAACAGGAACAGCCTATGCATCAAAAACAGTTGAACTCTCGACAGAAACAGCAGGAAGATATAAACTAAAGATAAATCCAAAAACCGGCATAACGTTCAAATTGGGTGATATGGTTGAAGAGGGAACGGTGATAATTGAACTGGAAGACAAAGAATTTGTTAACGGAGTACAGTATAATTCAAAGGAGTTAAGTCTTGATCTGGCAGAAAAAGAATGGGAAGCTCAAAAATTATTATATAAAAAGGGTGGAGTTACTTTAAAAGATGTGACTAACGCAGAAAATAGTTATATAAATGCAAAATATGCACTTGAGAATGCAGAGATAAGCCTTAACAAGTTAAAAATAAAATCCCCATTCAAAGGAGTTATTGTAGATCTTCCATATTTCACAGAGGGAAATAAAGTCAACAGTGGAGAGAAAGTTCTGCAAATAATGGATTACAAAAAAATGTACATGGAAGTCAAGTTTTCCGAAAAAAATATTAAAAATATAAAAGTTGGACAAGAAGCATCAATCACAAACTATACGCTGAAAGAAGATACATTAAAAGGAAGAATAACTCAAATATCTCCTGCAGTGAATCCCGATACACGGTCGTTTAACGGATATTTGGAAATTTTTAATCCTGACAATATATTAAGACCCGGAATGTTTGTAAAAGCTGATATTGTTACTGAGAAAAAGAAAGATATTATTGTCATTCCTAAAAATGTTATTATCAACAGCCCCAGAGGGAAAATTGTTTATATAGTTGAACGAAACAGATCTG
>CAXXRT010000041.1:0-40177 GCA_963666945.2 Marinifilaceae bacterium
AGGAAGAAGTGTGTCTTTTGACTTTTCTACAGGCTTTGGAGCAACACTAAAGTATAGCTTTTTTCCATTTAAAGAGAAATAAATATTACTGTGTGGATGTACTGTCCAGTCTTTGTATATTTCTTTAGTCAAAGTATCAACCAATTTATAGGGGACCTCTGTATTAACCGATTTATAGAAAAGACTGTATACCTTTGTCTTGGTAGTATCGTTTGTGAAAACATAAGCCAGTTGAAGTCCGTCTTTTGAAAGAGTAACCTTCTTGTAATCATCCTTTTCTCCTTTTGACAGAGTTTTCAGTTCTTCTGTTGTTGTATCGAAAATGCAAAGATTAGATATTTTAAGCGTATCACCACTTTCTTGAACAAAAGCAATAGTTCTACCGTTTTTGGATATCTGGTAATCAGTTACATTTGAATAGCTGTGCTTAATATTTTTAAGAGGATTGAATATTACAAGTTCATCTCCGCTAAGCTTTACTTTTTTCTTCTTATTATTCTTATTGAGGTTATTATTTCCATTTTTGGAATTTTTCTCGTCATTTTTATTTTTTGTTGTATCTTTTTTCTCTTCTTTCTTATAAAGGTAGGCAAACCAATTAGAATCGTCCATAGGTGTTTTAAAAGACTTAAGAGAAGGAACTTTTATTATTTCGTTTTCATTTTTTATCCATATGCCCAGTGTATCGGCAGGCATTTTATCTTGCTTTACCTTTTTAAGCTTTGCCTGTCTGATGGTATCAAAATGTGGCTTGATAGTAAATGCAACGTAATCCGATAGGGGAGAAAGTTTAGAGCTAACTGCTCTTTCTATTATTTCTTTTTTACCGGTTTCGTTGTTGTAAATATAAAGGTTGGCATCACCTTCCTGTGGAACAATATTAAAGACAACAATATTACCATCCTTGGAAATTTTGTGGTTCTTTAAATTTTTCCAGCCATCATATACATCGTGCGTTAAGGGTTTTTTATCTGTCTGTGCCAAGAGGTTCGCAGACAGCATTAAAAGGAATAATCCAATTGTAATTACTCTCATAAGTTTGTAAATTTATTTAGTGTTTGAATATTAATAATTTAAACAGGTTTTTCTGTTTTTATTATACTTAATATCTGTGGCTGTGCAAGTTAATTATTAATTTATAAAATACAAAAAGAGGCTACCGGAATAGTAGCCTCTCGATTGTAATATTATATATTTTTAATTATAATGCAGCAACTAATTCTTTAGTATCAGTAGCAATTACTAATTCTTCGTTAGTTGTTACCATCATAACCTTAACTTTCGATCCTTCTTTTGTTAGAACTTTATCTTCACCTCTATGCTTGTAATTGGCATCGTCGTCGAAGTCAACACCTAAGTAACCAAGTGTTTCACATGATTTCTTACGTGTAGTCCAGTCGTTCTCACCTATACCACCTGTAAAGATAATTAAGTCAACACCACCAAGAACAGCAGAATAAGCACCAATATATTTACGTACTCTGTAAGAGAACATGTCAAGAGCAAGTTGAGCTCTCTCGTTTCCTTCAGCAGCAGCCTCTTCAAGATCTCTACAGTCACTCGAAACACCTGAAACACCCATCATTCCTGATTCTTTGTTTACAAGATTGTTGGCTTCTTCTAAATTCATATTTTTCTTAGCCGCAATGTAAAGAAGAGCACCAAGGTCAAGGTTACCTGTTCTTGTTCCCATCAAAAGGCCTTCGTTAGGAGTGAATCCCATTGAAGTATCAACAGATTTACCTCCGTCTATAGCACAAATTGAAGCGCCGTTACCAAGGTGACAAGTAATTATTTTTTTATCTTCTATATTCCATCCCAAGCTATCACATGCCTTTTGAGCAACAAATTTGTGAGATGTTCCGTGGAAACCATATCTTCTTACTGCATTATTTTCGTAGTACTCGTAAGGGATACCGTACATATATGCATACTTAGGAATAGATTGGTGAAATGATGTATCGAAAACAGCAACCTGAGGTACCCCTGGAAGAATATTTTCCATACTTAAAATACCTTTAAGGTTTGCAGGGTTATGAAGAGGAGCCAGTTCACAACAAGCTTCTATCTTTTTCTTTGCGTCCTCGTCAACGATAACACTACCTGAGAAGTATTCTCCACCGTGAGCAACTCTGTGACCAACAGCATTAATTTCTTTAATGTCAGAAATAACTCCGTGATCAGGATCGGTAACAGCTTTTAAAATAAAGTCGATACCTACACCGTGATTAGCAATAGGCTCATTAACTTCATATTTATCTTTACCTGTTGGTTTATGAGTAAAGATCCCCTCTGTCAAACCAATTTTCTCAACTAAACCTTTTGCTAAAACGTTAGCGCCATTGCTCATATCAAGTAATTGATACTTGATTGAAGAACTACCACAATTTAATACTAATACATTCATTTCTCTAAAAAAATATTACAAATTTCGTCTATTGAATTTTAACTTTTGCGCGAAAATATTTTATAGTCAAAAGGGAGGAAACCCTCCCTGATATATTTTACATTCCTGCTGCCTGATTTGCAGTGATAGCCACAAGATTCACTATGTCGCTCACAGAACAACCTCTTGACAGGTCGTTGATAGGAGCAGCCATACCCTGTAATACAGGACCAACAGCTTCAGCACCTGCCATCCTCTGAACAAGTTTGTAGCCAATGTTACCTACTTCAAGTGTTGGAAAAACAAGAACGTTAGCTTTACCTGCCACTTCACTTCCAGGAGCTTTTTTAGCACCAACAGCTTCAATAATAGCAGCATCAGCCTGTAATTCTCCGTCGATCATAATATCCGGAGCCATTTCTTTTGCCAGTCTTGTTGCTTCCACTACTTTGTCAACCATTTCGTGTTTAGCAGAACCTTTAGTTGAGAAACTCAACATAGCCACTCTTGGCTCCATTTCAGCAATTGCTTTAGTCGTTCTTGCTGTTGCAACAGCGATCTCAGCTAATTCGCTTGCTGTTGGATTTGGGGTGAACAGCACAGTCAGCAAAAACCATAAGACCATCGTTACCGAATTGTTTATCTTTAAGGAACATAAGGAAAGCACCCGATACAACTGATATACCTGGCATAGTTTTAACAATTTGGAAAGCAGGACGTAGAACATCACCGGTAGCATTTTGGGCACCAGCAACCTCACCATCAGCATCTCCATTTTTTATCATTAAGGTTGCTAGATACAAAGGATCTTTTGTCAACTCTAATGCTTTTTCTTTAGTCATACCCTTTTTCTTTCTTAGTTCTACTAAGATATCAGCGTATGTATCTAATTTATCGTGATTTTCAGGATCAACGATAGTAGCCTTATCAATATTGTTTAAACCATACTCTGCTGCAAGTCTTTCAATCTCAGCTTTGTTTCCAATAAGAATAATCTGAGCAAGACCTTCTCTGATAATTTCATCAGCAGCTTTTAATGTACGTTCTTCTGTACCTTCTGGAAGCACAATTCTTTTGTTGTGCTTCTTTGCATTTTCTTTAATTTTTTGCAACAAATCCATTTGTATATCAGTGTTTTATGAATGAGTGATCATTATTTAGCGCAAAAGTATAAATAATTACTAATAAAAAGAACTTTTTACCTTTATAATTGTGTTAAAGACTATTAAATGAAAGGCGGAAATATTATACATTGAATATTATTATAATCATACAAGAAATATGTATATTTGGCCTGTTAAAACATAAGAATTCATATTAATATGAGTAGTACACTTCCAAGTATTAGTCCCTATACATACATAATAATTGCATCTGTAATTGTTATAATTTCGTTCATCTTTAATCACATAGCAAATAAGACCTCTGTTCCAAGTGTTATAATGCTAATAGGATTGGGTATAATAATAAATTATACATTGAAATATATAGGTATTCCTGAACTTAATTTACTTGGAGAGCTGGAACTACTAGGTATAGTCGGACTTATAATGATTGTTTTGGAGGCAGCCCTCGATCTGGAGCTGTCAAAAGAAAAGTGGCCCGTTTTATGGAAAGCATTTGTCTCGGCATTGGTAGGGATTGTATCTTATGTCTTGATTATAGCCTTTGTTATTCAGATGTTTATGACAAGTATTGACTATTTGACAGCTTTAATATATGCAATCCCAATATCTATAATGAGCAGCGCTATTGTGATTCCCAGCGTAAATAAATTGTGCAAGCAAAAAAAGGAATTCATGATCTACGAGTCAACCTTTGCAGATATTCTGGGCATTATGTTTTTCTACTTTCTTATAGGTAATATTGAGGCTACAAGTGTTGGTGAGATAGGGGCATCTGTCATTCTGAATATATTAATAACAATATCATTTTCTTTTATTTCTACATATATACTTCTTTATATATTTCAGAAGTTTGAATCCGATATTAAGATATTTGTTTTTCTTGCTGTTTTAATAGCTCTTTATGCAGCAGGTAAGATGTTTCATCTTTCTGCTCTGCTTATTATACTCGTATTCGGATTGGTACTGGAAAACAGGCATATCTTTATATTTAAAAGTATTCAGAAATATTTCGATCATGATTCAATAACAGAGGTCTTTAAGGATTTTAAGGTCTTGACTATAGAAACTGCATTTATAGTAAGAACATTTTTCTTTGTGATATTTGGTATGACAATATCACTTTCATCATTATTGAGTTTCAATGTTTTTGCAGTAAGTATGGTTTCTCTTGTGATAATATACGGACTAAGGTTTGTATTTCTTAAAACCTTGCTTAAAAAAGATATTTCACCTCAATTATTTATTGCCCCAAGGGGATTGATATCTATTCTGCTCTTTTTCAATATCCCTTCTGAATTTCAGATTGATGATTTTGAGTCGGGGATAATACTATTTATTATTATTACAACATGTCTATTAATGGCCGTATCTATGGTCAGAGATAGTAGAGGAAAAAATTGTAATCCAATAACCTAATATTATGTGTAGATATTTATTTGCTTTAATTTTTTCACTATTACTTTTTGCAGGGAATGCTACCTCACAGATATCTCATGGAGGTAAACCTTATTTTAAAGAGGCTCCAAAAGACATTAGGAAAGTAAAGAAATTAAGCAGATTAGCCAAATCATCCGGGATCTCAGGTACTAAATCGATGTATCAGAAATCAACATTAAAGGTTGTGAAGTATGCAGAGGAGGTCAATTCGGAATACGATATATTGAAAACTGAATTGTCGGATACTATTAATGATGTAGTTGTAAAGCGATTGACAATAGAATCGGAGGGTGCTTATTCTCTCAGTCTTCATTTTAATGATTTTGAATTAACTCATGGTGCAAAATTATTCATATATAATGAGTATAAGACAATAGGTTCTTTTACTTATAAGAACAATAAGGACTATAAATCGTTTGCAACTCAGGCAATTCCAGGAGATAATCTTACTGTTGAATTATCTTATCCATTAGGAGAGAATCCAATCTTAAAGCTTGATAAGACTTATCATGGTATAAAGGATATCTTTAGAAAATCAGATCTTAATTATGGTACGAGTGCTTCCTGTAATGTAAATATTAACTGTCCTGAAGGTGATGAATGGCAGCTGGAAAAAAAGGCTATATGTCAGATTACTTCGAGAAATTTGCTTTTTACTGGAGTACTGATTAATACCAGTGAGTATGATGCTACTCCATATGTTTTGACTGCTATGCATGCAATAAAGATCAATAAATGGACTCCGAAAGAAGAAGATAATCGGGCACAGGATGCTATTTTTTATTTTGGATATGAGTCATTGAATTGTGATGGTTCTGATTTACAAGAATTCAAAACAACCGAAGGTTCTGAGCTTATTGCAATGCCTGATAGTATTGATTTTGCGCTATTAAAATTAAGTAGTGGTATTCCAAGTGGTTATAACCCAGTATTTGCGGGAATAAATATCAATGGTTATCCTGCACAAAAAAGTGTATGTATCCACCATCCTGATGGTGATATTAAAAAAATATCAACTAATGAAGACCCCGTAACAAGTGTGACTTATACAGATCAAGCTATTAATGTTTTACCTAATTCCCATTGGTTGGTAGAAAGTTGGGAAAAAGGGACAACAGAAGGTGGATCTTCAGGATGTCCTTTATTTGATGAAAATCACCTTGTGGTAGGTACTTTATCTGGAGGAGGTGAGCCATGTAGTGAAAAAATATTTGATAATTTTTCTAAAATCACATTTGCCTGGAACTATTATAATGATAAAGACAAACAACTTGCACATTGGCTAAATTCGTCTGGGAAAGATCTATTGGCTTTGGGTGCTTATGCGCCATACGGCGAGAAATATATTGTACCTATTGCGATGCCTGCACAAGCAGAATTGGAAAATGGTAGTGTATTTGTTTATGCTAATATCTATGGAGAAAGGGAAGGGGTTACATACGAATGGGATTTTGGTGATGATGCCAGTCCTTCTATTTCTACAGGAACAGGTCCTTTCTGGGTTAAATATTCAGAACCTGGAGTAAAATCTGTTAAGGTTAAGATTTTTGAAAATGGTAGTTTGCTGACAGAAGTTGTAGATGATAATTTTGTAAGTATATCTAAGTATACGAGAATTGTTTGTGATAAAAACATTGCCTGCGAAGGAGAGGCTATTAGATTTGATGTTGAATACATCGCAGAAGACCTGGATTTGACTCATGAATGGGATTTTGGTGAAGGAGCAAATCCTCAAACATCTGATAAAAGTTATGATATTCAGGTAAAATACAATAGTTCTGGCTTTAAAACTATTAAACTTAATACATATAGGGGAGAAGAATTAGTAGAAAGCATAGTAAAATATTCATATTTGAATATTTTAGAACCTCCGGTTTCAGATATAAGTTTTAAAATCAGTAATAATTCCGTTAGTTTTAATAACTATTCTCTAAATGCTGATTCATATTTGTGGGATTTTGGAGATGGTGAAGAAAGCCTGGAAGGGGAACCTGTTCATAATTATAATGAAATTAATAGGTACAATGTCATATTGGTCAGTTCGAGAGAGAACTGCGCTATAAAAGATACTTTAGAAACTTTTATTAACTTAAGTTATTGTGCAAATTTTAAGATTTATCCAAATCCCTCTAATGATATTGTAAAATTAGATTTTAGAAATATTAAATCAGGAAATATAAAATACTGGATTTTTAATATTGAAGGTAAAACAGTATCAACAGGAAGTTTTAATCTTATCGATAATGTAAATGATGATGATGATTCTGGTCATATTGTTACTTACGATGTATCTAATATTCCTGAGGGTATTTATTATATTAGGATTGCCGTAGATAACAAAATGATTACTAAGAAGATGGTTGTTGGCAATTAATTGGCTGTGCTTGAAGTACAGGTTTGCTGATTTCTGATTTGTCTAAAAGTATTGCATTTTTTGCATATTATTCAGTGTAAAAAATTATAAACAAAGGAAAATATTTATATTTGTTATCGTAAAATTGACAAAAAGAGGGTGTTTTTGTCAATTTTGCGTATAAAAGAGAATGTGATTATCCTTACTATCAATTATTTATTAATTACAGTAAGCATAATTTATGTTGGTTAGTCTTTATTGACTAAATAAATTTTGAACATTTAAAATTTAAAATTTTATATTATGAAACTATTAGAAGGAAAAACAGCTATTATTACTGGTGCTTCAAGGGGTATTGGTAAAGCTGTAGCTTTAGAATTTGCAAAACAAGGATGTAATGTTGCTTTTACTGATCTTTTTTACGATGAAGTAGCAAAAGCTACAGAAGAAGAGCTTGCTTCTTTTGGAGTAAAAGCAAAAGGATATGCTTCTGATGCAAGTAATTTCCAGGCTACTGACGAGGTTGTTAACGAAATAGTTAAAGAATTTGGAAGAGTTGATATTCTTGTAAATAATGCAGGTATCACTAAAGATACTTTATTAATGAGAATGACTGAAGCTCAGTGGGATGCAGTAATTAATGTTAACCTTAAGTCTGTATTCAATTTCACAAAAGCTGTTCAGCGTACTATGCTTAAGCAGAGATCAGGTTCTATTATTAACATGAGTTCTGTTGTTGGTGTGAGCGGTAATGCTGGTCAGGCTAACTATTCAGCATCTAAAGCTGGTATTATTGGATTCACTAAGTCAGTTGCTAAAGAGCTTGGTTCAAGAAATATCCGTTCTAACGCTATTGCTCCAGGTTTCATTATCACAGAAATGACTGGTGCTCTTTCTGAAGAAGTAAGAGAAGAGTGGGCAAGCAAAATTCCATTGAAAAGAGGTGGTACTCCTGAGGATATCGCATCTGTATGTGTATTCCTGGGTTCTGATCTGTCAAGATACGTGACAGGACAAACTATCCACGTTTGCGGTGGTATGAATATGTAAAAATATTTTGCAAAATATATCTAAGGCTGGCCTTTTAGGGGGCTGGCCTTTTTTATTTATAAGATAAATATAATATTTTCAATATTTAACAAATAACAGATAATTTAGTTTTTATAAAAAAACATTACTTTTGCGGCCTATAATTGTAATATTATGGTCGGATTTTTAAAGAATAATAAAGAATTTGAGGAAATATTTAAAGAACATTATTCGGGACTTGTTGTGTATGCTAATAAGTATGTTGGCGTAAAGCAGGTTGCCGAGGATATTGTTCAGGATTTCTTTTATGATCTATGGAATAAAAGGGAAAGTATTATTATTCAGTCAAATATAAAATCATTTCTATTTCAATCTGTAAAAAATAACTGTCTTAATTACCTTTCCCGTGAAAAAAAAGATTATAAAGAGCTTGATTGTAATGCTTTCGAGGAGCAGGAACTATCTTTTCAGATAGATTATATCGAAAGAAACAAGATGATATATGATCTTTTAGAACAGCTTCCTGAACAGAGAAAGAATATATTTAAACTTTGCTGTATTGAAGGATTAAAATACAGGGAAGTTGCAGAGGATCTGGGAATATCTGTAAATACCGTTAAGACTCAGATGGGTAGGGCTCTTTCTGAGCTTAGAAAATCCATTGATAAGGTAATCGTGTACTTCTTTGGAATATTTAAAAAATAATTTTTTCCATTTTACTGTCACCCTGTTTTTATTTTTCTGTGTCATGTAACTAAAATGTTCAAACTATGAATATAAACCAAGATATACTTGATATTATTGCGGCTAAACTTAATGGAGAGAAAATAGCTGATAACGAGCAAGAAACTTTAGATAATTGGCTTGATGATTGTACTGAGAATAAGAAGATTTTTCAGGAATATAAAGATATCTACCAGAATAAAGAGGATATAGCTTTTTTTGAGGGTATTGATGCAAATAATGCCTGGAAAAATCATCTTAATAGGGTTAATTCTTCTAAGGGCTTAAATTTAAGACCTTTTTTAAAGTATGCTGCTATTATATTGCCAATAATTATTGCATCGTCGATATTATTAAACTGGGTTAAATGGGATATTCTCTCAAGTGGAGACTATTGTAATATTGTGGTTTCCAGAGGCCAGATGCAGGAGATAGTTTTAGCTGACGGGACAAGGGTTTGGATTAATTCAGATTCTGAATTTAAATATCCTAAGGAATTTAAAGGTAATACCAGGGAGGTTTATTTAAAAGGAGAGGGGTATTTTAGTGTCACAAAGAATAGGGAGAAGCCTTTTGTAGTAAATTCTGATTTAATGAATATAAAGGTATTAGGTACTGAATTTAACTTGAGCTGCTATGAAAATAGTGAAAATGTTGAAGCAACTTTATTTGAGGGTAAGATTTCTTATTCTACAAAAGATAAAGAAGGAATTCTGGAACCAGGCTTTCAGGCTGTATTTAACAAGGGAAGTAAGAAAGTAGTGATTAGAAAAGTTGATGTTTCTGAATTTTCTTCATGGAAAGATGGTATATATCTTTTCGATGGAATAAAAATTGAAGATCTGGTGGTTAAAATTTCCAGATGGTACAATATTGAAGTAGTATTTAAAAGTGAGTCTGTAAAAACAATGGAATTCACAGGTGCAATGGAGAGAGATAAACCTGTTGACTTTATTATAGAATTACTGGAAGAAACAAATTCAGTAAAATGTGATTTTAAAGAAGGTGTGTTGTATATAGATATAATACCTTAAGTATATAAATAATCGGTAAATGCGCGAACACTTACCGATTATTCTGAAATAAATGCTAAAAGTTACGCGAATAGCTTTTAGCGATTAAGAATCTTATTATTACAAATGTATGAAAAAGTTGTTTATGAACAATTCCTTTAATATGAGAAAAAAAGGAATTAAACAAATGTTATTGATTATGAGACTAATTACACTCTTTTGTTTTGTGTTGACAATGCAATTATCTGCAAGGGCATATTCTCAAAACAATCGCTTTAACCTTAATTTACATGATAAAAGTATCAAGGATGTTTTCAATCATATTTCAGAAAACAGTAATTACCGTTTTTTCTACAACAATAAATTTAACGCAAAGAAAAAGGTAAGTATAGTTGTTAAATCATCTACGGTTCAGGATATTTTGGATAAGCTTCTAAATGGGACAAATTATTCCTATAAAATTAAAGATAACTATATTGTTATTAAAGAAGAAATAAAAGCCAGGAAAAGGTATACAATTAGTGGGGTTATTACAGATAAAGAATCAGGAGAGAAATTAATAGGTGCAAATATTTTCGAAACTTCTTCACTTAAAGGAGCTGCTTCAAATGTTTATGGTTTCTATAGTTTAACTCTTCCAAACGAAAAAATCAAACTAGCCTATTCTTTTGTTGGTTATAAGACGGTCGTAAAAGAATTTACTCTAAATAAGGATACTACTATAAATATTGACTTGTTGAGTGTTAATACACTTAAGGAGGTTGTTGTTACTGCTTCCAGTTCATTAAAGGAAGTTCAGAGTCCTCAGATGAGTAATACGAAGATATGTATTGATAAGATAAAGAACTTGCCTTCGTTTTTAGGGGAGGCAGATGTAATAAAGACTATACAGTTGCTTCCGGGAGTTCAGTCTGGAACAGAAGGATCGAGTGGACTTTATGTAAGAGGTGGTGGACCTGATCAGAATCTTATATTACTTGACGGTGTACCCGTGTATAACGCAAATCATATATTTGGGTTCTTTTCTGTATTCAACCCTGATGCTGTTAAAAATGTTGAATTGTATAAGGGAGGTTTTCCTGCAAGGTTTGGAGGAAGACTATCTTCTGTTGTTGATATCAGGATGAAGGAGGGAAATGAAAAAGAATTAAAAGGTACTTTTTCAATTGGACTTATTTCTTCAAAATTAAATCTTGAAGGTCCTATAATAAAAGACAGAACATCTTTTAATATATCTCTAAGAAGAACATATTTAGACATGGTTGCACGTCCTTTTATGAAAAAGGAGGATAGGGGTAATATGTACTACTTTTATGATGTTAATGCCAAGATAAATCATAAGTTTTCGGAAAAAAGTAGATTGTATTTAAGTCTTTATACCGGTCTGGATAAAGCAGGTAATAATTCTGATGATAAATGGACAAATAATGAGGATACTTATTTAGAAGAAGATAATAGTAAACTAAGCTGGGGAAATATTACAGGGGCTTTACGTTGGAATTATATCTTTAGTAATAAGTTGTTTAGTAACACAACTATTACCTATAGTAGGTACAATTTTAATATAAATTCTGACACAAAAGAAACAAATTTGACTAAAAACACATGGGAGAGAAATATATTCGATTATAACAGTGGAATTAATGACCTAAGCTATAAGATTGATTTTGACTATTTTCCTTGTTCTGACTATCTGGTAAGGTTTGGTGCAAATTATATAAACCACACTTTTAAGCCTGGAGTAAATACATCGCAGATAGATGAAAGTGGTGAAAGTACAATTAATAAAAAATATGGAGATAAAGATATTCAGGCTACTGAATTTTCAGCTTATATTGAGAATGAATTGAAATTAGGTAACAGATTAAACTTGAATATTGGTTTTCATTATTCTTGTTTTGATGTAAATAAATCTTTCTATCAATCGTTTGAGCCAAGAGCAAACCTCTCTTTTCTAATTAGCGAAAGATTCTCATTTAAAGCGGCTTATTCAAAAATGCAGCAATATATTCACCTTCTTTCTAATTCTTCCATTAGTCTTCCTACTGATTTATGGGTACCGGTTACCGATAAGATTAAGCCTATGACATCGGAGCAATATGCTACGGGATTTGCCTACAATATTAAGGATGGTATTAATGTGTCAGTTGAAGGTTTTTACAAGACCATGGATAATTTGATTGAATATAAAGAAGGGGCTAGCTTTTTTGGATCTGCGACAGGATGGGAAGAAAAAGTTGAAATGGGGAAAGGATGGTCGTATGGTATGGAATTCCTTCTAAACAAGACAATAGGAAAAACTTCCGGATGGCTGGGATATACTCTTTCTTGGACTGATCGTAAATTTGAGAATATTAGTTTTGGTGAAAAATTCCCAGCTAAATACGACAGAAGACACGATGTAAGTCTTGCAATGACTCATAAATTCAGTAAGAAATTCGATATAGGAATGAATTGGGTATATGGTACAGGTAATGCTTTAACTCTTGCAACCCAACGAATTGTGCCGAATCTTAATAAAACAAGTGGGTATGCTGGGTTGGTGGATTTTTATGAAGGAAGAAATAACTACAGGGCTCCGGCTTATCATAGAATGGATATTGGATTTAATTTCCATAAAAAGAAAAAACATGGTATAAGAACATGGAATATAAGTATCTATAATGTATACAACAGAAAAAATGCTTTCTACCTGTATTTTGGTCATGATAAAACAAATGAGAATGAAAATAAACAGGTTCTGAAACAGGTTAGTATATTCTCGATAATTCCTTCTGTATCATATATTTATAAATTCTAAAATTATAAGAAAATGAAAGAAAATATTATATATATATTACTTTGTTTGACTCTTCTTTCTTGTGAGAAGACAATAGATTTCAACGAAAAATCAGCAAAGCCTCTTATGGTTCTTTATTCGTATATTAATCCTAATAAGTATATAACTGCAGAAATAACTAAAAGCCAGTCGGTCATAAATGAGTTTAAATTAGAGAGAATAACTAATGCCGAGGTTTCTGTTTTTGAGGACGATGTATTATTTGAAAAACTTAGTTACGACGAAGATAGTAAGTTATATAAAGGAACTAAACAACCTGTTGTTGGGAAAACATATTTACTAAAGTCTTCTACTGCTGGTTTTGATAATATTAGTTCGCAGACTATTATTCCGGTAAAACCAACTATTTCTGGTTTTAGTTATACGATTACTGATAAAGAAACAAGTGATGAAAAAATAAATGCGACTATTAAATTTAAAGATGATCCCAATAAAAAGAACTACTATAGAATTGTAGTTGAAGAAGAAACTTATATTGAAAATCCCGAAGATAATAGCTATACAGCTACATCTTGGACTAACGAGGGGTGGTTCTATGGATTTGAATTGGATGGAAATATTCAAAGAAAATGGTTTGAGGTGAAATCTAAAGACCCAGCGATTACAGGGAAAGGACAATCAGGAGCGGATGATTATTTTGACGATATACCTGACAATATTTTTGCTGTTTTTAATGATGATTTATTTGATGGAGAGGAATATTCTTTAGAGTTCTCTTTTAATACTTACTATTATGAATGGGGGCATAAAAAAGTAACAGTTTATTTAATGTCAGTAACAGAAGATTACTATCTATATTTAAAATCGTATTCATCACAGATATATTTTGAGGATAACCCTTTTTCCGAGCCTGTTCAGATTTATACAAATATAGAGAATGGAGCAGGATTGATGGGCGCTTATAATTATGATGGAGTATTAGTTTATGATAGAATGAATATGCAATAAATATCTGCCAGTATTTATTGTATATTTATTACCCCCAAGGATATATTATAATACAATTACCTTAAATGCCAATTAATAAAAATTGGCATTTATTATTACCTGATATATTTTTACTCTATGATAATAAATTCAGTACACTATTGAGTCGTAATGGGTAATCTTAATAAAAATTTCTACGTATAATAAGAGTGTTGATCTTTTTTTATTTAACTTTACTATAAGTTTATGAAAGAGTACATTTTTATATCTTATTTCAAAAAAATATTTCATATGTGCAGACTATTGACATTTATTATACTGGCATTATTTTTTAACTCCTGTGCTGTATATAATACAGTAAGTTTTGAAGTTCTCTCTCCATCTGAAATAACTGTTCCTACTGATGTTAAAACTATTGCATTTGTTTATCGCAATACCTGGACACAGGCTGATACCTCATATTTAAATAAAAATAAAATTGAGAATCAAGAGATAGAAGCTTTCTATGAGTTAATAAAGATATGCTATGAAGGCTTCTCTGAAGTTATCGTACCTACTGAAAAATACGATTCGGTATATTTTTATATGATGGATCAGGAAATAATTGACGACAGGCAGAATATTCCTTTACTTAACTGGGATACAGTTAATAATATATGTTCAAGGCTGGGTGCTGATATTTTGGTTGTATTGGAAAATGGAAAATTTATTATTTCTAAAGAGTATTTAGGAGATTTCGAAAATCCTGATATCCATAATAACATATCCTGGAATTTTGAATTAAGGTGTTACGATCCTTTGTATTCAAAAATTTTAGATAGAAAGATTTATAAGGATTCTGTTGATCTATCCAATATGATAAGTTACGGAGAGTTTGATGATCCTGTTGGTTTTGAACTTGAAAGATTGAGCTATTCTATTGGAGAATTATATGCAATGAGAATAAACCCTTATTGGAAAGAAGTATCAAGAAAAATATACAACACAGGTAATAAAGTACTTAGCGCAGGAATGTTCTATTTTAATAATGAAAAATATGATACAGCCATTTCTGTTTGGAATAAACTGATCGATAATAAAAATCCAAAGTTAGCAGCCAGGGCATGCGTAAATATTGCCTGCGCAAATGAAATGCTTGGAAATATTGAGGAAGCTAAAAAATATGCATCGTTGTCGTTGTTTTATTATGGTAAATATAAAGCTCCTGAAAATGAAATTAAATATTCTAATAATCTAATAGTAGAACTTCAAAGACGTATTATAGAAAATAAAATTCTTGAAGAGCAATTTTAAATATAGCTAATTCTTAATCCTTAATTGACTTTTTAAGTTCTAACATTTCAGCTTAATTACAATATAATTTGGGATTTATCGTCAATAAAAATTAGAATGTTCTTATAATGTATAAAAATAATAAATTAATGAAAAATTTTGATTTCTATAATCCTGTTAAGATTCTTTTTGGAAAGGGTAAAATATCAGAAATTTGTGACCATATCCCAGCTTATTCAAAGGTTCTTATTACTTATGGGGGGGGGAGTATTAAGAAAAACGGAGTTTACGATCAGGTTATATCTGCTCTTAAAAATCACAATTTCCTTGAATTTGGAGGTATAGAACCAAATCCTTCCTATGAAACTCTTATGAATGCTGTTGAGTTAGTAAAAAAGGAAAAGGTAGATTTTCTTCTTGCTGTAGGTGGTGGTTCTGTAATTGATGGAACAAAGTTTATTGCATGCGCGGCAAAATTTGAAGGAGAAGAACCTTGGGATATTTGTTCAAAACAGGCTCAGGTAAATAGTGCAATTCCATTAGCAACGGTATTGACATTACCTGCAACAGGATCTGAGATGAATATGAATGCAGTTATAACAAGAAAAGAGACAAAAGAAAAGCTGGCTTTTTATACTTATTTAAATCTTCCAAAGTTCTCTGTATTAGATCCTGAGACCACTTATTCTTTACCAAAACATCAAGTGGCAAATGGGGTAGTTGATGCTTTTGTGCATGTAATAGAACAATATCTTACTTACCCTGTTGATTCACCTATTCAAGATTATTTTTCCGAAGGTATACTGAAAACTCTCATTACAGAAGGAGAGAAATCATATAAGCTTGAAATACCAGACTATGAAAATAGGGCAAATATTATGTGGGCCGCAACCATGGCCCTTAACGGCTTGATTGCTTGTGGCGTTATTACTGATTGGTCTACCCATAAAATAGGGCATGAACTGACCGCTCTTCATGGTATTGATCACGCTGTTACGCTTGCCATTGTTCTTCCTGGGGTTTTGAATGAAGTAAAAACATTAAGAGTACATAAGCTTCTTCAGTATGCCCGAAATGTGTGGGGAATAACTATTAATGATGAGAATAAAGCTATTGACATGGCTATAAAACAGACAGAAAACTTTTTTAATAGTTTGGGTATTAAAACAAGATTGTCGGATTATGGAGTTGGTAAAGAGACTATTGATTTTATTTTAAACAGATTTAAAGAAGCTGACTCAAAATATTTAGGATTTAGTGGTGATGTTACTATTGATAATCTTGAAAAGATTTTAATTTCTAGGATATAATTTATAACAAAAATGTATGAATAGCCTGTTTTACATGATTAAAACAGGCTATTTTTTTATGAAAATCATATAATATTATTTAGATTCAATATGATTTATGAATTTCATTAATGTTTTTTAAAAATATTCAACTTTTCTTATCGTATGGATTTATAGTGAGTTAAGGTTTTTTACTAAAATTAAAACTTTACTACAAACAATGGCTAGGCTTACACCAATGGTTATTTATTGTTGATTAATGACCCTTTTTTGTATATATTAGTAATAACAAAAAAAGGAGGTCGATATGAAATTAGCAAAAATTTTATTACAGGTATTACTGATATCAATACTTACTTGTTCCTGTACTCTTTTTGAAAAATTCGAGATGCAATCAGATAAGTATAAGGTTACATATTCTATAAATACAACAAAAGAATCTTCAATGACTAAAATAAAATATACAGATATAGAAGGCAATACTGTTATATTGACCGATTTTAATTTACCATGGACATATGAAACAATTGTCAGTTCGGGACAAACAGTGATATTAGAGGTGTATGGAGATTTGCAGGAAACTGATATATATATGGAAATTCATGCTGAAAATGAAGAAAATAAGATGAAAAGAGATTTAATTAAGGAAAGGAATAATAATAAGCATTATCATTACTATGTTACACATACATTAGAATAGATGTGAATTTTTATGGAGTATCTGAGACCCGTGTTAAAAGCACGGGTTTTTTTTTATGAAGATTTATATTAATTTCGAGTAAATTTTATGATATATGTCAAAATTAAATATATACAAAGCTTCTGCAGGGTCGGGCAAAACCTTTACTCTTACTAAAGAATATATAAAACTTCTTTTTGAAGATCCCAATAATTTCAGACAAATTCTGGCTGTGACTTTTACAAATAAGGCTACAGACGAAATGAAATCCCGTATTTTAAAGGAAGTATTTAAACTTGCAAATGGAATAGAATCAGGATATTATAATGATTTAATAGGATTAACCAACAATAACGACGAGCTATTAAAATCAAGGGCATCTGATTTATTGTATACTATATTACATAATTACTCATGGTTCTCTGTTACAACTATAGATAGTTTTTTCCAAAAGATTGTACGTGCTTTTGCTAGGGAGACAGGACTTCAGATGGGATTTAATATAGAGCTTGATCATGATAGAGTTCTTAATAATGTGACAGAAAAACTTTTTAATAGCGTTGATAAAAACTGGGAATTAAAGCAATGGCTTATAAGTTTTGCCGAAAAAAATATGCAGGAAGGTAAAACCTGGAATCTTAAAAATAATATCGGGAGACTATCAAAAGAGATATTTAAAGAAGACTATAAGCAATTTGATAATGTACTTATCGGAAAATTAAAGGATAAGGCCTTTTTAAAGCAGTATAAAGACGTTTTACAGTCTTTTGCGACTAAATATACATCCTTTATGAAGGAAAAGGGGCAGGAGGCTTTAAATATTATCTCCAATAAGGGACTAAATATTACTGATTTTAGTTATGGTAATTCTGGTTTTGCAAAATATTTTGATAAAATTGCACAGACCACCTCTGCTAAAGATTATAAACCGGGAAGCAGGGTATTGTCAGCTTTAAACAATCCGGATTCATGGATTAAGAAGACTGCATCTGCAGAAGTTAAGGTTTCTGTTGACAGTATTTATCCAAAGCTCAATACCATTCTTAACGATGTGGTGGATTTCTATAATCTTAACAGTTATATGTATAACAGTATTAGCCTAATACTTGACTACATACATACATTGGGAATACTAACTGATATTTCAAAACATATCAGAGAGTTTACTGCTGAGGAAAATGTGTTTCTTATTTCAGATGCTGCACACCTTTTAAATACAATAATAGGACAAAATCACAGTCCTTTTATTTATGAGAAAACGGGTGTTGCCTACAAACATTTCATGATAGATGAATTCCAGGATACCTCTGGTATGCAGTGGGTTAATTTCCAGCCTTTGGTCCAGAATTCATTGTCTGAAGAAAACTATAGTCTTATTGTCGGCGATGTAAAACAAAGTATATACAGGTGGAGAAATGGGGACTGGAATTTATTGGAAAACAAACTGGAAGAGGAATTTAATGATTTGGGAACCAATGTGAGATCTTTGAATTATAATTGGAGAAGCAAAAGAAATATTATTAGATTTAACAACAGTATATTTTACTACTCTGCTAATATACTACAGCAAATATACAATAATGAAATTCCTGAGCTGGTTAGTGATAATCTACTTAAAGAAAAAGATCAGATAACAAGGGCTTATAGTACTTCATATCAGGAGATCCCGACAAAAGAAAATGAAGGAGGTCATGTAAAAATAGAATTTATTGAAAGTGAAAAAGATATCAGTTGGGAAGAAAAAGTAATAGAAAGATTGCCTTACGAGATAAAAGAACTTCAAGAAAGAGGATATAAGGCAGGAGACATCGCAATATTGGTCAGGAAGGCCGATGAAGGCAGGAGAGTGGCCGATAGATTAATGGAATTCAAGAATTATGATACAGAGAGTGGATATAATTTTGATTTTATATCTAACGACTCCCTTTTTCTAAAACACTCATCTTCAGTGAAATTAATAATAAATGTTATTAAGTATCTGCAGAATCCTGCCGAAAAAGTTTATAAAGCAGGAATTATTGCGGAAAACAACTATTATTCAGCCAATGGACAGTGTATTAGTGATATTTTTACAGAGATAGATAATGTTTTTGAGAAAATGATCCCTGAAGAGTTTCTAAAAGAAATTGAACAACTGCGTAGGATGCCTCTGTATGAGCTTACAGAGAAAATTATAAGTATATTCAAACTAAACAGCAGAAAAGAATATTATCCTTATCTGCAAGCATTTCAGGATATGATATCCGATTATTGTAACCAGAACGGTTCAGATGTAAGATTATTCATGGACTGGTGGGAAGAGCAGAAAGATAAAAAAGTTATATCTGTATCTGAAGAGCAGGATGCAATAAAAATACTTACAATACATAAATCTAAAGGTCTTGAATTCAAGGTGGTTATAATCCCGTTTTCTTCATGGGAACTTGATTCAGTAAACCCTAAGAGGATATTATGGTGTAAACCGGAAGAAGAAGGTATTAACCAGATTGAGTTGCTACCGGTCACATATAGTTCAAATCTTTCTGATACAATATTTTACAGAGAGTATTTTAAAGAAAGACTTAAGGCTTATATCGACAACCTGAATCTTTTATATGTAGCATTTACCAGGGCAGAGGAAGAATTAATATGCTACTGTCCCAAATCATCCACAGATAAAGTCAGTAAAATTAGTGATCTGTTATATTTTACTTTTACAAATTACAATAATTATCCAATGTATAATAAATCCCTGGAATATAGTAAATTCGAAGATAGCTGGGATAATGATAAAAATATATACGAATTTGGGGAAAAGAATATTATTATAAAAAAGGATACTCATTTTGATAATTCTGTTGATCTAAAACAATATACATCAATCCCTTTAAATAATAGGTTAAGCTTAAAATATCATAACGAAGAATACTTTGAGTTTAATGATAATGAAGAGTTTGATGATTTTAGTCCCATTTCTAAGGGAAATCTTATGCATGAAGTATTTAAAAATATCATATCTGTCAAAGATATAAGATATTCAGTGGAAAAACTTGAGTTTGAAGGCAAAATTTCTTCGTACCAATCTAAGAAACTGGTAAAAGACATTTATAAATTAATTGAAGACGATAAAAAAAGGGATTGGTTTTCCGATGAGTGGCAAACTGTCAACGAAAGAGATATAATATTAAAGGACGGAAAAGTTTACCGACCAGACAGAGTAATACTAAAAGAAGGGAAGGCTATTGTTATTGATTATAAGACAGGTAAAGAACAAAAAGAAGCTTATAATCGACAAATTAAGACATATGTAAAAGCACTTAATGAAATCGGATATAGAGATATTGAAGGTTATATATGGTATTTGAAAGATAATAAAATTGAGAAAGTGGTATGATACGACAATTAGAACTTAAGCTTCCTGCTTTTAAAAGAGGTTATCATCTTATTACAGATATAATTAAAGAAAGTCTGGGAGACTTGCCTCGTCAGGGGATGCTGAATATTTTTATTCACCACACATCTGCAGGTATAAGTATAAATGAAAATACCGATCCATCTGTTCGTCATGATTTCGAGTACATTATGAACAAGCTTGTACCTGAGAAAGATCCTCATTACAAACATCACACAGAGGGATCAGACGATCTCCCTGCTCACATTAAAGCCTCAATTATTGGAGAAAGTTTAAATATTCCAATAAAATTTGGTGAACTTGCTTTGGGAATATGGCAAGGAGTGTATCTTTGTGAATTCAGAAATAAAGCCGTGGGCAGGAAACTTACCCTTACGGTAATTGGTTAACAAATATAAGCACTGGGAAATTGGAAAAAAGTACGAACTACACTATGGTAGCTAAAACATTTGCAGGACTAGAAGATGTTTTAGCTGAAGAACTTAGAGGCATAAATGCACAAAATATAAAAGTTTTAAGAAGAGCAGTAAGCTTTACCGGAGGTAAAGAAGTATTATATAAAGCAAATTATACTTGTCGTACTGCACTCAGAATACTGGTACTTATAGATGAATTCAAAATCAGAAACGAAGAAGATCTGTATAACCGAATCGTTAAAATAGACTGGGATAAATACATGAGTTACAAAAAGACTTTTGCCGTTGATGCAAATATTTTTGAATCATGTATAACACATACTAAATATGCCGCTTTAAAGGTTAAAGACGCTATAGTTGACCAATATAGAAGAAAATATTCTATTCGTCCCTCTATAGATGCTAAAAAGCCGGATATAAGGTTAAATCTTCATATTGAGAGAAATAATTGCCTTTTATATCTTGACTCATCAGGAAGTTCTCTTCATAAGAGAGGATATCGTATAGCAACAAATGACGCTCCTATAAACGAAGTTCTTGCTGCAGGTTTAGTTCTTATCAGTGGATGGAATGGAAAAAATAATTTTATAGATCCAATGTGTGGATCTGGTACTATTGTTATTGAAGCAGCAATGAAAGCCTGTAATATTCCTGCAGGTTACTACAGAAATTACTTTAGCGTAAAGAAATGGAGAGATTTCGATGAAGAATTATGGAATAAAATGGAGGAAGATGCTTCAGGGAATATAATTGAGCCGGAAGGAAGGATTATAGGAAGTGATATATCTGAAGAATGTATAGAAATATCAAAGAAAAATATAAAAAACGCCAAGCTTCATTACGATATTGAACTTGAGCATTCGTCTATACAGGAATATCTGCCACCTAAAGATGGTGGAGTAGTTATTACAAATCCACCATATGATGAAAGAATTAAGATAGAAGACGCCGATAATCTTTATATGGAAATAGGGGACAGTTTTAAGCAACATTTTCAGGATTATAAAGCCTGGGTTATTACTTCTAATTTAGATTCTCTGAAGTTTGTGGGATTAAAACCATCCAAGAAAGTAAAACTTTACAATGGAGCACTTGAGTGCTGTTTTGCCAGATTTGATGTGTATTCAGGATCTAAAAAACAAAAATTTAATATAGATAAAAAAACAAGATAATAAGTTTATACGTAAATGCTATAAACTTAATTATTATGACTGAGATAGAACTTGTAAAAGCGGATATTACCAAACTGAATGTTGATGCCATTGTAAATGCAGCCAACACATCTCTTTTAGGAGGAGGTGGCGTAGATGGTGCAATACACAGGGCTGCAGGACCTGAATTACTGGATGAATGCAGAAGTCTCAATGGTTGCACAGTAGGGGAAGCAAAAATAACAAAAGGTTATAATCTTCCCTCAAAATATGTTATTCATACGGTAGGTCCTATCTGGAGAGGAGGAGCACAGGAAGAAAGAGAGATTTTAAAAAGAGCATATATTCATAGTCTTACGCTTGCCCTGGAAAATAAAGTAAGGACTATAGCATTTCCTAATATCAGTACCGGGGTTTATCGATTCCCTAAGAATATAGCTGCAGATATTGCAATATCTACAGTTAAGGAATTCACGAGGATAAATTCTGGAATAGATAAAATTATCTTCTGTACTTTTGATGATGAAAATTATCAGATATATAAAGAAGAACTTAAGAAAGATATAGATAATATAGTGCTAAACAGATAAATATAAAAAGAGATATTTAAACTATCTAAAGCTTAAATATCTCTTTTTATTAATTAAATAAGTACTTTGTACTATTATTTGTAAACTTTTGGAGAAATTTCATTTCTAAGAACCCTTAAGCCATTCATAGCAAGAGCCTTCATTTCATCCTCACCAGGATAAACAAATACAGGAGCAATAAATTCAACCATTTCCTTAACGTAATCAACAAGGAATGGATTGTAAGCAATACCTCCAGTCAATAGAATTCCATCAACTTTTCCTTTTAATACTGTTGCCATTTCACCAATAGCTTTTGCCACTTGATAAGACATAGCATCCTGAATAAGTTTGAATTTCTCATCACCCTCCTTAGCTTTTATCTCAACTTCATAAGCATCGTTTGTTCCAAGATAAGCTACAAGTCCGCCTTCACCTTTCAACATCTTCTTAACTTCGTCCAGTGTTTTTTCACCACTAAAACAAAGTTTTACAAGCTGACCGGTAGGAAGAGTACCTGAACGCTCAGGAGAGAAAGGACCTTCGCCATCAAGAGCGTTGTTAACGTCAATAACTCTACCTTTGTAGTGAGCACCAACAGAAACACCACCGCCAAGGTGAGCAACAATAACATTAATATCTTCATATTTTTTACCCTGTTCTTCGGCAAATGTTCTAGCAATTGCTTTCTGGTTAAGGGCATGGAATATTGAATGTCTTTCAAATGCAGGATGCCCCGTAATTCTAGCAACATCCTGTAATTCGTCAACAACAACAGGATCTGCAATATAAGCTTTTACTCCTTCTTTCAATTTAGAAAGTTCAAGTGCAATAAGTCCACCAAGATTAGAGGCATGTTCACCCATTGGGCTGTGGTTAAGATCTTTTTTTAGTGCTTCATTAACCTCGTAAATACCAGATTCAATTGGTTTAACTAATCCACCTCTACCTACAATAGCGTCAAGATCTTGTACAGAAAAACCAGCTTCTTCAAGTTCTTTGATAATAATATCCTTGCGGAATCCAAACTGACTGGCAATATCTTCAAATTTTGCTATTTCTTCGGCAGGGTGCTTAATATTCTTAACAAACACGCTTTTATTATCTTCAAATACAGCGATCTTTGTAGATGTAGATCCTGGATTAATTGCTAAAATTTTAAATGACATGATAAAGATTTTATTAAAATTTACATTTTTTTCTAATATTATTTAATTACATTACAATCTGTAATCTAATTAGCCGCAAATATATAAATATTTAACCAAAAGTTGGAAAAGTTTATTTTAATATATTACATCAGATACGTAATTGGAAAGATCATTGGCTATTAATCGAAGGTATTTTTCAGGATTAGAAATCGAATCCTCTAAAGAATAGGAATAATCACTCAAAGAAAAAGATTTATCAAAGACGGGAGCCAAATAGTCGGTTTGTCCGTTAACAGCAATTATTTTTTTACAATATTTGCGAGCCCTTTCGGCAATTATATAAGGAGCTTTTCCGAATTGGGTCTGGTAATCCATCCTACCTTCACCTGTAATTAGAATATCGCAGTTCTTAATTCTTTCATTAAATCCCAACAAATCCAGAATGTACTCAGCCCCTTGAAATAAATTAGCCCCTAATATAGCATGAAAACCAGCAGAAATACCACCGGCAGCGCCAGAATATTTTAAATCTACAATTTTCTTACCGCTGATATTTTCAATAAGATGAGCTAAATGTTCATGACTATTAACCAAATAATCTATATCATCATGAAGTACACCTTTTTGGGGTCCATAAACCCTGATTGCCCCATTCTCACCAAGAAGGGGATTGATTACATCGCAAAGAATATCAATTCTTACGTTTTTCAAGTAATCTATTGCTGAAGTATCTATATCAACAATATTTTTAAACTCAGGAATATTTATATCGCAGATTTCATAACCATCGGACTTAATAAACTTTACACCTAATTCAATTAGAGCACCGACTCCCATATCAATGGTTGCACTTCCACCAATACAAAGAACAATATGAGATTTACCTTCTTTAATCGCTTCCTTTATAAGAATCCCTAAACCACCACTGGATGCATGAATTGGATCACGTTCATCATCCCTAAGCAATCTTAATCCTGAGACATCAGCCATTTCAATTATAGCTTTATTGTTTAGATACCAAATAGGAGAGAAGATACTCCTTTTTAAGGGATCGTAAGTTATATATTCTTTTTTTTGGGCATTTAAGGTTTTTGCAATTACCGTCGCAGTCCCGTCACCACCATCACCTACAGGAAGTATTTCTACCTCGCAGTTTATATTATCCTTTAATTCTTTAGATATTATTTCTGATATGCTAAAGGCATCAATAGAATTCTTAAATGAATCAGGAGCGATTATTATTTTTGGTATTTTCATTAAGCATATTTATTACCACTGGTTTATGGTTATGGTAGTTAAACAGATCATGCTCCGGCCATTTCTTAATCCTCCTTAGAATCTTATTCATTTCATAATTAATAGTCTTGGGAAACTTAGAGCCTCTCCATGAGCTGGTATTTGAAACTAATATCCAACTTAAACCATCACTTTGTTTTTTCAGAAGAACAGTAGAGCCTGCGAGAGTTCCGGTTCTCCACCAATTATTAAGATAGTCTACCTGCATCCACCCAATTGGGCTACGACCACCAAGTCTTTTAGTCATATAGTCTACAGATTCCTTACTCAGAATATCTGGTTTACTATCATCC
Organism: Marinifilaceae bacterium; assembly: GCA_963666945.2. Classification (GTDB taxonomy): domain Bacteria; phylum Bacteroidota; class Bacteroidia; order Bacteroidales; family Marinifilaceae. The sequence continues at coordinate 25,342 of CAXXRT010000041.1, forward strand.
CCATCAATACAAGACACAAATTTAAGCATCTCAGCAGCAGAGCCAACCCATGCACCTGCACCACTAAGACCTCTTATGTCATTTCCTCCATTGCTGCGGTAGGCTAATTCGCCAGAACCATCAAAACTTCTTATTTTATCAGAATTTCTTTGTTCGTAGTAACAGACCTCGTTAATATATTTCTCATCCTTTGTATTATAGGCAAGCTGCATATCGTAGACACCGCAAGGCTCAAAGATTTTTCTTTTTACATACATCTCGTAAGACATACCTGTTATTTTCTCAATAATTTTACTCAATAAAGCATAGCCAAAATTAGAATAAATCATTCTGCCCCCCGGTTTATAGCGTAATCTTCCCTTCAGAACATAACGGATAATTGTATTTATATCAGCAGGAGGATCAACATTCATTCTTTTGGCAATAGTCAATGACTGAAACATAGGATCACCACCTCTGACAGAGAATCCAGCTTCATGACGAAGAAGATGTTCAACAGTTATGAGTTTCATCTTTTTATCCTTAATATCAAGAAAGATAGAATCGTTAAGAATACCTTCATCACCAAAAACCTTGTCTTCAAGGGATAATTTCCCTTCTTCCTTTAGTTTCATTATAGCCGTGGCAGTAATCAATTTGGAAACACTAGCCAAGCGGAATATATGCCATGGCTCAACTTTTATATCGTTTTCATCATCTGCCAAACCATATCCTTTGGCGTAAACCAGTTTACCATCCTTAACAATAGCCAGGGAAGCACCGTTTAATTCCCAGCGTTTAAGAAAATAGTCAAGCTTTTTGTCAATATAGGAAGATTCATCGAAATCCGATAAAGAATTACTAATTCTATGAGAGACAGACTTGATATCCCTGCGTTTATACTGCATTCCGCCCTTACCGGGATAATCAAGACAAACCAAATATATTATCAGTGCGAACGAAAGTAAATATCTTAATATCATATTGTTACAATAATCTTTTTGTTTTATACACCCACTAAATACCTTATCCTCAATACTTTGTATTTAACAAAATCAATACAAAAATGATATATTTTTATATAAAAACCAAGATTTTTAACAACTAATATCACAAAAAAGTTAATTTTTCCTTAAAATATCCATTTAAGGAAAAATGTAAAAAATATAAGATCACTATTTTAGCAATTTAAAATATTCCTTTTGCAACAATCTCAAAACAGTATTATCCACATCAAAATACTCTTCATTTATACTGTATATAGGAAGAACACCCAGAGAAGTAGCAGTTAAAAAAGCTGCATTGTATTCTTTAAGTCTTGAATAATGAATATTCTTCTCCACAATATCTATATTGTGTTTTTTGCAAATCTCTATTACACGCTTTCTTACAGTACCGGGCAATACCGTCCCAATAGGAGGTGTGTACACAATATTATTCTTCACCAAAAAGAAATTAGATCGACTACCTTCAGTAACGTATCCTAAATCGTTAACAAGCAAAACCTCAAAAACATTCTCCTCATCAATTATCGAATTTGCTAGTTCCCTAAGATCTGTATTAATTATCTTAATTGTAGGATTAGCACGTTTGGCATGTAGTAACAATGTTTCTACACCATCTTGCAGCTCTTTATCAGTGGGATAGTGATGGGGAATAAAGAAAATTAATTCAGAAAAGCCACCATTATGCTTAAACAACACATATTTTACATTGCCCTGATGAACATTATTAATTCTAGCCAGTTCCTCAATTCTGGAAATTATTTTATCTTCATTAACAGCATATTCATAATCTATTAAAGAAAGAGATTTTTTGAATCTTTCAATATTATCGCCTGGTCTAAAAGGTTCCCCATTTAATAATCGAAAAACTTCATACACAGCCCCCTTAGTTTTCAACCAGGATTCTTTGAATTCTTCACTTCTTTTTATTTCTCCGTTTAAAAGAAATACATCTTTACAACATTCTACCATTTCTATTCTAATTTAATATCCAAATTTACTATTTTTGTGTTATGAATCACGAAAAAAAAGAAAGAATAAAGTCTTTTATCAATAAATTCTTTATAGAAGAAATAAAGCGTCTTCAGAATAATAATTTCAATTATTTTTCATTCATTTTAATAGGACAGGCAATAGAAGCACTGGGCGGCCTTATGGATAACAAGCCACTTAAAGCACGAGGACAGTCTTTTAAACGATTTACTAAATCTATAAACTCACTTATGCCTCCTAAATACAGACTTGTAAATAAAGATAATGTATTGTACGATAAGCTGAGAAATCAGATGACTCATTCCTTTATTCCAAGCAATTCGTTAATGTTAATAACAAAAGAGAAAAACATAAATAACTATAATCATCTTGATACAGTAGATGGAAAATTAGTACTTATTGCAGAAGATTTTTATCATGATATGGTACAGGCCTGTAATAAACTATTTTATCTTTTAGATACAGAGAAAGTAAAAGCAAAGATGATTGCTGATTTTGACCTATTATAATATTATGAACAAGAAAATTGTACTTATAGGGGCGGGTAACGTTGCTACCCACCTTGCAAAAGCACTTATTAAGGAAGGTTTCGTAATCTGTCAGATATATAGCAGGAGTATAGAATCAGCTAGAGAATTGGGAATAAAAATTGGAGTAAACTTCACAAATAAGCACGAAGAGATATATACAAATGCCAATATATATGTATTCTCGGTGAGCGATACCGCAATAGAACAAATATTAAAGAATATATCTTTTGAGAATAGTCCATTATTGATACATACTGCAGGTAGTATTTCCAAAGAAGTATTTAAAGGTTATTCAAAAAACTATGGCGTTTTTTATCCATTACAAACATTTACTAAAAAGAGACTTATAGATTTCAAAAATATTCCTGTTTGTATAGAAGCAAGCAATGCAGAATCGTTAGAAACAATAAATAATATAGGAGAAGTAATATCTGATTCTGTATATAAAATGGGAATAGAGAAAAGAGTATATCTGCATCTTGCTGCTGTCTTTGCATGTAATTTTACAAACTATATGTATTCAGTTGCAGAAAAAATTTTGCAACAAAACGATATACCTTTCGATATAATAAAACCCCTAATAAAAGAAACAGCTGCAAAAATTGAGGATTTGTCACCTGCAAAAGCACAGACAGGTCCTGCTGTAAGAAATGACAAAGAGGTTATTTTTAAACATAAAGAATTGCTTGAAAACAACCCTGATTTACAAAAATTATATACATTTGTGAGTAATAGTATTATAAAACAAAGTATAAACGAAATAAATAACACTAACAAAACAGAATAAATAAATTACCAGAGACTATGGCTTTTTTTAAGGAAGAACTAAAGAAGATTAAGGCATTTGTATTTGACGTGGACGGAGTACTATCCCTTCAGTCAATGTCACTTGACAATGAAGGAGAATTAATTCGCACATCATGTACAAAAGATGGATATGCCATAATGTACGGTGGAAAGAAAGGGTATAAATTCGCTATTATTTCAGGTGGTGGTTCTGTAGGAGTACAGAAACGTTATGAAAGACTGGGAATAAAAGATATCCATCTTAAAATTGGCAATAAAGTGGAAGCTTTAAAAGAATTTATGGGCAAATACAAAATTTGCGCAGAAGAGATCCTTTATATGGGGGACGACATTCCCGATTATGAAGTAATGCACATGGTTGGCTTAGCTGTATGTCCCAACGATGCCGTTGAAGAAATAAAATCAATATCAGCCTATGTTTCCGATTTTAAAGGGGGGCATGGGTGCGTAAGAGATGTAATCGAGCAGGTATTAAAAGCAAGAGGAGATTGGATGGATACATCTTGTTTTGTAAAGAGTATGTAAAAAACCAATTGTCATGAATAAGATCACTGCAGTATGTAGATTAATACGATTCCCATTCCTTATTACCGGAATCTTTATAATGTTCGCTACCAGATATCTGATTATCAGACCTATTTTATCTGTTAACGATTTAAGTCTCCAATTTTCAGACTTTAATTTCGGTATACTTGTATTTTCATTATCCTCACTAATTGCTGCAGGATATATTATTAACGACTATTTTGACTCCAAAGCCGACAGAAAGAATAACCTAAAGACTACGGTAATAGGTCGAAAAATGTCGAGAATGACTGCAATAACCTTGCATACAGTACTCAATTTAGTGGCAATATTAGCCGCAGCATGGATATCCGAAAGCATAGGAATGCTGAGATTATCCATTCTCTTTTTACTGGCCAGCGGCCTTTTATGGTTCTATTCAACCAGCTACAAGCACAAGAAGATATTAGGTAAGGTAATACTATCTGCGATGATAGCATCTATTCCTTTGGTTATTACACTATACGAAATACCCGATTTAAACAGAGAATACGGAGCTATATTGTCAGAAAACAGAACAAGCTTAAAGTATCTTTTTAACTGGACTGGTGGATTTTCTGTTTTTCTTTTTCTTGTGTCATTAATCAGACTTATAATAAAAGAAAAGATAGAATTAACAGGCAAATCCTGCGATATATCAATTAATCTTTTAGAAAGAACCTCATTATACATTCTATACCTGATATTAATAAGTTTTTTTGTGCTTTTACGAGTTTATATCTTTAATAAAGATGTAATTACAACCTGGTATTTTTTTATACTGATAATTGTTCCAATATTTTTATCTTTAGCTCAAATAAGAAAGTCAACCTCATACAAAAACCTAAAACTTTCCGATCTGCTGATAAAAATAATAAGCATAGCAGGTATATTATACACAGTTGTAATAAACTACATTTTTTATAATAATTTGATATAAAATGAACTTAGATAATATAAATCACTATAATATAATTCTTGCAAGTAAATCCCCCAGAAGACAACATATGCTAAAAGATCTGGGGTTAAATTTTGAAGTACGTATAAAAGAAACAGAGGAAACTTATCCCTCTGAAATGGAAGTAGAAGAAATACCCGTATATCTTGCAGAACAGAAGGCCCTAGCCTTTAAAGATGAAATAAAAGATAACGATCTTATTATTACTGCCGATACAATTGTGGCTTTGGGTGAAGAGGTTTTAGGTAAACCAAACGACAGAGAACATGCCAAAGAGATGTTAAATAAGCTTTCTGGTACAAGTCATAGGGTAATCAGTGGAGTTAGTCTTTACTCAAAGGAAAAACTTATATCGTTTAACTGCATTACCAATGTATTTTTCAAACCACTTAAGGAGGAAGAAATAAGCTATTATTTAGATACTTATAAGCCATTCGATAAAGCCGGGGCTTATGGAATACAAGAGTGGATAGGATACATAGGCGTTGAGAGAGTAGAAGGATCTTTCTATAACGTAGTTGGTCTTCCAATACAGCAACTATACAAACACCTGACTGAATTTTAAAATTATATATAAACAACAAATAATTATTAGAGAACAAAAACGAGAACTTATGACTAAGAAAATTAGTTTATTACTACTGGTAACACTTTTGACTTTCGGTTTTTCAAGAGCCGACGAAGGGATGTGGATTCCATCCCTTTTAAAGAAGTACAACATTGAGGATATGCAAAAAGCCGGATTTAAACTAACGGCAGAAGATATTTACGATGTAAATAAAGCATGTCTTAAAGACGCCATTATCGGACTTGGTAGAGAAGGACAACCATTTTGGCATTTCTGTACAGGTGAATTAATATCAGATGAAGGTCTTTTTATTACAAATCATCACTGTGGTATGGGGGCTATCCAGTCGCATTCAAGTCTTGAGCACAACTATTTAAGAGATGGTTTCTGGGCAATGAGCAAAAGCGAAGAGCTTGCAAATCCTGGAATTACAGCATCGTTTCTTATTAAAATAGAGGATGTCACTAAAGAAATAAATAATGCAATTGAGAATGCAAAAGGCGACAACTCATATGTAAGCAAAAAAGCACAAGAGCTAATTAAAAAAGCAACAGAAGGAACAAATTATCAGGCAAATATTAAGCCATATTTCAATGGAAATCAGTTCTTCCTTTCAGTATATAAAATATACAGAGATGTTCGTTTAGTTGGTGCCCCTCCGGTAAGCATAGGTAAGTTTGGTGGAGATACCGACAACTGGGCATGGCCACGTCATACAGGCGATTTCTCAATGTTCCGTATCTATGCCGATGAGAATAACGAGCCAGTGGCATTTTCTAATAACAACAAGCCTTACAAGCCTAAATATTCTCTAACAATATCATTAAAGGGAGTTCAGGAAGGTGATTTTACCATGGTATTCGGATATCCTGGAACAACCAAGGAGTATCTTACTTCTCATGCTATCAGTCAGGTTGTAGAGATAGAAAATCCTGAAGGTATTGCTATCAGAACCAAGAAACTTAACCAGATGAATGCCTCTATGGAAAAAAGCGAGTCTTTAAGAATAAAATACTCCGCTAAAGCTGCAGGTGTAGCTAACTCATGGAAGCGTTGGATTGGTGAGATCAAAGGTCTTAATAGATTCAATACAGTTAAGGAAAAGCAGAATCTCGAAAAGAAATTTACTGAATGGGTTAACCAATCTTCAGATAGACAGGAAAAATACGGTAATCTTCTTTCAGTTATGGAAAGTCTTTATAACGACAGAGCACCATACATATTTGCAAAATCCATTACTATTGAAGCAGGACTAAGAGGAGCAGAGATTATTGACCTTGCCTTAAAAGCAGGAAAGTTTGGGTCTGAATGGGGTAATGAAAAAGAAGGATTTGCTGAAGCTCTTGCAACATTTTCAAAAGAGGCAAAAGCTTTTTATAAGGATTACGACGAACAGACAGATAAAAACATCTTTACAGAGCTTATTTCACACTACATAGAAAAATGTAAGCCAGAATTCATGCCTGAAGAACTTAAAAAGATCAACAAAGAAGATGTAGAAAAGTTTGCTGATAAAGTTTATAAAAAATCAATTCTTTCAAACTCTGAAAAGGGAATGAAGTTCATTTCAAACTACAGTCCTAAACAATACAAAAAACTATCTAAAGACCCTATGGTTAAGATTGCCAAAAGCATTTTAGATATATACAAAAACAAGATTGCCGGTCAGTTGCAAGAAATTGACGGAAATATAAACCAAATGTATAAGCTTTGGATTGAAGGACTAATGGAAATGCAGAAAGACAAAACATTCTATCCTGATGCAAATTCATCTCTAAGAATAGCTTACGGTACAATAGGAGGATACAAGCCAAAAGACGGAGTTTATTACAAGCATTACACTACTCTAAGAGGAATCATTGAAAAAGACAATCCTGAAATTTACGACTATAAAGTAGCCCCTAAGCTAAAAGAACTTTATCGAACTAAAGATTACGGAAAATATACTCAAAACGGAGAAGTACCTGTTTGTTTTGTAGCTAACAACCACACAACAGGAGGTAATTCAGGAAGTCCTGTACTAAACGATAAAGGTGAGCTTATAGGCATTAACTTCGACCGTGCATGGGAAGGAGTGATGAGTGATATGAAATACGATCCAAATATCTGTAGAAACATAGCTCTTGACATCCGTTACGCATTATTTATCATAGATAAATTCGCAGGAGCAGGTCATTTGATTAAAGAAATGAAGTTTGCGGAATAAGCAATTATTTCTACGTATACTACAATAATAAAATAGGAGGAAAACTAAATAGTTTTCCTCCTATTTTATTTTCCGGCCTCTCACACCGTACGCACGATGGTATATAATGTCTGAACGGGAATTAATTCCTTTTCTCCTATATGATTAAGATAAGATATTTTCAAAACAAGATATTAAATAGAGGTCAACGTTTTGGTATTGATTCATTTTTTATTGAAACTTATAAGAAATCCCTATTCCTAAGAACTGTTTTACCTGAACCCTTGGACCATGAACCAATCCTTCAGAATCAATATACTTGATATCATTATCGTAACGGAAAGTAGCACCGGCATTAGCCGACAGATATTTATTCACCTTCATTACAAATCTTATATCCCAGTTCATATCCACATATTTAGGATCTTCAGTATAGCTTGAAAATGCATCAAAGGTACTTTCAAAATCAACATTCTTAATGAAGTCTTTTTTATTAACCACTACCTTTAGGAAAGCCCCGACCTCCGCCTTATACTTATCCCCGGGGTCAACACCAAAACTACCAGCATCGGAAAGATCGTCATCCATAACAAAAGTCGATTTTAAATCGGCAGGAGAGAGGAATATAGAAATCCAGTCCTTTGGCTTATAATCGAAACCAACGGCAATATTCAGATAAGCCGGAGCCAAAAATGTTGATATATATACATCTTTATTAGGGTAGTTATATCCCTTATCAACCTGAGTCTTAAAGTCCCCAAGTGTAGCAAAAAACCAGTTGTTTCCTATTTCATAACCATATTTAGAAGAAAAATTAAGCCTATCTAAACTTTTTTTACTTCCCTCACTATCGTTTTTAACTCTTCCGTATTCAAAGTCCAGAGTATTATCCCATGCATGTTTACCCTTCTTTTTATTAGCATTAATTTTAAACAGGAAAGTCCCGGTAACAGAACCCTCACCACCTTCACTCCAATTGGAAAGAGATACCTGAGAGAAGTTTAGCGACACATTACCGTCAATCTTCCAGTACTTTGATTTATTTTCCTTTTCCTGAGCATATAAGCCTATGGAAATAAAAACGGTAAATAGAAAACTGATAATTGCTTTATTCATGGTTATATAGATTTAAGTTATTATTCAATATCTCTTATATCTATATTTATACTTTGTTAAGAAAAATTGGTTCCAGGAACTTCTTGATAAATTCAGTCCAGATATTCTCCACTAATTATTTCTTTCATACTATTCCATGAAAATAATGCATCGATATTTGACTCAAGTAAGTTATCTTTAGAGAAATGATACAATTTAGTAATATTACTAGCCTTACTCGCTGATATTTGTCTGGTTATAGTTTTATTCAGCATTTCAACCTCAGAATGTTTCGTGTAATATTTTATTTCCACAGTATATATTTCATCTTCGGAAGCAGCAGTATTATTTATAATCATAGCATGTCTATCATCATTTTGTATATAATCATCAGATTTCAATAATTCTGTACCATCTTCTCCAAAAATAAAAGCTTTCAAAATATAATTAGAATCTTCAGAATTCTCTATAATGACAGCAACCCTATGATTTTGAGTTACCATATTTATATCAACAATATTACTGTTAATATCAGCTGAAATGTTTTTAATCACTGGTTTTTCAATGACATAACTAGCATATATAGGTTGAATTATTTTCAAAACATCTCCATATTGTTTTGCTCTTTTATTCAAATTATAGTCGTTACATTTTGGGATAGATTTATAGTAAAAATTAAGAGGAGGATTATTGCAAACTCCTTTTACAGTTATTTTATTTGTACCAAAAGTTATATTGCTAAGAACTATTACATTAGTATCTCCTTCTATTTGATTATAATTGTATTGTTCAATTACATCTTTGACATCGTATTCCATATTTTCAACTTTCAAGACTACTCCCACAATATAATCAGGAATGTTTGCTCTATCTTGTCTTGTTGTTCCTTTTATAGAAGATTCAGGTCCTTTAATATTAAAGAGAACAGACCCCTGTGGCAATTGTTCATCAGAATACTTAGAAGAACAACATGAAAATACTAAAAGACAAAATAAAAGCAGAAAGTATATTTTATAAGTAATCATATTAATATTATTTCGTTAATACTAATGAGATTACTTAAATATACAAAATAAATTGATAAAACACATATATTTTTTGATAAAACCACATAATTCACCAATACAAATTTTACTGTTTATATAAAAATTGTATCAGTATTAATAAAAACATCTGAATAAAAATAATGAACTTAAGACAACATTTAAAACCCGATAACTCTTATTTTCAGCAAAAGCATTTCTATATTTGTAGTTCAATAAACAAGGATAGATGAACAAAACAGAGAAAAGAACCTTTAGTCTTCATTTAATATACTCAATCATAGATGGTTGTATTAAGGGATGCTTTATAATGAACGAGTTCATATTCCTGCGAAGCATTAAAGGAGGTGAATATCAACTAGGTATTCTCTTTCAGTTCTCTATGCTTTTACTATTACTGGCAGTAATATTCAACGAACTACTTAAACGAAGCAAAAGAAAGAAAAGACTGTTAGTAGGGACGGCAATAATTTCTCATTTTCCATTAATCTTAACCTGGTTTTTTCCTCAGGAAGCATCACCTTATATAGGATCGTGGATATATCAGATATTATATCTTGGAGTATTCTTTATGTACTATCTATCCACACCACTAGTATTGCCAACAATTAATCTATTGCTTAAAAACACCTATTCCCATCACAACTTCGGGAAATTATACAGTATAGCATCAGCAGCGGGCAGGATATGTATGCTTGTTGCCACATTTGCTTTTGGATTCCTGCTAGATATAGATAATTACGCCTTCAGGTATATCTATCCATCACTCGCCATCTTGGGCATTACAGGAATAAGCATATTAACGGCCATTCCATATACCTCGGAAACCATAATATCACGTAATACGGGATTTTGGGGATCAGTAAAGGACTCTATGTCACGTATGCTTACTATTCTAAAGAAAAACAAGCCATTTTCTGATTTTCAGGTAGGCTTCATGCTTTATGGCTTCTCGTTTATGAGTACATCGGCAGTAATCACTATATTTCTGGAAAGTTATCTTCAGTTAAACTATTCGAGCGTAGCATTTTATAAAAACATATTTAACGTGCTTGCTGTATTGCTAATGCCTTTATTTGGTCGATTTTTAGGAAAGATAGAACCCCGGAAATTTGCAATCATTACATTCTCGTCGCTTGCATTATATATCTTATTTGTAGGCGCAACAGAATTTTTCCCCTCTCATTTCACCTATATGGGACTCGAAATATATTACATGCTACTGATAGCCATGTTCTGCTTTGGAATATTCACTGCGACAATGCCATTGTTATGGAACATAGGCTCGGCATATTTTTGCGAGAGCAAGGATGCCGGAGACTACCAGAGCATACACTTGAGTATGACAGGAGTGAGGGCAGCATTCGCACCCATAGTGGGTATATTCTTTTACCAGATATCGGGATTCATAGGCACATGGACAGTGGCAATATTATCGCTTATTGCATCAATAATACTGATGATATATTCTTATAAGCATAGGGGACATAAGGTTATCTAGGAGTATTCATTAAATTCCGGCTATTGGGCAACTAACTTAATATTTGTAGCACTTCAGGATTATTTCATTTTAGTATGAATGAGTACAACTCATTTAGTATTATGTTGTTTTTAAGCAAAAAGTTTAATAACCTGAACAGAGCTAAATTTACACTATACTATATCTGGAGTTTAAGCAATATTTTTACATGCTTTTAACTATATTTTTACTAAATAGGTAACAGGAAGCTAGTACAAACCTAGTACAAAGCTAGCACAAACTCTGGAGATGCTACAGCGGAGATTTTGCGAAATAGTACGGATGAAATAGGGGAGGATTTGACGAAAGATTTCAGGTTGTAGTTGTGAAAGCAAATATTTATTGTTAACAAAAAATTACAATGGGTAAAAAATGCTGTGAATCCATGATCTTCATATCTTATAAATGTGTGTTTGCAAATTTTTCATTTGTAGCTTCTGAATTCTCCCATAATGATGTTACTTTTCTGTATAACTAATTTACTCATTTTTCATGAGATTAAATCCAATTTTTATTACCTTGCAGCACGAATAACACAGTTTGCTACAAGTGAAAATATGGCTAAAAAAACATCAAACGTAAAGCCAAAAGCATGTAATAAGCATTATGGATTCTACTAACAGAGTGAGGGGAAGGGTTGAATCATCGGAGTACCAATACGTAGTATAGTGTTTGATACAGAAATAAATTCATAAATAATATAAAACCGTAATATATGTTCGATATTATAAACAGAAATGCAGTAATTATTACTCCAAAGCAAGCATTATTGGATTGGGTAAATTCATTATATGGGAAAGGTGGTTCAATAGAACTTAGTGAAGATGGACATGATGAATCTAATGTATATCTTATACCAGAAATGGAATGTATCGAGGATAACCTAATGTATCTGAATGATAATTATCGTCTCTATTTTGAAGATATGCTAAAAGAATGGGTTGAAGACACTAATCTATGGCCTAAAAAAATAACATGGACACTATTCACTGAATGGTTCTCATTCTCTGTACAATCAGTAGTTATAGATACTGGCTTTGATGATATTGTTACGGATGATTTTTAATTAAACAAAATCACTTAATAGAAAAAGCAGTAAAAATATAGAGACAATCTATTTTTTACTGCTTTTTCTATTTGCATTAGTATCTCTGTGACTCTCAATATGTCACAAGCATTATTTATTTTTTCTTTTTATTATATTCTTCTTTTCTTGCTAGGAACCATTTTTTGCTCTCTTCGCATCTCAAATATATCTGTACTTATTGAATAATCTCCCAATAAGTGTTTGCAGAAATAATCGGCATATAACCAGAAGCTATATTCTGTATAAGCACCAAAACCGTGACGCTGACCAGGCATAACAAAGAAATCAAATCTTTTCTTTGCATTTATAAGGGCATTATTCCGACTTTAAGATAATTTTAACACATTCTGATTGTTTTACTTGCAGAAAACGGTTATCCTCAGTTTGATAAGGACGATATGTATGATGAAATAGATTTGTAATATTTATCAATATAATATTTTCACACTGTAATTCTTAAAATATGATGAATGATACTAAACTCAAATTATATCTTGTAACTATTTGTAAAATAAAGGCGTCCTATTAGTAACTTACTAAAAACTACTAATATGAAAAGATTAATTATTTTACTTTTGGGAATTATTGTTTCTAATATTTTATTTGGACAAATTAGTAAACAACAACACAGAACACCAATAATGACACTTGGTGTCTTTCATTTTGCTTATCATAATCTTGATGCGATTAAAACAGAAAAAAAAGATCAGATTTCAGTACTTGAAGAACCTTATCATTCTGAAATCATCAATATTTGCAAAAAAATAGAAGAGTTTAAACCAACTATTATTGCAATAGAAGTAACGCCAGATAGGCAACACAAAATAGATTCTATATTTTTATTGTATAAAACTGGTGATTTTACCCTAGGAAAGGATGAGATTGATCAACTGGCTTTTAGAATTGGAAAAGAATTGAATTTACCTAAGATTCACTGTGTTAACGACTGGGGTAGGCACTATAATAATATTAAATCATTATTTAAAGATAGTATTCGAACTGCCAATTTAGAAAATTACTATATTAATTGTCCTGATTCTATATATGAATTATCTAAGGATTCAAAAAAAGTAACTAGTATTATTAAAGAGCTAAAAGAAATTAATAACCCCATTAATTTAAAAGAAAGTCTATCTTCATATTTTCTAAATCCCTTCAAATATGAAGAAACCCCTGGAGATTTTACAGGTGTAGATTTTGAAACTGGCAGATGGTTTAATAGAAACTTAAGGATATTCAGAAATATTCAAAGAATTAGCCATAAGTCTGATGATAAAATTCTATTGATAATTGGAGGGGGACACTTAAATCTTCTGAACTATTTCTTCGATATTTCTAAAGAATTTGACTTGGTTTCTCCTTTACCATATTTAGAGAATGCTAAAAATAACTAAAGAAAGTTGGAACTTCAGAATTTTATTATCTCCATCTATATCAAGTTAAATAAACCGGATATATGAATATATAAATAGTCAACGTTTCTTAAATCCCAATTACTTATTTCTTTGATTTAAGTGTTATTACAGTTATCTCGGGACGTAGACCTATACGGCCAGGAAATGCTATATATCCCAGTCCACGGTTTACGTTTAGGTATTTATTTCCCTTTTGATACAAACCGTCCCAATATTTATAAAGATATTTTGCGGGACTCCATTTGATACCTGGGATTTCAATGCCAACCTGCATGGCATGAGTATGACCTGACAGGGTCAATTCTATGTTTCTATCTAAAACTTCGGCTTCCCAGTGATTTGGATCGTGACTCAATAAAATGGTAAAGGCATTGTCTTTAACTCCTTGCATAGCTTTATTTAAATCACCAATTGAAGGGAATGGAGGCTTACCCCAATTTTGTACTCCTACAATGACTATTGAATCTTTGCTATGATGGAGAGTTCTTTTTTCATCCATTAATACGTCAAAGCCTGCTTCTTTCTCTAGTGATAATAGTTGTCTGAGATTAGCATCTTCTTTTTCTTTACTTTCCCAATGTACATAGTGGCCGTAATCGTGATTTCCTAATATACTGTATTTTGCATCTTTTGCTTTCAATCGTTTAAGTTCTTCCATCCATATATCCATTTCACTGGCAAAGTTATTTACCATATCCCTGTAAAGGCTATTACATCGGCATCAAGACTATTAATTAGATCTACTGCTTTCTTTATCCCTTTATACGATTTCCCATAACTGCCAAGATGTATATCTGTTATATGTATTATCTTATATCCGTCGAAACTATGGGGTATATTTTCAGCAGATATCTCAATATTTTTAACCTTGTAATTGTATCTTCCCATGGAAAATCCGTAAAACATAAGTATGAAAACCAATGTTGCTATAACAAGACCTATTTCATTGATAATAAAGTATTTTCTTCTTGTTTTTTGAAAAACAATTCTTCTTATTAAATAACGAATTGCTCCCATTGAACTAAAAAGAAAAATTATTATCTTTGGTAAATAGACTAAAATAAAAACAGCTATAAGGCGGGAAAACCAGAAATACATTTCAGGGGTTTT
>CAXXRT010000042.1:0-59335 GCA_963666945.2 Marinifilaceae bacterium
GTGTTGGATTTACAGGAAACATCAACTATACCTACGACAATAAATACTACATTGATGGGTCTTATCGTATAGACGGATCTTCTCAATTTGGAAGCAAAAAAAGATTTGCTCCTTTCTGGAGTATTGGTGCCGGTTGGAATATAAACAGGGAGAATTTTCTTATAAGCAGCGAGATTATTAGTAAGTTAAGACTGAAAATGTCTTATGGACAATCGGGTTCTCAACAGTTCTCTGCTTTCCAGGCTCTTTCTACTTTAAGATATTATACTGACGACAGGTATCTTAACTGGAATGGTGCGTATTTAATGGGATTAGGTAATGAGAATTTGAAATGGCAGACAACAGATCAGGCAAATATAGGTTTGGAATCCTCATTTTATAATAATAGAATAAATGCTGCTGTGGATTTCTATATAAAAGAAACCTCTAATCTTTTATCTCTGATGGAGCTTCCTTATGCTAATGGATTTAATTCATTTACAGAAAATATTGGAAAGGTCAGAAATACTGGTTTTGAGGCATCTTTGGGAGGTTTCGTAGTTAGGAAAAAAGATTTAAGTTTAAATATTAATGGTAGATTGGCGTATAACAATACTGAGGTAGTTAAACTATCTGATGCCATTAAAAATCAAACAGAGGAAAATTTAAACAGTGGTGTAGAAATAAGTTATCTTTTGTACGAAGGATATTCTCCTAATTCCATATGGGCTGTCAGGTCTCTTGGTGTTGATCCAAGTACAGGAAAAGAAATGTTTTTAACAAGAGATGGTGAGTTGACAAATACATGGAGTTCGAAAGACAAAGTTTATTGCGGGGTTGCTGATCCAAAATTCATAGGAAATATAAGTTCTTTACTTTCTTACAAGGACTTTAGTCTTAACTTGTCCTTTGCCTATTATTGGGGTGGTCAGCAATATAATAATACTTTAATAAATAGGGTGGAAGTGACAGAAGGTCAGTTGGGTACAAACCTGGATAGAAGAGTTCTTTCAGAGAGATGGTACCAGCCTGGGGATATAACTTTCTTTAAAGGTATTGGAAGTAATATGACAAAAGCTTCTTCCAGGTTTGTTATGGATGATAATGTGTTTCAACTTCAGTCGGCAAGTATTAAATACAATTTACCAACAAAGTATCTTAAGGAAAAATGGAATATTCAGGCTGCTAATATTAGTATGAATATGAATGATATATTCTATTTATCTTCTATTAAAAGAGAAAGAGGTATTGATTATCCTTTTGCAAGACGAGTGTCATTTACTTTGTCTGTGATGTTCTAATTAACATTAATGTGATTATTATGAAAAAAGTACAATTATTGATATTACTATTAGGAATATTTACCATATCATGTAATGATTGGTTGGATGTATCTCCCAAAACTGAGATTACTGTTGAAGATTTATTTACAACAGAATCAGGTTTTCACGATGCCTTGACATCTTGTTATATTAAAATGAAAAGTGAATCGGCATATGGTAAGGAGATTACTATGGGGACTGTTGAATATCTGGGACAGATGTATGAGTTTGGGGCATTAAATCAGAATACAGAAATAAAAATCTCGGATTTCCAATATGATGAAGATGTTGTAAAAGCTAAAATGTTAGGGATATATTCAAATTTGTTTAATACTGTTACACAGGCAAATTTAATATTGAAGCATATAGACGAATCTGAAGGAGTGTTTGAATCTGAAATTAATAAGGGTATTATAAAGGCTGAGGCATTGGCTATAAGAGCATTCTGTCAGTTTGATATTTTGAGGATATTTGGACAGGTGCCAGTTAATGCAACCATTAATGTTAACCTTCCTTATTCTGAGGATGTAACAAAGGATCAGATTCCTTATTATTCTTTTGAAAAGTATGTTGAAAAGATTAAGACAGATATTAATAGCGCTGAAGAGTTGTTTTTAGAGTATGATCCTGCTGTTGAGAATCCTTTGGATGAACTAAATGAAAATAAAATTTTGCAATACAGAAAGTTTAGATTTAATTACTGGGCTGTAAAAGCTTTTAAGGCAAGATTATATCTGTATCTTGGGGATAAAGATAATGCCTATTCTGTTGCAAAGGAAATTATTGATGTGATGGTTAAGGAAAAAGATCTGATTGCTTTAGCCGGAGATGATGATTATACCAGAGAATCTTTTGCTTTACCATCTGAATGTATCTTTGCTTTGAGTAACCATAAATTGAGCGATTACACAGATAAATTATTTAAAAGTGGATCAGCAATACTAAATGTTAGTACCTCAAGGTTGGAAGAGGAGTTATTTGCCGGAAGGGATCTTGAAGTAAACAACAGATTCTTGAAGGGCTGGGGTAGTAAAACGACCATTCAGGGTGATGAGCTTCCTGTGTTAATGAAATATATTCAACCTGAAAACGGTGGTTCTATGACAAACCATAATGTTATTCCATTGCTTAGGTTGTCTGAGATATATCTGATAGCTATGGAGACTTCAACTGATTTGTCTGAGGTAAATGATCTTTACTATGAGTATATGCTTGCACGCAATGAGCAGGTTGAGGATTTTATTGATCTTGATGCTGCATATACAGAGATTGAAAATGAATACAGGAGGGAATTTATTGCTGAAGGACAAGTGTTCTTTATGTATAAAAGAAAGCTTGCCTCTGTAATGAAGTGGAAAGAACAGTCAGTTGTTAATGAAGAAAATTATATAGTTCCATTGCCAAAAACTGAATTAAATAAATAAGCTTGTTATGAGAAATAATATATATATACTATTGTTATTATTAATAGCGTTGTTTTCTTCTTGTGAAGAAGAATTGACGCCTTATAATTATTCCCAAAATACACTGGGATTTGAATACGAAAGGGACCAATATGGTCGAGTTGCAGATTCACTTAAGCGATTCACTTTTGCCTATTTCTCCACTAGTGTTACGGAAGACACAATATGGATAGATGTCAGGACTACCGGGTATGTTGTTGATTATGATCGTCCTGTAAATCTTAGACAAATTGAATTTCAGGATGAGGATGAATTGGAAGTAGGTGAGACAGCTCTTTTACAGGCTGAAGCAAGGGTTCATTACGTTCCTTTTGATTCGCCGGAACTGGTATCTGGTTATACTATTCCTGCTGGTAAAAATCAAGCATTGCTCCCATTAATTGTGAAACGTGATATTTCCTTAAAGGAAAAGAAACGATATCTGAAGTTGGAGATAGTTGAAAATGAGCATTTTTCACAATCATATATACAAAATAGGGCTTGGACTGTTGAATTGTCTGATGTACTGACAAAACCTAAAACATGGAACGGTGCTATTAGGTATTATTTTGCAGGGGACTATGGAAAGGTAAAACACCAGTTTATGATAGATGTTTCGGGTAAAGTTATTGACGAAGAGTATTTTTATGATCTTCTTAATCCTTTAGATATGGGGTATTTACAGTATTTGTCATCCTTTTATGCTGGAAAGCTGCGTGAAGAAAATGCAAGAAGGGCTGAATTAGGATTGGATCCTTTAAGAGAAGAGCCAACAGAGGAGGGAGCTGAAGGTAAGCTGGTTCAGTTTGTTCTTTATGGTTCGCCTGTTTAATAGTGTTAATTTTAAAATTAAAATTTATGAATAATTATAGGATACTAATAATTGCAATTATCTTTCTGTCATGTTTTTCTTGCATGGAGGATAAGGGAAATTATAATTATAAAGAAATAGATCAGATTGAATTTGATGTTGACAATATGGAAACCAAGTATTCTATGGTCTCCTTTAAGGATACCCTGGAGATAAAACCTGTTTTCAAGAATGTTAAGGATAATTCTGATCTTGAATTTGTATGGACTATTTTTCCTGAAGTTGATCTGGATGAGGAATCTTTTGACGTGGTCGATACTATATCAACAACCGGAGAATTAAAATATGCTGTTGAACTACCGAAGGGAAATTATAATATTCATTTTAAGGTATTCGATAAGGGTTATGGAGATTTAATGACTTCAATGAAGTTTACTTTGGTTGTTAGTACTGAATTTTCTGAAGGTTTTTATGTG
This sequence comes from Marinifilaceae bacterium, assembly GCA_963666945.2. Classification (GTDB taxonomy): domain Bacteria; phylum Bacteroidota; class Bacteroidia; order Bacteroidales; family Marinifilaceae. Next base: position 4,031 of record CAXXRT010000042.1, read on the forward strand.
ATGAAGGAAACAGCAGATGGGAATACCGATTTAGACTTGTATACTTCGAAAGACAGGAAGCTGGAAAACCTTATTTCAAAATCTACTGGTTTGAGTATGACAGGAAAGCCTGTGAGTTTTGGGCTTTATCCTACGTTTTCCTATCTTGATAATGAAAGTGGTGATATATTGGTTAATGATTTTCTTATGCCTGTAACAGAGGGCGATTTTGCCATGATGAGAATTGAGGATATGAAGAAAATCCGTAGTCTCTCAGATATGTTCTATGAAGGTGATCCAGGAGAAAAGCCTTTGTTCTTTTATCCTGGTGCATATTATTATGGCTGTGTTACTGAAATGAACCATTATAATAATTATCAGGCTGCTGCATGGGGGATCAAAAGTAGCGGAAATTTTGGATTGGCGGATGAAATACCGAATGATGATAAGGGTTATATCTTTGATAAATCTGCTTTTATAGGCATTAATTGGTCTTTGTATTTTGATTATAAGAATGGACGTTTTGTCTATTGTAATTTTAATGCAGGATTGTCTGTTCCTAAAGATACTGAAGACAAGTTTAAGTGTTCACAGATAGAAGATGAATTGGTATTTCTGGGTGCAGATAAATCAGGCAAAAACGGTTATGCTATTTTTGAGGAAAAAACAGGAGCCGGCAGAAAAATGTATTATCTTTCTGATTTAGCAGGTAAAAATCCCGTTGACACTGTATTTCCTATAGCCTCTGAATTAAAGATTAGTACTGCTAATATGTTTTTGTCTAGCAAGAATAGTGAGAAGATGCTTTATTTCGTGTCAGAGAATAAGATCTATAACTATAGCTCAATTACAGAAACAGAGAGTGAACTTGTTTTTGAGGACCTTCCTTCCGATGAGGAAATTACAGCTTTGGAGAATTTATTTTTTGATGCTTCCGATGAAGAAAAATCTTTCGATTATTTGGTTGTTTCTACTTACAAGGATGGTTTCTATTCTGTCTATTTTTATAACACTTTAGGTGGAAAACCTTTAGGCAAGCCTGCTAAAGTGCTCGAGGGAGAAGGAAGAGCTGCCAAGATTCAGTATTTAAACCCAGAACTGACTAATGTTAGCAGAAGTAAATTTGCTATAGTGTATTAACTTCATAAGTAAATTAAAGGAAGTTGCCGGAGATTTCGGGCAACTTCTTTTTTAATGAATTAGTAATATAATTTCGTAATTCCTAACTCTGTATTGTATGCAATGGTAATTATGCTATTGTGAGATGTTATGTTGTATAATAATTTAAAAACTATGAAAAAGTTTATGTTGATGCTCACAATGAGTATTGTGAGTTTTTATGCCTTTTCTCAAGGGGATTTAATATCCTCAAGGATTAAGGCTGGAGGAGAATATATTAATATGGGGGTTTATGGTGCCCCGGTTTTTTATGATTTTGATAAGGATGGAATAAAAGATCTTATTATTGGAGAATTTAAAGGTAAGATCAGATTCTATAAGAATGTTGGTTCAAAGGAGATACCTCAGTTTAATGAGTTTTCCTATTTAAAGGCAGAGGGAGAGGATATAGTTGTTCCTAACTACTGATGTGTCGCTGCTACTCCACAGTTTGTGGATTTAGATGGTGATGGCTGTGATGACCTTATAGGTAGTGGTTATTGCGGGTCAACCTTGTTTTTCAAAAGGGGAAAAGACGGGACTATGGCTAAAGGTGTTTTTTTGATTGATGATCTTGGCAATCCTGTTAATGATGGTTACTATTCTGAAGGGATAAAGACCAGGCCTCATTATATAAAGGATAAAAATATTGCTGGACATACTCTGGCTGTAAAGGCGGTTGACTGGGACAATGATGGTGACTTTGATCTTGTTTTAAATACTGCCAATGGTATAAAGCTGAGTATCAATAAGGGTAATAAGCGTAAAGCTGTATTTAGCAGTGATTTTATTCTTTTGCCTTTACATCCTAGTCATTTTGCATACGATTTTATTGACTGGGACGGGGATGGTCTTTGGGATATTATCTGTGGCGGAAAGACTGGGGGCATTCATCTTTATAAGAATTCTGGTAAGTTGGGAAAACCTGAGTTTAAAAAATCTTCTGTACTATATACTGATGAACAGATAATTGATAAACCAATGGATGTATCTGCTTATCAACTTTGTGTTACTGACTACAATAATGATGGGAAAATAGATATTCTGGTGGGGAATAGGTGCAACTCTTATAAGTGGAAGGCAAACGTATCCGATGAACTTAAGGCTGTGGTAAGAAGGGCTATTGTGCAGATGAAAGATTATTTCAACAAGTCAAAAGATGCTTATTACAGGGTTTGCAATGCAATGAGCGGGCAGCCCTATGAAGAGATCAAAGAGGCTTTAGGAAAAGATAAAGAGAATGTTGAGTGTACAAAGAAATATAGAGAATATTATTCTATAGCTGCACCTCATATTCAAGAATTGATGAATGAATCCTATATATACGTTGTTCCCGGGAAATAAATTATATAAATAATGCTTTAAATCCTGCTTCTTGTTTGCTTTTGTAAATAAGGGCAGGATTCTTTGTTTTAAATAGTTACATTGATTTTTTGTAAATATTATTAAGAAAAGAAACCTTTTTTCTGTTAAAACACTATCATTATATAGGGGCTTGAAATTCTAGTGATTTTTTTTTAAATTTAGATAAACCAAATAACTTTTGTTATGAAACTTATACTGACTGAATTACTGCTTTTTTTGTTTCTTGTTGCCTCAGGCAATGCATCTGTTGTTCCTAAAGTTAAAAAGGACAAGGGGGAGGCTGTTGTTGTTATGGATGTTCAGGAGTATTTTATGCAAAAAAAGATTTCTGCAAAAGAATCAGAAATACTTATTGCAAATATAAACCGCTTTCAGGTAAAAATGAACAATAGAACTGATATTGTATATATGCAATCTGTTTTAAGAGTATTGACAGTCAAGAAAGGTGGTGTTGATATTGATTTGCTTGATGGTCTTGAAATAGATAATCGTCTGGAGCTTAAAACTGGGAATGTTTATAAAAAGGAAAAGGCTAATGCTTTCTCTTCTGGTGATTTTGTTGACTTTCTTAATAATAAGGAAATAGAGACACTTTATATTGTTGGCTTAATGAAAGCCCGGCGTATATATAAAACTGTCTGTAGTGCGCTTAAAAGGGGATATAAGGTTATTTTGGTGAAGGATGCTATCCTGGGAAGTAATATTGATTCGAAGAATAAAATATTAGGTAAGTTGAAAGAAAAAGGGGCCGATGTTGTGTCATTGAATGAAATATAAATCTGAAATACTTGTTATGTGATGCGTACTGCAATTATTTATATGAGTAAGCATGGTTGTTCAAGGCATGCTGCCCAAGTTTTAAAAGATAGGATGTCAAATGCTGATGTTGAATCCATAGATCTTAAAAAGAATAAACCTTCTCTTGATAAATATGATTGTGTAGTTATTGGGGGCTCTATACATGCAGGAAGTGTTCAGAAAGGAATTCACGACTTTTGTATAAGGAATATGGATGTGTTAAAGCACAAGAAGGTTGGCTTGTACCTGTGTTGTATGAAGGAGGGCCAGGAGGCAAAGGAACAGTTCGAAAATGCATTCCCGAAGGAGTTAAGGGAACATTCTTCTGCTAACGGGCTTTTTGGTGGTGAGTTTATTTTTGAGAAGATGAACTTTATAGAAAAGTTCCTTGTTAAAAAGATTGCCAAGGTTGATAAAAGTGTCTCTAATCTTAATAAAGAGGCTATCCATAAGTTTGCCGATGTAATGACTATGGGGTAAAAATCAATAGAGTGTTATCCTTGCCTATATCATTTGACTAATTCCAAATAGCAGGGATATTAACAGGGTGCTAAGTGCCACAATCTTTAACTGTTTATCAAGTTTTTCCTCAGAATAGATTACTACTTGTTTTAGGTGCATATATATGGGGATAAAGCCTATGATGTATGTAAAGTTGTATATGCTTTTATAGTTGATTACTGTGTATGCCAATAGCAGAATAAGGGCTGATAGTATGACCAGAAAATGGTAAATCTTGGCTCTTCTTTCTCCTATAATAACTGGTATGGTTCTTTTCCCGCTTTCTTTGTCGTTTTTGATATCCCTGATGTTATTCATGTTTAATACCCCAACTGCCAATAAGCCTACACTTGATGCGGGTAACAGTATCTGCAGGGGAAATTCAGTGGAGTGCAGGTAGTATGTCCCCATTACGCTTACAAGTCCAAAGAATATGAATACAAATATATCACCAAGCCCGATGTATCCGTATGCTTTTTTACCAAGGGTGTATTTTAGTGCTGCAATCACTGACAATGCTCCCAGGCCAATCATTATTTTCCCTTGAGGAGAGAAGATTTCCCCAAAACTGAATCTGATTAGCAGTAGTCCTGATGTCATTGATAGTAGTGTGAAAATGGCTATCATCATCTTCATCTCTTTTACAGATATCTTTCCGCTTTGTACAGCTCTTTCTGGTCCCTTCCGGTTGTGGTTGTCTGTGCCTTTTAGTGAGTCCCCAAGGTCGTTTGCAAGGTTAGAGAGTATCTGTAAAAAAAGTGTTGTTGTGACTGCAAATATACAGGTGTAGGTATTGAATTTGTTGTGACTGTATGCAAGAAGACTTGCAAGAATTACTCCCGATAGCGACAGTGGGAGTGTTCTTAATCTGAAGCTGTGTATCCAGTGTGCTGTTTTGTTCATTTTGTTTTAGTGTTACAGCGACAAAGCTAAGGGAAAATTTATAAATAGCGGGCGTATATAAACAAAAAAAAGCTTCCGATTTCTCGAAAGCTTTTCGCGGTCTGGACGAGACTCGAACTCGCGACCCCATGCGTGACAGGCATGTATTCTAACCAACTGAACTACCAGACCAGTCTTTGATAAACAAAGTATTTAAAAACTTAGTTGCGGTCTGGACGAGACTCGAACTCGCGACCCCATGCGTGACAGGCATGTATTCTAACCAACTGAACTACCAGACCAAGTTTTTTAACAATATTTCAAATTTTGTTGGCGGTCTGGACGAGACTCGAACTCGCGACCCCATGCGTGACAGGCATGTATTCTAACCAACTGAACTACCAGACCATTCTTTTTGTAGGCCCCGCTGGACCTCCTTGTTTTCAAAGACGGTGCAAAGATATATTAAGTTTTTATTTCTGCAATATCTGCGGTGATTTTTTTGTTGAAAAAATGCTATTTTTCTATTCTTTCCTGAAAAAACTGAAGTTAACACTCCCGTAACTGCGTTTTTCTTCGAACATAGGGTGGCCGGAGAAATCTGTCTGGTCTGAATGTTCTACAATAAGAAGTCCTTCTTCTTTTAAGAGATTGTTGTTGTAAACAAGATTGGGAATCTCCAGTATGTTTTCCAGTGCAAATGGTGGATCTGCAAAAACGATATCAAATTGTTTGTCACATCTGGTTGCAAAACGAAATACATCGCTTTTTACCACTTTCATTTGCTTAAAGCCAAGCTCGTCGGCTGTCTTTTTTATGAATGTAAAGTGGTTGTATGAATTTTCCACTGAAAGTATGGATTTTACTCCCCTGGAAGCAAATTCATAACTTATGCCTCCTGTTCCTGCAAATAAATCCAGTACTTCAAGATCTTCGTAATAATACTCGTTTGAGAGTACATTGAACAGATTCTCCTTGGCAAAATCTGTCGTTGGGCGGGCTTTGAACTTTTTGTCAGGGGAAATTCTCCTGCCCTTATGTGTTCCACTAATTATACGCACGTTTCAACATTTAATAGGTTTGCATAATAGGCTCTGTCTATATTATGCTTCTTTAGAAATCTAATATCTCCGTAGGTGTTGGAGTAATCGGTGTTTTTGATATACTGCTTGAGTATTTTTATTGCTTCAGAATCTTTATTGACAATGCCGGATATAATACATTTACAATTGTCGGACTTTATATCTAGCTCCTTTAGTGTGTTTAGTATGTAGTAAGCTATGTCAGTTTCTGAATTGAAGGAATGAGAATTAATAAGTTTTGCTTTATTGTTCTCTATGATTATAATGTCGAAATAATCTTCCATAATGTTTATGAAAGCATTTGAATACAGTGAGTTGTTGGTTTTCATTGCATACTGCAATAATGGTACACTGTAGTGAATTATTTCGGGATTATTAAGATGTTGGTTTATAAAATCAAAAAGACTTTCCTCCATTGGAAAGATAATAAAGCCTTTAAGCGAGTCTATACTGTTGTATAATAGTATTTCGTTACTCTCTGTGTTTTGACAGGGAACATATAGTTGCGAAATACATTCTTTTTGGAAATACTCCTTTGGAACTATAGTTTTCTGTTTTGAAGAATATAGCAGGGTGATTTTTTTATAGTTGTATTTTAAAAGTGGCTCGTTTAAAAGTGCATTTTTTAGTTTAATGTTAAACTCCTCTTTAAGTGTAGTGTTCCAGAAGATACTCTTAATTCCTATATGGTTACCATTTTGTGGGTTGAATATGGAAAAAGAAAATCCATTCAGGCATGCCTGAATGGATAAATTATAATTTCCAGAATTATTTCTGTCAAATTCTTTATCTAAGAAATAAATATCTTGCATATCAGATCATTACTCCCAGTTTCCAACATTATAATTAGCTTCTTTAATATCTCCAACTTTTAATCGGGATATTTGTTGATTCTCATTCTGTTCCGTTTTCTTCAAGAATATCATTGCGATATTCCATCGTAGATGTCTTCGAAGATAATAGTGTTGGATACTTTTGCTTCAAATACAGGAATCTCAACCATAGACTCGGTCATTACACTCGATGCTCCAATTTTGAATTCATATTTCTCTTTACGTGAAAGGAACATATCTTAATTTTCTCAATTGGGTATGTTTTTCCAAAAAGAGTATCCAGAGCTGAAACTCTTAAAGTATCACGAATGATTATTCCTTTTTTAATAGCCTCTGTTTCTGTCATACCTGCTTCCAGCTGGTCATCAGAAAGAGACCCGATAGATTTAACTATCTTAATAGAATCGTTTTTAAACGAAGCTGATAAGAGTATCAAAATTTGAAGCATAAGAACCGTGAGCATCTTTAAATGCAATTTGTGCTTCTCTGATGTCTTTTAGCTTTTTGATGATTATCTTCGTATCTTTGCTTTTTAATAACACGAAACTTCTGTGGCTTTTGTATACTGTCAACGCATAAATACCCCCAGCACCACAATCGCACACCCCAAAAGAATCTGTACAATAATTTTTTTTCATAAGTCCTAATTTTACAATCTTATAAATATTTTCCCTTTATCCGTAATTATAAAGTAATTTTGTTAATAATCACTTATTGTTTTAGTATGTTTGCAGCAAATTTATATAAAAAAAATAAAAGAAGACTTTTTTCTGACATATAATTTTTAATAAATGTTGAAGGAATATATAATAAAATCGGTTTTTGAAGAGTTAGGGTACGAGCCCTACCTTATGTCAGCATGAATTGATAAGCAGTCTTTCCGGGGTTTATTACAGAGGGGAGGGATGAAGATCTGTTTTTGCTGAAAGGGTTATGCCGGAGACCGGAAAAACCACTGTTATTAGTTCCTTTGTCAGAGTATTGAAAAAGTTTAAGATTAAAAACTGTATTACTGGCTCCTACCGGCAGGGCTGCTAAGGTGTTGTCAAGATATGCCTCGGAACCGGCTTTTTACTATTCATAAATGGAATTTATAGACAGAGGAAAGAGGAAGAGGGAATAGGTGTATTTGATGTTGATTTTAATAAAAACTCTAATACAATATTTATTGTTGATGAAGCTTCAATGATTTCCAATTACTCCACTGATGGATCTTTTTTTGGTTCGGGTGCTTTGCTCGACGATTTGATAAGGTATGTGTATAACGGAAGAAATTGTAAGATAATATTTGTTGGTGATATAGCTCAGTTACCTCCTGTGGGGCTTGATGTCAGTCCTGCCCTGGATAAGGATGAATTGCAATTTTCTTATGGTAAGAAAGTGTGGGAGAAGTATCTCGATGAGGTTGTTCGTCAGAGTGCCGACTCGGGAATATTGTATAATGCTACTTTGCTCAGGGTGGCTATGTTTTCCGGCGATGCGGGTTTTCCCCATTTCGATATCAAGGGTTATTCTGATGTCAGAAGGATAGGAGGGGATGAGCTTATTGAGGAAATATCTTCCAGTTACGATAATTTTGGAATAGGTGAGACTATGGTTGTCTGTCGTTCTAATAAAAGAGCCAACCGTTTTAATCAGGGGATAAGAAATTCGATATTATACAGGGAAGAGGAGATTTCATCTGGCGATATGCTTATGGTGGTTAAGAATAATTACTATTGGTGTGACGATTCCGGGAATATGGATTTTATTGCCAATGGTGATATTGCACGCATACAACGCATTAAGAGGATTGTTGAGTTATATGGTTTCCGGTTTGCTATGGTTAGTCTGGAATTTCCGGATTATAACGAAGAACTTGATACGATTATTATGCTTGATACACTGAATGTTGAGAGCCCTTCTCTGGGATATGAGGACAGCAAAAAATTATACCGTGAGATAGAGAAGGATTATATAAACGAGAAGAATAAGAAAAAGAGATTTGAAAAGATAAGGGAGAATGAATATTTCAACGCCTTGCAGGTGAAGTTTGCCTACTCTGTCACATGTCATAAGGCCCAGGGTGGACAGTGGAGTTCTGTTTTTATAGATCAGGGCTGGATTCCTGAGGATATTCCGGATATGGAGTATATGAGATGGCTGTACACTGCTTTTACAAGGGCAACGGAAAGACTTTATCTTGTAAACTTTCGTAAAGATTTTTTTGAGGAAGGCTAAAATAATCTGGCTGTTTGTGTGCGTTTAATAAGCCGGCTATTATTCATTATTTAGAAAACCGTTCTAATCAAACAGGTATTTAATTGAAAGCTATTTTAGATAAAAAAAGACACTATCAAATAAAGTTTTATGATAGGAACTTTTAAAATCTGCTTATACAGATTGCTGCATAGTCCCTAAAAAAAAGATAAGTTCGCAGAGATAACTGGCAAACTTATCTTTAAAAAAATGCTTTTTTAGCTTATGCCGATGCTTATTTAAGCTTTAACTCTTCGATAATGGCGTCTATTTTTTCTTCTGTCAGCTTATCTGTTTTTTCATAGTCGGAAGTGTTTTCCAACTTAGCTCTTATCTCGAAATAGAATTTTATTTTTGGCTCTGTACCTGATGGCCTTACAGAAATCTTGCTTCCATCTTCAAGAAAAAACTGTAGGACATTTGATGTGGTATCAAAATCCAGTTTTTTTGTAGTCTTGTTTATAATATCGGCTTCATTTAGAGAAAGGTAGTCTTTTACTTTAATCAGTCTTAAACCGTTTATAAATTCAGGGGGATTGTTTCTGAGTCTTTCCATCATAGTTGTTATCTCTTCGGCTCCGCTAAGTCCCTTCTTAACTATGTATACCATCTTTTCTTTTGAGAATCCGTATTCCTTGTAGATATCAAGCAGGAGATCGAATAGCGTCATTCCATTATCTTTTGCCCATGCTGCGATTTCTGCAATAAGGGAACATGAGGAGACTGCATCCTTGTCTCTTGTGAATGATCCGGGCATATATCCGAATGACTCTTCACCGCCTCCTATATATTTTGTGTGATCTAATTCACGGATTTTTGCTGCTATCCACTTAAAAGCCTGTGTAGACGTCGTAGCATTCTACATTGTTTTTATCTGTAATGTCTTTAATAAGCTCTGATGTTACTATGGTTTTAACCATGTACTCGTCTCCCTGCAGACGGTTTTGCTTTTTGTACTGATATATAATATACCAGGTAAATATAATGGCTGTCTGGTTTCCGTTTAGAAGCACCCAGTTATTGTTGTTGTCTTTAACGGCTATTCCCAGTCTGTCTCCGTCGGGGTCGCATGCCATTACTAGCTCGGCATCGATTTCTTTGGCTTTGTTTATCGCCATTTCAAGAGCCTCTGGTTCTTCCGGGTTGGCGGACCATACCGTTGGAAAATCACCTGAAACAACATCCTGTTCAGGGACAGTGTGCACCTGTGTGAATCCCCATTTTTTTAGCGAGTCGGGAACAAGCTTTACGGTTGTTCCGTGAAGTGGTGTGAACACTATTTTCAGGTCGTGTTGGTTCTTTATCGATTCGGGTGATAAAGAAACGCTTTTTACAGTGTCAAGGTATAATTCGTCGATGGAAGAATCGAGTATTTCTATTAAATTTTTATTTGGAGTGAATTTTATGTCCTCAACCTTCACATTCTTGATTTCTTCTATTACGTTCTTATCGTGTGGAGGAACAAGTTGGGATCCATCGTCCCAGTATGCCTTGTATCCGTTATATTCTTTGGGGTTGTGAGAAGCAGTAATTATTACTCCGGATACACATCCGAAGTGTCTTATGCAGAACGACATCTCCGGAGTTGGCCTTAGGTCTTCGAAAAGGTATGCCTTTATTCCGTTGGCAGAAAATATGTTGGCAACTGTTTCTGCAAACAGTCTGGAGTTGTTTCTGCAGTCGTGACCTATGCATACGGATTTTTCTTTTTTCTCTTTAAAGACTTTATTGATGTAGTTGGCAAGTCCTTGGGTTGAAGCACCAACGGTGTATATGTTTATTCTGTTGGTGCCAGCACCCATTATTCCTCTGAGTCCCCCTGTTCCAAACTCAAGGTCTTTGTAAAAGGCTTCAATAAGTTCTGTCTTGTCTTTGGCATTCAGCATTGCCTGCACATCTTTTTTTGTGGTTTTGTCGAAGTGGTCTCCCAACCATTCATGTGCTTTAAGTATTGCCCTTTCTTCTATTTCTTTATTTTCCATAATTATATAATTATCTGCTTTTTTAAACTAACTAATCCGTACTGTACTACGGATAGATCTCTATATTTGTTGGATAAATGGCTCAGGCATTTTGTTTGGGATGCCTTGTATTTAATAACAAATATAGTTTAAGATTATTTTGGCGAATAATCTTATGTAATATTAGTCTGGGTAAAGATAATAATTTATGTGAAGAAAGGTAAAAAAAAAGCCCCCTGTTGGGAGCTTTATATTTGAGATTAGAATCTTTTTTCTTTGATTCTTGCTTTTTTACCGGTAAGTGCACGTAAGTAGTAAATTCTTGATCTTCTAACTTTACCTTTTTTGTTAACTTCGATTTTATCGATAGAAGGAGAGTTTAAAGGAATAATTCTTTCTACACCAACGTTACCGGACATTTTCCTTACAGTGAAAGTTTTTGTAGCTTCAGTTCCCTTGATTTGTATAACAACACCACGGAAAATCTGAATTCTCTCTTTATTTCCTTCTTTAATTTTGTAGTGAACACTGATTGTATCACCAGTATTAAATGAAGGGAGTTCATTTTCTCTTTCTACTGCAAATGCTTGTTCTGCAATCTTAATTAAATCCATTTCTTACAGTTTTAATGGTTTCACGGACGCAATGTAACAGCCTAGTTAGTACCCCTGTCAGAGATTACGTACGATAAATCGGGCACAAAAGTAACACTTTTTTTTTAAACGCCTATATTTATGTGATAAAAAATCAATTAATGTGCAGCTCCTTTTACTTCCAGTTTATCTCCTGTCTTCTCTATAATGTGACGAAGGAATTCTTCAGGATATCCTGGTTGCTCACATTTAGGATTCCTATTGTTAGGATCTTTTGTTTTAACGTTTCCATCTACATATTTTGCAAACAGATAACCGTAAAAATCCCTCCATGAATCAACAAGGTTGTTTCCCTGGTTGCAAGAAAAGTCAGTTAGGTATTCAACTGCCATTTCTTTGTTTTCTGCTAACATCGATTCTGCTGCCTTGTCTGTCATTTTTGTGAAGGCTACATATTTTGCCTCAAGAGCTCTTTGTTTCTTTCTTATTTCAGGCTGAATCATATTATAACGAGTGTAAGCTAAGTTACATACCTGGTTGAATACCCAGTGTGCAGATTTAGGAGTGAAGTCCATAATGTTGCCGTTACCAACTTTGTATGATTCAGGAACTCTTGTAGATGATGTGTACATTGGGAAATATACAGTACTGGCTGCATCATCTATACCAAACCAGAAAATTCCACCTACTTCGTCAGGAAGCCAGCTTCTGCATTGTGCTACAAATGAGAATGCTGTTTGCTGTGTAGCTGTCACTCTTTCGTTGCAATATTCTTTTCCGTCAACTTTCCATGTAAGAGGTCTCCAACGGTAAGGGCATCCAAAAGGACCGGCACCTGGATCTTTAGACATATCAAGTTCTGTTCCTTCAAGGTGGTCACGCATGTAATCCATCACGTCAAGAACGTCAATTTTATTATCTGGCTTAATCCATAGAGGCATACGGTTTGTCGCAAAACCATGCTTTCCATGTTCTATATTTCCTTTTGCATACTCAAAGTACTGTTCCATGCCTTTTTTAACTGAGTTAAAGAAAGCCCATACACGCATTTCACAGAAACGGGCACCTCCAAAATCAACTGGAGCATAACATTCAGAGAAGTTGAATTCTTTGTTTTTTGCATCTTTAGGGAAGTATCCTTTTTCTTTTGCAAAAGAGATAACATCTTTAGCATAAACTGTTGTTATGTCTTTGTCTAAAATATTATCCATCTTGGCAGAAGATATAGATGTTTTTCCTTCAAGAGGGAAAGTTGTTATTCTTGCATGGTTTGCATGGCCACTAACATATCCGTCAGGAATCATTCTTGCTACCCATACAGCACCTTTCTGTCCTTTTCCTTTACCAATCAATTCAAGTATCCATACTTCATTTGGATCGCATATAGAAAAAGATTCTCCAGAACTGGCATAACCGTATTTTTCTACTAATTCAGTCATTACCTTAATAGCTTCACGGGCATTCTTAGCTCTTTGTAAAGTAGTGTAAATAAGACTACCATAGTCCATGATTGCACCATCTTGTTCGCCTAGTTCTTCTCTACCTCCGTAAGTAGTTTCACCTATGGCTAGCTGGTATTCGTTCATGTTACCTATAACAGAATAAGTGTGGGCAACCTGAGGAATCTGACCATGGTACTTACCTGAATCCCAGTCGTAAATATCAACCATAGTCCCTGGTGCCCAGTCTGCTGCTGGTCTGAAATACAATTCTCCGTAAAGTACATGTGAATCGGCTGCATATGTAATCATTGTGGAGCCGTCAGTTGTAGTTGATTTTGTAAACAAGAAATTAGTACATGCATTTAATTTTCCTGAGAATACAGAAATCATTGCTAGTACTAATACTAATGACAATCTTCTCATTTCTATTTGATTTTGGTTTTTTTTATTATTCCGTCAAATATAAAAAAAAATCCGATGTTTAATCGGATTTTTAGTATTTATCTTATTCTGTCTATGCTTCTTATTAGTGCCTCGTCTTTACCTATTGCTCTTATTGCCAGATAACTCAATATGATAGTTATAATTGGTATCACCATGGGTATGTTGTAAAATATCTGAGCATCGTTGTCTTTGGCAAAGCTGCTTATGTTGTACCAAAGCAGGATGATAGAGCCTATCATCATAAAGATATTTATTGTGGTTAGTCTTATTTGTAAAATCCTCTTCTTGTAAATAAAGAAGCAAATTAATGCGTTAAGTATCATAAGACCTACAATAATAATACCTGTGTAATTTACCGATAAAGTACCACTTTCTGTTGCATTTTCAGTTATTTCATGAACATAGAAATTATACATGTTTCCTTCAAGTACATTTAAATTTGCCAACGGCATAAAGAACATAGTCGATAATAAACCGATTATTATTAACAGGTATAAAGATTGAATTCGTTGTATCATGTCAATTTATTTAAGATTCGCACAAATATAAATAAATTTGTTATTCTTCTTTTAGTTGTTTCCTAAAATAAGAGGCATACCTTCCTTGCCACTACCAATGACTATTACCTTCGAATTTGGTGATTTTGATAGCTCAATAGTTGCTTCAATACCCCTCATTTTTAATAAAGCTGTTGATAGACTGCTGTTTATGATATCGTTGGCTCTGGCTTCTCCCTCTGCTGCAATCTTTTTTCTTTCTGCTTCACTTTTTTCTCTTTCCAGTCTGAATTTGTAGGCCAAAGCTTCCTGTTCCTGCTTAAGCTTATTTTCAATTGCCTGCTTTATCTTTTCAGGAAGATTGATGGAACGGATAAGCAATGCTCGCATGTCTATATTGTTTTTCTTAAGACTTGCAGATGTCTCGTTTATAATTGCAGCTTCAACTTCCTGCCTTTGGGTTGAATAAATTTCCTCTGCTGTATATCGGCCAGCCACCTGACGAACAGAAGAGCGTACTTCAGGTATTACAAGTTGATTTATATAGAATTTCCCAAATACTTCATGAAGATATCCTATTTTATCGTAAACCGGATTGAAGCGAACAGATACATCTATATTTACAGATAATCCGTTTTTGTCTAGTACATCCATTGTTTCTTCGCTTTTTTGCTCTTTTACATCGTAGATATACATTTTATTCCATGGTGCAATAACATGGAATCCTGGTCTTAGAACATGTTCTTTGTCAAGTCCGGTTGTGAATTTTCTGAATATTACTCCTCTTTCACCAGGATTTAAAGTATAAAACATTCCCAAACCTGAGAATAATATTACTATACCTATAAATCCAATAACTCCAATTAATCCGTATTGTTTGTTTTTCATTGTTATAAAAATTTTAATTACTATTCGGTTATTTTATTAAGTGTGTACTCTATTAGTTCTTTTATTGTTTTATGGTAGTCGGGACTGGCTTCTCCTGTTGCCCTGTTTGCTATAATGGCGCAGATGGTTATTGCTTTGTGTCCCATTAGCAAGGAAAGACCTGCTATTGCTGAGCTTTCCATCTCGTAGTTGGTTATTTTTTGTCCTTTATATTCAAAAGTTGCAATCTTTTGGTTTAATTCAGGGTCTGCTATAGGTAACCTAAGAACACGCCCTTGTGGACCGTAGAAACCATTGGCCGATATAGTTACCCCTTTTATTATTCTGTCGCTATCTAGTTTCTTTATAAGCTCAGTAGAGGAATTAACTACGTATGGTTTAGCAAGTAATTCATTCCATTGAGTGTGATTTGTAAATGCTTTTTCAAAATCCAGGTCGGAGACTTTATTTCTGTTTTGGTAAAAATTAAGCATTCCATCGAAGCCAATTGATTTTGTAGACATTACAAAGCTGTCAATTGGTATGTCGGCTTGCATAGATCCGGAAGTACCTATTCTTATGATGTTAAGACTTTTAATTTTTTTCTTTGCCCTCTTCTGCTTAATGTCAATATTTACCAATGCGTCAAGCTCATTGACTACAATATCAATGTTGTCGGTACCAATACCTGTGGAAATAATACTAAGTTTTGTATTGTTGTAATATCCGGTAATTGTTCTGAATTCCCTATTGGATACTTCTTTTTCAATTGTATCGAAATAGGTTGCAATAAGATCTACCCTTGACGGATCGCCTACCAGTATAATGGTGTCTGCTATATCTTCGGGTTTCAGGTGAAGATGAAAGATGCTTCCATCTTTATTTAATATTAATTCAGAGCTTTGTATATTATCCATACTTTATATTATTTATTTCAAAGTTAGTTAATAAGGATAATTAAGCAAGGGAATATTAAAATTTAGTTAAAAAGAATTTATCGTACCTGAATTGCCCTTCCTCTATACTTAACCCATACTTTCTGTATTCCTGGCCGAAGAAAATAACCGTAAAGTATCCACTAAATTACCAGAAAGAGGAGAGTTGGTGCGAGTGAGGAGTGAATCTGGTATGAGGATAGTGCGTATTTGAGGAATTATAGTCCCTTAAATAAAAAGAGGCTGTCTCTTTTTACGAGACAGCCTCTTTAAGAATAATTCAGTTTTGTTATTATTTAGCAAAGCTCACAGATCGTGTTTCACGGATTACGGTAATTTTAACCTGTCCCGGGTAAGTCATCTCGTCTTGTATTTTCTTTGCAATATCGTATGAAAGTTTTTCTGCTTCCTTATCTGTTATTTTCTCACTTCCGACTATAACTCTCAACTCTCTACCTGCCTGTATTGCGTAAGTTTTTAATACTCCTGGATAGGATAATGCAAGTTCTTCAAGATCCTTAAGACGTTTTATGTAAGATTCCACAACTTCTCTTCTTGCTCCTGGTCTTGCTCCTGAGATTGCATCACATGCCTGTACTATAGGGGCTATAAGACTGGTCATCTCAGTTTCGTCGTGGTGGGCACCAATAGCATTACAGATATCTGGTTTTTCCTTGAATTTCTCAGCTAACTTCATACCAAGGATTGCGTGTGGCAATTCTGGCTCATCATCTGGCACCTTACCTATATCGTGCAGCAGACCGGCTCTCTTGGCTCTTTTAGGATTAAGCCCAAGTTCAGCAGCCATTATTCCACAAAGGTTTGCTGTTTCTCTTGCGTGTTGAAGCAGGTTTTGTCCGTAAGATGAACGGTATTTCATTTTACCGATCAGTCTGATTAGTTCAGGGTGAAGACCATGAATGCCCAGGTCGATGGTTGTTCTTTTTCCTGTTTCGATAATTTCTTCTTCCAGTTGTTTGCTTACTTTATTAACAACTTCTTCAATTCTTGCAGGGTGAATTCTTCCATCTGTTACCAATTGGTGAAGGGCAAGTCTTGCAACTTCTCTTCTTACAGGATCAAATCCTGATAGCACAATAGCCTCCGGTGTATCGTCTACAATAATTTCTATTCCGGTAGCTGCTTCCAGTGCCCTGATATTTCTACCTTCTCTACCAATTATACGCCCCTTCATTTCATCCGAGTCGATATGGAAGATTGTTACGGCATTTTCAATAGCTGTTTCTGTGGCAACGCGCTGAATAGTCTTTATGACAACTTTCTTGGCTTCCATGTTAGCTGTCATCTTGGCTTCCTCCATTATTTCATTAATAAAGGCAGATGCATCTGTTTCAGCTTCATCCTTAAGGGAATTTATAAGCTGATCCTTAGCCTGTTCGGCAGACATTCCTGAAATAGTTTCCAGTTGCTCAATTTGCTTAAGCTTTTCCTTTTCAAGTTCCTGAGTCTTTTTTTCAACCAGCTCAATTTGCATATCAAGATTTTCCCTTATTGCGTCAACTTCTTTTTTCTTGCGTTGAAAATCTTCAAATTTTTGGTTGAAAAGAACCTCTTTTTGCTTAAGTTTATTCTCAGCGATTAGGATTTTATTGTTTTTGGCAGTGATTTGCTTCTCGTGCTCTGTTTTTAGCTGGAGAAATTTTTCCTTGGCCTGAAGTATCTTGTCTTTTTTAATGACTTCAGCCTCTGCCTCAGCTTCTTTAATTATATTATTGCTCGATCTTTTAAGGGATTGCTGTATAAAATAGTATGTTAATCCTATCCCCAGAAGTAAAGCAACTACTCCAATAATTATGTCTATGTACATGACGATTGATTTATATATGATTAATAATTGCAAAAAAAACCCGCACTATCCCCTAAACTGAATAAAACCCCGTTATAACATGGGTAGAGCTGCCATTTGGGTCAGACTTCCTATGTCTTACGAGAAGATCTGCAAAGCAGATAAGGCCTGTCTTCATCAAATAGAGCTTGGCTCTAATTTAATAAATGTTGAGTTTCAATCGTTTAAAAGGACAATGCGGGTAACTCTTTTATATTTTTAAGAACGCTTTCTAATTACTCTTTAATATAATTTCCAACTCTTCGTTGAGCTCTTTAATCTCATCGATCAATGGCTCTATATCTTTGTTTTTCTCACTTTCTATAAGTTTTATCACAAACTGCAAAGATGACATTGCCAGGAAATCCTGTGTGTCTTTGTCCGCAAACTTATTTCTGTATTGCAGTACTTTGTTGTTTATGATATTTGCGGCCTTTCTTATATTCTCCTCTTCTTCCATCGCTATGGTTAGAGAATAATTTCGTCCGGCAACATTTACATTTATAGATAGTTTTCTTTCCATTAATATTAACTATTCAAAAGAGCAATACATTTGTCTATCTCCCGCACCATCTTGTTTATTTTTATTTTAGCTTCATGGTTATCTTGTTCCGGAGCTAAAATGGATTTTGCTGTCTTTAATGTATTGTGTTTTTCTTTTAATTCTTCGTACTCGTCTTTTTGTTTTTTCAAAGCTTCTTTTAAATTTTCTATTTCTATATTGCTCTGAATATTACTTTCGCGAGATTCCGTATATAAAGTATTTAATTTTTTAATTTTATTTTTTAATTCGTCAAGTAAATTCCTGTGTTCTTCTGTCATATTTTACTTTCCTTTATAATACAAAGCTAGTTAATTTTGGGTAAATATTCAAGAATAATTGACTATAATTTTGCCCACTGCCTGTAAAATGTTTTTCTTTGTGTATGTTTTAATATAATTATAAATAATTATTAATTATGAAATTGATTTCATGTCTGAATATATTTGTCTTTTTTCTAAGTTTTCAGTTTCAGAGTATTGCCCAGGTTTCGGAAATGGGATATGATTTACATCCTCCTTTAAAGATTCCACTTAGTTATTCAGGTAGTTTTGGTGAGCTTAGGAAGACTCATTTTCATTCAGGTGTTGATTTCAAGACCAATGGCAAGTGTGGATATAGGGTGTATGCCTCTGAAAAAGGTTTTGTTGCAAGAATAGTTGTCTCCCCCACGGGTTACGGCAGGGCAGTATATATTCAGCATCCCAATGGATTGATGACAGTTTATGCTCATTTAAGAAATTTTTCGCCTGAAATTGAAAAGTATGTCAGGGAGCAGCAATACGGGAATGAATGCTGGGCTCTGGATGCAGGGGTGAAAGAGGGGGTGTTGCCTGTAAAGAAAGGAATGATTATAGGTTATTCCGGTAATTCCGGTTCCTCTGGTGGTCCTCATTTACATTACGAGGTTCGCGATGCCGTTAGCCAGGAGCCGATGAATCCTTTTTTTTACTTTAAGCCGAAGGATAATATAAGGCCTAAGATACAGGAATTGTATGTATATGATCTGGGCAGGGGCAATGATATTTTTTCCTGTCCTGTTGATAAAATTCCTGTGGATTATATTAACAGGAAATTTGTGCTTAAAGATATTAATCAGATTTCCTGTTCTGGTGTTATTGGTTTTGGGTTAAGGGTTAAGGATTTTATTAATGGTTCGTGGAATTCCTGCGGGATTTATTCTATTGAGATGTTCGTTAATGATGAGTTGAGGTATAAATATGAGGTTGATCGTTTTTCTTTTGCCAATACTTCAAGTGTGAATATTATTAAAGATTATAAGATAGATTCAGAGAGAGGGGTGAAAGTGTATAAGACATGGTTCCCCGGGTCTTGTCGTTTTGAAGGCGTAAAATGCTGTATTGATAAAGGGCTTTTAAAGGTGGAGAGGGATTCCTTGTATAATATGCGATTTGAGATTAGTGATATGTCGGGTAATAAATCTTTGCTTGATTTTAGAATAAAGGGGGAAGAAGCTGTTGTTGATGATATAAAAAAGAATGGAATAGAATACATTGCAGGTAAATCGCATTGCATAAAGCTGGGTGATATGGATGTCTGTGTTGGTGATGATGCTTTGTTTGATGATGTGTATTTGAATTCTTATATGGATACTATAAGGGGGGCTGGTTATTATAATGATCTGGTTTATTGTCTTAATGGGGAATATGTTCCGTTGAAATCAGCACTCAGTGTGACATTGAAGCTAGATTCTGCTATTGTTTCAAAAGCTTATTTTGTAAATATGATTAATGGAGGAGAGCCGGAGGCTGTGAGCAGTTGGGTTGAGGGAGATACCCTGTGTTGCAGGTTGAAAAATATGGGTAGTTTGTCTGTTGTTACAGATACTGTGGCCCCTGTGATTAAACCCCTTGGGAATTATACCTTAAAGCATTTTGGAAAAAACGGAAGAATGAGTTTTTGTGTGGAGGAAAGCGGAAGCGGTCTTTTAAAATATGAAGGCAGGCTTGACGGGATATGGGTATTGACCTCTTATGATGCCAAAAGAGGAATTGTAGAGTGTGTTTTTGATAAGGAAAGGGTAAAAACCGGCAGCAGGCATAATTTTGTGCTGACGGTTTCAGATAATTGCGGTAATGTATCGGAGTACACTACCAGGATTTATTTTTGATTTTTTTTGCTTACCGAGTAGCCAAATTTCCCCAATAGCTTGCCAAGTTCGAAGTAGTGACCATGGGAATAGCAGATGGGGCGAGATTTGCTGAAGATGAATTTTCCAGTCTTTGGATTTATGTATTTTTCATCGGCCTGTATGTTTACTACCTCTGCTATGAACATATCGTGTGATCCAAGTTCAATAATTTCCTTGACTTTGCATTCAATGCTTAAGGGGGATTCTTCAATTGTGGGTGCTGATATTTTCAGGGATTTCCCGGGAGTAAGATTCATCTCTTTAAATTTGTCGTAATCTTTTCCGGATTTAACACCACACCAGTCCGTGGCGTAAGCCAGTTTTTGGGTAGTCAGATTTATTACAAATTCCTTGTTTTTTTTGATTATGTTGTAGGAGTGTCTTTTTTTTCGCACGGATATATAGCACATGGCAGGATCGGTACATATTGTCCCTGTCCAGGCTATTGTTATAATATTGTATTCATCTTTATTGTTTCCACAGCTGACCATGACGGCAGGAATAGGGTATACCATTGTTCCAGGTTTCCAGTTTTGTTTTCCCATAATTGAATTGTTTATGAAACTATATGCGTCGAAATTAGTTAAATTCTATAAAAGCCACTGCAAAATTAGTAGCTTTACTTACATTTGTGAAATAAAAAATGATTTTTAAAACAGATATTAATTATGGGAGTAGATATTTTAGCTTCGTTGGCAAGAGCTGCTGAGTGCGTGAGAAATGATGAAATAGATGGGGCTTTGGGTTTGTATGAGGTAGTGGTTGGTGCCGATTCTAAAAACATTGATGCCTTGTTGGGCTGCGGTAAGATGTGGCAGAAAAAGGGAGATTTTAAAAATGCCCTGAATTACTATTATAAGGTTTTGGAAGTTGATCCGGATAATGTAGTGGCCGGAGCATCTGTTGAGATGCTTAATGGGATTTTCAATTATTACAACAAAGACATGTACAATCCTTAATAGTGTATATTGATAATTAATAGTTTGGAGTTATAAACTTTTTTTGTAATTTTGCAGCCTATTTTTAAAAACAATATAATAAAAAGCTGTTATTCAGTGAATTTGAAAGGGGGTGGTTTTAAACTACTGTAATAAATTGATAGAAAAGAAATATATAATAGTTAATGCCTGGCAGAAGAAAAGAAGACTTTTTGGAGCCAAATTTTGATTTTTAGTTAAGAAAAAAATAAAAATTTTAAAAATATATTGTTATGATTATTGTACCATTAAAAGAAGGCGAAAATATAGAGAGAGCACTTAAGAAATTCAAAAGAAAATTTGAGAAGACTGGGGTTGTCAAGGAGTTAAGAGAGAGACAGGCCTATAAGAAGCCTTCTATCAAAAAAAGAGAAGAGAAGATTCGTGCAGTCTATGTTCAGCACTTACAAGAGGTAGAGGATTAAAAATCCTCCCGGGAGTTTTTGTTTTTGAAAATTTTATTTTAATTTAGTTCAAAATTATTCCCGACTCTGTATGGATTATAAAGAAAGATTTCTTAGTTATATAAAGAACGAAAAGAGATATTCAAAAAATACCGTAATTGCTTACGGAAAAGATCTTGACCAGTTTCTGGAATTTATTTACCGGAAACTGGTTGTTTATTCTATAGAGGATATAGATCACAAGGTTATTAGGGACTGGGTTGTTGTTTTGATGAGTAATAACGCAACTTCAGTTACTGTAAGGCGTAAGCTAAGTACGTTGAAGTCTTTTTTTCGGTATTTAATGAAGGAAAAGGTTATTGTTGATAATCCTATGGAGGGTGTAGTAATTCCCAAGACAGGCAGAAAGTTGCCTGTGTTTGTGTCTGAGGAGAATATGTGCAGACTTGAATATGAAGGAGGTTTTTCAGATGATTTTACCGGCTACAGAGACAGGTTGATAGTGGAGGTGTTGTATCAGACAGGATTGCGAAGGGCTGAGCTTGTTGGTCTTCGTCTTGCCGATGTGGATTTTCAGAGAATGGAGCTTAAGGTAACAGGAAAAGGTAATAAGGAGAGGCTGGTTCCTTTTGAGGTTGGATTGAGGAGATTGCTTGATGATTATATGTGTATAAGAAAAGAAGAGGTTGATCCTGATAATGATTTTTTGTTTGTTACTGAAAAAGGTAAGCCTGTATACGATAAGTTGGTTTATAGGGTGGTGAAAAAACATCTTTCTGAGGTTACTACTCAGGGGAAGAAAAGTCCTCATGTTTTAAGACACAGTTTTGCTACACATTTATTGAATAATGGAGCGGAATTGGAAGCTATTAAGGAGTTGCTTGGTCATGCAAACTTGTCGGCGACTCAGATATATACACACAATAGTTTTGAAAAATTAAAGAAAGTTTTTAAACAAGCTCATCCCAGAGCCTAAAAAATGTAGGAGGAATATATATGAACGTACAAATTAATGCTGTTGGTTTTAATGTTAGAGAAGGTCTTGAGGAGTATATTAATAAAAAGATTGGTAAGCTTCCAAGGTACAATGATAGTATAATGTCAGCGGATGTTATTTTGAGGGTTGAAAAAGATGATAATTTGGAAAACAAGCTTATTGAGGTGAATGTTGATATTAAGGGCGGTCCTGTGTTTGCAAAAAAGCAGGGATCTACTTTTGAGGAGGCTACTGATCAGGTTTTTGAGGTCTTAAAGAGGCAACTTGTTAAGAATAAGGAAAAATTGAAGGCTAAATAATTGAAAAAACACCTCATTATTTGTGATATAGAAAATAAATTTTTACATTTGCGAACCATTTTTGGGTGAAATTTGTGCCTGGGAATGGTTTTTGTTGATAGCCAATGAATTATAGTGAGGGTAGTGAAAATAAATCTCGTTTATTAAATTGGTTTGAAACAGAGGAAAGTTGAAAAAATTGGATTTGTTTAACAAAATAATGTTAGAGTTATGGCTAAAGAACATTTTGATAGATCGAAACCACACGTAAATATCGGTACTATCGGTCACGTTGACCACGGTAAGACTACTTTGACTGCTGCAATCACTAAAGTATTGGCAGAAAAAGGTCTTTCAGAAGTTAAAAGTTTTGATCAGATTGATAATGCTCCAGAGGAGAAGGAAAGAGGTATTACTATTAATACTGCACACGTTGAGTATCAGACTGCAAATCGTCACTATGCGCACGTTGACTGTCCAGGTCACGCCGACTACGTGAAGAACATGGTAACTGGTGCTGCTCAGATGGATGGTGCTATCCTTGTTTGTGCTGCTACTGATGGTCCTATGCCTCAGACTCGTGAGCACATTCTACTTGCACGTCAGGTAAACGTACCTAAAATGGTAGTTTTCTTGAACAAAGTGGATATGGTAGATGATCCTGAAATGCTTGAGCTTGTTGAAATGGAGCTTCGTGAGCTTCTTGATTTCTATGAGTTTGACGGTGATAATACTCCTATTATCCTTGGTTCTGCACTAGGTGCTCTTAACGGAGAGCCAGAGTGGGTTGATAAGGTAATGGAACTTATGGATGCTGTTGACACATGGATTCCACTTCCTCCACGTGATGTGGATAAACCATTCTTGATGCCTGTTGAGGACGTATTCTCTATTACAGGTCGTGGTACTGTTGCTACAGGTCGTATCGAAACTGGTATTGTAAAAACTGGTGAAGAAGTACAGATCATTGGTCTTGGTGCTGAAGGAATGAAATCAGTAGTTACAGGAGTTGAGATGTTCCGTAAGATTCTTGACGAAGGACAGGCTGGAGATAACGTAGGTCTTCTTCTTAGAGGTATTGACAAGAATGATATCAAAAGAGGTATGGTTATTTGTCATCCTAAGACAGTTACTCCTCACACTAAAGTTAAGGCTGAGGTATATATCTTGAAAAAAGAAGAAGGTGGACGTCACACTCCATTCCATAATAAATACCGTCCACAGTTCTATATCCGTACGCTAGACGTAACTGGTGAGATTACTTTACCAGAAGGAGTAGAAATGGTAATGCCTGGTGATAACTTGACAATTAACGTTGAGTTGATTACTCCAGTAGCATGTAGTGTAGGTCTACGTTTCGCTATCCGTGAAGGTGGTAGAACAGTAGGTGCTGGTCAGATTACAGAGATTGTTGAATAATTTGACAATATTTCCGGTTGGTTCGTGATAAGCGAATCAACCTATTTACGGGTGTAGCTCAGTTGGTAGAGCACTGGTCTCCAAAACCAGGTGTCGGGAGTTCGAGTCTCTCCTCCCGTGCAAAGAATGAGGAAAATATTATGAGAATAAAAAATTATTTGAAAGAAGTATATAAAGAGCTGGTTGAGAAAGTTTCCTGGCCAAGCTGGTCTGAATTACAAAGTAGTGCTGCAGTTGTAATGGTAGCTTCCGCTATTATAGCTATGTCAATATTTGTGATGGACTACGGATTCAGACATCTGATGGACTTTGTATATGGATTGTTTTATTAATCTCTGGAGGTAATAAATATGGCTGATATCGAAAAAAAATGGTATGTTCTTAGGACTATTGGAGGGAAGGAAAAGAAGGTAAAAGAATATATTGAAAGCGAAATCGCTAGTTTAGGACTTCAGGATTATGTATCTCAAGTCTTGATACCTACTGAAAAGGTTTATCAAATTAGGAATGGAAAAAAGATCAGTACTGAAAGGAATTTTTTTCCCGGATATGTAATGATTGAAGCTGCTTTGGTAGGAGAAATTCCCCCACATTCTTCGTGATATAACGAATGTGATTGGCTTCCTGGGGGATACTAAAGGAGGAGATCCGGTTCCTATGCGCCAGGCTGAGGTGAACAGAATACTTGGCAAAGTTGATGAACTTGCAGAAAAAGCCGAAGAAATAAGTGTTCCTTATTTTGTAGGAGAATCAGTTAAGGTAACAGATGGACCTTTTAATGGATTTACCGGTGTGATAGAAGAGGTTAATACAGAGAAGAAAAAGCTTAAAGTAATGGTTAAGATTTTCGGACGTAAGACACCTCTTGAGTTAAGTTTCATGCAGGTAGAAAAAGAGTAACTTTTAAAAGAGAGGAAAAATTATCATGGCAAAAGAAGTTGCTGGATTAATTAAATTACAAATTAAAGGTGGAGCTGCGAATCCTTCACCTCCTGTTGGTCCTGCATTAGGTTCTAAGGGAGTTAACATTATGGACTTCTGTAAGCAATTTAATGCTCGTACTCAAGATCAGGCAGGTAAAGTGATTCCCGTAGTAATTACTGTATATAGTGATAGTTCGTTTGAATTTATCACCAAGACTCCTCCTGTTCCAGTGCAACTAAAAGAAGCTGCGAAAATAAAATCCGGATCTGCTGAGCCTAACCGTAAAAAGGTTGCTTCAGTGAATTGGGATAGTATTAGGGAGATTGCTGAAGGAAAGATGAAAGACATGAATGCTTTCGAACTTGAATCGGCAATGAGCATGGTTGCAGGAACTGCTAGAAGTATGGGTATCACCGTAGAAGGTGAAAGACCTTTTTAATGAAATTTAAAAGACTTCAATAAAAAATGGGTAAACTGACAAAAAATCAGAAGTTAGCTTTAGAAAAGATCGAGGAAGGTAAAGTATATACTATCGACGAAGCTGCAGAGCTTGTAAAGGATATTACTTTCACAAAATTCGATGCGTCAGTTGACATGGATGTTCGTCTTGGTGTAGATCCTCGTAAAGCCAATCAAATGGTGCGTGGTGTTTGTTCACTACCACACGGTACAGGAAAAGAAATAAAGGTTTTGGTTCTTTGTACTCCAGATAAGGAGGAAGAGGCAAAACAGGCCGGTGCTGATTTTGTTGGTCTTGACGAGTATATCGGAAAAATCAAAGACGGATGGACTGATGTCGATGTGATTATTACTATG
Organism: Marinifilaceae bacterium; assembly: GCA_963666945.2. Taxonomy (GTDB): domain Bacteria; phylum Bacteroidota; class Bacteroidia; order Bacteroidales; family Marinifilaceae. The sequence continues at coordinate 29,960 of CAXXRT010000042.1, forward strand.
CCTTCTGTTATGGGAAAAGTTGGAGCTCTTGGACGTATATTAGGTCCTAGAGGTTTGATGCCTAACCCTAAAAGCGGTACAGTTACAATGGAAATTGGTAAAGCTGTACAAGAAGTTAAGCAGGGTAAGATCGATTTTAAAGTGGATAAATTCGGGATTATACATTCATCAATAGGTAAAGTATCTTTTGATCCAGCTAAAATTAAGGATAACGCCAGAGAATTCTTAAGTGTTATCAATAAGCTAAAACCATCAGCTGCTAAAGGTACTTATATTAAGAGTGTGTATCTGTCAAGCACTATGAGCCCGGGGATTAAAGTTGAACCAAGGACAATCCTTGATTAATTGTTAATTTTAAAGACCTTATAGTATGAAAAGGGAATTAAAAAAGAGCATTATAGATAACTTGACGGATCAAATTAACGGTGCAAAGCACTTTTATATTACCGATATATCATGCTTAGATGCAGGTGCTACACAGGCTCTAAGAAAAGCTTGTTTTGAGAAACAAGTTAAATTGATCCAGGTAAAAAACACTCTTCTTAGGGTTGCTTTAGAGCAAGCTGAGGGTGAATATACTGAGTTATCAGAAGTTCTAAAAGAATCGAGCTCAATAATGTTGACTGAGGCAGGAAATGTTCCAGCAAAAGTTATTAAAGAGTTTCGTAAAGGACACGATAAGCCTATCCTGAAGGCAGCGTATGTAGAAGAATCATTGTATATAGGTGATGATCAATTAGAAGCACTTTGCAATATTAAATCCCGAGACGAACTTATCGGAGATGTTATTGCTCTTCTTCAGTCACCAATCAAGAATGTTGTTTCTGCTCTTGAATCAGGAAAGAATACTTTGGCAGGTCTTGTTAAGACATTGTCGGAGAAGGAATAATTTGAGTTTAGTTTAGTAAATAAATAAATTTTTTTAAATACATAGAAAAATGGCAGATATTAAAAAGCTTGCAGAAGAATTAGTTAACTTAACAGTAAAAGAAGTTAATGAATTAGCTGAGATATTGAAAGAAGAGTATGGTATTGAACCTGCTGCTGCTGCTGTAGCTGTTGCAGCTCCTGCTGCTGCTGAAGGTGGTGCTGCAGAGCAAACTGAATTTGATGTAATTCTTACTTCAGCTGGTGCTTCTAAATTAGCAGTTGTTAAACTAGTAAAAGAACTTACAGGTCTTGGACTAAAAGAGGCTAAAGCGGCTGTAGACGCTGCTCCTGCTCCATTGAAAGAAAAAGTTTCTAAAGAAGAAGCTGAATCTTTAAAAGCTAAATTAGAAGAAGCTGGAGCTGAAGTTGAACTTAAATAACAAAATAAGAAACCATTATATGGGTTTTGTATGGTTTAGAGTTCCCTCGGGGACTCTAGGCCTTTTGTTGTTATAATTGTTTAGGTTCAATTAATACAAAATAGATGTCTTTAAATAATAACAATACAAGAATTAGTTTTGCTTCTATTAAGAATCAGCTTAAATATCCTGATTTCTTAGAAGTGCAATTGAAATCTTTCAAGGACTTTTTTCAACTTGAAACTGTAGCTGACAATCGCAAAGAAGAAGGTCTGTTTCAGGTTTTTAAAGAAAATTTCCCAATAACGGATACGAGAAATAATTTTGTTCTTGAGTTTATAGATTATTCAATCGACCCACCCCGATATTCTATTGAGGAGTGTGTTGATCAGGGGTTAACTTATAGTGTTCCATTAAAAGCGAAGCTTAAGCTTTACTGTACAGATCCAGAACATGAGGATTTTGATACCGTTGTTCAGGATGTATATTTGGGAACAGTACCCTATATGACTCCAAGGGGAACATTTGTTATAAATGGTGCAGAAAGGGTAATTGTATCACAGTTACACAGGTCACCAGGTGTTTTCTTCGGACATAGTCTACATGCCAATGGTACTAAATTATATTCGGCTCGTATTATTCCTTTTAAAGGATCTTGGATAGAGTTTGCTACAGACATTAATAATGTTATGTATGCTTATATCGATCGAAAGAAGAAGTTACCAGTAACAACATTGTTGAGGGCTATTGGTTTTGAAACAGACAAAGAGATTCTTGAAATTTTTAATCTTGCAGATGAGATTAAGGTTTCTAAGGCTGGGTTGAAGAAAGTCGTTGGAAGGAAATTAGCTGCTAGGGTATTAAAGTCGTGGATAGAAGACTTTGTGGATGAAGATACAGGAGAAGTTGTATCTATTGAGCGTAATGAGGTTATTATTGATCGTGAGACGGTTCTGGAACCTGAACATATTGATGAAATTGTCGATTCGGGTGCAAAAACTATTTTACTCCATAAGGAGAAAGCTAGTTTAGCTGATTTTGCAATTATATATAACACATTACATAAGGATCCTTGTAACTCCGAGAAAGAAGCTGTGTTATATATTTACCGTCAGCTTCGTAATTCGGAGCCACCAGACGAGGCTACTGCACGTGATGTTATAGATAAATTATTTTTCTCAGAAAAGAGATATGATTTAGGGGAAGTAGGACGTTACCGTCTTAATAAAAAGCTTCTTCTGAATACAGATAATGATATAAGGGTACTTACAAAGGAGGATATGATCGAGATCATAAAGCATTTGATTAAATTATTGAATGCTAAAGCTGATGTTGATGATATCGATCACTTGAGTAACAGAAGGGTGAGGACTGTTGGAGAGCAAATGTTTAACCAGTTTGGTGTTGGATTGGCTCGTATGGCAAGAACTATCCGCGAAAGGATGAATGTAAGGGATAATGAGGTATTTACCCCTATTGACCTTATTAATTCAAAGACCCTTTCATCTGTAATCAACTCTTTTTTTGGTACCAATGCATTGTCTCAGTTTATGGACCAGACCAATCCATTGGCGGAGATTACACATAAACGAAGGATGTCTGCTCTTGGGCCAGGTGGTCTTTCAAGAGAAAGAGCCGGTTTCGAGGTTCGAGATGTTCACTATACTCACTATGGACGTTTATGTCCTATTGAGACTCCGGAAGGTCCTAATATTGGTCTTATTTCTTCTTTGTGTGTATACGCTAAGATAAATAAGTTAGGATTTATTGAGACTCCATACAGGAAGGTTAATAACGGTATTGTTGATCTTACACAGGAAGGGATATCATATTTTTCGGCAGAAGAGGAAGAAGGTAAGGTTATAGCACAGGCAAGTGCACCAATTAAAGAAGATGGATCGTTTATTAACGCCAGAGCTAAGTCAAGAAAAGATGGGGACTTTCCTTTTGAGGAGGTTCAAAATCTTGAACTTATTGACGTAGCGCCTAACCAGATTGCTTCAATTGCAGCATCCTTAATTCCTTTCCTTGAGCATGATGATGCCAACCGTGCATTGATGGGATCGAACATGATGCGTCAGGCAGTTCCAATTATTCAACCACAGGCACCTGTTGTAGGAACCGGTCTTGAATCGTTCCTTGTAAGGGATTCAAGAACTCAGATTGTAGCAGAGGGAGAAGGAGTTATTGACTATGTTGATGCAGATAAGATAATAGTTAGATATAATAAGACAGAGGAAGAGGCTTTTGTTAGTTTCAGAGGAGAAACAGAGACATATAATCTTCCAAAGTATAAGAAAACTAACCAGAGTACAACAGTTACTCTACGCCCTATAGTTAAAAAGGGAGATATTGTAACCGAAGGTCAGATATTGACAGAGGGTTATTCTTCCAGAGGAGGAGAGTTAGCTCTTGGCCGTAACCTTAAAGTGGCCTTCATGCCATGGAAGGGTTATAACTACGAGGATGCTATTGTGATCTCGGAAAAGATAGTTAAAGAAGATATCTTTACCTCTGTTCATGTTGATGAATACACATTGGAAGTTCGTGAGACAAAGAGGGGAATGGAAGAGCTTACTGCTGATATTCCTAATGTTAGTGAAGAGGCGACTAAGGATTTGGATGAGAACGGAATGATAAGAATAGGAGCCAGGGTTGAACCGGGTGATATTCTTATTGGTAAGATTACTCCTAAAGGGGAATCGGATCCTTCACCTGAAGAAAAGCTTCTAAGAGCTATTTTTGGAGATAAGGCAGGAGATGTTAAAGATGCTTCGTTAAAAGCTTCTCCTTCTTTGAGGGGAGTTGTTATTAATAAGAAGTTATTTTCCCGAGCTATAAGAGACAGAAAATCCAAGGCTACAGAAAAAACTCTTTTGACAAGACTTGATGAAGAATTTCAGGTTAAGTTTAATCAGCTTAAAGATGAATTGGTTGATAAGCTTTTTATACTTGTAAACGGAAAGACTTCACAGGGAGTTAAAGATTATTATAATCAAGAGCTAATTACTAAAGGGACTAAATTTACACTTAAGATGCTTCAGGATATTGATTATCTTGAGGTAAGTGCCGCTAAATGGACTACTGACAAATCCAAGAATGATATGATCAAGGCTTTATTGCATAACTATGTTATGATGTATAAAGAGATTGAGAGTCAGCTTAAGCGTAAAAAATACAATGTTACAATAGGAGACGAATTGCCAGCAGGTATCATGAAGATGGCTAAAGTTTACATAGCAAAAAAACGTAAGCTTCAAATCGGAGATAAGATGGCTGGTCGTCACGGTAACAAGGGTATTGTTTCCAGAGTGGTAAGGGCTGAGGATATGCCTTTCCTTGAGGACGGAACTCCGGTAGATATATGTCTTAACCCACTTGGTGTACCATCTCGTATGAACCTTGGACAGGTATATGAAACAGTTCTGGGATGGGCAGGAGAAAATTTAGGAATTAATTTTGCCACTCCTATTTTTGACGGTGCATCTATTGATGAGATAAACAGTTACACTGATAAGGCAGGTGTTCCACGTTTCGGTACAACATATCTTTATGATGGTGGTACAGGAGAAAGATTTGACCAGCCGGCAACAGTAGGAGTTATCTACATGCTTAAACTGGGACATATGGTGGACGATAAAATGCATGCTCGTTCTATTGGTCCTTACTCACTGATAACTCAGCAGCCACTGGGTGGTAAAGCTCAGTTTGGTGGTCAGCGTTTTGGTGAGATGGAGGTTTGGGCATTAGAGGCATTCGGTGCTGCTCATATTCTTCAGGAAATTCTTACAGTAAAATCCGATGATGTTGTAGGAAGAGCTAAAACTTATGAATCAATAGTAAAAGGTGAGCCAATGCCTATGCCTGGGATACCAGAATCTCTTAACGTGTTGTTGCACGAATTAAGGGGATTAGGCTTGAGTATCAACCTTATATAATAAGACATTGAACTGTGGGGTTTTATCCACAGTTCAAACTTTAGTTAATTAGTAATATTCTATTATATGGCATTCAGAAGGGATAATAAGGTAAAAAGTAATTTTTCTAAAATCTCTATTAGTTTAGCTTCTCCTGAGGAAATCTTAGAACGTTCAAGTGGAGAGGTTTTAAAACCAGAGACAATAAACTACCGTACTTATAAGCCTGAAAGGGATGGTTTATTCTGCGAGAGAATTTTCGGTCCAGTTAAGGATTATGAATGTCACTGCGGTAAGTATAAGCGTATCAGATATAAAGGTATTGTTTGTGATCGTTGTGGTGTAGAGGTTACCGAAAAGAAAGTGCGAAGAGAGAGAATGGGACACATACATCTTGTAGTTCCCGTTGCTCATATCTGGTACTTTAAGTCTTTACCTAATAAGATTGGTTATCTTTTAGGATTACCTACAAAAAAGCTTGATACAATTATATATTACGAGCGCTATGTAGTTATTAATCCTGGAGTTAAAGCTGCTGATGGTATAAAGTATCTTGATTTCCTTACAGAAGAGGAATATCTTGATATTCTTGATGAATTACCAGCAGATAACCAGTATCTTGATGAAGAGGATCCTAATAAATTTATAGCAAAGATGGGTGCAGAAGCCCTTTTTGATTTGTTAGGCCAGGATTAATCTTGATGATCTTTCTTATGAATTAAGACATAAGGCGAATACAGAGACTTCTCAGCAAAGAAAGAATGAAGCATTAAAAAGACTTCAGGTTGTAGAGGCTTTCAGAGAGTCTAAAGAAATAAACAGGCCAGAATGGATGATAGTTAAGGTGGTACCAGTTATTCCACCGGAATTACGTCCTCTTGTGCCATTGGATGGAGGAAGATTTGCAACATCCGATCTTAATGATTTATATAGAAGGGTTATTATAAGAAATAACAGATTGAAGAGACTTATAGAGATTAAGGCTCCGGAAGTGATTCTTAGAAATGAGAAACGTATGCTTCAGGAATCTGTTGATTCTTTATTTGATAACTCTCGTAAGTCGAACGCTGTAAAAACAGATAACAACAGACCACTTAAGTCACTTTCCGATAGTTTGAAAGGTAAGCAGGGACGTTTCCGTCAGAACTTGCTTGGTAAGCGTGTTGATTATTCTGCACGTTCTGTTATTGTTGTAGGTCCTGATTTGAAATTACATGAATGCGGACTTCCAAAGGATATGGCAGCTGAGCTTTATAAGCCTTTTATTATTAGAAAGCTTATAGAAAGGGGAGTTGTAAAGACTGTTAAATCAGCTAAAAAAATAGTTGATCGCAGGGATCCGGTTGTATGGGATATATTGGAGAATGTTCTAAAAGGTCATCCTGTAATGTTAAACCGTGCACCTACTCTTCACAGACTGGGTATACAGGCATTCCAGCCAAAACTTATTGAAGGAAAAGCAATACGTCTTCACCCTCTTGCGTGTACCGGTTTCAACGCCGACTTTGACGGTGACCAGATGGCAGTTCACTTACCATTAGGTAATGAGGCTATTTTGGAGGCACAGATGCTTATGCTTTGTTCTCACAATATTCTTAACCCGGCTAACGGAGCCCCTATTACCGTACCTTCACAGGATATGGTTCTTGGTTTGTATTATATTACAAAACAGAGAAAAGGAGCCAAGGGAGAAGGGATTACATTCTATTCTGCAGAGGAAGCAATTATTGCATTTAATGAGAAGGCAGTAGATCTTCATGCAATAGTTAAGGTGAAAGTTGATGATGTTGATCAGGATGGTAATCTTATTAATCATATTATTGAAACTACTGTTGGTAGGGTTATTCTAAACCAAAATACACCAAGGAAAGTTGGTTTCTTAAATACTATTATCACTAAGAAAGCATTGCGAGATATTATCGGACATGTTTACAAAGTATGTGGTGTTGATGTTACAGCTAAATTCCTTGATGATATTAAGGATTTAGGTTATCGCAAGGCATTCGAGGGTGGTCTTTCTTTTAATCTTGCTGATGTAATTATTCCTGCAGAGAAGGATGAACTTGTTCAGGATGGATACAATCAGGTAGAGGAAGTGATGATGAACTATAACATGGGATTCATTACAAACAATGAAAGATATAACCAGATAATTGATATTTGGACTCATATTAATGCAAAATTGACATCTACTTTGATGAAGCAGTTGTCAGAAGATAAGCAAGGGTTCAACTCTATTTACATGATGCTTGATTCCGGAGCCCGTGGATCGAGAGAGCAGATTCGTCAGCTTGGAGGTATGAGGGGACTGATGGCTAAGCCTCAGAAGTCTGGAGCTACCGGCGGACAGATTATTGAGAACCCTATTCTTTCTAACTTTAAGGAAGGTCTTTCTGTACTTGAGTACTTTATTTCTACTCACGGTGCCCGTAAGGGTCTTGCCGATACAGCCCTGAAGACAGCCGATGCGGGTTATCTTACCCGTCGTTTGGTTGACGTAGCTCAGGATGTTATTATCCATGAGGAAGACTGTGGTACATTGAGAGGATTAACGGCTACTGCCATTAAAAATAACGAGGAAGTTGTTGCTACCTTATATGAAAGAATTCTAGGTAGGGTTTCTGTACATGATGTATATGATCCTATTTCCGGAAACATTCTTGTTAAGTCTGGTCAGGAGATAACAGAAGAGATAGCTCAGAAGATTGAAGAGTCTCCTATAGAAAGAGTGGATATTCGATCGGTTCTTACTTGTGAGGCTGCTCAAGGTGTTTGTGCTAAGTGTTACGGACGAAATCTTGCGACAGGACAAATTGTTCAGAAGGGAGAGGCCGTTGGTGTAATTGCAGCGCAGTCTATTGGTGAGCCAGGTACTCAGCTTACTCTTCGTACATTCCACGTTGGGGGTACAGCAGGTAACATCTCAACAGAAAACTCTTTGACCTCCAAATATGAAGGATACGCAGAGTTTGAGGAATTAAGAACAGTTACATATAAAGGAGCCAATGAGACTTACGACGTAGTAGTAGGTCGATTGACAGAATTGAGAATAATTGATAAGAACACAAATATTGCCCTTACTTCCCATACTATACCTTATGGAGCTAAGCTTTACGTAAAAGATGGTCAGGAATTGAAGAAAGGTGATTCTATATGTGAGTGGGATCCATTCAATGCCTTGATTATTACGGAATATTCCGGACAGGTTAAGTATGATAACCTTGCAGAAGGAGATACTTACAAGGAAGAAGCTGATGAAGCAACAGGATTTAGGGAATTGGTAATTATTGAATTTAAAGATAAGACCAAGACACCAGGAATAAAGATTGTTGATGAAGCAGGTAATGTTTTAAAATCTTACAATCTTCCTGTGGGAGCCCACATTTCAATAAAGGACGGACAGAAGGTTATTGCCGGAGACAATCTTGCTAAAATACCAAGAGCTGTTGGTAAAGCAGGGGATATCACCGGAGGTCTTCCACGTGTTACCGAGTTATTTGAGGCACGTAATCCTTCGAATCCAGCCGTTGTATCTGAAATTGATGGAGAAGTTTCTTTTGGCAAAATTAAGCGAGGAAACAGAGAAGTTATTGTGACTTCCAAAACAGGAGAGGTTAAAAAATATCTTGTATCTCTATCTAAACAAATACTTGTCCAGGAACAGGATTATGTACGTGCAGGTATTCCTCTTTCTGACGGAGCAATTACACCGATAGATATATTGAATATCGAAGGTCCTACTAAGGTTCAGGAATACATTGTTAACGAGGTTCAGGATGTATACCGTATGCAGGGTGTGAAGATTAATGACAAGCACTTTGAAATTATTGTTCACCAGATGATGCGTAAGGTTAAGATTCATGATCCAGGCGACACCAAATTCCTTGAGAACCAGATTGTAGACAAGCAATTGTTCATGGCAGAGAATGATGAGATTTACGGAATGCAGGTAGTCTTGGATGAAGGAGACTCTACTGAAGTTAAGCCGGGTATGATTGTATCTTCAAGGAAATTAAGAGATATTAATTCACAACTTAAGCGTAAAGACTTAAAACTTGTTGAAGCAAGAGAAGCCGTTGCAGCCACTTCAAGTCAGGTTCTTCAGGGAATTACAAGATCAGCATTGCAAACCAAGAGTTTCATGTCTGCTGCGTCATTCCAGGAAACAACAAAAGTGCTTAACGAAGCAGCGATTTTTGGTAAGGTTGATTACCTTGACGGTTTGAAGGAGAATGTTATTTGTGGACATCTTATTCCTGCCGGAACAGGTCTTAAAGATTACCAAAGCGTAATTGTTGGATCTAAGGATGATTATAGCGAATTATTAGAAGGTAAAAAATAAGATTTTAATAAATTCATATGAGAGGTTGTGATATAATATATTGCAACCTCTTTTTTTTTAATATTCATTTTAATAGCTTTGTGATAATCTTGTTAGAATTTAATTAAATATATTATGAGTGAAGAAAATAAAAACCAAATTGATATTGAATTAAAAGAGGATATAGCTCAAGGGACATATTCTAATTTAGCAGTAATTACACATTCTTCTTCTGAATTTGTAGTTGATTTTGTAAGGATTATGCCAGGTCTTCCGAAGGCAGAAGTAAAATCCCGTATTATTCTCACTCCGGAGCATGCTAAGCGTTTAATGCTTGCTTTACAGGATAATATTAGTAAATATGAATCAATTAAAGGTAAGATAAGACTAGACGAGAACAGGGGAGCTCAAGGACCCTTAATGCCAATGGGATTTGGAGGACCCAAGGGAGAGGCATAAAAAGAATTCTTTTTAATGAGCCGGTAATGTTTATTAATATATTTCATTGCCGGTAATTTTTTAAGATAAATTCTATAGTTGGTAATCTGGGTTTTTAAGTAAAGCCAGAGATTAAATAATATCCACAATAAAGTTGGATAACAATTCGAAAAGGGATCAAGGAAGGTATCAACGCGGAAAGTTGGGTAGTAAATATTGGACATAAAAAAAAACGCCAACTTTATCAGTTGACGTCTCTGTGAACACGGAGGGATTATATATCTTTTCCATTAATCAGCTGTATTTCAATTAATAATAGGGATCTATTTTTTTCACTCGGACCTTTTTAGTCCATGAATTTGTGAAAATGTAGCCAGGACCCCTCCTGGCTACAAGCACCCAACACATCAGAATCTCTTCTGTTGTGTATATATTTTTATACGTAATATCATGTTTTTCGTTAGTAAGTGGTAAGCTAGTCAGTGTTTAACAATCATTAACTTTGTATATGTTAGATAACAACTTTCTTCGAATAAATATTCGATTTATTTTTATTACTATTATGTTGGATTTTTATATACGACTCTTAGCCAACGTCTTTCTTTTTATCCTCATTGCAGTCGCATGATTGAAGTTTCTGAATAAGTTCTCCAACTTGCTGATTCAGAGTGTCAATCTTTGTATCTTTTTTTGTCAGGAGATCTTTTAATAAATGGATTTGTCCTTCTTTTTCGATGCACCTTTCACAGAAGGGCTCAAGTCTTTTTGCTCTTTTAAGCATTTCACCTTCACCGGTAATTAACCAATCAAGATTTATGTCAGGATATTTATTTTTAATTTTTACAATAAATGAGATTTGAGGATCTTTTGTTTTTCCATTACATATTTTTCGGACTGTTTCTGGATTCAAATCTAATTCTCGTGCGAAAATAGTTGGGTTTTTCGCATAGGTTTCTATTATTTTATTTATTCTAATAATCAATGACATATGTATAAAAAGTAAAATATAATCCAATTATTGTTTGTTATATCGGAAAATAGTTGGATATTTGTAACAGTAATACGTCACTAATATAACACTATTGTAACAGTAAAACAATAATCAATTATGACCACAAAGGAAGAATTAGAAAAATTAAAGGCAAGTCTGCCCTGGGGTTATGGAGCAAAACTGGCTGCCATAACTGGAAAATCTAAATCGGCTGTTTATAAAGCTTTGTCAGGAGAAATTGACTCTCCAGAAATTGTTCAGGCAGCCATTGAGTTAGCAAATGAGCACAAATCTAAAAAGAAACTTTTGTCTAACGGAATCTCTAAATTGTAAAATACTTATTAAATGATTAAGCACCCAACACATTTACCCGCCGGCCTTGAAGATTCATCTCTTGAAATATATACCTACAAAGATGAACTTCGAGTCCTTTACAAAGGAAAGGCTATTTCCTTTTCCAAACTACCTAAAGAAATCATTGCTATTTTCCGCAATGATTTAGAACAAAATAACGAGGCCAGGAAAAGCCTTCGCCTTGACTTTAAGATTAAAGACCAGAAAGGCCAGTTGGTCCAATATGTAAAATGTCGCTATGGCGGTTTTGATTTTACTCCAGATCTTACAAATGATGGAAAGATTAACCCCGAAGCATGGGATTGTGGGCGTAAACATGCTTGCTGTGGTTATGGTAAAATCTGTCCTGCAGTTGAAGGACCACACGGTAAAATTACTCCTGGTGAATTACGAGTTATGCGATTAGTTTGCGATGGGCATTCTGATAAACTGATTGCTGATAAACTCAACATATCAATTAATACAGAGCTGAAGCATATGAACAATATTAGACATAAGCTTAATGTATATAGCCGTCAGGAGATTGTAATCTTTAGTAACAAAATTAATCTATTCACTAACGCCAGATAAAATGTCAGTAGCTATAACTTATATACTATCCGCAATTTTAAATATTGTGGCTAAAGATGGTGCGATTAAGTACGATATAAATATTTCGAATGAAATAGAAAATCCCGTTTTAGCGATTTCTATCGAGAAACAAGTCAATAGAAATATAAATATTAAACACAAAGGGAAAATTTACTTACACAGGAATGATGCAGAAAAGGTAGCATCAGAAGAGGTTGCAAACATTATTGAAATATTTGATCGAAACTAATCTTTAAGCACTACAAAATTATGATAGAAAAAGAAATTGTAGATAAGGTTAAGGAAGTCTCGAGGCTGACTGACTTAATACCTAATCTAAAAAAAGCCGGGAAGAATTTTTACACAAAATGTCCGAACTGCGGGAAAGATGGGAAAGGCAAAGGGTTGATCGTAAACCCTACAGGGAATTTTGCTAAATGTTATTCTTGTGATTACCATATACAGGATGCAGTTGATTATCTTATTAAGACTGAAAAATATGAATTTGTTGATGCTGTTATGAAACTGGCTAACGATAATAGCATCGACACTGAGTCGACAGCCGACAAAAAAAAGAGGTTGAAACGGGAGAATAAAAAAGGGGAGGAATCCTTCTGCGATAAGCAATTAAAAGAATCAGGTTTAGAAATAAAGGATGTTCACGTTACTATCCAAGAGGACAGTAAAGAGGTTACTAAGCCTGCATTTGTAAAAGGAACGAGAGATCAATACGGAAGGATCCTCCCCAATACCGGGAACGACATGCTTATTTATTACTACGATTTGGATGGAAAGCCCACGCAGTATAAAGATAAGAAATCAGGCCGTTTTTATCCACTAATCAGGGTTCGTTGGCAGAATCCAGATCTTCATAGAGATAAGGATGATAAGCCGATCAAGTACCAGTCTCCTGCAGGATCAGGTTCTCATTTATATATCCCTCAGAAAATACGGACAATGTATAAATACAAACGTCCTATTCATCGTTTATTCATCCAAGAAGGAGAGAAGAAAGCAGAAAAGTGTTGTAAGCATGATATTATGAGTGTTGGGATAATGGGAATTCAAAATCTTGGCAGTAATAATCAATTACCACAGGATCTACAGCTAATAATTCAGGGATGTAGCGTCAAGGAAGTTGTATTCCTGATGGATAGTGACTGGAACCACCTTTCCGGGAATTTAAAGCCTGGTGATGCTGTTGATCAGAGACCCCGATCTTTCTTTTATGCAGTGAAAAATTATAAAGAATATATGAGAACCTTGGTTAATCTTGGAATCTCAGTAGAAATATTTTTTGGTCATGTAAAGGAAAATGAGAAGAAAGATAAGGGGGTTGATGATTTACTTACGAATACATTATATGGAAAGGAGAGTTCATTAATAGAGGATATAAAAACCGCAGTTCATACTAAGACAGGAGAGGGAGAATATATTCAGATTCATAAGATTACTCAGATTCCAGACAATAAAATAGCTGATCTATGGTTGTTAAATGATGCAGCTAAATTTGCACAGCTTCATTTAGCTCAGCTAAAAGAACTTAAAGAATTTAAGATAGGTAAGTTATTACGACGATTCAACGATGATGGTATTCTTGAGCTTGCTCAGCCCTTAATGGATAATGAACAATATTGGGAGGAAGAGCTAAGGGAAACAAAAGACGGGAATACTAAGAAGACATTAAGCTTTAACTATTATAAATGTTTTGCTTTTTTAACACATAGGGGATATTGTCGTGTTGAGTTAAAGTCAGGAACATGGGATTTTTGCCATATCGAGAACAAGATTGTTCACAAGGTAGATCAGTATCAGATTAGGGATTATGTGACTGAGTTCACGAAGGAGATCAAGAAAATAGATGTTCTTAATATGTTGTATAGGGGAGGGCCTCAATACTTGGGGTATGAGAAACTTTCTAATATTGATAAGATACGTCCTGCATTCGAAAAGGCAACTAAGGACAGTCAGTGTTTGTTTTTCAAAGATAAATTCTGGGAGATCTCTGCAAATGGAATTATTGAGAAGGATTACAACCAATTGCCTAATTATGTCTGGAATGATAAGATAATACCGTTTTCTCCTGTACTTGTAAATGAAGACATGGTAAAAGTACAGAAGTTGACGCCTGCGGATATTACGAAATTGTGTAAGACTCAGCAGAGGGAGATAGATATTGATCCAGATAAAAGTTTTTCTCTTGAGTTTTCTAAGGTGGCCGGAAAGTGCGATTTCTTACAATTTTTAATTAATGCCAGTGACTTCTATTGGAAGAAAGATGATAAGGCTCTTGAGGAACTCTTTGAAAATAATAGACACGTCTTAAATAAGTTGACAGCAATTGGGTATTTACTTCACGACTACAAGAATGAATCAGAACTTAAGGCTGTTATTGCAATGGATGGAAAGATCAGTGAGGTAGGTTCTTCTAATGGTCGTTCAGGGAAGTCTTTACTTGGTAGATCGATTGAATATGTTATTCCTCAATTGTATATCGGAGCAAAGAACAAAAAGTTGACAGAAGATCAATTTATTTTTGGAGAGATAACAGAGAAAACAAAGAATCTGTTCCTGGACGACGTTAGGGCTAATGTTGACTTTGAATTCTTTTTTCCGCTAATAACAGGGAAACAACGAATTAACCCTAAGGGTGGTCAGCCTTTTACTCTTTCCGCGGAAGACACGCCTAAATTATTAATTACAACAAATCACGCTATAAATGGAGAGGGAAGTAGTTTTAAGGACCGTCAGGCCTTTGTTGCCTTCTCTGATTTCTACAACGATCGACATAAGCCAGTGGATGATTTTGGATGTAATTTCTTTTCTGAATGGGAAAAAGAACAATGGAATCTTTTTTATAATCTTATGGCCACGTGCCTAATGTTATATTTTAAATCCTTACAGAAAGGATGGGCAGGAAGAAATGCCGGAATAGTCCCCCCTCCAATGGAATCTCTTGAGAAAAGGCAACTAAGGCAAATGATGGGAGAAATATTCTTTAACTGGGCTGAATCATATTTTACTGATGGAAAATTAAATACACGCTTAGTTCGAAAAGAATTACAGGATGAGTTTTGGGCATACGATATGAATGCGAAGAAATACTACTCTTCAACAAAGTTCGCAAAGGCCTTACGTTGTTACTGTGAATATACAGGATTACACCTTAATCCTACAAGACCGGATGCATTGGGGAATATGTTCCCGGACTGGATCCGATCAAGACCAGGAAGAACATTCTTTGGAGAACTGGATAAGTCAGGAGGTAAAGAGTATTTCACTGTTGCAGATGAACAATATACCGGTATAATCGATTAAACTATGAAAACATTAAAATTTCAACAGAATTATAATAACAAGCTTCACAATAGTTTTTTTACAACAATAAGGCTAGATGTGAATAATAAGCTTAAAGTTGGAGACATATATGAGATATATGATCAATCCACAAACAGGATCGCCGGTCATGCATCAATTAAGGAAATTAAGCCAATAAAATTACACCAGATAAATGAGTGGATGGCCAGGCTAGATTCAGGAATGTCAGCCGATCAATTAAAGCAATTCCTTCTAAATATCTACAAAGGGAAAGCAATGAACCTAGAAAACCAGGAATTCAAGTTCCTGCTAATGCAAAGAGAATCTTATCAATCAGTTCAAAAATCATTATTCTAAACACTAAAAATTTTATACGATGGCAAATATCAACGACAATTTCAGGACAACAGCTTGTTTTTCTCCAGTTTCAGATTGTATATGTTTGTGTATATGTACTAGAGAATCAACACCTGCTCATGATAGGTATTATGCGTTGCGTGAATATTCTATATCAGAAATGAGCTTCAGAAGTAATATTGATGATGAAATAGTTCTTTCCTTTTTCGAGTTATCTGATATATCGAAAAGTCATTCTATAAGTGGGGATATTCATTTGGCTAAAAGAATAAATGAAAATATAATCCTTCATACTATAGAGAATGAAGCTAGTCATTTTAATTCTAACGGTAAAGAGGTAATTGACAGATACAAATTAGCGTTTGGTTTTTATGATTGTCTGTTTTATTTAGTTGTTACTAAAGAAAATCTACAAAAGAATTTAGCTTTTAATGCTTCATTTGGCTCAGAGATACTTATAGATTCTTTTGATCATGCTTGCTCTACTTATTTATGGGAGCATATAAAGGAAGCTTGTAATAGCTATGAAAATAAGTGTAAAGAAGCCCAGGAACGAATTAACAAGATTCTTGAGAGAGAAAGAAATAGAACTAATGAATAAAAGGCCATTTAACTCAGCTGAGATAGAATACTTGAAAGAACATTATCCAAATATGAGTTCAATAGTTATTGCGAGAGAATTAAAAAGGAATGTTCGGACGGTATATTCTAAAGCCTATTCTTTAGGACTAAAGAAAACTCAAGAGTTTTTAAAAAGCAAAGAATCAGGTCGATTGCAATCAGGCACCAAGATTGGTGAAAAAACTTATTTTCAAAAGGGCAGTATTCCTCCAAATAAGGGGGAAAAGATGTCTCCGGAACTCTATAAAAAAGTTTCTCATACTTTCTTCCAGAAAGGGCATAAACCTAAAAATACAAAGTGGGATGGATATATTTCAATTAGAACGATGAAAGGGATCCCATATTTCTATGTTAGGGTAGCAGAGGGGAAACATGAACTACTCTCCAGGGTATTATGGGAAAAAGCTAAGGGAGATATTCCCAAAGGTTATAATATCGTTTTTAAGGATGGGAATCAGGCAAATGTAAAAATAGATAATCTGGAAATTATCAGCGATGCTGAGCTTATGAAGAGAAATTCCTTCTATAAATACCCTAAGGATATTCAAAATTTAATTCATGCAAAAGCTGCTTTACAAAGAGAAATAAATAAAATCTTAAATAATGAGTAATACTGGAATCACATTAGTTGATGTTCGTAGCCAGGCTATGGATACAATAAAAGAATTAAAAGCCGGGAAACTTGATGTTAAAACAGCAAGAGAAATAAAAGGATTACTGGATGTTGTTATTGATACTGCTAAAACTCAAGTCGATTTTATTAATGCATTACCGGAATCGATCAAAGAGTCAATGAATGAGACTACCATAAAGGCCATCGCCGGTACACTAAGAGACAGAGATGCAGAGCTCGATGAATCATTGGCCACAATTGAATCAAATAAACAAACTTATTCTATATCGAGTAAATAATTGTTTTAGTTATGAGAAATAAAGTTACAATTATATCAGGACCACGAGGAAGTGGAAAAACAACATTAGCCCAGAAAATTGCTAATGGGAAAAAAACTGTTTGGATCCAGAATTTTGATATCAATAATCAATTCATATACCAAAATGTAGAGAAAGATACAGAGGTTATTATAGCAGAGGAAATAACAGCTATTTATTTAATAATGTGCATTATTAGTACTGACAAAATTAGAGTAAACAAGAAGATGAAAGAACCATTTTTTATGAAAAGGCCTGAGTTTATTTTCGTAACCAAAGAAAGTGTTGATTTGGGTTTACTGCTCCCTGATCACGTTGAATTTATTTCAACTTCTCTAACTAGCTTGTCTGTAAATGAAGATAAACATTCTTTGAGTGAAAGATGTGTCATTAAATTAGATCATAATTTCCATGTGTACATACATGGGGAAAATGATAAAGCAAGCATTGAGTCTGATTCAAAAGGTAAGTATATGAAATTGTATTATGACCAAATTAGAGACTAAGCTATGAAAATCACAGAATTAAAACACGGGGATAAATTCAAGTTACCAGGGCAAAGAAATTTTAGAACATTTAATTGCTCCCATGATCTAGGCAATGACGAAAAGATCCCTGCAGATCACAGAGGCAAAATGCTCGTTATCCTGGATAACTGCAGGCAGATGATTGTAGATAAAGACGAAGAATTAATAACACCTAAAGATAAATAATGGTTAATACACGCATAAAATCAAAGAAAACCAAACCCACCAATGCCGTGGAGTTTTGGGATATACTAACTTATCAACAGAAAAAGGAAATGCTAGTGGATCACTATTTAAGATTAGAGCTCTCTTTCCGGGAGTACAAAGATCTTCCTTTACACATAAAAGTACTATTTACATGGTACTGGAGAGAATGGTACGAAGAATTAGCCTGCAAAAACTTTTCTATTTCTTTAAAATAAGAAGGTGATATGAAAGATAAATACAAGCTAGTAAGAGGTGATTGTAATGGCTGCTGTTTTAGAAAAAATGGAGCCTGTTCCTTGGTTGATGATTCATTCTCTGATTTAGAGTTTGACCAAATAATACTAGAAGTAGGGAAGTGTTTTATCGGCTATTATTGTTATAAATTAATTAAAGAGGAATAAATATGTTTCAAAAAAATGATTTTGCAGTAAGAATAACTTGCGACAAATGCGGGAAGCAAGAGATAGCCACTCCAGATGATTATAATGAAGTATTCTATAAATTAGGATGGAGTATAAATCCATCAAACCTCAAATATATACACTTGTGTAAGAAATGTACAGACAAACAGCAGGAAAGAATAAGAGAAAAGAAAGTAGCAAGAATAAAACTAGAATTATCGCAGAAAGAAATTGATGCAATAGAAACACTAGGCGAAAATACTATGAGTCTGTTTGGTTGTGCAGAAGACGAATATTGTGATGAGACACTCACTGCGGTTAGAATTGTGAATAAAATGTTTAAGAGAAATAAAATTAAAAACAGAATCAGGGAGGAATAATGAAAAATCACAGAAAAGAAGATTGTGGATTTCTGACATGTGATGGATGTCCACTTGCTATATATTGCTATTCCAAGGATGAACAATTATCTGTAAAACTCATTAAAAATAAGGAGGATTCAAAATGAAATTATCTGAGCATATTAAAATGTTTATTGCAAATTGTGATGAAACAAAACCGTCTTTAATCAGGAAAAAGATGATTAAAGAAATCGGGGTAGAAGTATCAATTGATGAAATTCAACAAGTACAACAACAATTAATATCAGAATATGAAAAAAGTAAATATTAAAATTTCAGTAATAAGAGAATACTCTATTGAGTTCGACGAGAATGTAGTGAACCAGGAACTTATTGACAACTACAACCAATATTTCAGTAACATTTCTCAAGAACCAGATTCCTTAAAAGCATGGGATGAGACAGATAGTGAAAACTATCCATACATGAATCTTGCTGAGACAATAGCATATCAACAAGCCTTATATGACAATCTTGATATAGAAGGTTTGCCTGAAGTTGCACTGAAGTCAACATTAAAAAAAGATACTGCCCCTATCATTGTTAATTGTGAGGATTCTGATGAAGAGTATGAATGTGATATAAACGAATGTGATTTTAATTAAGAATAAACCTTTATTGTGTGGTAGGTTTAAACTACACTTAACCAAATAATGATAATAATTATGCAAGTTAATTTAAGTTATGGAGAGGCATTGGAGGCCTTAAAAGATGGAAAGAAAGTTTCTAGACAAGGATGGAACGGAAAAGGTATGTTTGTGTTTCAAAGACCTGGAGACACTTTGCCGAAAGATATTATTCCAAAAGTGAAATCTCTTCCGAAAAGTGTAAAAGAATATCTTGTTGACCAGGATAGAGATATTCAGTTTTTACCTTATTTGTGTATGTGGTCGGCAGATAAGAAAGTTGTTAATGGATGGTTAGCTTCTCAGACAGATATGCTTTCTAATGATTGGTGTGTACTTGATTAAATTTAAAAGACCGAGGTGATATTACCTCAAATAAAGAGTAATAAGCTATGTGTAAACAAGAAATAAAACTAGGTAACAAAGTAAGAGATATAGTGACAGGATTTGAAGGAATCGCTACAGCAAAGATTGAATACTTAAATGGTTGTATTCAGTATTGTGTAAAACCTAAAACAACGGATGGTAAGATGCCGGAAGGTGAATATATCGACCATCAACAATTGGATGTAATTAACGGAGGTATTGAGATAGATTCATTAAATACAGGTGGTGATAATAATGAAAGTCCACGGTTTTGTGGCTTAAGTAAGAATTGATGTAAAGCAATCAATTAGAGAGTAAACCTAAAGAGTAATTAATGAATTAAGGAGGATATACATATGGAATATACAAAAATCATAGATGAACCGGATCCAGAAGGATGGAACGATAGGGCACTTGCTCTTTGTCCAGCTAGTAAATTTAATTACGGAACGTTGCAGTTACAGATCGCTCAAGACGGTACTGATGCATATATTGATCTTTGCTATAACGAAGTAAAGCAAGTTGTTAATAAGTTGCAGGAATGGATGAAGGAAAAGGAAGAAAGTATTTAAGATCGTTGATAACGCACAACTCTTCGAGCCGGTATTCTCATCTGAGGGTATCGGTTTTTTTATGTGCTGTTTTTGCGCACCTCCCCCCTTCATAAATTTATGGGTGCTTTTTAACGACAAGAAAAATTTGAACATTAGCCTTAATTCTAAAATAAATGTAAATAATTACGAAAAGTTATTAAGATTCTTGTTTTTTTCGTAAATAATTACGAAATTTGAAATATAAATCAAAAACAAATTAAGTCATGTTTATAGTAAGGCAATCAGAACATATAAATGAAGATATAAAGCGAAACTGGTCATCATGGAATTATGGACTTGAAGGATTTGAAGGTACAGAGGAAGAGTTAGAACAAGAACTTGAGAGTATAACAGATGAAAGATCTTTTTGGATTTCTGGTTTTGATATTTATCCTGATAACAGAAATGAATTTGATATTAGAGAGCTTTACTCTAATTATTGGGTTGTAGTTGATACTTTTCATGGATATGGATTGAGTTGTAATATTCTTGAGTCAGATTCAATAGAAGAATCAATTAACGAAGTAACTTCTGACGGTTTTAAAATTGATCTTGGAGAGGGGGATATGGTAGATTGTTCAGAAGCTAAAGTTGTTTGGTCTGATGATAATATTCATATTTTAGAAGTGTAAGCATGATTGATGAAATTGTAAAAAAAGAATTTGGAAGCTGGAAAGCCTTTTGCGAAGCCACTGGGCAGGATTCAACTAATTTTAAGCGTAAACTATTAGCAAATATAGAAAAGCTAAATAAATGGCTTGAACCACTTGATTTGGAGGTTCAGATTATAAATAAACGTGAGAAACATGGGATTGTAGATAATATACTGGATCTAGGCAAAGAGTAATTATATTGTGATAGCACAACTCTTCGAGCCGGTATTCTCATCTGAGGGTATCGGTTTTTTTATGTGCTGTTTTTGCGCACCTCCCCCCTTCATAAATTTATGGGTGCTTTAGTGCCGAAAATTTGAGATATAAACAAATTAATCCGCTGAAGAATAAAGGCAAAGGCTATATATATATACTCTTTTTTTTATGAAATCTATATAGTAAAAATAGAGTATTAAAAAAAAGCTTAAAAATTTGTGCTTTCGTACGCACTTTTTTAGTTTTTTGAAATTCAAAAGGTTGGGGGCGCACTTTTTTTGTACTAAACCGTACTAAAGTTCAGAAATTAAATAGTACAAGGGTTAAATGATTGTAAATGAATGGGTTCTGTGTTTGGTTGTACTAAAGCACAGAAAGTACAAAAAATATGTCGTTTTTTCTTGGGGGTTAATTAGATATTCTTGCACATAGATAATGTAGAAAAAGGACGTGAAATAGTAATATAATCACTATATTTGATTATTGAATATGTTAAGCGTTCTAAAATTTAGTGATTTATGGCAAGTGATTTTCTAGTATACGTAAAGGTAAAACCGTACTTGAAAAAATATGCAGAAAAGAGATGGGGAAACCCGATTGTTTTCCCTAAGAAATCTTCTCTTAATGTTGTGCTCTTTGAATATTTATGTCACAAAGACAACGATCTTCCTCCAGTAGATAAAACAGAATATATTGCAGTGGCCTTGCCTAGATTTACTAAAAAGAATATTGATTATTATAATTCGCTAACCGAAGCAGGTAAGCGAACTCTTCGTTCAGATCTTTCAGATCTTCTTTTTATTGATTATTTCAGAACAGTAATGAGGCAATATAAACAAGGCCGTGGGATAGATACTCCTTTATATCATTTTATTGAAGAATGGGATCTTCCGGAAGATTGTTTCCGGACCTTCCGAAAGAGGATTCAGCGTAACATGGATATGCTTGGAATCAAGACTGAGAAATTTGTAAAAAAACAGTTGAAAGTGGTATGTGAACAATTGCAATTAAGGGAAAAAGAAGCCGTATAAAAAATGCAAAAAAATGCAAAAAAATCATGTCAGATAAAATGCACTTTTGTCTACGTAATGGATTGATAGTAAGAAAAATAAATTATAAAAATTTGTGTCAGATAGAGCGGTAAAAAGTCTATGAGATGTTTATTGTTATTTGACTTAATTTTAAAAAAATAATAAGATGAGACAATTTGATAATTATATAGAGATAGTCCCTTTAATGGGAGTTGATAAAATTCTGGTAGATGAAAATTCTCACAATGTCCAACTTGTATTGAAGCAAGGGGTTGAATTTGAAAAATTCTTTACTGATTCGGATGTTGTTCTTGATAATAAGGAAAAAACAAAGAATGGTAATATATATTTTCAGCAAGGCATTGATGTTGCTATTCAGTTGACAGAGAAACAGAAAATTAAATACAATGGTCGCAAGGTTGTTGTTAAGTTATTTTGCGGAGATGAAGAAAAAATATGGGGAACAAGGCAGTTTCCTGTTAATTGTAATGTAGTCGGAAAGCTTAATAATAGTGTTGTAAATCTCTCCTGTGATACTATTTATGATATTCTTTAGTCTTTTGCAGCCCTCTTAATATGCAGTAGAATTGCATAGTATAAAATTGATAATACTATGCTAATCAAAGATTTTAACGCAAAAGTTGCTGATTTTTTAACCTCCCCTTTATTTATCAATCGTCAGGGACTTGATTCTTTTCTTCTATATTCCCAGTTGTTGATGCAAAGATTAGAGGAAGGGGGGGACTTTAGTTACAAGGAAGAAACTCAAAGTATGCTTGAAGGGTTGAATCCTGTTTCAGATTCAATTAAACTAACCAATTCATTTAATGAGGTAGATCTTCCGGATAACAGTATTGCCTTTCATAGAATAGAAGGGCCAATATTCGCAGACTACGACAGATGGGGTTGGTTTTTTTCAACCAATCAGTTTATTGATGATCTTATTTCTGCCGATAATAATCCAAAGATAGTTGCTCATTTCCTATATACTTATACTGGAGGAGGAGAGGCTTATTACCTGGATAAAGCTTCAGAGGTTCTTAATAATCTTAAAAAACCAGTTATTGGTTTTACCTATAAATACAATTGTTCTGCAGGTTATCACTTTACTTGTCATGCTGATAAATTGTATGCGCCAACCAATTTTGATACGATTGGATGTATTGGAACAATGGCAGCATGGGTTGATATTATTCCTTACTGGGAGAAGCTTGGGGTGAAGTATCACGAGTATTATGCTGATCAGAGTACACGAAAAAACAAAAAGATGCGTGATGCCAGGGACGGCAAGCCGGATGACTTTATAAAAATGGATCTAAATCCGATGTGTCAGTCATTTATTGACACTGTTCTCGCAGCACGGCCACAATTAGCCAAAGCACCTAAAGAAGTTCTTGAGGGTGAAGATTATTACACACCTCAGGCAATAGAATATGGCCTTATCGATGGCATTAAGTCATTCGAGGAAGCACTACAAGAATGTTACTCATTAGGTTTAAAACATGCCGATGAAGTAAATAAACAATCAACTGCACTTAATCTATTAAATTCATAACTATGTTTAAGACTAAATTTAATAAAGTTTTACAGGAGCTTAATTTAGCACAGAAAGCTGCTGATGGTAAGCTAACCAAAGGTGATTGGAAAAAGATCGCTGCAAAATATCAAGAGTTACACGGTACAGATATGTATTCCGATCTTGATTCAGAAGACGACGATGATAGGGCCGCAGAACATGACAGGGCTCTAAGTATTTTAACCTCAGCTGAAACTACTACTGAAGGAGGAGAAGGTTCTGAAGGTAGTGAAGAAACTGGAGAAGAAGGTGATGGTGCCGGATCTGATCAGGGGCTTGCTACTAGAGTTGGAAGTCTTGTTGAACAAAACAGACAACTAAGTAATCAATTGAATACTATTACAGGTCAGCTGAGACATGATAATCCTGGAACAATTGATAGCCCGGTTAATGCTTTCGGTCGTACACATACCGAATCTCATGCTTTCGGAGTGCCTCACGATATGTTTTCAACAGAGAAGAGATGGAATAAGATTTCCGTAAATCCTGCTCATGCTTCTTTATCAGCTCCAACAGAGGAAGATGGTAAGAACTTTAGAAGTGCTGTTCGCAGTTTTGGTTCTAAGGTCGCAGAAAGAATGCAGGCATTGCATCAGGCAGGCTTATTAAATAAAGAAGCTATATCTTCAGGGCTTACTGTCGATTTTGGTGATCTTGCTAATGCAGGATTAGGAGAGCAGTATGTTATTAGAAGAGTTGATGCTCTTATTTCCAGAATAGTTGCGTTACCTACTGTTTACGATCTATTCCCAAGGCAGTTTGGCGTTCAGGATAGAGAGTTGATGACCAATGCTTTCTACGGAGAATTTTCTCAAGCTTATCAGGAAGGTGAAGTTTGGAAAGGTGATGTAGAGATAAAACCTGAAACTGGTCACGTAGATGACGCAATGTTTAAAACATTGTTTAAATCCATGAAGTGGATCGAGCGTCAATATATAGGCTATCTAAATAAAGAAGGTTCTGATCCAGTAAAATGGAGTATGATCGAGTGGATGGTTCTTGATATTGCTAAAGTATTAATGAACGAGCAGTATAAACGTAAGATTAAAGGAATCTTCGTTAAGCCTGAAAGCGGTGTTCCTGGACATTTTCTATTTGCAGGGACAGGTGTAATTTACACGTTAATTCGCTATTATCACGAAAATAAATTACTTCCATTGTCAGATCTTACTTATGCTACATATGACAATACTGCCTCAGTATTTGTTGAAGCATCTCAGGCATTTGTTGAGGATGTAAGGGAAATGGTTGGGGAACTTGATGGATACGCTTTGTATCTTAATAAGAATCACAAGCAGTGGTATAAATCAGGATTAAGAAAACTGTTTGGTAAGGATAATGATTTTGAAGGACCTGATGGAATGATGGTACCTGATACTGATATTCCTATTAAGTGGGTTCCTAACATGGGACAGGAGAAGCTGATGTTTATGCAAAAACCAGGAAACATCAAATCTCTTGAATATCTTCCTGGAGAAATGCTTGCCATTAAGTTCCAACAGGACATGGAAAATGTAAAGTCATGGTCAACATGGAAAGAGGGAACTGCAGCTGAGTTTGTAGGAAAACAGTTTAATAATGCTGATGCATTGCTTGAAAATAATGGAGAGCTTCAGGAAGTATTCATCAATAAACCATTAACTGAATTAGCTAAGGATGCTGCAACAATTGATGGATCCAAGGACTATTGGTTTGGAACTATAGCTAATACAGATCCAGGAGAAGGTGATAATGTTAATATCACAGATATTACTAATCCTAAGTCGGGTGTCGCATATATTGTTGAATGTGGTTCTGCTGATCATCCTCAGACAATCAAGAAACTTGGTAAGTTTGATACTATCTTAGAGGATTACGTTCCTGTAAAAGTTGGTGATTACCTAATGGTTATCTTCGACAAAGCAAACACTAAGTTCAAAGAGCTTGAAAGATGTGTTAACGGTGTTAGAACTATTAACGCTGCATTACAACCTAATATACCAGGTGCTCGATAGAGCTGTTTTTATCAGATATCCGGTTCCTGTATGTGAGCCGGATATTTTCTACCAAATTGAATATTAATACTCATAAATAAATTATCATGAACGCAAAACAGATTTTATATTCTATAAAGAAAGTTCATAAGGCGAAGATGAGAATGCTGTTTCGCCTTTATATGTTTATAGCAGTGTGTTTCCTGGCGGAAACTATTGCTTTTGCTTCTGTAAATCCTGAGAAGGAAAATATTGAGATAGCAACCGGGTCCGGTGTAACTATGGCTGTAACTATGGCTGCTATTGGTAATTTTGATGAAGTTTCAGATAGAGAAACGGCATCGAATCAGATCTCAGCTCGTGTATATCTTGTTGAAATATCTCAGTTAAATATATCGAATCCCTGGGCTTATAATTCAGCTACATTTACAGTGACATCCTTAAGTATGAAGCCAGGAGAATATATGCATTACTTTACGGCCATAGATGATACCCTGGATGATCTCAGTGCTGGAGAGAAAGGTGAAATATCATTTGAAAATACAAATACATTCTCATTTATAATGGGTGGCAATAAAACTAAGTTGCGTCAGTTTATGGAGGAGAAAGCCGGGGGAAGATTTCTTGTTATATATGAAGAGGTATTGAGTGATAGTAAAATTATTCTGGGAAGTCCGAAAAAACCAATGATACTCAAGAAATTTGAGCGTAAGAACGGTAAGGAAGGTAAATATGTCACATTTACATTCGAAAACAAATCGTTCGATCAGCCTAAGAATTTCACTGGTAATATTGTGACAGAGGATCCGGCAACATTGATTGTAGATTCAACAATTCTTGCAATTAGTTCAAAAGATCGGTATAATACTGCTGCAAATACAGCACCAACAACATTAGCCACTGTTTCCGGATTGGCAGAAGCCGATTGGGGCCGTGTAATTGATATAATTGGTGTAGGAGGAGATGATCCTACTAAGATCGCTGAAAGTTCCGTATTCGTGCTTATAAATGGTCAGGAATGGACTGGTAATGCAGGTTCACGTATATCATTCAAGATTTTAGATTCTAATACTCTTGTCGAGGTTGAAGGAAGTAGATCTCAGACTGCATAGATGTTTTTTTTCATAAGTTGTTTTAGGGAAAGGAGCTGCCTTATACGGTAGCTCCTTTGTCTTTTTTCAGCATTGCAATGCAAAATATATTAGCATAAAAATATTTTAACGATGGACTTTAGATCAAAAATTAAGGCAAGAAATGCATTGCAAGATGCTAAATTTCTAGAGCACGACAGGCTGTTATTGAAACAGTTCTCTTCTTCCTCTCCTGCATTATCTATATTGGGAGATAGTGAAAAACAGCAAAAAGAAATTCTCTGGGCACTGTTAGATATTACTCCTGTTAGTAAAATATTACAAAACAGAGGTCAGGAAATTATTGTTGAGGAAAAACCTGATAGAGTATCCGCACTTGTTTCTTCTATTCAACTGTCTCCTAATCCTGCTCCAGTAGCTGCTGAACCATTAAAAAAAAAGTTCAGACTAAACCTAGACTTACTAAAGAGGAAGAATATAAAAATATTGCATGGGAAAACTTATCTGATCCAGAAGTGCAAAAGGCTTTGGTCATATTTAATGACAGAATTAACTGTTTTCGCAAGATTAAGAAATTGGATACAGAGATTGATAACGCGCCAACCAAAAATAAAGTAATAGAACTAGCAGAATTACGAGATAGGAATATAATCTGTTTCCGTGAGCTTGAGAGTTATAACAGTACCGGCAAGTTTTTATATAAACATCCGCTAATTAAGCAATTCTCATTGCGCCAAGAGTTATTAACAATGTTAAAACAGAATCCGGAATTGTTTCTTGAGGAATATAGTAAATGTGAAGGCAATGTATCCAGGTATAAGAGTTATTTGAATAAGACGAAGATATCTGAAGAGCAAAAAGTAAAATGGAAAATCAATCTGGATAAGCATGTAAAGAAACAAAAGCTAATGAGAGAGTTGATAAAGGAATTGAATACTCCAGAATAGTTGTCTTTTCAAGACATTTCCATATAAAATAAATTTGTTATATGAGCATTACAGAGGAACAATTAAACAAGATTAGAATGTATGGGATGTTGAAATATACACCTCAGAGAATTGCTATTCTGCTTGGGTTTAATTGGGATGAAAGGAATTCCTTTTTGAAAATGTTCTTAGAACCTGATAATTCGGTTTATCATTATTATCAACGAGGGATTGCGGAAGGTGATTGTAATATTGACATTGCGCTTACAAAGGTTGCAGAGAGTGGAGATGTAGATGCGATTGAACGATTAAATATAGTCCAGGCAGAGAGACAACTGGATGAAATGATTAATGACCTGTTAGGAATATGAATTATCTTGAGACACTTGAAAAATTACCTGTTGATATTATTGCGAATTTTCGCAAAACGGGGAGAACTTCTGCTATTTCTCCGGATCTACAGCAATACATAAGAGAGATTTCTTCTGCTCTTGAGATCTCAAGGTATGAATTTTCTGTTACCAGGGCAGCTGAGAAATTAATGTTGCGTTATCCAGATCTTAGTCTGTCAACAGCCAAAAGTCGGTATTACGATGCTATCAATTTTTTCCATGTAGATAATAATGTTTCTAACGAAGCCTGGGATGACAGGTATGCGGATTGGTTTGATGATTTTGCATCTATATGTGTGCGCGCAAAAAAATTTGAGACTGGCTATAAAGCAAAGACAAAAGCACATAATATAAGAACAAGTAAAGAGGCTAGACTGAAACCAGAGGATTTTCAGGCACCAGTATTTATTGTGTCTCCTAAGATGAAACCTGATGATTTTGGATTTGAAAAGAAAGTCTGCATAAAATTGCTACTAAATATCAGGATGGAAGATATAGTCAAATGATTGATGGTCTTCCTGTTTCAGATACGGAAAAGGAAAGATTAAAGAGAGATGCAAATATTGAGGATGTAGAATGTGAGGAGGTTGAATAATGGGATATATTGATTTAGATTTACTCGAGCAAAACGCTGAACAGCATAAAGTGGCTGAGCAAATGTATATGAACATGGCTCAGATTCTTACAAACCTTATTGATCCTAATAAGCTTATTGCAGAGGTTGGTCGTGCCGGAGGTAAAACAGAAGGTATATTTGGACCAAGGGTTTTAAGGGTATCTTATTCGATGCCTGGAGAGATATCTTTCCTATGTCATTCCACCTATGTAGCATTACTTACAATTATTGTTCCTAACCTTGTATCATTCTTTAAGTCTCCAAGGGGAGATAATATGAAACCTTTACTGGAGGAAGGTAAAGACTACATATTGGGTCAAAAGAAATTACCTAACCATTTTGCCAAACCAAGATATCCGATAGTTAACCCTAAGCATAGCCTTGTGTTTTCTGATGGCCATGTGTTGCAATGCGTGGCAACAGATTTACCAGATAGTATTGCAGGGGCTAGTGGTGTTCATGCTTTTATTGAGGAGATGAAACACAATAAGGGAGAAAAACTCAGATCAAGAATTTTCCCTGCGTTACGTTCTAATAATCCTTTTTCAAGAAAGTCTCCGTATTATCAGGGATTAACAGGGATCTCGGATACAGCTCGGGTAGATCTTGGAGAGAGTGATTGGTTCTTAGAATATGAAAAACTTGTAGATAAGCAACTAATATCGGAGATGGTAA
>CAXXRT010000043.1:0-2508 GCA_963666945.2 Marinifilaceae bacterium
TGAGGTAGCTGAGCCCTTAATATTCCACTTAAAAGCAAAGCAACAACAATAATGATAATCCTTTTCATATTATTTTAAGTTGTATTCATGTTAATTATTAAGTAGTATATCCAAAAATACAACTAAAATTAATTTCAATAGAAAAAATAATATAAAAACAGAAAAATGAGGTTGTCTTATATGAATAGACAACCCTCATTATATTTAAAAATTACAAACCAAATAGGCTAATAATAAATCGTTCCAGGTGCTTTACCATATTTAAAATTCACATCAATTATTTTACCAAAATTAATGTCATTCTTAAATATTTCCTGTGGAAGATTTGGCTTACTTTTTATATCAAAAATATAAAAAATCTCCATTTTCAAGTCCAACAGCCATATGTTTTGTACTTGAAAGCTGATAGTTAAAATCAATTGAAATTATTTTTGAATTAAAACTCTTAAATTCTGTAGGTGTGAAATTTATATTTGTTCTATCATAATAATACAAAACATTATTATTTGTCCCTCCAGAGAAATAGATTGCAGGATATTTATCTGCAACACCAAAAACTGTTTCCTCATTAATTAAACTATTTCCGGTAAATTCAACTTCATATTTAGGAGTTACTGTGATGTTTTTTATAATAATCAAGTACCACTTCAAACTCCTGCACAAAATACTTATTGTCAGAATCTTTTAATATATTAAGGTACCCACTTTCCTCATAAGCAAACGTGATATTAATATGGTTACAACAAACTATTTCCTTTTCCCATATTATTTAAATCGGAAAAAACCTTCCACAGCAGAATAATCAACTCCCTCAAGCTTTATTATAGTTCCAGCCTCATTGCCACCTGGATAATCTGCATCAACCAAAAGGAAACGACGATTAACAGAATCAAAAATCAAAGCTATGTCCCAGACTAAGTTTAGAATTTACAACATGAGAAATATTCAGTTCCTCACCCCTCGAAATTTACAGGAACCGTACTATATCTGCCCGTATAATATGCTGCATCATTCTTTCTACTATAGAGTTTACCATCCTTGCTTACAATATAGGAAACTGTCCCCATATACAAAGCATCAGCAACTTCCATATTTATAGGTAAATCTTCATTTATAAACTCTTGTTTTAAGCTAGCAGTTTTAAACAAAGATTGCCCATCCATATTAAAACAATTTTCAGGATTTTCATCTATACAAAGAATCTCACCCAATGCACTTGACTCACAAGACCAATATTCAAGAGTTTTTGTTGGATTTCCAATAATATCCTCTCCATGAAGTTTTCTATATACATCTAAATACTCAACATATTTCTTTAGCTGGGTAGGACGACCATTTACAATATCAACATAATTATGTTCTTCTACAAAATGCAGACGAGTTTTTCCATCTTTTTCTGCCAAAATAGCCCATCCTATTGTATATGGCATTCTTAGATCTACTGTAAAACCATACACATCACCATTATTAGCAGATTTTCTAAATATTGTAAAAGATCCTGCACTTTTTTCATGAATATCACATATCCATTCCAAATTCTTTTCAGTAGAAACAACATTTCCACCAATTTTTCCATTCATATAATAGTTCTTCTGAATCAAAATACGAAATCTCTGGATTAAATTCTAAGCGTATCTCCAAATTTTGGAGTATAAAAATAATTTTCAATAAACTTTGAAGGATCGTTATCTTCATTAACAAATTTTGGATGAACAATATCTCTATAATCGATAGAGGTATTATCATCAAGGCATGAAATTGTAAACAACAATGTTATACATATCAATAATATATTTAATCTCATAATCTTAATCTTTAATAATTAACCAAATTACGCTAACTTCCATAACAGATCCATCCTCTTCTTTAATTACATACGCCTCACCTTTAGCTGCCTCACTGCTTAAATAATATTTAAAACTTTAAGGCGTAAGCTCTTTTCTCGCTACTCGATAAATTTCCAAAATCATTAACTCCAGTAACGCTTATAAAATAACCAATTTTCTTATCTGAATACTCCCCCAGATAATAATCAACCACATCTTCATTCCACCAGTATGGCTTTGATATCATATCAGAAAAAATAATTTTCATATTTAAAGAGTTTCTCATAGTAGCTAAAAAATTATCATTTTCAACCAATGTTAAAACACAACTGCAACTTTTCTGTTTTCAATTTTTCTGAATTATAAATCTTGACATAAACAGTGTCCACAATTTTTTCTTTACTAAAAACATTATTTCCTAATATTTCGTAGTCCCCATCACTTGCAGTAGTGGAATCTCTGTTAACAATAATTTTAAACTCTTTATCTATGTCCAACAATATTCCAGTATAAGTAACTTCAATAGCTATACTATCTGAAGACTTTCCAGGATTAAGCGCAAAACTATATTCTTTTACAAAATTATTTTCATAATCAAAATAAATATGACGAAGATTCCGATACAATGAAACCTCATCCTTTTCACAACTCAAAAGAGTAGTAAACATCAATATAATTAAAA
>CAXXRT010000044.1:0-108380 GCA_963666945.2 Marinifilaceae bacterium
TTTTAACAGGGAAATTAAACTACAACCTGTATAATGTTGACTCGTATGAAAAAATTAAAGGAACCGGGTATAAAAGATATAGAAACGAGTTATCAACATTTTTTGCTTCAAGATATAAAGTATTTAACAGACTAGGGATAGCTTACAATATCAGGCGAACCTTTTCAAAAGATAACACAACACCATTTATCCACGCAATTTTGGCAGATTTATTAATCTGGAGTAAATACAATTTATATATAAAATCTTCGGCAGTAAGAAATTACCACACACCCACACTAAACGATATGTATTTTCAACCAGGAGGTAATCCTGATCTTAAAACAGAGGAAGGATATACATACGATGCAGGTATGGAATTCCAAATAGGGCATAAAGAAAACTATATAAAAGGAGATGCGACTGTTTATCGTTCTGATATCGACAATTGGATAATATGGCTTCCTACCCACTACGGTTACTGGGAAGCCAGAAACGTAAAGAAAGTAAAGGGAAAAGGTATTGAACTTAAGTTGACCATTAACAAAAAGATAAAAAACACAACAATATACTTTAATGCTAATTGGGCAAAGAATATATCGCTAAACTATGGTGATTCGAAGATATGGGGAGACGCATCTATTGGAAAACAATTAGTATACGTTCCTGAATTTTCATCTGGATTATTAACAAAAGTTACATGGAAAGATTATTACCTCACATATAAATACACATACTATAGCGAAAGATTTACTACATCGAGTAACGAGCTAACAGATAGGGACCGATTAACTGCATACTATATGAATGATGTATCTATAGGAAGAAATATAAAAAGCAAGTTCGGTGAATTTGGACTTAAAATATCTGTCAATAATTTATTTGACGAAGACTATGAATCAGTTTTAAAAAGAGGAATGATAGGAAGAAACTTTACTTTTGTTTTTAGCTACAAAATATAATAATTATGAAATCAAAAAACACAATAATATTATTAATTACAATATTTTCGATAATATCCATACACTCCTGCATGGAAACCCCTATTCCAGATTTAGAGGACTTTGATTTCACTAATAAAAAAGGATTATTTATTACAAATGAAGGTAATTTCATGTACGGTAATGCTTCTCTCTCGTACTACGATCCAGAGACGAAGGAAGTATACAGGGATGTTTTTTATAAATCGAACGGTTTGGCTCTCGGAGACGTAGCCCAATCAATAGCCATAAGAGGAGATCTTGCTTATATTGTAATAAATAATTCGGGAGGAATATATGTAGTAAATAAAAATAATTTTAAAGTAAAAGCTCTAATAAAAAACCTTACTTCTCCCAGGTATATACATTTCTTGAGTGACGAAAAAGCATACGTAACAGACTTATATGCCATGGCAATATCTGTTATTAACCCCAAGACTTTTAAAATAACCAAACAAATAAATTTACGAAGAAAAGGAGGTAACCAACATCCAACGGAACAGATGGTTCAGTATAAGAATTTTGTATTTACTAATTGTTGGTCGTATGATAATAAGATACTTGTAATTGATTCGAATACCGATATGTTGGTTGATTCTATAACTGTAGGAATACAACCCACATCCTTATGCATTGACAAATACAATAAAATATGGACAGTAACTGATGGTGGTTACGAAGGAAGTCCATATGGACACGAGGTTCCAAGTTTATACAAAATAGATGCTGAGACCAGAAAAATTGAAAAACAATATAAGTTTAAATTTGGGGACTGGCCTTCAGAAGTATGTCTAAACGGAACAAGAGATACTTTATATTTTATTAACAACGATGTTTGGCAAGTACCAGTAACAGCAGGGGAATTTCCGGAAAAACCTTTTATTGCATACAATGGTACAAAATACTATGGTTTGACTGTTGATCCTTATAACTCTGAAGTATATACTGCCGATGCAATCGATTATGTGCAATCAGGTATTGTTTACAGGTATTCTGCAAAGGGAGTTGCTTTAGATACTTTCAAGGTTGGAATTATACCAGGTGCTTTTGCATTTAAAAAAAATTAACCTTTTATCATTTATAACAATAGCCTTAACTTTCCCAAAGGACTATCTATCAGTCTGGAATAAAACACATTGTCCCTAAGTTAGATTACATTAATGTTTTATTCTCTGACTGAAGATAGTCAGATCTGTTTATTTATTAATATCTTAAAATAGTTTTATATTTTTGCGATCAAATTATTATAGATATGGATATTAGGAAGATTACAATAATTGGAGGAGGTAATATTGGCAAAAGTATTGCCGTAGGACTTTCCCAAGTAGAAAGTTTAAAGGATATTGATATTCACGTTACCAGACGAAGAATTTCTTTGATTAAATCGCTTGAAGAATATGATATTTCTGTTGGTTCAGATAATACTG
Organism: Marinifilaceae bacterium; assembly: GCA_963666945.2. Taxonomy (GTDB): domain Bacteria; phylum Bacteroidota; class Bacteroidia; order Bacteroidales; family Marinifilaceae. The sequence goes on from CAXXRT010000044.1 coordinate 2,387, forward strand.
AGGCAGTTAAAAATGCAGATATAGTATTTCTAGCAGTTAAACCCTGGCAGATTGAGGATATATTAAACGAAATAAAACCGGAGATAAAAGAGGGAAAAACAATAATAGCTTCGGTTGCAGCAACGATTACAACAGATAATATTACTGATGTTATTGGTGAAAATTACCCGGTATTTCAGGTAATGCCAAGTACGGCTATGTCAATAGGTGAATCAATGACATGCATTGCACAAAACACAAAATGGATTAAAGAGCAGGAAGTTCTTGTTGATATTTTCAACAATTGTGGTTTGTGTACTGTTCTTCCTGAAGAATTAATGCCGGCAGCAACTGTACTAGCATCGTGTGGAATTGCTTTTGCCTTCAGATATATTAGAGCGGCTATTCAAGGTGGTGTAGAGATAGGATTTGGTGCTGAGGTTGCAAAACAAATTGTTGCACAAACAGTTAAAGGAGCCGCTAGTATGATAGCTGACAAAGGCCTCCATCCTGAAAGCGAAATCGATAAGGTGACTACGCCTAAGGGTATCACTATTGCAGGACTAAACGAAATGGAGCACAATGGCTTTAGCTCTTCTGTTATTAAAGGATTGATTGCTTCTTTTGATAAGATGAATAAATAAATGATACTAATACTGTTTTTTGCGTGCTTAAAAATTCACGCAAAAAACAGTATTTTTAATATTGCTATATCAAAAAGATACCGGCCTGTTCGCATTCTTTATGGACCTCTTTGGGCCATAATCCTGCCTGAACCTCACCTATATGGGCTTTCTGAAGCAACAGCATACATAGACGGGACTGTCCTATTCCCCCTCCCATGGTGTAAGGCAATTGTTTTGACAAAAGCATAGAGTGAAACATCAAAGTCTTTCTTTCCTCACATCCCCTTATTTTAAGCTGTTTAAGAAGAGAATCCTCATCTACCCTTATTCCCATAGAAGATAACTCAAAAGCCATTTCAAGAACAGGGTTCCATACCACTATATCTCCATTCAGTCCTATTTTTCCATCTTCTGCAACAGTACTCCAGTCATCGTAATCTGGAGCACGACCATCATGGGGTTCACCATCGCAGAGATCTGCACCAATTCCCCTAATGAATACTGCACCGTATTGCTTTGCCAGTTCATATTCTCTTTGCTTTGGAGTAAGGTCTGGATACCTTTCCCTCAGTTCCTCGGCATGTACAAAATGAATAGTATCCGGTAAAAAGGAGATTAGTTTAGGAAAATGCTCACAAAGAACAAACTCGGTACGCTTAAGAGCCTTGTATATTCTCTCCACTGCTTCCACTAATGTTTCAGGGGTTCTTTGCTCTTTACTTACCACTTTCTCCCAGTCCCACTGATCGACATAAACTGAATGTATGTTGCTGATATCCTCATCGGGACTGCAGTGCGTTCATATCGGTATATATACCCATGCCTGTTTGTATTCCAAACTTGCCAAGGGCATAACGCTTCCACTTGGCTAAGGATTGTACTATCTCTGCCTTATCCCCACCCAGTATCTTTACCGGAAAACTGACGGGGGCTTCTTTCCCGTTCAGGTCGTCGTTTAATCCTGTTTCTGCTTCCAGTATAATAGGAGCAGTTATCCTACGTAGTCTTAATTCTCCTGCAAGTGCTAACTGGAAGGTGTCTTTAATCAACTTAATCGCTCTTTCTGTTTCCCAGATGTCTAACTTACTACTGTAATCTTTTGGTACCATTACTTTTTTCATTGTCTTTAAATTTAAATATTTTACTTCTAATTATTATTTATTCTATTGCTTTTGCTAATTGCATTTGAGGCATAGTATTAGGGACATTGTTAATATCTCAAGAGTATAATTTGTATCTTGAAATTCTTTGTCATATAACTTTGTTTATGTTGTTGTACAAAAAAGCCTTTCTCCATAAGGGAAAAAGGCTTGCATTTTTATATACAACAACTCCTCTCCCCCTATTATGGTGGTGAATTATTATTGTTATTATTATTTATTACTAATGTTATCATTATCTGTTCTATTATATTTTTCTGTGCCCCTTTAAGTATGCTCCTATGTTTTAGAAGCTATCCTTTTGCATGCTCTTTTGTCTTTTATAAACCTTATTTGCCATAACAAAAAAAGCCTTCCCGATTAGAGGAAGGCCTACAAATATTTTCATGTAAAATCATACAATAACCTTCCTATTACGAGTAATTATTACTCCCATTATTATTAAGATTATTATTTAAATTTCTCATCACGTCTCTGTTATTCGCTACAAATATATGAAAACTAATTTTACAAATACAAATATATTACTGAATCGATTCAAATAGTTACATTCCGTTGAGGCGAAAATCAGATGTTAAAAGTCCATATTTTGTATAACTAAAATCACTAAATTTATATTCTTATCTTAATTTAAATATTTAATAAACAAAATTAGTTTTTACATTTTTTTATTAACTTTGATTGAACAGATGTAGTATATTTCTAAAAGAAATTGTGGCAATTCCACCATATCAAAAAAATAAAACAACGGGAAATATGAAAACACCAACACTTTACAGAAATACATGTATTATAAAAATTATACTTTCATTTTTTTTAATATTGACAATCTTTTCCTGCGCAAACAAAAAACAAATAAGCAACAACATAAGCGTAAGCATATTGCCTCAAAAATATATGGTAGAGAAAATATGCGGTGAGGGTTACAATGTGAATGTACTTATTCCTCCAGGTTCTAATCCTGCAACATGTGAAATGACAACCAGGCAGGTAACGGATCTATTAAAAAGTTCAATATATTTTTCAATAGGATATCTTCCATATGAAACTACCCATATTAAAAATCTCCTGGAAAAACATAAAGAAATCAATCACATTAATCTTTCTGATAATATAAAATTAGAACATGGATTAGAAAAACACGGTGATCATTTCCATGAAGGTGGTGTTGACCCACATATATGGACTTCCTGTAATAATGCAAAAATTATGTGCAAAGATATTCTTGATGGTGTAATAGCTACTTTCCCTGATAATAAGAAAATGTTTACAGCAAATTATAATAATCTTATAAAAGAAATAGATAAAATAAAAGAAACAGCGGATAAAGCTCTTAATAATTTAAATAATAAAAACTTTATTATTTACCACCCGGCACTAACATACTTTGCAAAAGAATATGGATTAAAGCAAATACCTGTTGAATATGAAGGCAAAAGTCCATCGCCTGTTTACATTAAAGATATTATCAACACCGCATTGAAAACTAACACTAAATTAGTCCTGGTTCAAAAACAGTTTGACATAGAAAAGGCGAATTTCATAGCTAAAGAGATTGGTGGAAAAGTTATTGAGATAGATCCCCTAAATCCAGATTGGGCTGGAGAAATGAATAAATTAATAATGGTATTCTCCGAAAATCTTAAATAAAATGGAAAAACTTATTGAGCTTAAAAATATATGCGCAAGTTATGATGGGAAAACTATTATTAAGGATATAAATCTTGAAGTTTTTAATAATGATTTTATCGGTGTGATAGGTCCCAATGGAGGAGGGAAAACAACTCTTTTAAAAGTTATTCTCGGTCTTTTAAAGCCTTATAAAGGAGAAATAATTATAAACAACACAAATAATAAATCTTTCTTCGGGTATCTTCCCCAATACAATAACTTCGATTCAAGTTTCCCAATTACTGTGCAGGAAGTAGTTCTATCGGGACTTATGTCTGAAAAAAGACTATATAAAAGATACTCTTCAAAAGACAAACAAAGAGCAGATGAACTAATTCATCTTACAGGACTTACAGAGTTCAGAAAAAAGAATATAGGAGAGATTTCAGGAGGACAAATGCAAAGAGCACTTCTTTGCAGGGCTATTATATCTTCTCCAAAGGTTTTAATATTAGATGAACCGGTAACTTATGTGGACAACAAATTTGAGAACGAATTATACAATATTCTTGACGAGCTGAATAAAAAGATGGCAATAATAATGGTTTCTCACGATCTGGGAATGATTAGTTCTCATGTGAAAAGCATTGCATGTGTTAATAAAAATTTGTATTACCACGACTCAAACAAAATAACTATAGAACAGCTTAATTCTTATGGTTGTCCTATTGATCTGATTACTCACGGCAGAATTCCACACAGAGTTTTACCTAACCACGAATAAAATGATGGATAATATACTTGAATTAACAGGTTTTGGATTCTTTCAAAATGCGATAGTAGCATCTCTGCTAATAGGAATAACATGTGGCATAATAGGCACATATATAGTTGCACGCAGAATTGTTTTTATCAGTGGAGGAATAACACATACCTCTTTTGGAGGCTTAGGTATTGCCTACTATGCAGGCATATCTCCATTACTAGGTGCATCGATATTTGCACTTGCATCGGCATTAGGTATTCAATATATATCAGAAAAGAAAAAGGTACGTGAAGACTCATTAATTGGTATTTTCTGGGCTGCAGGAATGGCAATTGGAATATTGTTCATTTTTATGACTCCCGGATATGCCCCTAACCTTATGTCTTATCTTTTTGGTAGCTTGTTGACTATAAGCTCAACTCAAATAATATTAATGCTAATCTTGTGCATTATTGTAATAAGCGTATTTTATTTATTGTTCAGACCTATTTTTTATATAGCTTTTGATACTGAATATGCAAAAACACATAATCTACAGGTAAACATCTTCAACAGAATACTTATGTCTATAGTTGCATTGACAATTGTACTAAGTATAGACATAGTAGGTATAATTCTTGTCATAGCTTATCTTACCATACCTCAAAATATAGCATCGGTATTTTACAAAGATTTTAGAAGAATGATGATTGCTTCTGCAATAATCTGTCCTATTGGTTCTCTGATAGGTCTATTTGCATCAGCTTTACTGAATATCCCTCCCGGAGCCACAATTATTGTAGGATTTATTATTCTGTATATTCTCGCATTAATTATAAACAAAATATTTACGCATAAATAGGTGGTCTAATATCGCAACTTATAAGTTATTTTAACCAATAGTATTTAAAGCTAATCATCATTTTTTTGTACATTAGCATCGTTTTTACTATTAATTAAGTGGTATTTATTGAAACTAACATGCTAAATAATTGATCTTTAGATAGAACAAAAAACATTCATGTTAATATCAATACAACAAAAAAAAAAGAATATGAATTACGATGTTATAGTTATTGGTAGTGGACCTGGTGGATACGTTGCTGCAATCAGAGCGTCACAGCTAGGAATGAAAGTTGCAGTTATAGAGAGGGCAGAATTAGGAGGTATTTGCCTTAACTGGGGTTGTATTCCTACAAAATCGCTGCTTAAATCAGCCCAGGTTCTCGAATATGCACAACACGCAGAAGCTTATGGAATCAAAGTTGAAGGAGCACAAGCTGACTTCGATAAAGTAATAGAAAGAAGTAGGGGTGTTGCTGATAAAATGAGTAAGGGGATTCAGTTCTTATTAAAGAAAAACAATATAGAAGTTATTACTGGTAATGGTAAACTTGCAGGAGAAAAAACTGTTGAAGTAACAGATACCGATGGAAAGAAATCGACATACACCGCAAATCATATAATACTAGCAACAGGAGCACGTTCACGTCAGCTTCCTAACCTTCCTCAGGATGGAAAAAGAATTATAGGCTACCGTCAGGCTCTTACTCTTGCTAAAAGACCAGAATCAATGATTGTTGTTGGTTCGGGAGCCATAGGTTCTGAACTTGCATACTTCTACAATGCTATGGGAACTGAGGTAAAGTTAGTCGAGTTTATGCCAAATGTTCTTCCTATAGAGGATGAAGAAGTTTCTAAGCAAGTTGCAAGATCTTTCAAAAAAGCCGGTATAAAAGTAATGGTTAAGTCTTCAGTTGAATCAGTTGACACAAGTGGTGATCTTCTTAAAGTAAGCATTAAAAACAAAAAAGGTGATATTGAAATCCACGAATGTGAAACAGTTCTTTCTGCCGTAGGTATTGCACCAAATATAGAAAATATTGGTATTGAGGAAATGGGTATCACTATGGAAAAAGGCAAGATAGCCGTTGACGAATATTACCGTACTAATATTGAAGGAGTATATGCTATTGGCGATATAGTTGGAGGACCTGCCCTAGCACACGTTGCCTCAGCAGAAGGTATTTGTTGTGTTGAAAAAATAGCAGGCCTTGAAACAGAAACAATAGACTACTCCAATATTCCAGGATGTACTTATACTACACCTGAAGTTGCTTCTGTAGGATTAACAGAAAAAGCAGCATTAGAAGCTGGTCATGAAATTAAAATTGGTAAATTCCCCTTCACTGCATCCGGTAAAGCAAGTGCAGCAGGAGCAAATGATGGTTTTGTAAAACTCATATTCGGAGCTAAATACGGGGAATTACTTGGCGCCCATATGGTTGGAGCGAATGTAACAGAAATGATAGCTGAGATGGTAGTGACAAAGAAACTTGAAGGAACAGGACACTCACTAATCAAGGCGATACATCCTCACCCAACTATGTCTGAAGCAATAATGGAAGCTGCTGCTGCTGCTTATGATGAAGTTATTCACATGTAATATAGTATTTAACAAATAAACACACAACTATGAAGAGAACGTTAACACTTGCACTTGCCTTTTTTGTGGGGAGTTTCTGTTTTGCACAAAATGGGAACATCACAGAGAAAGAATTGCAGGAAATTAAGTCAACATTCAAAAATGATGCTTCAACAAAAGCATTACAAAATGCAATAAGCAAAGAAAAAGATCTGAATTCTTTGGCCCTTGACAGGGATAACCTTGGAAAAGTTGATCATCTTTTTAAATATAGGGTTAAGGTAAGCGGAATAACTAACCAGGAAAGATCTGGCCGTTGCTGGATGTTTACTTCTATGAATGTTTTACGTCCGAGTGTAATGAACAAATATGGCATGAGTGCCTTTGATTTTTCTCACAACTATCTTTATTTCTGGGATATATTTGAAAAATCAAATCTTTTCCTTGAAAACATTATTGCTACTGCCAAAAAGCCAATGGATGACAGAGAGGTTGTAACTTACTTTAAAGATCCTGCAAGTGATGGCGGAGTATGGAACTCTTTCTACAATGTAGCATCTAAATATGGTGTAGTTCCTGCAAGCGTAATGCCTGAGACAGAGCACAGTAACAATACTTCTCAAATGGTAGGTCAAATAAAAAGAGTACTAAGAGAAGCTGGTTACAATATCAGAATGATGGTTGCAGATAAAGCTAAAGCTAAAAAAATTAGCGAATATAAAATCGAGACTTTAGGTTCTGTTTACAGAATCTTAGCACTTTGTCTTGGTGAACCTCCTGTACAATTTACATGGAGATACAAAAACAGCAAAGGGGAAATCAAAGCTTTGGAAAACTATACTCCTATGCAGTTTTACAAAGAAATTACTCCTGCTGATTACAAGCCTGAGAATTATATAATGATAATGAACGACCCTACTCGTGAGTATTACAAGGTTTATGAAATTAAAAACTACAGAAATACTAACGAGGGTGTTAACTGGACTTATTTGAATCTTCCAAATGAAGATATCAAAGCTGCTGCCCTTGCTTCAATTAAAAACAATGAAGCAATGTACACTTCCAGTGATGTTGGTAAGCAATTTAACCGTGATAACGGCACTTTAGATGTAAACAACTACGACTACGAGTCTTTACTGGGAGTTAAGTTCGGCATGGATAAAAAAGCAAGAATTCTAACTCGTCAGAGTGGTTCTGCTCATGCTATGGCTCTTATCGGATGTGATACTGATGAAAATGACAAACCTGTTAAATGGGAATTTGAAAATTCATGGGGAAGACATGGTAATAATGGTTACCTGACATTTACAGATAAATGGTTTGATGAGTATATCTTCCGTGTTGTAATTCACAAAAAATACTTAAACGAAAAAGCTGTTAAGGCATTAGAACAAAAACCTGTACTATTACCAGTTTGGGACTATATGTTTTAATCTCTTAATTAATTGAATAAATAAGGGCAACCGATTGGTTGCCCTTATTTATTCAATTAATTTTTATTTAATAATTAAAACGCTTGCATATGCAGAGATCCCCTCACCTCTTCCTTCAAACCCGAGTTTCTCTGTTGTTGTAGCCTTAATTGATAATTGATCTATATCTATTGCCATAACATCTGCCAAGGTATGGCGCATTTGCTGTATGTAATCTTTGAGCTTTGGCCTTTCAAGACATACTACTGTATCAATATTACTAATATCGTAACCATCCTCTCTTAATAGATGAACCGTTTTTTTCAACAATATCTTTGAATCTATACCCTTATACTTATTTAGATTATCAGGGAAATGACACCCTATATCCCTCATTGCAGCAGCACCTAACAAAGCATCGCATATAGCATGGATCAATACATCTCCGTCAGAATGAGCAACACAGCCAAAATCACTTTCTATTTTTATTCCACCCAACCAAAATTCTCTGCCGGTTTCTAAGCGGTGTACATCGAAACCTATACCAGTTCTTATCTTCATTTATATAAAATTATATATTAACAGTGTACAAATAGTATTTCACCTTCTTCAAATATTAATTTCAAATATTCTTACTAGCATGAGTCAGGAATATCATTATAACAAACTACTTTCCTGCAATCCTGGTAAATGTGTCTAAATCAAAACCCAAACTAAATCTAATAGTATTTTGCAATGGATTGTTTTGAGTAGTCGGAATTAAATATGAGAAGTCAAATATAAACTTATCATATCTAAGGCCAAGCCCGGCAGTAAAATATTTTCTATTGCCCTTTTCCGCACTTTCATAAAAATAGCCTGCACGGAGGGCAAACTGTTTTTGATACCAATATTCCGCACCTAAAGACCACATAACCTCCTTGAATTCTTCGGAAAAACCTCCGGGAGCATCAGAGAAAGAAGAAAAAACACCACTAATGACTGATTTATCAGAACCATAACCACCTACAGTAACACTACCTTGCTGATCTATGATTTCAGATGCATTAGGCGTTGGTACAAGTAGTTTATTCAAATCAAGAGAAACAGTAAGTGAACTTGTCTGGTCAAAGTTTGTTTTAATAGCCGTTCCCATCCTTAAATTTGTAGGAATATAATCTTTTTCAACACCCTTAACATAGGAAATCTTTGAACCAAGATTTGATATATTTGCCCCCCATGACCATTGACAGGAGTATTGACTTATATTAATATCTTTTAGATAATACACAGATAAATCAGCGGCAAAAGCATTACCAGCATGGGTTGGCTCTTCACCAACATACTGCCCTGATGTTAAATCCGACCTTATATACCTGAAAACAACACCGGCAGAAAGGTTATCGGATAATTTACGGGAATATCCCATATCTATTGAAAACTCGTTAGGAGATCTTGTTCCTTGTTCAACAGCATCTTCATTTGTAAAAACAATATTTCCTAATGTAAAAAATCTTAAAGATGCTGATATTGACTGCATATCATCCAGTTTCTTGTATCCAACAAGATACCCTAAATTAATATCATTGACAATATCTCTCAGCCATGGTGTATAAGACACAGAAAAGCCCATTTTACTATCAATAAAAGCATATTTGGCAGGGTTCCAATACTGCGAATTGATATCAGGGGATAAAGCAACGCCGACATCACCCATTCCACCAGATCTGGAATCTGGAGTAATTGTTAGAAAAGGAACAGCAGTTGAAATATAATTTGCTCCAGTTGTAGATGTTTGAGCATTAAGCTCAGATACAGATAAATAAAATACAAATAATACAAAGACTAAGGTTATTTTCATACCTATAATATTAATTAATGATATATTACATCTATACACAAATATATTAAATAATATTAACTTATTAATATGCAGTAACAACAACTTTCTGAGAAGTCTTTAATAGAATTCCTTTTTCATTCTTTAGCAATAATTCTGCGATATATATCCCCCTTTTCACTTTATGGCCTTTTTCATCATCAAGATACCACCTCAATGGACCATACCTATAGCCACCTTCATAATCCTCAATTCTAAGAGTATTGACTAACTGTCCTGAAATATTAAATATATTTACAATCCCACTGAATTGTTGTTCACTCATATTATGCTCAAAATAAAAATCAGTATACTCTCTGGCAGGATTAGGATAATTTAAAAAAGAAGTAACTATACTGTTGTCTTCATTCTTAACTTTAAAAGATATCTCTTTAGACGAATGATTATTTAAGTTATCCCAAACATCAAGGGTTACAGTATGAATTCCTTCTGACAAATTAGAAAACCTATACCAAACAGTACCTCTTGAAAAATCATCAATATCTGAAATATAGTTATGATTCAATACTATCGGGAGCTCCCCGTCAAGGGTTGCAACAATATTATGGATATTATTGAATCCCCCTGAATTTATTCCGCTAGCATCTGCAAGCCGTGCAAATAACAAAGGACTGCTGTCTGTTATGCCTCCATAAACAAAATTCTCATTATTTATATAGAGCCCAATAACAGGACCTTCGTTATCTTTCTCATTATTTAATTCCTTTCCTCCTACAATTAGGGTATCACAATAGCCGCATGCATCAGAAATATCATCATAAGCATAAAAAAGAATTTTCCCATATCCAGGTTCTTGACCAATATCAGCCGATAAAGGTAATTCACATTCAAAAAGGCCATTTCTCACACTTGCCCTTCCATTAAAAATAACATTATTACGACATAAAAACGTAAAAGGCTCACTATCATTACCCAAGGTCTTAACCTCTTGTTTTTTACCCAAAACCGTCACATTAACAATTCCATTAAAGTCTGCATCCCTAACCCCCTCATCATAATAAACCTCTCCTTTTATTTTCACTTTGCCATAAGCCCTTAAAGTATCCGAAATAATTAATATTTTAACTTTCTTCTCCGGATAGTTTAGTAATAAGGCAGGATCGCCAATAAGAGAGAAATTACGCATATTATCGCCTGTGTTTATACTGTTTTTAGTCTTTCTAATAAGGTCGCCAAGACGACAATACTCTCCATCTTTACTCTTGGAGAAAACATTTTTAAATAATTCTTTATTAAGAATAAAATTCGGGGTAGAATACACCATTCTTGTTGTTGATAATAATGCAATTGCCCCTCCTTTTTCTTTTAATAACATTCTTTCCCCCGCAGATAATTTGCTATGATCATCAAACCGGCTAAAGTCACAGGTTGCTGTTATAAACAAAGGCATTTTTTCTTTGTTCTTCCATTTTTCTATATCTTGTTCTGTTAATATCTTTTCATGTGCAAGTCCATTTTCATTTCCATGACCTATATAATTGCATATTAATATACCATCATTAATCAATTTAGTCAACTCCCTGTTTACATCCGGATAATATTGTTTATCAAAATCATTGTACTTTGTATAAGCATCCATATATACTTTTTCCACACGATATTGGGAATTAATAGTATCAACCATCTCAGCTATATTATCAGTATTGATGGCATGCTCATTGTAATCGCCGTCATCAGCCACTAACGCAAGCCTGGTTATCCAATTCCCCTTTTCAGCCTCTTTATATGTAATTATTTTATCGACCATAGCTGCCCCTTCAGATGCATTATTTACGGGTATCCTACCTATGCCTATATCGATATCGCCCAATGACTCACCTTCCCCCTGATCTAAAAGACCAAAAAAATCATCAGAAATAAAGGAAGATGAGGGGTCAATATAATTATTAGTCTGCCATGTTACCAACAAAGATTCGTTCGGATCATAAGAACCATCCCCAAACAAACAGAGATATTTTAATTTAAACCCATTTTTTAGTGTTTTCATATAAATATATCTAACAAAATCTCTGATTCCTACCGGATGTTTTTGACCGGAAGAAAATTCGTTATACACATCCTCTGCAAGCACCACTTTACTCACCAATCCCTCTTCATCATGAATATCTGCCAATCTTTGAGCCTCAGCTTGCAATTCATCAACAGTGACAATCAACATATCCACATTACTAATACTGTGAAGATTGGTCTTTTTAATCATTCCTGTCAATTCGGGTGCGGGGAAATCATACAAAGGATCGAAAGCAACATATTGCCTTAATTTATCTGCAAAAACTACAGCATGATTTTTATCAGAACTATGGGAAACACTTATTTCTTTTACATTTTCTAAATCAGTTATATCCCATACCTTAAGGGGGGATCTATAACTGATATTAAATCGTATCAGGTTATTACTACCTGCCGTCTTACTATCTGAAAACAAAAGGCTTCCCTCATGCAAATACAACTTTTTTCTTGCCTGAACTGTGAAATAATCCAACCACCCGACATTACCCCCATCCCTTTTAAACTTTATCCTTAGATCGTTATCTTCTTTTCCCTCAGCCTCAGCCTTAAACAATTTTGCATCAGCAAAGGGTGATGAAAAAGATGTTACATCAACTTTATCACATCTTAATGTACCCAAGAGTTTCCCATTAAATACAATGTCAAAATCAGAAGCACTAATCCCTCTGGCTAATAAGGATGTTTTTATCTGTATCTTCTCACCGGCATTAATATTGGGAATATTTATTTTAAACGAATACTCAACTGTTGCACTAAATTTTTCACCTACTTTATTTCTTCCGGATTTTAATAAATTCCTTAAACTCTTTTCATGAAAGAAAAAATAATCAGAATCCTCTACCTCCAGATATGAATCGTTTTGAGACGCCTTATATATAGGGATAATTTTATTTTTCAGATCTCCATATCCTATAAAATAAGTCGCGAAATCTTCATATTGATTTTTTCTATGCATAAATTCACCTAAAGTGGTATCATAGATAATATCTTCCGGACCCTTGGCAAAAAACAAATAATAATCCCCCTTTCCAAATTCCCCGTCTTCTCCTTTATCACAAAATAGTGGCATTAAAGTAATACCTGGGACATCAGCGCTATTCATCATGTCTTCAAAAGCACCACCCCTGCCAATAACAACAATTTTTTCAGGTTTATCTATCCCAGCTTTTTTTAAATATTCGTACGTAAGTTTATACATACCCCGACGATAAACCCTTGCTTTTACCCACTTACCATTAGCGAAAACAGACTCTGAAAACTGAGCATAAACAGACTGTCCTAAAGCAATTAAAAGCATCAGTACAATTAACCTAATATTGATTTTAGCTATATCCAAAAGAATGTATTAGAAATATTTTTTTGATAAAGATAAGGAATTATTTGGAATTAGTCTTCAAAAAAAAAGCAACCAAACAAGTATGGAATACTAAGGTTTTTAATTATATTTGTGAGGATTATTACTTCAAGAAAATTATATGCTTATGATATCAATAAAAACAAAAACCATAGTTTTTGGACTTTGTTTAATAACAGTTGCTTCACTATCATCATGTAGCAAAATTAAGAACACCTTTGGAAAATCGAAATCATCAACTACAGGATGGGAATATAACTCTAAAGATAATGGAGGATTTGAATATAAAAGTGGATATGCACAAGAAACAGGTCCAGGGCTGGTTTTTATTCCAGGAGGAACCTTTGTTATGGGGCAAACCATGGAAGATGTAATGGGTGACTGTAACAATTCCCCAAGAAGAGTTACTGTGGCTTCATTTTATATGGATGAAACAGAAGTTCGAAATATTGACTACCTTGAATATCTTCACTGGTTAAAAAGAGTATATGTAGACCATCAGGAAGTATATCATAATGCATTACCAGACACAATGGCATGGAGAAGCACTCTAGCATATAACGAGCCAATGGTAAGAAATTATCTTCGTTTCAGGGCCTATGCAGAATATCCTGTTATAGGAGTAAGCTGGGAACAAGCTACAGAATATTGTAAATGGAGAACTGATAGAGTCAATGAAAAGATTCTTATTGAAAAAGGGTTACTTAAACATGATCCTAACAATCAAAAGAATGACAACGTATTTACAACAGAAGCTTATCTTACAGGTAAATATACTGGAACAGTCAAAAAAAACCTAAAAGATCTAAACGGAAAACCAAGACATGTTGAATGGACAGATGGTTTACTTATGCCTCAATACAGACTACCGACTGAAGCAGAATGGGAGTACGCTGCCTACGGACTTATTGGAAACACCTCAGAGGAAAGAATTAAAAACAAACGAATGTTTCCATGGGATGGTTCCTGGGTAAGAAATCCAAAAATCAAATACAGAGGACAAATGATGGCAAACTTCGTTAGAGGTAAAGGTGATTACATGGGGGTCGCTGGAAGTCATAACGATGGTGGAGATTTCACAATGCCTGTAAAATCATTCTGGGCAAATGATTTTGGTTTATACTGTATGGCCGGAAACGTTAATGAATGGGTTGCCGATGTATACCGTCAACAATCCTTTCAGGATATCTCAGAATTCAATCCATTCAGAGGAAATGTTTTTAAAGTAAGAGTAAAAGATGAAAATGGAAATCTTGTAAAAGACAGTCTTGGTAGATTAAAATACCGTCTTCAAACTCAAGAAGAATTAGAAGGCAGAAAAAATTACAGGAAAGCCGACAACCGTAATCACAATGATGGAGATATTAAGTCCAGAATAAGTGATGATGGAACATGGAATATAAAAAAGGACAAAGGCACATCTCAAATGTACTACAATAATGGCAAAAAAATAACATCACTTGTCACAGATAGTACAAGAGTTTATAAAGGAGGTTCATGGAAAGACAGAGTTTACTGGCTTTCTCCAGGAACAAGACGATACCTTCACCAAAAATCAGCAAGTGACGATATAGGTTTCAGATGCGCAATGAGCCATGTTGGGGCTCCTGATAATAAAAAGAAAAAATAATGCTCTATATATTAAATGTCCTAAATAAATTTAGGACATTTTTTAAATTACCTAGAAATGGATATTTATAAGCTCTACTCCCTTTTTCTTAAAAATCCAAAGATTTGTACTGATACAAGAAATATTGTTAAAGACTCAATATTCTTTGCACTAAAAGGGGAATCATTCAATGGAAATAAGTTTGCAGATGATGCTGTTAAGAAAGGTTGTGCCTACGCAGTAATTGATCAGGCAGAATATAAAAAATCCGATAAATATATTTTGGTTGAAGATACGTTGAAAGCATTACAAGAACTTGCAAAACTTCACCGCAAACAACTTAAAATACCATTTATTGGAATTACCGGCACTAACGGTAAAACAACCACAAAAGAACTTATAAATAAGGTTCTTTCAAGAAAGTTTAAGACACATGCCACACATGGCAATTTAAACAATCATATAGGCGTTCCTCTTACTATCTTAGATACTCCAAAGGATACTGAGATTGCAATAATTGAGATGGGGGCAAATCATCCGGGAGAAATTGCAATTTTAAGCAATATTGCAAATCCTGATTATGGGATTATTACAAATATAGGAAGAGCCCACCTCGAAGGTTTTGGATCCTTTGAAGGAATATTGCAAACAAAAAAAGAACTATACGATTATATTAAAGAATCGAATGGTTATATCTTTGTCAATTATGATGACAGTCTTCTTATGGACATTTCAGAGGGAATAAAACGAATCACCTATGGCAACAGCATAAATGCCAACAGTAAGGGTAAGTATGTACAGGCATCACCATTCATGATCATGGAGTTACATAGTAAGAAAGGGATATTATACGTACGTTCCAATCTTATTGGCAACTATAATTTCGAAAATGCTATGGCAGCAGCTTGTATTGGACGACATTTTAAGATAGACGATATAGAAATAAAACAGGCCATTGAGTCGTATATACCCTCTAACAACCGTTCCCAGTTAATGAAGACAGAGAACAATATTGTAATTGTCGACGCATATAATGCAAATCCCACAAGTATGACTGTATCCATTAATAACTTTTCGCAAATAAAGGCAAATCATAAATCTCTTATTCTTGGTGATATGCTGGAATTAGGAAGTGTTAGCAAACAAGAACACGATAATATTATACATCTTCTTATTGAAAATAAATTCAGCAATGTATATCTTGTAGGTAACATGTTTTACAATACAACAATATACCATGACTTTAAAAAATTTAGGGAAGTAAATGAATTGATGGTTTATCTAAAAGAAAACCCGTTAACAGGACACACTGTTCTTATAAAGGGGTCGAGAGGAATAAAACTGGAAAAATGTATTGAACTATTATAAATAATATTCGTATTTTTAGAAACTAAACGTCAATAATATTAAACCACCAAACCGTGAACAACAGCATAGTAATAATTCCAACATATAACGAAAAAGAAAATATAGAGAAGATAGTCAGGAAAGTCTTCTCACTTGAAAAGGATTTCGATATACTGATAATTGAGGATAATTCTCCTGACGGTACAGCCAACATTGTAAAAGATCTCCAAAAAGAGTTTCCTCAGCTTCACATGGTTGAAAGAAAAGGGAAGCTTGGCTTAGGGACTGCATATATAACAGGATTCAAATGGTCAATTGAGCATGGTTATGAATATATCTTTGAAATGGATGCTGACTTTTCCCATAATCCTGAAGATCTTATAAGATTATATAAAGCCTGTGCTGAAGAAGGTAACGATTTGGCAATAGGCTCAAGATATGTATCCGGGGTTAATGTGGTTAACTGGCCAATGGGAAGAGTTCTTATGTCATATTTTGCATCTAAATATGTAAAAACAGTGACAGGAATGAATGTAAATGATGCCACAGCCGGCTTTATATGCTACACAAAAAAAGTACTTGAAAAAATAGACCTTGACAACATTCGCTTTAAGGGTTATGCCTTTCAAATAGAGATGAAATTTACGGCCTGGAAATTCGGATTTAAGGTAAAGGAAGTACCCATTATTTTCACTGACCGTACAGAAGGAACTTCTAAAATGAGTGGAGGAATATTCAACGAAGCTTTCTGGGGTGTAATTACTATGAAAATACGTAGCTGGTTTAAAAAATACAATTAAACTACCTATCAATGAACTATATAATAAAAAATGCCAATATCGTTAACGAGGGTAAAATATTCAAAGCATCCCTTGTTATTGAAGGAAAATATATTAAAAGCATAATTACTTCAGGAATACTTCCTGAAGAAGGCTATGAAGAGATTGATGCTGATGGAAAATATCTGATTCCCGGAGTCATAGACGATCAGGTTCATTTCCGTGAACCAGGATTAACACATAAGGGCGATATCGAAGAAGGCTCCAGAGCAGCAGTAGCCGGAGGTATAACATCCTTCATGGATATGCCTAATGTAAATCCTCAAACAACAACTTTGGAACTCCTGGAAGACAAATTCCGTATTGCTTCTGAAAAATCATTGGCAAACTATTCTTTTTATCTGGGAGCCACTAACGAAAATATTGAAGAGATAAAAAAAGCAAATCCCCGTGAAATATGTGGACTTAAACTTTTTATGGGATCATCCACAGGAAATATGCTTGTTGATAAAGAAGAACAGCTATCAGAAATCTTCAAAAACTCACCAATGCTTATTACAACACACTGTGAGGATACACCTTTAATTAACCAAAACCTTAATACATATAAAGAAAAATACGGAGATAATATTCCTGTAGAATTTCATCCTTCAATTCGCTCTACTGAAGCTTGCTACAAATCATCTTCCCTGGCTGTAAGACTTGCAAAAAAATACAATAGCAGACTTCATATTCTTCACCTTTCAACAGGCATGGAGACAGAGCTATTCGGAAAAGAGCCAAGAAAAGAAAAATTAATAACAGCGGAAGTCTGTGTTCATCATCTATGGTTCAACGACAGTGCTTATAAAGAAAAAGGCAGTCTTGTCCGCTGGAACCCTGCAATAAAAACAGAAGAGGACAGAAAAGCCCTTCTAAACGCCTTAAAAGATGGGCGCATTGACGTTGTTGCAACAGACCATGCCCCTCATACTATGGAGGAAAAAACAGGTCCTTATACTAAAGCTGCAAGCGGTGGACCACTCGTTCAGCATTCCCTTGTAGCAATGCTTGAACTTTCTAAAAAAGGTGAAATCACATTAGAACAAGTAGTTGATAAAATGTGTCATGCTCCTGCAGATATCTTCAATATTGACAGAAGAGGATATATAAAAGAAGGTTATTATGCCGATTTATGTTTAGTTTCTAAAGAAAAATGGACTGTAGAAAAAGATAACATTCTATACAAATGTGGGTGGTCACCTTTCGAGGGCACTACATTCAGCCATAAGGTTAAAACAACTTTTGTCAATGGTAAAATAGTTTACGATAAAGGTGTTTTTTATACAAAAAACAAAGGTCTAAGGCTAAAGTTTAACAGATAACCTTAGTTACTACATATTACTTTATTTCAAAAATATTATAAAGACCAGTAGACATATAAAAGCATTACTAGTGCTAGCTCTCTGGTCTTTCTATTCTTTTTTCTGTATACTCAAAACAAACACACCCCTTACCATAAAAGAAGCCTGCCTACGTCTTTAAATACTATTTATTTAAATGTATTTACATTTATTGATTATCTGTTTTCAATAAAAAATTGCTTACCATTCCATCATCCAAATATTGAATTCCGCAAATAATTATGTTTTATTACCATTTATTTGTAAATATTGCATAATTTTACAAAATAAATCATATAATTTAAATAGTAAATCCATGAAAACAAGGAATCTAAAAATCTATTGGAGTGCTATTACAAAAATAACATTCTCTATTTCATTATTACTTTTACTAAAATTTCAAGTTATTTCTCAGCAAATACTTGTTAACGATGATTTTTCTAACTACACATTAGGTAATATTTGTTCAAATTCAAACTGGACTGGTACATCCAGTCCTCCAATTATCAACATTGAAAACACAACCCCTATCACCTTCCAGGGATACAATAGCTCCGGAGGGAATTACATAAAATATGATAAGGAATCCACAGACTATAACAGCCTTGTTCGTCGAAAGATAATAACAGAAACTGCCAAAGAAGGTGATATCTTTTATTTTTCTTTCCTATTTAAACTAAAGGGAAAACCCGGATATAACAGCCATCATTTTATTTCACTTGGTAACTCTTATGATAATATAAAATTTAATTTTCTCCGTATTTTTGCAAGAGGCATAAATAAGGGAATAGAACTGGGAATAACAAAAGGGAGAAAAATAGTAAACAATACTCCTAATGAAGAAATCACTTGGGGGACTAAAGAGCTAAATCTTAATGAAACTTATTTAATTCTTGTAAAGTACATTTTTAAAAAAGATAAGGATGAAATATACCTATGGGTAAACCCTAATGTAAACGAAGAACCCAATAAAGATGATTCATACGTACAAAAATCTGACGGTGAAGACAAACTGTATCCTGATGACAATATAGATGGAATAGATCTTACATATCTAAGCATTACATCACCTGCCCCCATAATTGATGGTATTAAACTAGTAAGGGGAAATATTTCCAAGACAGAAGAATCGTGGAATACTTTTAAAAATATTGCATATAATACTCCCCCTCAAATCAAGGACCAGATTGAAGACATCTCCGTTCTCGAAAACTCAGAAAACACTACGATATGTCTGAGAAATTACTTTTTAGACTCGGAAGATGAACCCAATGATCTAACATACTCAATAACTACAGGCGATACTCAATATTATTCTACCAGCATAGATAATTCCACTGGAAACTTAATAATTGATTATAGTGAGAAAGGCACTATCAGAGACAGTAAAATAACAATAAGAGCGACTGATTCCGGAGGAATGTCTATTGATCAGTCATTTTTAATAACCATTAATGCATCTCAAATATCTTTCAATGTAACGGGAAATGAAAACATCAATGAAACAGATACTGCAATTAAAACATTTTCAATAATAAAAACCGGAATTACTAATATCAATTCCCAGATTAACTTTACAATAAAGGGAACAGCTCTCAATAATATTGACTACAAAATAATTGATATTCCCGCAGATAGTCATGAAAATAGCGGAACAATCAACTTTAAACCAAATGAAAATATAAAAACAATTTCATTAAAAATAATAGATGATAAGTATGTAGAAGAAAACAAAACTATTACATTAATTTTAAATAACCCCCCAGAAATCAGCAATACACAAATAATTACACCAACTGCAACCAAAATAATCAATGACAATGACTTTGCTCCCATTATTAAGCCTGAACAAAGCTATACAATAACCGGAAAATGTAAAACAAACACATTGTTAGGAACATTAGAAATATCTGATCAAATGTCCGAAACCACACTTCAAAACTGGACAATAGTAAAAAACATTAATATAGATGGGGACATTAATAATGCATTTGACATAAACACCATAACAGGAGAAATTACTATAAATGACGCAGGAGACTTAAATTATGAAATTAATAACAAATTGACTATTCAGGTAAAAGTTAGCGATGGGTATAATGTCTCCAATCCAGAAAACATCACAATAAACATAAACAAAACAGATGAAGAAACACCTTCTGATATAATCTACGTTACAACTACCGGAAACGACAAAAATTCAGGATATAGCTGGAACGATGCTTTAAATACAATACAGGCTGCAATAAATCAGGCCGATAAAACCACAGCCTCAGAAATATGGGTTGCTAAAGGAACTTACCTCCCAACTTACCTATACAACGGAAAATATGCCGCTACCACGAACAATGAAGATTTACGCAAAAAAAGTTTTATCATCAGGAATAATATAAAACTATATGGAGGATTCTCTGGTATAGAAAAAGATGTATCACAAAGAAAAAAAGAAGATATAAACAATGATGGATATATTTCCCCATGGGAAATAATAAATGAAACAATTCTATGCGGGAATATCGGATGTCCTGATGATAGTAGGGATAATTGCTATCATGTGCTGTTCTGCAACAATATATATGACAAATCTTCAGAAATTAATGGTTTTGTGATAAAAGGAGGGTATGCAAACGGCACAGGACTAAATGAAAATTCAGGAGGTGGTATATATTGTGGAGAATACTGTAATATAAAAATATCCAACAACATTATAAAAGACAATTCAGCATCTCAAAATGGGGGTGGTATCTTTTGTCAAAACAGCAAAACCAATATAAATACGAACCACATAAGTCACAACTCTGCACTAAATGGAGCGGGTATCTATTGTTATAAAGAATGTAATGCCTTTATTATTAAAAATCACATAATAAAAAATAATGCAAAAGAATACGGCGGAGGTCTTTATTGTACTGAAGAATCTACACCTTTTATAATAAACAACATCATATATAATAATTCTGCTTCCAAATCAGGTGGAGGAATTGTATGTAACCAAACAAGCAACGCACATATCACAAACAATACTATTGTTAATAACTCTGCAAATCTATTCGGAGGTGGAATCTTTTGTATTAATGAAAGTACTCCCTTTATAACAAATACTATCCTTTGGGGAAACAAAGAAGACAGCAAACCCAACCAGTACAACTCATCAGGCGCAAAAGATCCATATATTTCACACTCAGCAATACAAGGAGGATTTAAAGGTGATAATATTATTGACCTTAGCCCTGAAAACAACTCAATAAACGGCCCCTGTTTTTATAATACAGAAGAAAATAAAGAAGACTGGAGAATAAGGCTATATTCCATATGTAAAGACAAAGCATCTACAGATACAACAAAACTCTTTCTACCTAAAACCGATATCAGCGGTTATAAAAGAATTCACGGTACCACTGACATTGGGGCCTACGAAATACCAATAGATAATTTGCCCAAAGCTGTAAAAAGCATAACCTACGGACAAATGAACTCTGAAGCAGGAATAAATATATCAAATACCCAAACATCAGTTCCAGGTCATTTTTCATATAAAAACCCTAAAAAGGAACCTCATGCTGGAGAGGAACAGACCGATACCATTATATTTACCCCACTAAATAGAAAAGACTTATATAATATTGAGGAAACAATAAAGATAAACGTCAATAAGGCATTAATAACAATAACAGCAGACAACAAATCAAAAAAGTACAAAGAAGAAAACCCCATTCTTAGTTTCAGATACGAAGGCTTTAAATACAATGAAGACTACAGTGTTATTGATACCTTACCCATAATTGTAACCACAGGAGACATCAATTCTAGGACAGGGAATTACCCAATAACTTTCAAAGAAGGTTCAGATAACAATTACGAATTTAAATATATTAGTGGAAATCTTGAAATAATAAAACAAAATCCAACCATTTCTAAATGGCCTGATATCTTAAAAGAGATCACTTATGGGCAGAAAATATCTGAATCAGTTATCAACAATTCAAATTTCGCATCATCAGTAAAAGGTACTTTCTCATTCAAAGAACCTGACAAAATTTTAAATGCAGGGCCCAACCAGAATATAAACATTACATTTACACCAGACGACAATAATAATTACAATTCTGTAGAAAAAAGATATACTATAAACGTCAAAAAAGCTTTACTAACAATAACTGCAGATAACAAGTCAAAAAAGTATAAAGAAGAGAATCCAACCCTTAGTTACAAATACGAAGGATTCAAAAACGATGAAGACTACAACGTTATTGATACTTTACCTATAATTGAAACCACAGGAGATATCAATTCTCCAACAGGAAATTACCTCATAATATTCAAAAAAGGAGCCGATAACAACTATGACTTTAAATATATAATTGGAAATCTTGAAATAATAAAACAGACTCCTAACATTTCCAAATGGCCTGATATCTTAAAAGAGATCATTTATGGGCAGAAAATATCTGAATCAGTTATCAACAATTCAAATTTCGCATCATCAGTAAAAGGTACTTTCTCATTCAAAGAACCTGACAAAATTTTAAATGCAGGTCCAGCCCAGAATATTGACTTCAGATTCACTCCAGAAGACAACAACAATTACAATACTGTTGAAAAGACTATTTCTATAAATGTCAATAAGGCAATTCTTAAAGTAACAGCAGACAATAAAACAAAAAAGTATAAAGAAGAAAACCCTGATTTTAGTTTTGAATACGAAGGATTTATAAACAATGAAAACACTGAAGTCATTGACAGAGTACCTATATTAGAAACTTTAGCTGATATAAATTCTCCAACAGGGAATTATCCAATAACTTTCAAAGAAGGTTCTGATAACAATTACGAATTTAAATATATTAGTGGAAATCTTGAAATAATAAAACAAAACCCAATAATCTCTAAATGGCCAGATATCTCAAGAGATATTACTTACGGTCAAACTTTATCAGAATACGATATTAATAATTCCTTTTCAACAACATCCGTAAAAGGAACATTTACATTTAAAGAACCTTTCAATATTTCAAATGCAGGATTAAACCAAAATATTGTTTTAGTATTTACTCCTGATGATAAGAATAACTACTCATCACTTGAAAAAACTTATAATATAAACGTGCATAAGGCGATACTCACATTATCTGTAGATAATCAAACAATACATTATGGAGACAATAAACCACAATTCAATATTAAGTATTCCGGATTTCAAAACAATGAAAATGAGTCCATATTCAACAACCACCCAGTAGCAGAGATTTATGGAAATTGGCCTTTAGCAATAGGACAATATGATATTTTTATCGATTTGACCAATATTACTGCCCAAAACTACAAACTTATATCCCATAATGGGAAACTGACAATTTTAAACAATCCACCGGCTTTGGTAAGTAAAATCCCCAATATAGCTGTTTTGGAAAACGCAGAAAACAAATATATAGACCTTACAAATTATTTTACCGACATAGAGCAAGTATCTTCGGAACTAACATACACAGTAGAGAGTGATATTCCCGATCATTTAGATTGCTCGATAAGACCTGACAATCAATTAATAATAGATTTTGAAGAAACTGGAACCCAAAAACCTGAGATCATTGTAATAAGAGCCACAGATAAATACAACGAATACGCGGAACAAAGTTTTACTATAGAAGTTAGTCCCGGAAAGGCAGACTTTTCTGTATATGGAAATGAATCATTTGAAGAAGGGAATATAGGTACATGCAGAAAATCATTTACTGTCAACAAACACGGATTAACAAATCAGATATGCAGCGTTGAATATGAGATAAAAGGAAATGCAAATCTTGGCTCTGATTATCTGATAACGGGAAGAAGCTCAACAGAAAATAATCTTAAGGGGAAACTAATATTTAAAGCCAAACGAACATTCTAAAAACAATTAATATTGATATTAATAAGGACAGAAACACAGAACAAGATGAAGATATTCAACTAATAATTAATAATCCTCATTCAGAAGGCAGCAGTACTGCAACAATTTCAAATTTTATTGCAATAAAGACCATCTTAAATGACGATCACACACCTGAAATTTCCAAAAATCAAATATTCAAATTAGACGAAAACACAAAGACAGGTAGTAATATTGGAAAAGTCGAAGCCATTGACAAAGACGATCAAAATAGTCTTCAGAACTGGCAGATAACAGAGTGCAGTAAGGACAATGCCTTTAGTATAAATTCCTCAACAGGGGAACTAATTGTCAATAACTCTGATATTTTAGATAAAGAAAAAATCGATAAAATAACACTATATATAAAAGTCAGCGATGGAGCAAACTATAGTAAACCAGAAGAAATAGCCATAGAACTGAACGATATAAACGATGTCATACCCGTAATCCTTCCAACACAGATTTTTTGAAATAAAAGAAGGCATCACTAAGGGGTACATTATTTCATCCATCATATTCACTGATGCAGATATAACTCCGGTTGAAGAATACACATGGAATATAGTTAAGAATTTTGATTCCAACAACAACGGTATTCCAGCTATAGACATAGATAATAATAACGGCACAATTACAGTCAACGATGCTGAAGAATTTGATTACGAAACAAACAAATCAATCACGTTCTCTTTGACAGTTAACGATGGAATAAATACAAGTACAGAAGAATCCGTTACAATCAATATCACAGATGTTCCGGAGCCAAATGAAAAACTCACTAGTGGCTATTTACCCCAACCCTGTCAGAACATTCACCATTATCAATTCAAAAGAAGAAGGAAAACTATTTATTTACAACGACAGTGGGAAACTAACAATCAATAAAATACTGTTAAAAGGAGAAAATATTATCTACCTAACATCCCTAAGTCCCGGAGTTTACCATTTCCTTATAAAACTTAAATCAAAAACAATAGAGAAAAACAATAATAATAGGGTAAGACACAATACAATAAAGTATCTTATGCAGATCCAAATACATTATCGAACATCCATAATAACCAAAACAATAAAGCGTTCCATAAATGGCCGCTTTATTGTTTATATTTTTAGACAAGGATACTTATTACAAAAAATATAGTCTACCTTTATACCTGGGTGTGTAATCTGAACTCTGAATATGGACAGAGTTTATTTTACAGTCACTTACTGTATAAATAACTTACAGCCAGCAGCATTAATCTTAACCTTAGAACCTATATTATTCTTTCCTCCAACTTTCCCCTCAGAAATATAAGTCCTTTTCTCTGCGGCATTTCTTTTAGTCAGTTCGATGCCCGCAGGAATATCAAGCTTTACATTCCTGGTATGACGAATCTCAAGGTCATACGCAGCTCCTTCCATAAATGTCAAACCAGTCTTTGCCCTTGTTGTTTTTTAAATCAACCAAAGAAAACATTTTATGAATATTTCTTACATTAATACTTCCAAACCATAGTTCAAAAACAAGTTCATCACCAATATCAGAAACCTCATATTTAGTAAGAGAAGATGACCCTCTAAGCACCTCAACCTGTCCCAAACGACAAATACCTCTGCTGGATGTTATATTTAACTCATTAGTATTCTCAATCTTAACTTCACTATCTTTACAATTGACACTCAAAAATTCAGCATTTTTTATCTCTGTAGCACAGGATTTCAATATACACTTCGCTTCTTCAAACTTTTCTACATCAAGCCTTCCACCCTCAACATTTATTTCACATGATTTTTTTAAAGTCCCAAGCTTAACATCCCCATTCTTGACATCTATATTGATAACCCCAAGATAATCTCCCAGATAAACATTACCATCCCGATTAACTATTTTAAGAGTCACTCCCCTTGGTAGCATCACCTTATAATCAACCTTAACATAACCTCCTGTAAATAGCTTATTTGCAAATTTTTTAAGATTAAAATTTTCAGCAAAACACAGTAGATATACTCAGATAGTTATCTTTTTCAGCAAAATCAACATCTATCTGTTCCAACATTTCTGAAGATGTTTCAGCCTTTTTTGAATCTACTTTAATAAATACAGAAACCTTAACCTCGCTTTTTTCCCATTGCTCAACATCTATATTTCCATACCTGTTTTCAACAAACACCTGTTTAAAACTCTTGTTGGAAAACACTTTTTTCGAAGGTCTTTTCTTTCTTTTCAGCTTTCAGAGAGAAACAAAACATACTTACCAAGGAAAGCAATAATAATTTCTTCATACCAATAATACTTTTATTATCCATTATTCAAACTCAAGTTTAATATTTTTTGTTCTATAATCCCAAAAGAAATAAATCTTTTAAATTAAAAAACCTTAAAAAGAAGCACAATTATTCACTTTCCTCCAATTCTTTATACTTAGCACTAAGATAAGCCAATATCTTACTAAAGGATTCCATTGCTGTGAAAGTAAATCTGGAAATCTCTTTTTTCTGCAACTTAAGCATCAAAACACCATAAAGACCATTAAGAGCAAGCTCTACATCAGAAATTTCATTCCCTGCTCCTGACTTCTGTCTGAATTCAACAAAATTATTTGCATAAGTAGATACCATCTCCATATATCTTGGATCTTTTTTATTGTAGAGCAAAGAAAGATGAAGTTCATTAACCTCATTAATTATGTTCTTCACAACCTGAACATGACCTTTCTTTTCAACATTTTCTATCCTCATCATCTCAGCAAGATTCTCATACCAGTCCTTTATCTCTCTGGACTGATCCTCAGGATATCCAGTCTGGGCAAACACACTATTATAAAGCTTATCAATATCAAAAGCAAAAGCCCTGATCATATCCTCAACCTGCCACATATACAAAATATATTCGGCAATATTTTTACCTTCTTTTTTCCCTGGCAATTATCATTACTTTTTCTTTAATTTTTCAATATCCCTACGGTCTTTTTTTGTCGGTCTTCCAACCCCTCTGTCCCTCTGTTCAAAACCATAAGTCTTGACAGCATTTAAAATATCAAACTGTTCCTGAGGGGTTATATCCTCAACAAAGTCAACAGCAAGCGAGGCAGACATACGTTTACCGGATATTGCCTTTACAAGATATGTATGGATAATAGGAGGACGTTTAATTTGAATTTCATCCCCCACAGAAATCTCTCTTGATGGTTTAATATTCATCCCATCAATCATCACCTGCCCCTTTTTGCAGGCTTCTGCGGCTATACTGCGACTCTTAAAAAGCCTAACAGCCCACAGCCATTTATCTACCCTAATTTTCCCAGAAGAATCCATAAAGTATTTTTACTTTTTGGTATTATACTGATTCATGGTACGAACTAAACCTATTGTACCAAATCCTTTGACTATATTAATACATTTATCCTGCAATTCTGGCAATAACTCATTCTCTTCTTCCGACCATCTGCCCAGAACATAATCGACCTGTTGGCCTTGTCCGAAATCGTTACCAATACCAAAACGAAGACGAGCATAATTCTGATGACCTAATACAGCATTTATATTCTTTAATCCGTTATGTCCTGCATCACTTCCCTTAGCCCTCAGTCTAAGAGTACCAAAAGGCAAGGCTAGATCATCAACTATTACCAATAAATTTTCAACCGGAATTTTCTCTTTTTGCAACCAATAATTTACCGCCCTACCACTCAAATTCACATAGGTATTGGGCTTAAGTAAAACAAACGTTCTTCCCTTGAATTTATAATTCACCAACTGCCCCATAACGTTTATCCTCAAAAACAATATTGGACGCCTCAGCGAGAGCGTCCAATACCTTAAATCCTATGTTATGCCGTGTATTGCGATATTCGTCACCGATATTTCCCAATCCAACAACTAAATACTTCATAGAAAAATCTTCTTTATGTTTTCTCCTGAATAAAGACAAAACAAAGTTAATCATTACTATCCTTGTTGCTGTGCAGCTCTTGCAGCTCTTGTCAATCTAACCTGAGCAACAACAGCACTCTTAGCGTTCAACAATTCAAGATTTTCATAGCTTAACTCACCAACCAAAATAGCCTTACCAAGACCAATTTCGGTAACATTAACAGTTAAGAAATCAGGAAGATCTTTAACAAAACCTTTAACTTTAAGTTTTCTCAAGTTAACTGAAAGTTTACCACCGGCCTGAACACCTTTTGCAAAACCTTCAATCTTAACAGGAACATCAACAGCAACAGCCTTATCTTCAAATATCTGATAGAAATCAGCATGAATAGCACGGTCGTTTACCGGATGGAACTGAGTCTCACGAAGAACAGCCTGCATAACATTATCACCTAGAGTAAGATTAATAATGTAAGTATTAGGAGTAAAAAGTAATTTGTTGAAATCTTTTTCAGCAACAACAAAATGTATATTTTCTTTCCCTCCATAAAGTACACATGGAACTTTTTCTTCTTTTCTCAAAGCCTTGTTAGCTTTTTTACCTAGATCAGTTCTAACTTCTCCTTTTAATTCAAAAACTTTTCATAACAATAATTTTTCGTGCTACTCAGAAACAAACTTTAACGATTCCCGGGGTATCTGGCAATCAATTCGTTTCCCCATCACACCACATTAGTAAATACCCACATTTTCAGCCTGCAAATATATGAAATAATTTTATTTTTACGCCCTCATTTCGTCAAAACCTTTCACCATATACTCCCATAACACTTCCCATGGATATAAAAGCATTTTTATCTATTAATTTTACGACCTTAAATACACTATGAGCCTCATGCTTGCGCACTACCACCATTATCATTTTAATTAGTTTCCTTAGTATACCACCCCTTGGAATCGATTATAGAAAGTCCTCTACCTACAGTACCTTGTATTTCATCTGCAATTTTTTTCATAATCTTTAGAAAAAATAAAGAGTTGAACAGATTGCTTCTTACCGGAAATAAACATATCAATAGAATATCCAACGACTCCCATAACCACATAACCATACACTATATCCTGTACCTCTCCCCGCACAAAAAAACCTGTAGCTATAATGAATACATCCATATACATTATTAATTTTCCTGGACTAATATTTTTGTATTTATTAATCATCATCGCAACAATATCCGTTCCCCCCGGTACTTCCTCCCTGAGTCAAAGCCATCCCAATGCCAAGGCCACAAAGAATACCTCCAAGTATAGCACTTAAAAAACTTGTCATCTAGAATAGGCTCCGGAATAAGTTCCTGAAAAAACCATAAAGAAACAGATCCCACCAACATTGCATAGATAGTTTTGATTCCAAACTTACTACCTAGTATCCTTAGAGAAATTGCAATCAAAACAGCGTTTACTACAAAATATGTAGCACCAACAGGAATTGTGTTACCCGAAAGGTAATACAACAAGGTACCCAGACCACTTACACCACCACTTACTATTCCGTTAGTAACAAAGAATGTTGCAACAGCAAAAGTGTACATTAAAATACCCAACGTAATTACAGCATAAGACTTAAATTCTCTCATAAACTGCTTCATGTGCATAAATTTAAATTATTTCAAAAACTTATCGAATATTCACATAAAAATATCCAACACTAACCCCTATAAACCAAATACTTACCTAGTATCACAACAAAACACCCTGTTCTATTTGGCGCGCAAAGATGAGAAATATTTTCTATATCCTATCAAAATAAATATAAATCTAAAGTTAAAAGATAATTAAATATTGTTAACAGAACAGACAAACACACAATTAGGCACTGAATATCAGTATAATATCCACTCAAAACACATTCATATAGCAAAATATTTTTTCATGAAAAATCTAATATAATTTCATGAAAACGTTTTCAGTATACTCTTGTTCATAAAATAAATTGAAAAAAGCCTGAATAAGACCACAGTAAAAAACAAAAAAACCCCGCAAAAGCGGGGCTTAAACTATATCTTAATTCCTAAAACTAAATCGGGCAATTATACCACCACGTTAATAATCTTTTTAGGAACAACAATCATTTTCTTAGGAGTCTTTTCCTTCAAGCCATTTCTGAGACTCAGGAGCTTCAAGAATAGCTTTTTCGATATCCTCCTTAGCCATATCAGCAGGAAAAGATTTCTTAAATCTCATCTTACCATTGAACGAAACAGGATACTCGTGAGAAGACTCAACAAGATATTCCTCTTTAAACTCAGGGAACTCAGCATCAACAAACTGTTCCCTCTTTCCCTAGCATATGCCACAACTCTTCCGCAATATGAGGAGCAAAAGGAGCGAGAATAACAGCAAGTGGCTCAAGAACATCTCTCTTGTTACACTTCAGAGAACTAAGCTCATTAACGCAAATCATAAATGCAGAAACAGAAGTATTGAATGAGAAAGTCTCAATATCACCCTGAATCTTCTTAATAGTCTTATGTATTGCCTTAAGCTCTTCCCTTGAGGCAGGCTCTTCTGAAATACATACTCCCTCACCCATTAGTATATAGTCTCCATAGCTTTCTCAAAAACTTATGAACACCGTCAATACCATTAGTATCCCATGGTTTATGAGCTTCCAAAGGACCCAGGAACATTTCATAAAGACGAAGAGTATCCGCACCATAATCCGCAATTATATCATCAGGATTAACCACGTTGAACATAGACTTTGACATTTTTTCAACAGCCCATCCACAAACATACTTACCATCCTCAAGTACAAACTCGGCATCAGCATACTCAGGCATCCAGTTTTTGAAAGCTTCAGTGTCAAGAATATCGTTTCTAACTATATTTACATCAACATGGATCTCAGTCACGTCATACTGATCCTTAAGACCGTAAGACACATACTTGTTAGTACCCTGAATCCTGTAAACAAAATTAGAACGTCCCTGAATCATACCCTGGTTAATAAGCTTTCTGTAAGGCTCATCCTTACATACTTTACCTAAATCGTAAAGGAATTTATTCCAGAAACGGGAATAAATTAAGTGTCCTGTAGCATGCTCAGCACCACCAAGATATAAATCCACATCCTGCCAGTACTCATTCACATCCTTGTCAACCAAAGCCTCATTATTATGAGGATCCATATATCTTAAATAGTAAGCCGAAGAACCAGCAAAACCAGGCATAGTATTAAGCTCTAGTCGGTAACCATCTTCAGTCTCCCAGTTTTTAGCCCTTCCCAATGGAGGCTCACCGCTTTCTGTAGGAAGATACTTATCAACCTCTGGTAATTCCAATGGAAGTTTACTTTCGTCAAGCATATAAGGCATATCATCCTTGTAATATACAGGGAAAGGTTCCCCCCCAGTAACGCTGGCGAGAAAAGATAGCATCCCTTAGGCGGTAGTTGATCTTTCCTTTACCAATTCCTCTTTCATCCACAGCCTCAACAATAGTACGAATACCATCCTTAACCTCCATTCCGGTGATAATACCAGAATTAATCATCTTACCCTCTTTAGAATCGTAAGACCCCTCTTCAAGATCATGCCCCTGACCATCGTCAATAACTGGTATTACAGGAAGATTGAAATGCTTAGCAAAAGCATAATCGCGACTATCGTGAGCAGGCACAGCCATAATAGCACCTGTACCATATCCCGAAAGCACATATTCAGAAATCCAAACAGGAATAGCCTCTTCAGTAAAAGGATTTATTGCATAAGAACCGGTAAATACACCAGTCACTTTTTTAACTTCAGTCTGACGCTCACGCTCGGTGCGCTTAGAAACATACTCTATATATTTCTCAACCTCTTCCTTCTGTTCAGGAGTCACAAGCTGAGCAACGTAATCACTTTCAGGAGCAAGCACCATAAAGCTCACACCATATATAGTATCAGGACGTGTAGTAAACACCTCCAATTGCAGTTCTTTATCCTGAACCTTAAATTTTATATCTGCACCCTGAGAGCGACCAATCCAGTTTCTCTGAATCTCTTTCAGCGACTCAGTCCAGTCCACATTATCAAGACCATCAAGAAGACGCTGTGCATAAGCAGAAACCCTCAACGACCACTGTCTCATTTTTTTCTGAACCACAGGGAAACCGCCACGCACGGAAAGCCCCTCCTTCACCTCATCGTTAGCAAGCACAGTACCCAACTCAGGACACCAGTTAACCATTGTATCCGCAAGATATGCAAGACGGTAATTAAGAAGAATTTCCTGCTGCTCTTTCTCAGTCATTGCTTTCCACTCTTCTGCAGTAAATATCGCCGTATCACTGCATGCAACATTCAATCCGGAATTACCTTCAGATTCAAACACATTAACAAGATCAGCTATAGGCTCAGCCTTCTGAGTATCGTTATTAAAATAGTGGTTAAACATTTGAATAAATGCCCACTGAGTCCATTTATAATATTTAGGATCGCAAGTTCTTACCTCCCTGTTCCAGTCAAAAGAAAAACCAATCTTATCAAGCTGTTCCCTGTATCTTGTAATATTTTTCTCGGTAGTCACTGCAGGATGCTGACCTGTCTGAATAGCATATTGCTCTGCAGGCAGACCATATGCATCGTACCCCATTGGGTGAAGAACATTAAACCCCTTGAGTCTTTTATATCTTGAATAAATATCCGAAGCAATATATCCCAGTGGGTGCCCCACATGAAGACCCGCACCCGAGGGGTAAGGGAACATATCGAGGACATAAAACTTAGGTTTATCTTTATCTACCTCTACTTTGTAAGTACCATTCTCGGCCCAGTACTTCTGCCATTTACTCTCAATATCTTTAAAATTATAGTCCATAACAAAATGGGGTTTATTTATTCTATAAATATATTTATCCAAAATTAGTGTACAAAAATAGAAAAAAAGCATTGAAAACACGCCTTTTATAATAAATTTGCGTACAACAATTTCCATAATGTATTTACGCTAAAATAGAAATACTTCATAGTCAAAACATCTATAAACTAAAACAATGATAAAAAAGACAGCAATATTAATCCTAATATTATTCACAACACAACTACTATTTGCCGTAAAACATAAAAAAAGAGAAATGCGTGCAGTCTGGATAGCCACGGTAAGCAATCTCGACTGGCCATCAGAAAAAGGACTAGACAGTGAGATCCAGAAAAAAGAGTTCACCGACATGCTCGATCTTTTTAAAAAAAACAATATAAACACAGTGATAGTACAGGTCCGTCCCTCAGGCGATGCCATCTATCCATCACAATACACAACCTGGTCGGAATGGCTAACAGGAGTACAGGGACAGTCACCCTATCCCTATTACGATCCACTTCAATTCATGGTAGAAGAATGTCATAAACGTTGCATGGAGATACACGCCTGGTTCAACCCCTTTAGAGCCATTTTCAACTACAAAAGTCATCAGGTCTGCGATAAACACATCACCAACAAACATCCCGAATGGACTGTAACATACGGCAATCACAAATATCTTGATCCAGCAATACCCGAAGTAAGAGAATACGTTTCAAAGCTTATTAGCGAAGTTGTTCAAAACTACGATATCGACGCAGTACATTTCGACGATTATTTCTACCCATATTCAAATGGCAAAGACTTTCCCGACAGTCTTTCCTTTGAGAAATACGGGAACAAAAATCCCGACAAGAAACAATGGAGAAGAGATAATATAAATAAGTTTGTGAAAACAGTAAGTGAAAATATACAAAGACTAAAACCAGGCGTAAAATTTGGCATCAGTCCTTTCCCTGTATGGAGGACAAAGAAAGACGACAAAGAAGGTATTGATCTGTCTGCCAGTTCCAGTTACGACGATCTTTGTGCCGACATACTATTATGGATAAATAAAGGTTGGATAGACTATGTAATGCCACAACTTTACGGTCATATCGGTCATAAAAACCTCGACTACGAAAAACTTGCTGAATGGTGGTCCAAAAAGACCAACAACACCAACCTATATATCGGTCAGGCAATATATAAAATAGACCCGCAAAGTGAATACAAAGAATGGCAGGACTGTAGTCAGTTAATTAAGCAAATAGAAGTCAACCAAAAATATTCAAATATAAAAGGACACTCATTTTTCAGGGCAGGATTCCTAAAGGCCAATCCCCTTAACATCAACCAGAAACTCAAAAAAAGTTATCACAAATACCCCGCAATATATCCAATTAATGAAAAGATAAAACCCATAATACCCCAAAAACCAAAGCTGGTAATTATGGGAAAAGAGAAAGACAATTACACATTAAGCTGGGAAAGCTATAGCAAGAAAAATGCTTACTTTATTATTTACAGATACAAAGGCCTTTTCCGCAGCTTAAAACCTAACAATATATATTTAATAACAAGAGAATCAGAAATAAAAATACCAGCTAGTGAAGCAGAAGGATACAAATACCTGATAACATCAGTCAGTCGTTCCCATCACGAGAGCAAGGCAGAAAAAGCATATTCAATACAATACTAAATAAAACCCCATTATTCATGACTCCAGTATTAGTAATAAGTATAATTCTAATATATTTCGCAGTATTAATAACAATAGCCCATCTTACAACCAGAAAATCCACCGATCAGACCTTTTACACAGGCGACCGTAAATCCCCATGGTACCTTGTGGCATTTGGAATGACAGGCGCATCATTATCGGGAGTCACATTTATCTCTGTACCAGGAGAGACAGGCAACACAGCCTGCACATACCTAATCTTCGTTTTAGGTAATGCCGTAGGGTATTTACTGATTTCAAAATACCTGCTACCTCTATTCTACAAGCTAAAACTAGTATCTATATACACATATCTAAAAGAACGATTCGGTCTGGCCTCTTATAAAACAGGAGCAGCCTTTTTTCTTATATCCCAAACCATAGGCGCCTCCTTCAGGCTCTTTCTGGTTGCCTGCGTACTACAACTAGCCTTTTTCGAAACAGCAGGACTGCCATTTGCAGCCACAGTAGCAATCACCATACTATTGATATGGGTTTACACCTTTAAGGGAGGAATAAAGACCATAGTCTTCACCGATACCCTACAGACCCTATTCATGTTAATGGCAGTCATCACCACTATTTTTATAATTGCCCACAGTCTGGACCTAAGCTTTACCGGAATGATCGACACAATAATCAGTCACCCTTATGCAAAAACCATTGACTGGGACTGGCAATCATCCCACCATTTCCTTAAGCAATTCACAGCAGGAATAGCAATAACCATAGTAATGAACGGACTCGACCAAAACATAATGCAGAAGAACCTTACATGTAAAAACACAAAAGAGTCACAAAAAAACATGCACTGGTTTACCCTAAGCTTTGTACTGGACCAATATATTATTTTTAGGACTGGGAATTCTACTTTATAAATATGCCGAAGTCAACAATATCGATCTGCCCAAACGAACTGACGAGATTTATGCATTCCTTGCCCTGAATCATTTCGGACTGGCCGCAGGAATACTTTTCCTTTTGGGAATAACTGCAGCAGCATATTCTTCTGCCGACTCGGCCCTGACAGCACTAACAACCTCATTCTGCATAGATATATTAGGTCTAGATATAAACAAACACGAAACAAAACGCAAAAAAACATACATACACATAGGCTTCTCCCTGTTAATGTTTTTTGTAATAATACTATTCAAAGAAATAAACGACAGCTCCGTAGTCTCAAGCATATTCAAAATAGCAGGCTATACTTACGGTCCCCTTTTAGGATTGTACACCTTCGGAATGTTCACTAAACGCAAAGTCAACGACAAATTTATCCCGATAGTTTGCATACTCTCTCCCATTCTGAGCTACATAATCAACACCAACGCCATAGGCTGGCTAAATGGCTACCGCTTTGGCTTCGAATTACTAATCCTTAACGGTTTAATTTGCTTTATTGGACTTTGGATGATAAGAAAGAGGTAATTTATATATACAAATTAAGAAACAAAATATATACCTTGCTATCTCTATTATTGTAGTTTTATCAGAAAAAGTAAAATCTTAAACTCAATATTATTTTAACCAATTACATTGTTCCAGACCTTGAGAAATGTTGTAAGTTTTTTTTATCTCTTTAATGACTCTTCGACTACCTGCTTCTGCAATCTTAAACGAAATTTTCTTATAAACAATATGAGAAATCCAATTTTAAAGGTAATTCCGACAGTCATAAGGATTGAAGCGTACTCCCATAAATTATTATTTCTAAAGTACAGACCAATAAAAAACAAAGCTAAACCAGAATAAAGAACTAATAATTCATATCCCGGTTTGTATTTTTTATTTTTCATGGACAATACTATATAGGTAATCTTATTTGATACCCCTAATACAATTATGAAATAAGGCAACAATCCCCATAGTCCAAAAGTTCTAAACACCACCCCTGTAACCAATAGGAAAATCCCGGTATATAAATATTTCTTTCTTCTAAAATCCTGGACCATAATATTATTTTTCATGGACAATTCTTCGCAGCAAATATAGAAAAAAACAATTATACTTCAGAACTAGTAACAAAACAGCCGAAAGGACTTCAAAATACGTCTAGCTGTTAACATTCAAATCCTTCAACTTCTTTAGGATATTTTACCTGTAACCCAAGTCATACAATTCTATGTTAATCACATAAGCTCACCGTAGAAACAGGCTTAATTTTCCTATAGTACCACATTATTAATAAAATAGCAACTACAGACAAAACAGTACATATAATCGATCCCTCAAATCCAAATTCTCCACCGCTAAACATTTTGTCCCCAATAGTTTTGATCTTTGTCAACGATTCTATTTTATTTCCACTGACCTGATATCCCAAGACAGGCCCCTGCAAAAAATTCCAAAACAAATGAAAACTTATCGCAAACCATAGATTCTTAGTATATATATAGGCTGCCCCCAACAATATACCGGCAAGCACTATATTAGAAAAACCTAACCAGGAAATACTATTATTTAATCCATGAAAAACAGCAAATATCAACGCACTAATAAACAATGCCCAATACTTATTTATGGAAGTCATCAAATTGTTTAAAATATAGCCCCTGAATAAAATCTCTTCATTTAGTGCTACCAGAATAAATAAACAAAAATTAAGCAGCAGGTTATTTACATCAACATTAATATTTGAGAAATTTATATACCCCAATTTATATAACAATAAGGAACCACCACCAATTATTACAACCGGAAAGATCAATCCCGCCATAATATCTTTAACCCTGCGGTTTAAAGAAAACCCCATAGAGTTTATTGATCTTCTGTCAATAAATCTTCTAAAAATATAAACAGATATAAAGAACGCAATAAAAATAAATAACTGCATTACTAACTGCTGAGGAACACTCATTTGGGCAATAGCCCCCATATCACCAGGTTTTATACCTATAATCAACATTCCAAAGAATTGGGAGAATCCCCCTAAAAATACACATGCAACAATTATTAAGACTATTCTGGCCCAAACAGGCAGTAAGGGC
Organism: Marinifilaceae bacterium; assembly: GCA_963666945.2. GTDB lineage: Bacteria > Bacteroidota > Bacteroidia > Bacteroidales > Marinifilaceae. The sequence continues at coordinate 40,008 of CAXXRT010000044.1, forward strand.
TTATTTACTTTGTCCGGAATTTTTTCTGTCATAGCTATTAGTAATTTATTATTTAAATTTAAGTCGTTCTGAGCACATCCTCCATTTACATACTGCTCTATAAAATCAATCAGTTTCTTAATATATAATATTATATTCACTAATTTAAATACATCTATTTTAATAAGCAAATATTATAATGACAAAAACTCAGACATAAAGAATAATTGTATATTACAAAATATAACACCCAAAGATTTTACTTAAGAAATATTTCAGCTATTTTTGCAAAACCTATAAAAAACAATTCAATTTAGCAGACTTTAATATGAACGACATGAATAATAGCACAGACAAATTGACCTCATTCACAATTGAATAACTAAGAATGAAAAAAACAAAATACATATTTATCCTGATTTGTATAATTTTTTTAGGAATACTTAATACTAGCTGCCAAAGAACCAACTCTATTGTGGGTAAAAAAATTGTGGTTACTGCTCCCCACAATTATAATAAACGTTTATCTAAACTAATAAACGAGACCGGGGCCAAAGCTATCTCTATGCCTGTTGTAGACATCAGTCTTTTGGAAGATAAAAGCGAAATAGACAGTGTATTAAAAAATATTTCAGAATACAGATGGATTGTCCTTCCAAGCAGAAATGCCATAAGGGCCTTCTTTACAAGGGCAAAGGAAATTAATATTGGCAAAACAGTCTTTAATAAAACCACTTATTGTGCAATTGGTAAAGATATTGAATATCTTAAAACATTTAATGTTGATTCGATACTGCATCCCGTAGAACCAAGTCCCTGGGGTATTGTTGAATCTTTAAAAACCATGAATCCAGTCAACTCCGATATAGCTGTTTTTGCTCCATTGGTTATTGGCTTACCCGAACCTAATGTGGTCCCTGATTTTATTAACAACCTGAAAAATGCTGGAATGAATGTGAAAAGAGTAAACGCATATATAACAAAACTTAACAATATCGATTCTTACAAAAAGGAGATAGAAGCCATCAAAAATAAAAAAGTTGATTTAATTGCATTTACAAGCTCTGCCGAAATAGAAGCCATGATTTTCATTATGGGAGGAGTAGAAAACTTAAGTAAAACTAAAATAGCATGCTTTGGACCTTATACAGCTTCCAACGCAAAAAGACTTGGACTAAACCCCAGTTTTGTAGCCAAAGATTTTTCCTCTTTCGAAGGCTATATTGATTCAATGATAGAATATTTTAATAATAAAAATTCTATATCCCAATAATCCTAATATTCATCAGTCTTACTCCTTAGTATTTCCTATGTACCTATAAAGGAAAAAAACCGTAAAAGAAAAGAGTATTTTCAAGATTTTATGGTAAACACTCCTTTATATTTATTATATTAGGAAATATACAGTGTATTATGACAGATATTGAAAACATAGAACTTGAGTTTCTTAAACTGGAAGATTTTATCGATCTTAAAGAAGCAATGACTGAGGCTTATGCCAATATCTCCAACCCCAGTTGGAATAAAAGTCATATTGAATCTCTTATTTCAAAATTCCCTGAAGGTCAGGTTGCTATAAAAGTAGATAACCAGTTCGCAGGTTGCGCCCTTTCTATTGTTGTTGACTACAGCAAGTTTGACGACGGTCATACATATAGAGAAATAACCGGGGATTTTACTTTTGATACGCATTCTGCCAACGGAGATGTTCTATATGGAATAGATGTATTTATCAGACCTAAATTCAGGGGACTAAGACTGGGGAGAAGATTATACGACTACAGAAAGGAACTATGTGAACGCCTGAATCTAAGGGGTATAGCATTTGGAGGACGAATACCAAACTACCATAAATTTGCGGATGAAATGAGTCCGAAACAATACATAGAAAAAGTAAGAAGAAAAGAAATACACGACCCTGTTCTCGATTTTCAACTATCGAACGATTTTCACCCTTCAAAAATACTTAAAGGATATCTGGAAGGAGACTTGGAGTCAAACGAATTTGCAGTGCTACTTGAATGGGATAATATCTACTATGAAAAACCCGTCAAAAAGGCTTCAACTATCAAAAAGATAGTAAGGCTAGGACTTGTTCAGTGGCAAATGCGACCTTACAAGGATTTCGATGATTTAATGAACCAGGCTGAATACTTTGTTGATGCTGTTTCAGGATATAGAGCTGATTTTGCCCTTTTCCCTGAATTCTTTAATGCCCCTCTTATGGCAGACTATAATCATCTATCCGAATCCCAGGCAATAAGAGAACTGGCAAAATATTCTTCAGTTATTGCTCAGAAATTCTCTCAACTGGCAATATCTTACAACATAAACATCATAACGGGCAGCATGCCTGAAATGAAGGATGACAAGCTTTATAACACAGGCTATCTTTGCAAAAGGGACGGTACTATTGAAAGCTTCGAAAAACTGCATATCACCCCCAACGAGACAAAAGTATGGGGACTTCAGGGCGGCAACTTAATAAGAACATACGATACCGATTGTGGCAAAATAGGAATATTGATATGCTACGATGTTTCTTTTCCTGAATTAAGTAGAATACTGGCAGATGAAGGAATGGATATTCTATTTGTCCCATTCCTTACAGATACGCAGAACGGTTATTCCCGTATAAGAAACTGCGCACAGGCAAGGGCTATAGAAAACGAGTGTTATGTTGCTATTGCAGGAAGTGTTGGTAATCTACCCAAAGTACACAATATGGACATTCAATACGCACAGTCGATGGTATTTACTCCCTGCGACTTTTCTTTCCCGACCAATGGCATCAAAGCAGAGGCAACTCCAAATACAGAGATGATTTTAATAGCTGATGTTGACATTGATCTTCTTAGAGAACTAAACCAATTTGGAAGTGTAAGAAATCTTAAGGATAGGAGAAAAGATATTTACGAATTAAAAAACAAAACAACAATAAAATAATCTATCAACATATGATTGAATGGTTTGACAACTTCTGGAATTTATATACTACAACATTCCCCTTAGAAGAAAGAAGAAATATTGATAATCAGAAAAAGCTTTTTGAAAACCCTCAATATAATGCTGATCCAGTTTATTTCAATAATGAATGGGCTGGCTTTATCAGCTGGTGGAATTTTAAAGAATTTATATACATAGAGCACTTCGCTATTGATAGTATATTCAGGAACAAAGGAATTGGTGAATCTTTACTGAAATCTTTTACAAAAAAATACCACACTATTGTTTTAGAAGTAGAATACCCTGAAGATGAATTATCAAAACGAAGAGTTGGTTTCTATGAACGACTTGGCTTCAGATTATTGGACAACGAATATTTGCAGCCGGCCTACGATGATACAAAACAACCTGTCCCTCTCAAAATAATGATATTCCCTGGCAACAGTAATCTTGAATTTGAGACAATAAGGGACACTCTTTACAAAAAAGTCTATCTTAAATAGTGATTTAGAAATTTTAGGGACAAAAAAAATATCGGGGCTATAAAACCCCGATATTTTAACTCTAACTCTACAAATAGTGATTGTGTTATTATAACATTGCTTTGCTTAAAGCTAACATTGATTTACTTTTCTCAATGTTATTATATAGTGAATTATACAACTGGTCGTTAATACCATCTTCACACTTCTCAATGATAGTGGTACAAGTGTAATAAAAATTGAAACTTCCAGACAGGTCTGAATATAAATTATCGTTATTCTCATCCTGAAATCCCTGAGCAGCAGTTTCCTGCTTATAATAATTTTCAAATGATTCTAAAAGATCGTTATAAAGTTCATCATTATTCTGATCCTCTTTAGTCTCTTTCACCGTTTCATTCTTATAATAATTCTCAAAATCCGAATAGATTGAGTTATAAAGTTCTGAAGTGGCATTACTATTAGTTTTTGTAATAACAGTATGAGCCTGAACACTTAAATTTACAAATAAAGCTGCGATTGATAATAATACTAATTTTCTCATGGCTCTTAATTTTTTATGTTAGAATTTTATTTGCTTTCGTTTATCATTTAATTTCTATTACAAAGATATGTCGGAAACCGCTAAGTTATGGTTAAGCAAATTTTAAATTCCATTAAAGAAAAGTTAAAGAAATAGTTAAAATTATTTTAAATAAGGGTGTTTTGTTAAAACTATGTGAAAAACAGCCGGATTTTGTGAACAAACCTAAATAACTGAGCTAAATATTTCTCACCCCTTTCGAGGTTTCTACATTGGAAACGGATACCTTGTGTATATTTTACATACACCACCTTTCCCGTAAGTATCCACTATATATCCAAAAACGCAGAGTGATCTTCGAGGTTGATACGAAGGGAGTACGAATATGATACGAGGAAGGTATATGCAAAGACTGAAATAAAGATTAAATATCTTTATACAATATTATTATTTACTAACTTTGATAGAAGTATGACTAAATTTCAATAAAATGAGAGAAAATCTATTCAAAGAAGTTAAACTTGACAAGAATAACGCAAAGTGGGAAGATTCAATAAAGAGGAATGGCAAACTGTATCTTCGCAGCCTGGATATAAGATCAGATTTTTACCGGGATTACGGACGACTTCTTCACTGTCAGGAATACCGCAGATTAAAACACAAGACACAGGTATTCTTTGCTCCAAAAAACGACCATATATGCACAAGAATGGAGCATGTAAATCATGTTTCTTCTGTTAGTTATACTATTTCAAAACATCTTGGACTTAACACAGAACTTACATCTGCCATTGCTATCGGTCACGATATTGGTCATGCTCCCTTCGGTCACGAGGGTGAGGCCAGATTGTTCGATATAGCAGATAAGAATGGCTTTAGCTTCTGGCACGAAAGAAACGGGATGTACGTCTGTGACAACATATCTACCCTTCCCGATGTTAATGGCTATCATCAGAATCTTCATCTTACCTATGCGGTAAGGGATGGAATTATTTCCCATTGCGGAGAGGTTGATGAAAATGCAATATTTCCCCGTGAGGATGCTATCGATCTTTGTGAGATTAAAAAGGCTAATCAATACAATCCTTTTACATGGGAAGGCTGTGTTGTTAAAATCTCTGATAAGATAGCTTATCTTGGCAGGGATATTGAAGATGCAATAACACTAAAACTTCTTAGCAAGACACAACTTCTGGAGTTAAGATCAATAGTCAGAAGAATTCTTAACAAGCAGACCCTAAATAATACAGTGCTTATGCACGATCTGATCACCGACCTTTGTAAAAGCAGCAGTCCTGAAAAAGGATTGGTTTTATCGCCAAAACATCTTGACCTGATTAACTGCATTAAAGAATATAACTATAAACATATATACAACAGTAAAAGACTTTCTTACTATAAAAAGTATTCGGGTTTAATAATAAATACTCTGTTTGAGTTCTTGCATGATATGTATGAAGGAGAAAATACTATTAAAAATTTACGCAGTAAAATATTACTGTACCCCACCCTTATTAAATCGTTTGAAAGCTGGCTGGTAAAATACAGTGAATTGGACTTAAAGGGAAAACAACGACTAAAGTGTGCTAATTCCACTATTTATAATATTGAAGATAAAGTAGATTACAAAAGGGCAATTGTCGATTTTATTGCGGGAATGACAGATAATTTTGCCATTAAAATGTACCATGAAATAATTTCATTCTAAGCATATTATACCAATGGTATATTAAATAAATACGATTTAATACGTATCAACATTTTATTTATTAATAATTACTTGCAGTCATGATTATTCTCTTTGCATTAATATTATCTGTAATATTTCAGTTCGGAGCCTTTTTTATAACTATAAGTCTTATTAAAAAGACAAAATTCAACGTTTCCTGGATAATGATTTCCCTGGGATTTCTTCTTATGGCCTTCAGGAGATTAAATGAATTTGTTGATATACTTGGGGCAGAAAGCTACAACACTGAAATATATTTTAGCAGCTGGGTTGCTGTTTTAATCTCTTTGTTGATGTTTATAGGTTCTATATATATACGGCAGATATTCAATCTTCAAAGCAAGATTAATCATCTTAGAAAAGAAAATGAATCAAAAGTACTTTCTGCTATTATAAAAACAGAGGAAAAAGAACGTAAACGATTTTCCAAGGAGCTACATGATGGACTGGGTCCCTTGATTGCATCGGTTAAAATGGCAATCTCAGCTATTGACAGAGAAAAAATGTGTGAGACAAATGAAACAATAATTAAAAAAACAGACATAACAATAAATGAAGCCATTACAACCATTAAAGAAATATCAAATAACCTTAGTCCTCATTTACTCGAACGCTTTGGGCTTGAAAAGGCTATTAAAGCTTATACTCAGAATTTGAACACTGGGAAAAATCTGGATATTAATATTTCCTCAAACCTTAACGGAGAAAGATTTGAGGAGAACACCGAGGTTACTTTGTTCCGAATTGTTGGTGAACTGTTTTCTAACACAATAAAATATGCATCGGCTACTATGGTTGATATATCTCTTTTTAATGGAGATAATAAACTGGAGATGACTTATTCTGATAATGGGAAAGGGTTTGATTTAAAGAAGGAAGAATTAAGGGGTCTGGGCTTATCTAATATACGGTCGAGGGTAAAATCGCTTGACGGGAAACTGGATATTCACACTAAACCGCGACAGGGATTTTTTCTTAAAATAAGTTTGCCCATACACAAAGAAATAAAAATAAATTAACAGCAAATAAATGAAAGTTTTTATTGTTGACGATCATAACTTATTCAGGGAAGGCCTGAGTTTCTTACTATCTAGAGATAATGAGATAGCTGAGATATATGAAGCAAAAAATGGCAGGGAGCTTCTAGATAACCTAATTAATACAAAACCTGACATTATACTTATGGATATAGAAATGCCTTTAATGAATGGTATAGATGCCACACGTGAGGCACTAAAGATTTATCCTGAAAGTAAGATTATTGCTTTGTCAATGCATGCAAATGAAAATTATTACTCAGAGATGATAGACGCCGGAGCGAAAGGATTTCTACTGAAAAACTCAAAGTTTGAGGATGTAAAAAAAGCTATAACCGATGTTAATAACGGCAATAATTTCTTTTCCTCTGATATATTAACGGCAATAATTAAAAACCTGAACAAGAAGAAAAACCCAAAAAAGGAAGTTGTTCTGACAGACAGAGAAATTGAGATTCTATATAATATATGTAAGGGCTTTTCAAATAATGAAATTGGAGAAATCCTCAATATTAGTAAACGCACAGTGGATAAACACCGGGAGAACCTACTATTAAAAACAGAGTCAAGAAACACTGCTGGACTGGTAATCTATGCCATTAAAAATAAAATATTTGAGGTATAATCCGTTAACATGTAAAAAATAGTACCATACTGAATTATAATATTATAGTTAGCAAATAAATATATCGACAATTTACTTAGTAAGTATTTAAACGTAGGTATTCGCAAAAATACCAATCTTATAAATTACGTTTTAACACTGTTGACATTCATTTAGTTATGAAATACTTTTAGTTTTAGTATTAACCAAAAGATTAAAAGCATGCTTATTCCTTTTTTAATTCCCTTTATAATAGCCATGTTTCTTGCTATTAACATGGGAGGAAGTGGTACTGCCCCATCGTTTTCTGCAGCTTATGGTGCTAATATTATAAAGAAGAGTTTAATACCAGGTCTATTCGGTATTATGGTATTTATTGGAGCCATTCTCGGAGGTGAGCAAACAGCCAAAACCATAGGAAAAGGACTACTCTCACCTGACTTAATGACCTTTACCATAGTATCAATAATTTTATTCTCGGTTGCTGTTTCCCTTTTTGTAGCTAATCTTTTCGGTATACCCCAGTCAACAAGCCAGTCAACAGTACTGGCAGTTATTGCTCCGGCAATATACTTTAATTCCCTGAATTCCGATAAATTGTTGTATGAAATAATACCCACATGGTTTGTTATGCCAGTTGTTGCATTCTTCCTGGCCCTTTTCATAGGAAAATACATTTATAAACCAATAAGAAAAAGAGGCTATACAATATCTAAAAGAGTAAACGAGAGCTATTTCCTGAAAGGACTGATAATCTTCATGTCGTTATACGTTGCCTTTTCTATTGGAACAAATAACGTAGCAAATGCAGTCGGACCCCTTGCTATAATGGCAGGAAATGAATTGGATGTTAACGGAGACCACTTTGTGCATATAATGATTCTGGCAACCCTTATTGTTGCACCAAGCTTTGGTATTGGAAGTTCTATCTTCGGTCATAAAATTGTAAGAAAAACTGGTAAAGAAATTATACTGTTCGGAAGAATAGAAGCAGTAATTATTGCATTTATTTCTGCCAGCCTACTGCTGACTGCCTCTCTGGTAAAAGGTATTCCAACATCCTTGGTCCAACTGAATGTAGCAGCCATAATAGGAATAGGAGTAGCAAAACTTGGGTTCAAAAACATTTTCAGAAAAACTGAAGTAAATAATTTCTTTATAATGTGGATAATTGCCCCTATTATTGCCTTCGTTTTATGCCTGTTATTTACTTATCTGGCTGACAAACTACATATACTAAATCTATAGTCATATAAAACATTTTGTAACAAAATTATTAATTATCAGTAAATTGACATAGATAATTAATTTAAAAATGTAGAAAAATATGAAAAAGATTATAATCAGTATAATGCTTGCAATGTTTATAAACATTGCAAATTCTCAAGAAAACAAACTAACTGCAGGATTTGAATATCGTCCAAAGGCCATAGTTAACAGTGGTTATCAAATGCCAAAACTATCTGAAGACAAAACAGTACTTTCAGTCACTCAAAGAACAAGAATTAATTTAGCTTTCGAGCGGAATAAACTAAAGACCTATATTTCAGTACAGGATGTACGTTTATGGGGAGACGACAATAATTACAGCAAAACAGCAACATCGGGGAACAGCGAAAGCCTGAGGATACATCAAGCTTGGTTTTCTTTAAACCTAAATCCGGACATAATTATTAAAGTCGGCAGGCAAATATTTAACTATGATGATGAAAGGATACTTTCCGCCAGAGGATGGAACGATTACCAGGTGACATACGATGCAGCGATGATTAGCGTAAATAAAAAAAACAGCAAGTTGGATATAGCTTTGAGCTGGAATTCCGAGAGTATTAAAAGTAATTTATTCTCGGTCAGTAAATTAAGAATATTAGATTTTATAAGGTATGAGAGAAGGATGAAAAACTTAAACTTATCGGCTATAGCCTTGTTGTCGGGAAATAACCAAAATGATACTTCTGATAAAATATACCTCAGGGGGACATATGGGGTGAACGGCGATTATTCCAATAATGACTTTATATTCAAAGCATCTGCATATTACCAACACAATATTAATGACAATGGCATGGATGTAAGTGCGTACTCTCTATCTGTGCTGGCAATGCAGAGGCTATACGACAATAAATTTTCCTGGGGAATGGGTGTTGACTATCTTTCCGGACAGGATGAAAAGGATTCCGGTTATACAGGAACCATGCATAACTTTGATATTCTATATGGCAAGCGCCACGGAGGCTATGGATACATGGACATGTTCAATAACACCCCCCTTCAGGGTTTGACTGATGGTATGATAAAAACTGAATACAAACTTTCAGAGAATACTTTAGTTCAGGCGGACTTCCACTGGTTTTATATAAATGGAGACAAATTTGATGAAACCGACACAGACAAAAAACTTAAGGAAAATATTGGTCAGGAACTTGACCTCACCTTAAAGTGGGACATAATGAAGGATGTAAAATTACAAGCCGGGTACTCTATGTATTTTATGAATAAAAGTTTTAAACAGATTAAAGGCGTTTATAATAAAAAGACAGATTCACCTATATTCGGTTATGTAATAATAACTGTCAATCCTAAGATCTTTGAAACAAAATAAATGATAGCCCCTGATCATATACAATCAGGGGCACAACATTAACAAAATAAAAAAACGGCAGGCTAACTTATTCCAACACCTCATAATCAAGACATTGAATATAGTACGATGTATAATAATCCTTATTGTTTTTCTTCATCCATTCCCTCATCTTTTTTACATTAGAAGATTCTGTATCACAATGATCGTCCTCTTCTTCCATTTTATCAATTGTTTGTTTATCAATTTTAACCTGTTTTAGTCTTCCCATAACCATTATATGAGAACCTAATAGTTCCCTGTTAAAGCCATTGATTTTACCTCCAGATTCAACTTTTATAGAGTACCCTTCCTTATCAATTAGAAAACACCGTTTACCAGAATGAGAACATACGTGATTAACTTTCCCTTTACAGCAGACAACTTTATCAACCTTTTTTTCAGCATCTGCATAAAGTTCGGTTATGGTTTTTGCCTCTTTTTTATTTGTGAGGATAGATTCTGAGGTAACAGAATTGTTACTTTGCGCTTTTGTTTGAGCTATCTTTGTATTGTTACAGGCACAAAGAGCAACACCTGCTGCTAATGATAATACTACTAACTTTTTCATACTTATTAACTATTATATCTATAAATTAAACTTGGGAATACTCCCAAAATACCAGTTATTCCAATCCATATAAAGGAAAACACATTTAGTTTTATTCTATTAATTCTGCATATCAGAAAATATAGAAGAACAAATAAAAGATTAAAAAACAGCACATAAGGAGAACCTATTTTTATCCTCGGTTCCACATATTTATCGTTTAAAGAAGTAAATTTAATGGAAAAGGGAAAAATATACTTTCCATAAGATGTGTTCTTCTCAAGAGCATCTTTCTCCATTGAGTCAACTAATTTCTTAGTATTTGAGTCAATAGCATAAGTCACCTTTTTATCACAATAAGTAATATTCACATTCCAATAAAGCAAATTTCCCATTATGAAAACACTATTATTTTCCATGTCTATAGGTGGAATTTCTACTTTTTGTAAGTCATACTTATCTGTTGATATAGTGTACATTTGTCCATCTCTATCGAACAGGAATCCATAGAACTTTCTGTTAGGAAAATCTGTTGCTTCAATATACTCTGTCATAAGATCTTTTGAAATATTTGTATTCCTAAGATATAATTTACCATTAACCAATTTCATATGAAAGACGGAATGATTATTATCCACAAGGAAATAACCCTCATCGTACATTTTTCTGGCTGAAGGAATACCCGCTATAATTCTAGCTGGAAAAACAAATCCGGCATTTAAAAGTTTTTTAGTATACAACTCACTTTTTCGCTGATTTACGCTATTTGATTCTGCATTTATAAACTCCATTTTATCTGAAATCCTAAAGAATTCATCAGGCATCAGAAGCTCATGTCTTCTGGGAATTGATTCAAATAAAGGAAACAGTTTAATCGATGGTCTATTATAATTATCCGGCCTATACCTATAAGTAAAACTTTCTTTTCTAATGGTTTGCATATCTATTGCAATCCCATGTATTTTCTCAGGTAATTTCCCCTCACAGTACAATTGATTGGAATAAACCAAAGGTAAAAGACTATCGAACTGTGACTCAGTATATACATTACCATCTACATCCTTTCTTATAAGTCCATCATCATCAAAATCGAAATAACAAAACTTATTAGCTATACTGCTATATAAACAAACAGGGTATGACACCGCTTTATCTGTTACAATATGATAACATTCGGGTATTATCCACGATAATACTGCTGTGAATAATACTACTACCAGTATATTTATTTTCTTCATCTGTATTAGCTTATTATTAATTAATGTTTTACTTGGTTTTATTTATCTGTCCTGGACTCCATCTTTAAATCTAATTACAGATAAATAAACAAAGAACATGGCGGCAACTGTAGAAGAAAATATAAATAGCATACTATTCATATATGCTGAAGGGATAGCATCTATCAACAACATATTTAGAACAGGCATTGCCACAAATGTATTAACTGCTCTTCTTTTCCAAGAGGGCTCTAAAGTTATCCAGGCCACAAAAGCATATGCTCCTATCCCCGCAAGGTACCACGGAGCTACAGTATATAAAGCACTAGCTATAAATTCCTTAGCAAAATAAAAACACATAAACACAACCAACATGAATATATTAACCAAGAATATCGATAGAAGTGATATTAATCCATAGCTTATTTGCCAACTAATAATATTAAATCTGGGAACCGGCAGATGAAGTGTTAGTTTTAGTCTTTTCTGATATATCTCAGGTACAAATTGTGCAACACCCAAGACAAGACCAGCAATAGCAGGAAACCATTTTAATTCCCTGAAAACAAACTGATCCCTTGAGATTATTACATCCCATAAATGAACCATACCGGCAAAGCGCATGGACCTTCCCAGTTTTAAAAACATGTAAACATGAAGTAAAAGGGATATGGCTATTATTGTCCAAATAAACCCTTTTGTTTTTATCCATTCTTTTATTAATACTGCCCTATACATAATGCCTTTAATATTTCCCGGTTAAACCTATAAATGCCTTTTCAAGACTTAATACTTTTTCTGCAATATTATTAAACTCAATATTATGGTTTAATAATTTATTCTTTATTTCATCTTTACTAAGGAAGGTGTACATCTCTTTTCTATCTCTGAAAGAATCGATATTCTCTTCAGGAAAGATTTTTTCTATATCTATTTGATTATCAACAGATATATCGAAACACTTATAATCATCTAATAGCTGTTTTACAGGTGCTTGTACTAATATCTTGCCATAATCAAGTATTATACAGTCATCTATAAGATATTCCATATCCTGTATAATATGTGAAGTAACGAAAACCGTCTTATTTTCGGAGGTCGCATAATCTTTAAGATACTCCACAAACAACAATCTATAGCCTGGGTCTAATCCCATAGAAAAATCATCAAGAATCAGTAATTCCGGATCCTGTGCTAATATTAATCCCAAGGCAACCTGTGATTTCTGCCCGCAAGACATGCAGGAAATCTTTTGTTTAGGAGCAATCTTAAGTTTACTCATTAATTCATAATAAGCCTCTTTCTTCCAATTTGGGAAAAAAGCCGAGTAATATTTTTCTATCTGCCCGATATTCATAAAGCCATATTGTACATGCCCTTCAATGAGCAGACCAATATTTCTTTTAGCCCCCGGGGATAGATTTGATGAATCTTCTCCAAAAATTTTACAATAGCCCTTGCGCGGTTTTAAATAACCATTTAGAATATTTATTGTTGTTGTTTTTCCGGTGCCATTTTTCCCAAGTAGTCCAACAATCTTACCTTTAGCTACAGAAAAATTCAGATTCTCATATATACACCTATTCCCATAATAATGAGAAAGATTTTCACACTCTATAATATTCATTTATACTGATTTAAAAAGTTAATCCTAATGCAATATTCATGGCATTATTATTGCCGATTTCTTTAATTCTTTCTATCTGGCGGGCGGCCTTGATAAATAAAGTTTTAGTATCTGAAATATAATAATCGTATCTTAAATTTATATTGGTAAGTATCTTATTGACGGACAAGTATCGGTAATTATGCATGAGCATATCCTCTGCTATTCCCTCTACTAAACCTTCTAAGGGTATTTTAATATCTGAACTAATATTTTTATGGTACCCAGCAGATAAATGTATATCGAAATATGACCTTTTAAGCCCCCCCTTTATACCTGCGGAAAGGTATACTTTCCCTGTTGTAATCTTTTGCTTACATACAGGGCCAATATATTCAATGCTATTGATAGAATAAAACGTATTAGCTTTAATCCAATATAATATTCTTTTGTCTTCGTTGAAATTAGCCAAAGAAGACAGCCCCATATTAATGTTGCTCTCCGAATACTTATCATGCGAAGTTGTTAACAAATAGTTTGCATAACTTTCATGGTCGTAAATATTCTCAGTTCCTTGGCGTTTTTTATATTTTCCATAGAACTTAAAACAATAGCTACTATCTTCTAACTTAGATTTATAACCAATATTAACATGACCATCAGTATTTTTCATACAAAACAGGGTAATATAATTTCCTGAAAGGACATCCTGATCGAAAGTAAATACATTATACCCAATAGAGCAATAAAAACCTCGTCCCATCAAAGGAAATAATTGGATTTCTCCTCCATATTTTATTCCATCATAAAGACAACCTATGTTTCTCTCATTTTTAGAAAACAGGGTATTATACAGGCCAAAGCCCCTCATAAAGAAGAATTTGGACTGAGCATTCTCCCTGTAAATGTCTATATCATTCTTTTGTTTATAAGATTGAATATCCAAAGAGATACCACAAATATATTTCTTATTAAATTTCGCAGATAATCCTATATTTATATCGTATTTTGAAATAACATTTTTAGGCCTTGGGTCGGAAGTACTATATTCATATTTTGCACAATATTTACCCAATATTCCCAAACTAATGTTGTTTTTTGTAAAAGCATATCCCCCATTGAAAGAATATTTCTCAAAGTCAACATCAATACCGTCACTATTGACTATTACATAAGGATATAATAAATTATAATCGCTTGTTTGAGTCCACCTTACATTATTTCTTTCCCCTTTATCGTAAAACAAAGAACCAAAATAAGTTTGGTTATTCTTATTAATGTACGACAATACATTAAAACTAAATGCAGATTCTTTATCCCCTTCCTGAGCGATATATCCGTTTTTCCTATTATCCAATCTCCATCCTGAGTTTAATTCACTATATGACAACAATGAATAATAGGGCATATTAGCTGGATTATTAAATACATAACTAAAGAATTCCTTAACCTGGCTATTATAATTTCTCAGCTTATCTTTACTATCTGCATACAACAATTTTACTGTAAAGAAAAAAGCTAAAGCCAGAAATATTCTTAATGAATAAAATGTTCTCATAGCAATTAATTATTCTTTGCCTATTTAAAATAAACAGGCATTCGCAACTCCTAACATAATGAAGACTTATATACAGCAATTTTAAACATTAACCATATGTTTGCGAATGCCCTGTTATATTGACTAATTATTCTACAGCACCAGGAGTTGGCTCAGCGGTAGGGATAAAATCAATAGACGAATTATTAGAATCCATTAATATTTTTCTGCCATCAAAAGTAGTAAAGGCGACTTTTCGTCTGACACTTTTACCATATCTGTCTTTACCACCATCCCCGCTATGGGTATAGCTAAAATCTAAAGAAGGATCAAGAACCATCCACTCGAAATCAGAAGGAGTACTTAAACCGACCGCGTCAATAACCCATTTATTTGGTACCTGATAACATTCCCCACTCATAGGATAAATCATACCTTTAAATGCAAAATCCCAGGTATATTCGTATTTGTTTTCGACTAAGAATTTTTCAGCTGTTTTTTCCATTTTAAACAAAATATACGATGAAAAACCTCTATTATGCAAGGACCATGGAGCAGCAGAAGAAGAATATACCTTTATTAAGTTTGGTACATTCGGTACATCCACATCATCCCCTCCCTCAATATCATCGTACCATTCGAAATCTGCATTAGTAAAATCAAAAGAATTTGCATTTGATTCTTTATGATTTTTTGCGACATCAACTAACAACAAGCTCTCCCCTGGCTGTACGGGATAATCATCACCATCGCCTGGTATAGTATAGACTGCTTCAACGGCAACAGCATCCGACATTATGTTTGGCTTATAATCCTGCTTCATTGTTGAAAGGAATTGTGTTTCAGCTACAGACAAGCCATCAGCAAAAAGAACTTTATCGCTATTATTATAAATTTCAATAAACTTATCCGAATCGTACTGTTTTCCTTCAGGAGTTAATGTACCTGTAAAAAAGATTTCTTCTATTACAAAATCAGATTTTATATTACTTAAAAACAATGGGATTTTTACTGAAACTGATTTTCCCAAAACGTTTACATTATCCTTAATCCCTCTGACAGAAGAATTAACTATATCTGATTTTCCTCCAGTAGTATCAGTAAATTCACATTTACCCTCAACAGAAAATGTATAAACCCCCTCTTCTATTAAAACTTCGTTTTCAACAGCCATATTGAACTTTGAAGTTTGGCCAGAAGTAAGGTTACTAACATTCAATACTAAATCTGTTGCTTTAAAATCCTTAAGCTTTTCAGGGTTTAGATACTCTACTGTTAATTTCGACTTTGGTAATCTATTATCATCATCACACGATGTAAAACACATTGCTAATACTATTAGCAAACCAAAAATGATTGTCCTTTTCATACTTCTATTTTTTATAATTATTGATTTTTAGTTTATATCTATCTTTACCTCCATCCCAAAATAAGGGAATGTTCTTCTTTTAATTTTTACTCCATTAATGTCGTAGTCAGGCAAATAGTTCATTATCCTGTTAACAAACATTGAAAACTTAATCCCGTAATTAAATTCCTTTGTTACTTTCAAATTCAGATATCCCGCCAAGGGCTCCCTTTCTTTCTTAAAGGTCAATTCATTAAAACTCAGCATAAGCCATGCAAGACGATAATCTTTCTCAGATTCATCTGTATATTCATGGCGAACACCAGCCTTATCAATATATGAAACAGGCCTATTACTAGTTTTGACAGCTTGTCGGGAATTAAACCAAACACATTGAATTGATGAAGAAAATATCAATTTCAATCTAGGTATTTGGGTATCGAACCTAAAGTTCGTATTAAATTGCTCCTTGTTGTTTCCGTTATCGTAAAGGTATTCTCCTATATATTCTAACTTTTCATTATTCAATACCTTGTCTTTATATTTTAAAACAGGTAAACTATTTGAATAAGTAGTTTCAAAATATGCACCACTAACAGATATCCTCGTATTTATACTATTTATGGGCATAAAATTAAATTCGTATTCTATACCTTTCTTAACCAACAAACTACCATTCCCATTTACTTCATAGTTATGAATAGTTGTGTCCATTTCATATGTCATATCCTCAAGTCTTGGAGGAGCTGTTAAATTGTTATAATCTACAGAAAGAGGATCGTATTTTTTATAAGTCATGGACTTATAGCAACTCATTGAGCGGTACCCGGAAGATAGTCTTTCTTTAAAGAAAGTTATAAAAAAGGTATTGCCAGAAACGTCAATATCTAATCCTACTTCCTTTTTAATATTTTCTGCAGTAGAAATATTGAAATTAACAGGATCAACGATTTGAGTACAAAAGTTAACCCTTCTAAAATCTTTATTCTGGTGATAATAATTCAACTGAACTATATCATAATATCTCTTTTGAGGATATAAATGATTTAAAGTAGGAAATTTTATATGCTTACCAATACCAGCATTTAAGCTAACCTTAACAGGCCTGTCTTTCAGGAAGAATAATGGGAGTTGCAACTGTACGTTTATTCGTGGCTCATAAAATATTTTATTACTTATTTTATATTTTTTATCAAGATTCAATAATCTGGAGGAACGGATTCCTGCAACCACATTAATCTTATTCCCGGCAATGTTCATACTAAGATTATCCTCTGCGAAAAATGATTGTTTTTGTTGGGAAGGTATACTGCTGTATGGTCTGGGTCTTGTATTTCCGGCGTAAGGGGGCCTTAAAGGGTCGAATAGCTCTCCGTCCCCAAGATTTTTATCGTATGTCCATTCTCCCCCTATTGTTATTTTATTATTAGTATTCAATACTAATAAATTAAAATCACTGTATATCTGGGTATAAATATTTAAAGGTTTCCCTATAACCTTTAAGTAAGATTGATATTGGTTAGGTAAAAATATACCATCATGTTCTCCTTCCTCTTCACAATTTGTCCATGGTATATCTCTATCGTTTGATGTTAACCTGTCTCTTATTTGTTTATCCACTGTATAATTAACCGAAGCAGAATAATACAAACGTTTGAAAAAATTATAATTCTTGCCTTCCCAATTTCCTGAAGTTTTAAACCTAAAGCTATTATATGAAGTTTTAAAATAGTCATTCTCACCATTATTAATTTCTTCGTCTTCTTTCACGTTATCGAAAGAGCCTGTATAATCAATATTTATATTTAAAGTAAAAGGATTGGTTTCTGCACAATATCTATTTTCATATCGCATTGAAGAAGTAATACGTTTATAATTTTCTAATACATTTCTAGGATCTTGTTTATTAATAAGAAGGTCTCCATCAATATTTAATTTTGCATACTTATTATTCAAATCAAAACCTTTACCAACATGAAATAGTTTTGTAGAAGGATCGGATTTAATTCTGAACCTTAAAGATTGCTCTCCTATTTTTCTTTTAATATTTACTACACCACTTGTAATATCTCCATATCTTACAGATGGTATACCTCTTATAATTTCGATACTTTCGATATCATCGGTAGAAATGGTACGTATATCGATACCTTCAAAAGCAGTACTTCGCTTACTGACTAACCTTTCCCAGCTAGCTGAATTATCCATAGTGGCATTATTAGATAATGGCATGCCATCTATAATGAAAGAAGTTCCCAAAGAGGTATTATTATCACTTCCCACCTGCCTTAAAGACATGCGGTTTACAGAATTCAAGACTGGATCAACAGTTATGCCCCCAGGTAAAAGCTCAAGCACCTCTGAAAAACTTGATGGCTGCAAATGATCTAATGCATCTTTTCCGATGATTGAACTTGTATTTGAGTTTCTTGATTCCTTTGCAGTAACAATAATTTCATTAAGCTTAATATTAGTTGGACTTAATAGAATTTTCTCATTAACTATATCTGATAAAACTTTTATAGATTTAGTAAAATTCTTATAACCAAGACACCTCACACAAAAAGTATATGATCCTTTGGGAATTTTTCCTAATTTGTAATTTCCATCTTTATCAGTTGTCACCCATTTATTTACTTCTATAATACCAACCACAGCCATCTCAATTGGATTATTAGAAGAGGAATCTCTAACCTGCCCTTTTATATTATAGTTTTTCTGTGCAAAAACAGGGCTAGTAAGAAGTAGCATAAATATTAACATTAAAACCTTGGAACAGACACTTTTCCTATCTATTATTATCTGCATGTTTATTGTATTTAATTCTTAAAAACAACTACACTACGACACTTAATTTTCTATAAATCAAACAAAACAATCCCTTTCATCATGTTTGATAATATTTAATGATGTCTACAATAGTACGAACACAAAAGTGAGTATGTATATTAGTTATAGCAATACCGAGAAAAGATGACTTTCATTACAATACGTAGTATATTTTCAGGACACATTAATACCTTAACATATCATTATGTATATACCCAACTAAAATTCCCAGAGATTTCTCCCCAGAATATAGCAGTAAATTTAAATTCAAATCGCCTAAAAACACGGAATTGCATAGTATCTTATACTAAATGAAAAGCACTTTTTATTAGTACATAAAATATCTACAAGCTATTACAATAGCCAACTTAAATAATAACAGACATACTTTTTTGGCAATTAACCAAGTAAAAAAGTACCAATAAAAAAGTAAAATATAAGATAAATAACTAAAGAAAAGCAGGAGACGGCGGCCCCTTATTTTGAAAAGCACTTAAAAACTTATCCTCTACTCCATGGACCATAGGAATGGGAATAAAATCCTTCTTCTCCAGAATAGTTAATAAAACAAGAATTTGTGCTAATAAAAAGATTCCAAAACCCTGGAGTGAAAAATAATCAAATAAAGAGTGATGGTGTTTTTTTACTGGATCGGAGTCGGTACTCTGATCGAATGGATGGGAATGTGAAATCACATATTTACCATCAATTATATGCGTATGCCTAAAGACAATATTGTTAGCTACCATTCCGATAGCTATCCCTAAAAAAACAAGGGAAATAAACTTTCTTATATTTTGTCTTTTTTTCATAAACATGTTTCAAATATCATATTATTCTTTTACATCCCATTATTCAAAATATATTTTAACAATTGTTTAACATCTTAAAAAAAAACTTACGATTCCCAATATTCCAGGCAATACAACAATTTTTAAAACACTAAATGCCCTTTAACATATAACATAATAGTAACATAAAAACAAGAAAACCAACCCAACAATCATCAAGAAATAAATCAGTATTTTAAAGGTAGTTATATTAAATTTTCATTACTTTGTTATAATTATTAAAATATTACAATTATGACTAATAAAATATCTTTATCAATTGCCTTTAGTTTAATTTTAAGCCTGATCTCATTTATTTCTTTTGCTCAGAATAATACTACTTCTTTTGTAAAAGATAGTCTTGACAAGTATATTGAAAGAGAAATGAAGGCAGCAGATATCCCTGGGCTTTCAATTTGTATAGTAAAAGATGGTGAAGTTATTGTTTGTAAAGGTTATGGAATTAATAAGATAGGTGAAGAAAAAAAAGTAGATGAGAATACCCTCTTTATGATTGGATCTAACACCAAAGCATTTACCGGAACTTCTATTGCTCTTCTTGCAAATGAAGACAAATGCAACCTCTTGGATAAGGTAAAAAAATGGGTTCCTGAATTTAAATTTAAAGATAAATGGGTTGAAAAGGAGACTAACCTGACAGATATCTTATCTCACCGTATGGGTATGCAGACTTTCCAGGGTGATTTTTTACTTTTCGGTACAGATTTGAGCAGAAAAGAAATAATTGAAAAGATTGGTTCTATAACTCCAAAATATGACTTCCGAACCAAGTGGGGATATTATAACACAGGGTTTGTCATTGCAGGAGCTGCAATTGAAAGTATAAGTAATATGAGTTGGAATAAATTCTTTGAAAAACGTATATTCTCTCCCCTTGATATGAATAATACTGTTGCGCTATCGTCTGAAATACTCAATGTCGAAAACAAAGCTTATGCTCACTCAAAAGTTAATGATAAGTTATCTGTTATTGATTATTGCATAATGGACGAAATTGGTCCTGCAGGAAGCATCTGTTCATCAGCAAATGATATGAGTCATTGGCTTATGATGCAACTCAACAAGGGGAAATTTAAGGGTGAACAGCTATTTCCTATGGAAGCTATAAACAGCACAAGAAAACCCAATAGTATAGTTAAACAAGGAAGACATCCTTTTAATAAGAACAACTTTGTTCTATATGGTCTTGGCTGGGAAATAGAAGATTACGAAAGGACAAAAATAGTGTCTCATACCGGTGGTATTCCTGGTTTCTTAAGCTCAATGACACTTGTTCCAGAGAAAAATCTGGGAATTGTTATAATGACTAACACTGATCAGAATGGCATATTTGTTGCTTTAAAATGGGAGATAATTGATTCGTATTTAGACCTTCCTTACAGGGGATATGCCGGACTTTACACAAATAGTATTAAAAGACAGGCTCAGGAACAAGAAAAGCAACAAAAGATTCTGACCGATTCGGCTGACCTTAAAATAAAGACTGACATTCCTCTTAAAAAATTTTGCGGCAGGTATATGAACGAGCTTTACGGATATATTGATGTTGAGAAAAACAATAATGAGCTAAAGGTGACCTTTGAACATCATAAAGGAATGGTTGCATCATTGAAACATCTTGGAAAAAATCAATTCTTATGCACATTTAATAATCCGGTATTTGGTTCATGCATAATACCTTTTACAGTAAAAGATAAGCAAATAATTGATTTAATTCTTTCTTTACCAGATTATCTTGACCCGGTTAAATATAGGTTCGTTAAGATTATAAAGTAAATTTACATTACTCTCTTATATTAGAATTAATAAATATAAACCAGCAAATAGCTAAAATAATAAAAGTTCTCTTTTATTAATAGGTATAATTATACAAATGATGATATGTTTATTTAATACTTGCTTTTGTTTATTCTGATTTAATGAATAAATTTGCACAGTGGAATAAAATTAATAGCTCTTATTTCATGCTTAATAAATCTTAAAATCAATGAATAAGGAAATTACAGAAAGACAGGAAAGAATTGCGAGATATGCAAAAGCATTGGGACATCCTGTACGTATATTCGTACTTGAATATCTTTCCAAACAAGCTTGCTGTTATAGTGGAGATCTTTCTGATTTATTACCTATAGCTAAATCAACCCTTTCCCAACATCTTAA
Organism: Marinifilaceae bacterium; assembly: GCA_963666945.2. Lineage (GTDB taxonomy): Bacteria > Bacteroidota > Bacteroidia > Bacteroidales > Marinifilaceae. The sequence goes on from CAXXRT010000044.1 coordinate 62,026, forward strand.
AGAATTAAAATCTGCAGGACTTATCCAAGGGGAGACGAATCCTCCTAAAATAAAATACTGTATTAATAAGGAAAATTGGCAAGAAGCTAAGTTATTATTTAAAAATCTTTTTGGATAAGATTTTTTTTAATATATTTGTTCGTGTTTTTACGAACAATGAATTATAATAACATAGAAAAATATTAAAGCAGAAATAATGAATGAAAAAGTGATTGCAATAAATATTAAATTTAAAGGATTACTATACCCTTTAATTCTTTTGCCAATATGGTTTTTTATTTATAAAAACTTACAGCCAATATCAGATTTTATAGTTGATGATATAATTGGCATGACTAAGGGAAGCCATCTAACAGAGACTATGAGATTTTTCATTTTTGAGGTTCCCAAAGTACTATTGCTTTTGGTTCTTATAATTTTTGGAGTAGGCATTTTAAGAACTTATTTTACACCAGAAAAGACAAGAAAAGCCCTTGAAGGGAAGTCATTGTTTACTGGAAATATTTTGGCTGCATTACTGGGTATAGTAACACCTTTCTGTTCTTGCTCGGCAATTCCATTATTCATTGGTTTTGTTGAAGCAGGAGTTCCATTGGGTGTGACATTTTCATTTTTAATAGCAGCCCCTATGATTAATGAAGTTGCGGTGGTAATGCTACTTGGTTTGTTTGGCTGGAAAGTAACTCTTATATATATTGGGACAGGACTATTTATTGCCATATTTTCAGGATGGGTAATAGGGAAACTTAAACTGGAACGATATATTGCCGAATGGGTATTTAAAGTAAAAGTTAATCAGGAAAATTCTATTATTGAAGAAAACAAACAATTCTCAGAAAGAATATCAAGTGGATATAATGCAGTTAAAGAAATAGTTGGTAAGATATGGATATATATCGTTATTGGTATAGCTGTAGGAGCTGGAGCTCATGGTTATGTTCCTGAAGATTTTCTTGGAGCATTGCTTGGTAAAGGAAGCTGGTATGGAGTACCTCTTGCTATTGTTCTCGGAGTACCCATGTATTCTAATGCAGCAGGTATCATTCCTATTGTAAGTGTACTTATTGATAAAGGCGTATCTCTTGGTACTGCTCTTGCATTTATGATGTCAGTAATTGCTCTTTCTCTTCCTGAAATAATTATACTAAAAAAGATTCTTAAATGGCAGCTTATTGCAATATTTGTTGGAATTGTTGCAAGTGGAATTGTTGCTGTTGGTTACTTATTTAACTTTGTAATGTAGATTATTATTAATTTAAAATACTTCTTTAAAAGGCAATATGGCAAAATCCATATTGCCTTTTTTATTTTATAAAAACAAGCTTAATATTAAGTAAAGTGTATAAATCACAAATTAATATCTTTTAATTATTTTTTGTTAATTGATTGTTGTTAGTAAAACTTTTATATTCAATCTTCGTACTTAATATATAAAAACATAATTATTAGACGGAGTTAAATATTGTTTATGAATTATTTGTTTAAGGAAGCAACTTTATCTTAATAAACAAAACTAGAATATGGTTTCTCTCTAAATTACAAAGGGGAAGAAAACTATTTTTTATGGTTTTATATTTACCTGTCATATAAGTTTTGATTGATTGTTTAAAATAAAAACTATATAAATATGAAAAGGAGCATTTTAATCTTAGGCTTACTAATAATTAACGCTACAGTTTTTTCACGAACAACAATTATTTCTAATAGTTTATCTTTAAAGTTCTCTACCCCACATATTGTTACAACAGGTTTGCTTTCTATGGCCCCCCCATCGATAACACCAAGCCTGAGTTTCAGTATTTCTGAGAATTCGTCAGTTGGAGCAGATGTAGGAACAGTAACAGCGACAGATCCTGATGGAACGACTACTTTTCAGGACTGGACAATTACAACTAACACTGATCCAAACGGTAACGGAACAGATGCTTTCTCTATAAATTCATCAACAGGAGAAATCACGGTTATTGATGAAACAGACTTGGATTATGAGAGTAACACTAGCCTAACGATATCTATTACCGTTAGCGATGGAACAGAAACAAGCTCTCCGGAAACAGTAACTATAATTATAACAGATATAAATGACAATGAACCAGTAATTAATAGCGGACAAGTATTCTATATTGATGAAAATATAACTAACGGTTCTTATATTGGAACCTTAAGTGCCAGTGACTCTGATACGGGGACATCCTTTTCTAATTGGAGTATTACTAGTAATTCGGATAGTGATGGAGATGGTAATGATGCTTTTACTATCGATCCCTCATCGGGTCAAATCACTGTAAATGATTCGGATGATCTTGACTATGAAAAAAACACAAGCATTAGTTTGCAAGTAACTGTGAGTGATGGCACAAATACAAGTAGCTCTGAAACAGTTACTATAAATCTTAACAACCTAAATGACAACACCCCTGTTATTACTGCCTCACAAACTTTTACTATTGACGAGAACCTGGCTAATAATTCTGAAATAGGAACTGTTCTGGCAACGGATGGTGATGCAGGAACCACCGTATTACAGAATTGGACTATAACAAGCAATTATAATAATGATGGAGACGGTAATGATGCCTTTACTATTGATCCTTCTACTGGAAAAATCTCTGTTAATGATTCAGATGATCTTAACTATGAAAATGCAACCAGCATAAGTTTGCAAGTAACTGTGAGTGATGGTACAAATACAAGCAGCTCTGAAACAGTTACTATAAATCTTAATAATCTTAATGAATTCATACCTATTGTTAGTGCTTCACAAACTTTCACAATACCAGAAAATCTGACAAACAACAGTGTTGTGGGAACAGTTATTGCAACCGACGGAGATTCGGAAACCACACTTAGCGGTTGGACAATCACAATAAATGTGAATGAAAACAACAATGGTGAAAATGCATTTATAATAGATCCTTCAACAGGAGAAATAAAAGTGAATGATTCAGGTGACTTGGATTATGAGAAAACTAAAACACTTTCTATTTCCGTTAATGTAACAGACGGCGAAAAGCAAAGTGGGTCAGTTCCTCTTGTTATAAATCTTACTGATGAAAACGATAATACACCAATTATTACTGAAGGACAAATATTCAGTATTAATGAAAATGTTTCAGATGGACATGTAGTAGGTATACCTGAAACAAGTGATGCTGATGACGGAACAACATTACAAAGCTGGTCTATAGTAGAAGGTAATGTTGACAACGACAATGATGGTAATTATGCATTTACAATAGACCCATCCTCTGGTCAAATTACCGTAAATGATGCAGGAGATATTGATTATGAAACCAATAAAACCCACAATCTCCAACTTAGTGTTAGCGACGGAATAAATACTAGCTCTGCTAAATATGTGACATTAAACATCACTGATGTAAATGACTCTGCTCCTGTAATTACTGCAGGACAGGTATTTTCTGTAAATGAGAATGCTACTATAGGAACTCTTGTGGGAACAGCACAAGCAACAGATAGTGATGCAGTTACAACATTACAAAACTGGACTATTTCAACAAATATAGATCCTAATAATAATGGAACAGCTGCATTTGCAATTAATCCTTCTTCCGGACAAATAACAGTAAATGATGTCGCAGATTTAGACTATGAAACTAATACAAGCCTGAATATACAGGTTACGGTTAGTGATGGGGCTAATACCAGTAATGCAGAATCTGTTACTATAAACATAAACGACTTAAACGATGTTGCACCTGTAATAACTGAAGGGCAAGTACTGAATATTAATGAAAATTCCACAAATGGGAATACTATTGGCAGTGTAACAGCTACGGATGTGGATTCAGACCCCACATTATTTCAGAACTGGACTATTTCATCTAATATTGACCCCGATGGTGATGAAAATAATGCATTTATTATTGATCCGTCAACTGGGGTAATATCTGTTAACGATGTCAGTGATCTTGATCATGAAACAAATGAAACTCTTACTATACAATTAACTGTTAGCGATGGGGTAAATTTAAGTTCTCCTACAAGTGTAACAATTAATATTAATGACGTAAACGATATAAAACCTGTTATAACGTCAGGACAAACATTTGCAATAAATGAAACAGCACCAACAGGATCTGTAATTGGCTCTGTTCTGGCAACTGACGCAGATGGAACGCCTACTACTTTCCAGAACTGGACAATTATTACCAACTCAAATTATAATGGGGATGGGAATCTTGCCTTTTCTATTAACCCAACTACCGGGGAATTAGCTGTTGAAGATACTGGTGATATTAACTATGAATCCAATCAAAGTTTAACAATTGAATTAACTGTTAGCGACGGAGTAAATGTCAGCGATACTGTACCTGTTACAATAAATATTACTAATGTAAATGATATAACTCCAGTAATAAATTTCGGTCAGACTCTTACTATTGCAGAAAATTCTGCAAATGGAACATCGGTAGGAACAATAACAGCCACAGATGGAGATTCAGGCACAGTTTTTCAGAATTGGACTATTACAAATAATATTGATAACGATGAAGATGGAAATAATGCATTTGCAATAAATACTACCTCGGGAGAAATAACCGTGGCAGACAGCAATGAACTGGACTATGAAACTAATACCAGTTTCATTATATCGGTTACTGTCAGTGATGGGGAACATACAAGCAATGAAGAACAAGTTACCATTAACCTAAATGATGCGAATGACTTAAAACCAATAATAACTCCGGGACAAAGCTTTACTATAAATGAAAATACAACAAATACAACCACTATAGGTTCTGTTGTTGCAACTGATCCAGACTCAACTCCTACAACTTTCCAGAATTGGACAATAAGGGTCAACGCAGACACTGATGGTGACGGGAATAATGCTTTTAGTATTAATGCTGGCAATGGGGAAATAAGTATTAATGATTCTGGAGATATTGATTATGAGAAAACCAAAGGTTATACTTTGAAAATCACTGTTAGTGATGGAGTAAATACCAGTGATACGACTGATATTATTATAAATTTAAACGATATAAATGATATTGCGCCAGTTATTACCCCTTCACAAAAGTTTAGCATAGATGAAAATTTGACAAACGATATAATAATTGGAACTATCATTGCCACTGATGCCGATTCTACTGCGACTACTTTTAATAATTGGCTGATTACGGTTAACGTTGATCCTGACGAAGATGGTATAAATGCATTTGCAATAGACTCTCTAACAGGAGTATTGAGAGTAAACGACACTGACGATCTTGATTATGAGAAGGATACAATCTTTACTATCTCGGTTACTGTGAGCGATAGTGTTAACACTAGTAACCCTGAAGAGGTAATAATTAATCTCAACGATCTGAATGACGTTATTCCTGTAATTACAGCAGATCAGATCTTTGTAATAAATGAAAACCTTGCAAAAGATTCTTTGGTTGGAACCGTTATTGCAACTGATGGTGATATAACTTCTACAATTTTTCAGAACTGGGAAATTGTAATAAATGTTGATCCCAATAATAATGGAGAACTTGCTTTTTCGATAGATACCAGTGGCAATATAATTGTTAACGATAGTCTTGATCTTAATTATGAACAAGATACAACTTTTACTATTAAAGTCACTGTAAGCGATGGTGTCAATACTAGTGATACAACTGATATTGTAATAAATCTATTAGACTTAAATGATATATTACCTATAGTAACTCCTAATCAAATTTTCAGTATAGACGAAAATGCTTTAGGAGGAACTTTGGTCGACACAATCGTGGCTACAGACGCTGATGCAACACCTACTTTATTCAGTAAATGGACTATCAGTACAAATATAGACCCCAATGCCAACGATACGCTTGCCTTTGAAATAGATTCAATAACAGGAATATTAACGGTAAAAGACAGCAGTGATTTCAACTATGAGGAAAATAGAGATCTTTCAATTTATGTGACTGTTTTTGATGGAGAAAACACCAGTTTACCGGAGAAAATCACCATCAATCTAAAGGATCTTAATGATGTTGCTCCTGTTATTACTCCTGATCAGAATTTTACTATTCAGGAAAATACTGCAAAGGGAACATTACTTGGAACTCTTGTTGCCACAGATGGAGATATAACTCCCACAACATTTAACCAATGGACTATATCAACAAATTCTGATGCGGATAACGATGGTAACGGAGCTTTTGCATTGGATACATTGACTGGTGAGCTTACAGTAAACGATGTTGGCGATATTGACTATGAGAAAAATATGGATATAACAATAGAAGTAACAGTTAGCGACAGTGTTAACACTAGTCTTCCTCAAAAAATAATTATACATCTTACTGATTTAAATGATGTTCTTCCTGAAATCACTAAAGGACAAAATTTCATTGTAAGTGAAGATGTTGAGAATGCTGTTTCTGTAGGCATTGTAGAAGCAACAGACGGAGACATTACTCCTACTACATTTTCGAACTGGACCATATCAACTAATGTGGACCCCGATCATGATGGTATTATGACATTTGCTATTAATCCTGAAAATGGAGAAATCTTTGTTAATGACGCTGATGAGATTGATTTTGAGAATGATTCTAAATTTTATATTGCAATAACTGTTTTTGATGGTGTTAACATAAGCATTCCAAGGGTGGTTACCATATATATAGACAACCTTGAAGATGAAACCCCTGTAATTACTCCTGGTCAAGTTTTCTATCTTAACGAAGATGCAGTAAGAAGAACTCTTATCGGTGTTCCTGAAGCAAAAGATCGTGATGCAGGAATTGTTATATTGCAAAACTGGACTATTCTTAACAATCCTGACAGTGATGGTGATGGAAGACCGGCATTTAATATTGACGATGAAACTGGCGAGATAACAGTAAATGATACCGATGATATCGATTATGAAGCAAACAACAAAATAGAATTAGAAATTACCGTCAGTGATGGTACAAATACAAGTCTTACTGAAATAGTAACAATACAAATCAACAGAGTTCTTGGGGTAGCTGATGAAGCACAAATTGAGTTTAGCATATTTCCTAACCCTGTTACTGATTATGCCACCCTTAAAACAAAGATACAGGGTCTGCTTTTGATTATTAATGATAAAGGTCAACAAATAAAACAAATGAACATTACGAAGTATGAAACACCAATTAATGTTCAGAACTTTAAGACTGGTATCTACTATTTTGTTTTCAGAGCTAAAAAGTCAAGTATTTCAAAGAAAATAATTGTGAAATAGATAATTTCTTCCTTTTATTTTTATTTTAAACATCTAATACCGGGAATTTGTTAAGAGAAACAAATCCCGGTATTAATCTTTCCATATAAACATAGCATAATATGCACATATTTACTGTTGATATCCCTTGGGCAAAAGAGATATAAATATTACAGAGGGATTTACTATTTTTGTAATCTATGATACAGAAAAATTATATAAATATTAAAATTTCATTAGCTCCATTACAAGGGCTAACTGATTATATATTCAGAAATACTTTTAGTGAGTATTTTGATGGTATTGATTTAAGCTACAGTCCTTTTCTAAGAATAGAAAATGGTGAGATCAGAAGATCAAAGCTTAAAGATGTTCTTCCCAAAAATAACACGGGACTAAAACTCATTCCACAGGTATTAACCAATAATTCAGAAGACTTCCTCTCTCTTGTAAAGATATTAAATGATATGGGATACGATGAAATAAACTGGAATCTTGGTTGCCCCTTCCCAATGGTTATTAAACAGGGAATGGGATCAGGGATGCTTCAATACCCCCAAAAAATCAGACAAATACTTGATAAGATCCTTCCTCTTATTAACTGCAAACTTTCTATTAAAATGCGTAATGGATATGATAACGATAATTCAATACTTGAAATATTACCAATACTTAACGATTATGAATTAACTGAAGTCATTATACACCCAAGAACAGGCAAACAGATGTATAAAGGTGCTGTAAATCTGGATATATTTAAACAATGTCTAAAAATTTCTTCCCATAATATAAGCTATAATGGAGATATCAGCAACATAGACAGTTTTCAACAATTTCATGAGATTTTCCCTAATATCAGAAGTATAATGATAGGAAGAGGCATCCTGGCAAATCCATTCCTTGCCTCTCAGATTAAGAAACTTGCGCAACCTGAGAATAAAAAAGAAATTATAGGAAAATTCCACGATTCTCTTTTCGATAAATATTGTTCTACATTATCGGGTGATTCACATATTATTAATAAAATGATTCCTCTTTGGGAATATATGTCAACATCATTTACAAATAATAAAAAAGTATATAAAGCAATAAAAAAATCTAATAATCTCAACAAATATGAGTTAACCATAAGGGATATTCTTAAGAATGAAGAATGGAAGGAGTAATATAGTGATCACATTTTCCCCAAAAAAGCAGATTAGTTTATTAAAAAGTTATACTTTCGTACGGTAAAAATTATTATAAAGATGTTTCATTTTGGACTGTTTTCAACTTTTGTACCCTATCTGGTAATAGCTGTAATATATTTTTGCGGCCTTGCCTCCTATTCGGTAGGTATAGTAAACAAACATACTGAAAACAATCAAGATAACACATCATGCTACGGAGAGTATGATGTATCAATAAAAGCAGATTTACATCTTCTTGATATTGATGAAAATTCTATAACACAAAACAATGCTCTTCCTGCAAACAAAGAATACATTTATACTACTTATACAAACTCTGTTTTCTGGTTTCTATTTAAACTAGATTTTAAAAAAAGTATTTATTCATTTTCTGGTTTCTCTAGACCCCCTCCTTATTTATCGTAATTATTTTATACAATAGAAAAAATTTTTATATTTATTAAAGCTAGATAACTAATAATCAATCTGGCAAATATTATTTATAGTTATGATAAAAAAAACACTCTATATTGTGACAATGATATTGTTGCTGCACAACATCTCATATTCACAATACGCTTTCATTGACAATGACAGTATTTACCATACCACAGTAAGACTTAAAGAAGTAACAGTCAGGTCTTCAAAAGAATTACACGAATTAAAATTGCTTCCTGCATCAGTTTCTATTGTAGCGGGAAATAAATTAATTGACAACGAAATTTTCTCACTAAAAGAACTTAGCTCGTTTATACCAAACCTCTTTATGCCTGATTATGGATCTAGGTTGACTTCTCCCATATATATTAGAGGTATAGGGTCAAAAATAGGCTCCCCTTCGGTTGGATTATACGTAGATGGTGTTCCTTATTTTGAAAAGGCATGTTTTGATTTTGATTTTTCCGATATCCAAAACATAGAAGTATTAAGGGGGCCTCAGGGAACCTTGTACGGAAGGAATACTATGGGGGGTATTATTAATATCAATACTAAATCCCCTGAGAACTCTACAGAAAAAACTATCTACGCAAGCTATGGGGAATATGGATTTAAAAAATTAGGGGCATCTAGTTATAATAAAATAAACGACAAACTATTTTTCTCCATAAATGCAAACTTTAACCACAATGATGGTTATTTTCAAAACATAGGAACAAATAAAAAGGCTGATGAAATTGATTCCTACAATGCCACTGCTAAATTAGTATATAAAAAGAATGATAATTTTAAATCCTCTTTAAGCATTACATACCAAGGCTGTGAACAAGGGGGTTATCCTTACGGTATTTTAAATGAAACAATGGAGATTGCTCCTATTAATTATAACAGATATAGCTCGTATGACAGGGATTTGATTGCAACCTCTATATATAATGAGTACAAAACTAAAAACTTAATTATTAGCTCCAGCACATCATACAATTATTATAACGATCATCAGGCAATTGATCAGGATTTCAAACCAGCGGATATCTATTTCGTTAATCACAAACAAAAACAAAATATGATTTCTCAGGAAATCACATTTAAATCGTTGAAAGAAAATAATTATAAATGGATATTTGGTGCATTTGGATTTTATCAACTAATAGAAACAACATCAAACGTTGATATTTATAGTCCCAAAGCTTATTCGTATGTAAAATACAATGACATACCTACAATAGGTGCTGCTATTTTTCACCAATCGACTTATAACACTGGTAGATTCTCTTTTAGCCTGGGGGCAAGATTTGACTATGAAAAAGCTAAATTAGATTTCTCTCATTACGAAACACGAGATGCTACCGAAAGTATGAAAGATCAGAGAAAAGAAAATTTAGACTTCATTGAATTCCTTCCAAAAGCATCGATTAAATACCATATAAATAACAATAACTTTGCATATGCAACAGTGGCTAAAGGCTATAAAACCGGAGGTTTTAACGCCATATTTGAAGTCCCTGAACACATATCATATGGTCCTGAAACCAGTTGGAATTATGAAGTTGGTTTTAAAACAAACTTATTTAGTAATCATTTAATGATTAACATGACAGGATTTTACATTAATTGGGAGAATCAACAGATTGGGATAACAGTTCCTAGCGGTAGAGGAAGGGTTCAGGTAAATGCAGGTAAGTCTGAATCTAAAGGCATAGAGTTTGAGTCAACCGCTAAAATATTTAATAATCTTGACTTACACATTAGTTATGGTTTTACTAATGCAAAATTCATTGAATATTCCGATAGTGTTAAAGTAAATGGTATAAAAGAAAAGGTTGATTACAAAGATAAATACATCCCATATATTCCTAAGCAAACTATCGGAACCGGCATTAGCTATAAAAAAGAAATAAAATCAAATATAATTAATGCTATAAAATTCAATGCCTTATACAAAGGTTTTGGGGAACATTACTGGGACCTTGATAATAAAGTAAAACAATCTTTTTACTATACTATTGATGGGAAAATCTCTTTTATAAGGGAAAATATATCATTCGAAATATGGGGCAAAAACATCACAAATTCGGATTATATTGCATATTATTTTTCTTCTATGGGATCAAATTTAGCTCAAGCGGGTAAACCCTCTTACTTTGGTGCTAGTATTAGATATAAATTTTAAAAATGCTTATTTAAATTCCTTTCTAATAAAAGCTATACTTTTGCATTATCAAGAAAGGAATTTAATTTTACATTTATTATATACAAATTCAAAAACTTCTTAAAATAGAGAAACTTCTACTGAGAAATGAACAAAGAGAAATTCAAAAAATTATCCACCTTACTATCGCTTTATGTGGCGCAAGCAATTCCTATGAGTTTCTTCTCCACTGTTGTTCCGGTTATCATGAGACAAGAAAATTATTCTTTGGAATCTATAGGGTTATTACAATTAATAAAACTACCGTGGATAATAAAATTCTTTTGGGCTCCTTTAGTCGATAATACAAGTCATTCTTTAAAAGATTATAAGAAATGGATTTTCTATTCTGAGATATTTTATGCTATAATAATCCTGTCATGTGGATTTTTTAGTCTTCAATTCGATTTTATAACAATTGTACTTTTAATGGTAATGGCTTTTATAGGTTCTGCTACTCAGGATATTGCAACAGATGCCTTTGCTATTATTACTCTTAAGAAAAAAGAAAGAGGAATAGGAAACAGTATTCAATCAACAGGTTCATTTATTGGAACTCTTTTAGGAAGTGGTGTATTACTAATTATTTACCATTACCTTGGATGGAAATCATTGCTATTTTCTCTTGCAGCATTTGTCATAGTTGCATTAATTCCTCTCTATTTCTATAAACCTAAAATTGAAAAAGAGAATTCTGTAGCAAAAAAAGAAATAAGCATAAAAGAAATAATATACTTTTTCAACCAAAAAGGAATTGGTGAAAGAGTATTAATTCTTGCTCTCTTTTACTCAGGAATTATCGGCATTCTTGCAATGCTAAAACCATTTCTAGTCGATCTTGGCTACACGACTAAAGAAATTGGCATAATGGTGGGAATTTTTGGCACAGGAATGGGATGTGTTTCTGCTTTTACAAGTTCCTGGATTATAAAAAGATTTGATATTAAACGATCTTCTTTCTTTGTTACAATACTAATGATTGCAACATCTTCATATTTTTTTACAATTGTCAATTTCAACACCCAAATATGGATGATTCTTATCGGAATTGCATTACTATGGAGTTGCTATGGAATTGCTTCTGTAATAGTATTTACTACGTCTATGAACGCAGTAAGAAAAGGTCGGGAAGGTACAGATTTCACTCTTCAAATTGTCATTACTCATATAAGTAGCATTGTAATGGTTATATTATGCAGTAAGATTGCAGGAGCTTTCTCATACAAGTCTCTTTTTGCTTTTGAAATGTTGATGGGATTCATCTCATTATGTACTATTTACTTTATTTTTTCATATAACAAACAAAAGAAAAGAAAACTTATTCCTCTGGTTAACAACAAAAGAAAATAGGTTTTGTATTTTATAAAAAAACATAGAAATGATCAATAAAGAATTATTGTTAAAGTATAACAAACCCGTTCCAAGGTATACGAGCTATCCTCCTGCAAATTTCTTTAGGGACAACTTCACCTCTGAAGAACAGACAAAAGCCATTATTAAGTCAAACGAAGAAAATCCTGAGAACATTTCAGTATATATTCATATCCCCTTCTGTAAGAAATTTTGTCATTATTGCGGTTGCAACACATGCAATATGAAAGATGAAAAAACAATAAAAGAGTATATCAACTCTGTAAAAAAAGAAATGCAACTATGCTTTTCTCATATAGATAAAAAAAGAAAAATATCTCAGATACACTATGGAGGTGGGACACCTAACGCCATAAGTCCAACGTACCTTAAAGAATTAAATGAGCTTGTGTTTTCTAATTTTAAACTTTTAGACGAGGCAGAAATAGCCATAGAATGCAATCCTGCTTATTTGGACGATGTATACATAAATCAACTTAAAGAAGCCAAATTCAACAGATTCAGTCTCGGCATTCAGGATTTCAATACTGAAGTTCTTAATATTATAAATAGAGATGCATCTCTGTTACCGGTAAAAGACCTTATTACTAAATTAAAAAAAGGTAACAACAAAATAAAGGTAAATCTTGACTTCATCTATGGCCTACCATTACAATCAAAAGAAAGTTTTAGCAAAACAATAAAACAAGCTATTGATACAGGTGCAGACAGAATTGTTACTTTCTCATATGCCCACGTACCATGGGTAAATAAAGCACAAAAAATTCTTGAAAAGGCTGGTCTTCCTGATAATGATGAAAAGATAGCAATGTACGAGTCTGCCTACGAAATTCTCTGTAACAACGGCTATACCGCTATAGGATTAGATCACTATGCTAAAAATGATGATGACCTAAAAAAAGCTCTTGACAATGGAAATCTTCACCGAAATTTCCAAGGTTACTGTACCACAAAAACTACAGGTCAGGTATATGCCTTTGGTGTTTCAGCTATTAGTCAGTTTGAATCAGCATACATACAAAACACTAAAGATATTAATGACTACATAGCAACCATTAATAAAAATAATTTTGCTTGCATTAAAGGTTATTTCCTTAACGATGACGAAAAAATTATAAGATACATTATTGAACAAATAATGTGCAATAAAAAACTGCTCTGGGAACAGGTATATAAAGAATTCAAATTAAGCCCTAATGATATGAATTCTTATATTTCGCCGGCAATTGAGACTCTCAATGAGCTTAAAAATGATAATATAATTAAGCTATCAGACAATGGAATAGAAGTTTATGAAAAGGAAATATTATTTATCAGAAATGTCGCTGCAGCTTTTGATCCATTATTAAAAAACACAAAAAATAGTTTTTCCAAACCTATATAAAAATCTTATTATGAAAGAGGATAGACTTACAGAAATTGTGATTATAGGGGCCGGATTAACCGGTCTAACGACTGCATTTTACCTAAAGAGATTTGGTTTTAAGGTTACCGTACTGGAAAAATCCAACAGATGTGGGGGAGTCATAAATACTCATCAAGAAAAGGGTTTTATATATGAAAGTGGCCCTAATACAGGTGTTTTAAGCAATCCTGAAGTAATTGAACTATTTGAGGATTTAGGAAAAACTGATATTATTGAAAGGGCTGATAAAAAAGCAGAAAGAAGATTAATTTGGAAAAAAAACAAATGGCATGCTCTCCCTTCTGGATTGTTATCGGGCCTGACAACTCCCCTTTTTAAAATGTCCGATAAATTCCGCCTGGTAGGAGAACCTTTAAGAAAAAAAGGCATTAATCCTTACGAATGCGTTGCTGATATGGTAAAAAGACGGATGGGGGAAAGTTTCTTAAACTATGCAGTGGATCCTTTTATAGGGGGAGTCTATGCTGGAGACCCTTCAACATTAATAACAAAATTTGCACTTCCTAAACTTTATAACCTGGAGCAAGATTATGGTAGTTTTATTAAAGGGGCTATAGCAAAGAAAAAAGAACCCAAAGACGAGAGAACAAAGAAAGCAACAAAAGAAGTCTTTTCTGTAAAAAATGGACTTTCTGGACTTATTAAAGAACTAACAACCCAAATAGGAGAAGAAAACATTGTTCTTAATGTCTCTAAAACAGACATTAAACAAATACACAATGGTTTTAATATTACATATTATACTAATTCTTATTCTAAAGAAATCACTTGCAATAAATTAGTAACAACCTGTCCTGCAAACAACATGCACGATATTCTGACTTTTGCAGAAAAAAAAGAAATAGATGCAATTGAAAATGTTGACTATGCTCCTGTAACACAATTGATACTAGGTTATAATAATTGGGACGGTATCTCTGTAAAAGCATTTGGTGGACTGGTTCCTTCTATAGAAAAAAGAGACATACTCGGTGTTTTATTTACATCTTCTTTTTTTAAAAACAGAGCTTTAGATAATTCAGTTTTACTATCTGTATTTATTGGTGGAAAAAGAAAAACAGAGATTATAAAAAAAACAGATGAAGAATTAATAAAACTTGGCTTAAACGAAATAAAAAAAATGCTTAAGCCTAAAGATGCAACACTCGAACTTTCAAAAGTATATAAGCACCAATTTGCCATTCCTCAATATGAAATTTCTTCTGAAATAAGATTTGACATGGCTAATCAACTTGAGAAAAAATATAATGGGCTAATTATCGGTGGTAATCTTAAAGATGGCATTGGTATGGCTGACAGAATCAAGCAAGCAAGAAATATGGCAGAAAGAATTTTTTCACAGACAAAAAATAATTAACTTTAGTAGGGTTTTAAATATTAGTCCATGGAAAAAAAAACAGCAGTACTTCTTATTAATGTTGGCTCACCGCAAAAAGCCGAGAAAAAGTATGTGAAAAAATTTCTTAAGGAATTTCTTAACGACAAAGAGGTGATTGACATACCATGGCTATTGAGAAAGATACTTGTCAATCTGGTAATTGTTCCTTTCAGGTCAGAAAAATCAACTGCACTATATAAAAGATTATGGACAAAAAATGGTTCTCCTCTTATTTATTTCTCCCAAAAGACTACCGAGAAATTAAACATCATTACTAACAACCATACTGAAATATTCTCTGCAATGAGATATGGAGAACCTTCTATTCCCAATTTGCTGGAAAAAATTAAAAAAGGTGATTTTTCAAAATTAATTGTTTTACCTCTCTACCCCCAATATTCTTCTTCAACAACAAAAACAGCAATAGATGTAACTTTAAAAAACATCAATAAATGGAAAAAAAAGCCTGAAATAAAAATTGTAAAACAATTTTATAACCATTCAAAATATATAGATGCTATTTGTGCAAAAATTAACGAACATAATCTGGATGACTACGACCATATAATATTCTCCTATCACGGACTGCCTATAAGACATATTAATAAGATACATCCCCATATCCATGAAAATAAATGCACTTGCTCTGTCAAAATGCCTGAGCATGGCCATTTTTGTTATAAAGCTTGCTGCTATGAAACAACCCGTATTATTGCCAAAAAACTTAATTTAAAAAACGATTTCTATTCCAGTTCCTTTCAATCACATCTTTCTAATAAATGGACAAAACCATTTACCTCCGATATTATTATTGAAAAAGCTAATAATGGTTATAAAAAATTACTTGTCGTAGCTCCTTCTTTTGTTAGTGATTGTCTGGAAACAAGTGTTGAGATCGCTTACGATTACAATTATTTGTTCAGAACAAATGGAGGAGAAAAACTACAGCTGGTTGAATCTCTGAATGATTCGGATATCTGGATTAATTCATTAAAAGATATAATAGAAGAACATTAATTATACCTGTTACCTATATAAAAAAAGTGCGGCATTAACCGCACCTTAAAACTATTTATATTCATTATCTATTAAAACCAAACTCCACTAAACAAGCTTTTCTCTACTATTTCAGCCTTTTGCTCCTCTGTCAACGCATCATAAGCAGCTCTTTTTTCTTCTTTTACTCTTTCCTCTCGCTCTATTTCCTCTGCCTGATGGGCATAAAATACCTCGGCTCTCTTATTTTTAAGATAGTTCCCGGCAACTGAGGGAAAAAGTTCGAGTAATAGCATCTCCCTCTCTGTCTCGGCCAATGGAGCTCCTCCGAATTCCTTTAAATCAATATTTTCCGGAGCTTTATACTTACTTACATCATAATCTGTAGCTTCTCTCTGACCAGTAATCTTTTCACGAAAATCAGGATCTATATCTATCGGAGTTTCTCCATATTCTCCTTTTACAAGATTATGGAACTGATTATTCACGTTTGTATAAAACTCTTTACCATTGTTTCTGTCAAGCACACAATTTACTGCCTGAACACCAACTATCTGGGAAGATGGAGTTACCAAAGGAGGACAACCTGCTGCCACTCTAACCTCAGGAACTGTTTCCAATACCTTAGGAAGAAGATCCTCTAATCCCAAAGTCTTCAACTGGGCAAGCATATTTGTATACATACCTCCTGGAATCTCTGCTGCCTTAACCTTCTCATTTGGCTCTGGAAAATTAAAGTATTTCTCAATGGCATGACAAGCATCAAGCAAGTCCTGCTCTTTATCAGCCATTGCATATTCAACAGCCTTATTGAATAAAGCATCAATATCTGCAGGGAGTTTATCCTTGGTTATATCGAACTCTATAGGAAACATTTTATAAGAATCGAATTCTGCAATCCTCTCCCTTATACCCTTTAGTTCTTTATTAATCTTAACAACGGCATCAAGATTTACCCCCGTATCAATATTTAATTTATCGGCAAATATCTGAATTATCTCAAAAGCTGGAGCAGCAGGTCCTCCGGCAAAATTCATTATATTTGTATCTACAATGTCAACACCGTTAACTATTGCCATTACAACTGCGGCCAATCCATATCCTGGGGTACAGTGTGTATGAAAATCAATAGGAACCTTTACCTCTTGTTTTAACCTTTTTATAATTTGCCCCGAAAGTGAAGGGGGAATTAACCCTGCCATATCCTTTACGGAAATCATATCTGCTCCCAAAGACTCCAGTTGCTTTGCCTTATCCAGAAAATAATCTACATCAAATATCTTCTTAGGAAGTTTCTTTCCCTTTAAGAATGCCTTAATCCTCTGTTTCGTACTAAACTTCGGATCAACTGTATAACATACGGCACAGTCTGCAATTCCTCCTGCCTCTTTAATGTACTTAATAGTACTTTTCATATTATTAACATCATTAAGACAGTCAAAAATACGCATAATACCTAATCCCGACTCAACAGCCCTCTTATTGAAACCTTCTATCACCGATTCAGGATAGGGACTATACCCAAAAAGATTCCTACCTCTTGAAAGAGCTGTTAAATACGATACATCGCCTATTACTTGTTTTATTGATTCCAACCTATACCATGGATCTTCATTTAGATATCTCATTACTGAATCAGGTATTGCCCCTCCCCAAACTTCCATTGCATAAAAACTTGCATCCTTATACAGTGGAAGTACTTTTTCTATCTCATGCTGTGGAACACGAGTTGCAAAAAGACTCTGCTGACCATCTCTCAGAGTCAAATCCCTTATTAATAATTTCCTTTTCCCCATCTTTAATAATTTTTAAATTTTGCATAAACTGCAATAGCTAGTTGCACATTTATTTTGAATAATTGCCACATTCAATAAAAATAATTTTACAAAAATCAGATCTTTATAAAACCTCTTCAAATATAGCAACATATTTAATTACTGAAAGAATTCTTTAATCTTTTTCATCTATCAATAAAAACAACATAATTTTCAAAAAGATCAGCATTAATCCCTCTCTGAGAAATAAAACCTTGTTATTATAAGGTTTTCAATATAGTAATAAATTAATTCTTCAGAATACTTAAAAACACCTTATTTACATTAAATCATATTCAAATATGTTGCAAAACATACATTTACCACATACTCAATCGTTTGCAATAAAACACATACTAATTTTTCGAATTTCTAAAATACCATAATAAATTAGTCAAATAAATTGATTGTAAACCAACAAAGACAGAAAATTCCAGTAATTAAATATTTTATAAAACATATTCTCCCCATATCTATCCATTTAATTCATTAATAATTAATATAGATTTTCTATATTTACGCTTCATAAAGTTAAAATAATAAATACGAACAAAATAATTTATCATGGAATCTATTAACAATTACATTGAAGAAAACAAAGAACGTTTTCTTGACGAATTATTCGGTCTGATAAGAATACCTTCTATAAGCTCTCAATCAGAGCACAAACAAGATATGTACAAAGCTGCTGAGTACTGGAAAAATCTATTACTTGAGGCAGGGGCTGATAAGGCAGAAGTTTTTGATACTGTTGGTCACCCGGTAACATACGGTGAGAAAATTATCGATCCTTCTTTACCTACTGTCCTTGTTTACGGTCATATGGACGTTATGCCAGTCGACCCTATCGATCTATGGAATACAGATCCTTTTGAGCCAGTAATAAAAGACGGGAAAATCTGGGCTCGTGGTGCTGACGATGATAAAGGTCAGGCTTTCATGCATGCAAAAGCTTTTGAATACATGGTAAGAAATAACATACTTCCATGTAACGTTAAATTCATGCTTGAAGGTGAAGAAGAAATAGGTTCTCCTTCTC
Source organism: Marinifilaceae bacterium (assembly GCA_963666945.2). Lineage (GTDB taxonomy): Bacteria > Bacteroidota > Bacteroidia > Bacteroidales > Marinifilaceae. The sequence goes on from CAXXRT010000044.1 coordinate 81,046, forward strand.
TTCCTAAATTCTGTGAAGAACACAAAGAAATGCTTAAAGCTGACGTTATACTTGTTTCCGATACAGGAATGATTGCGCCTGATGTACCTTCTATCACTACAGGACTAAGAGGACTTGCTTACTGGCAGGTTGAGGCTACAGGACCAAACAGAGACCTTCACTCAGGACTTTTCGGTGGTGCTGTTGCTAACCCTATAAACGTTCTTTCCGATATGATTTCTAAGATGGTAGATGAAAACGGTCATATCACTGTACCGGGATTCTACGATGATGTGTTAGAAGTATCTGCAGAAGAAAGAGCTAAGATGGCAGAGGCTCCATTCTCTGAAGAAGAATACAAAAAAGCTATTAATGTTAAAGAACTTGCAGGGGAAGCAGGATTCACTACTAACGAAAGAACAGGTATCCGTCCATCATTCGACATATGCGGTATATGGGGTGGATATACAGGAGAAGGTGCAAAAACAGTACTTCCTTCAAAGGCTTACGCTAAAATCTCTTGTCGTTTGGTTCCTAACCAACAGCACGAGCAAATTGCTGAGCTTTTCAAGAAATACTTCGAGAGCATTGCTCCTGACTGTGTAAATGTTGAGGTAACATCTCTTCACGGTGGACCAGCATATGTTTGTCCTATCGATCTTCCTGCTTACAAAGCTGCTGAAAAAGCTTATACAGAAGTTTATGGTAAAAACCCGGTTCCTGTACGTTCAGGAGGTAGTATCCCTATCATTGCTACATTCGAAGAAGTTCTTGGAATTAAATCTGTATTAATGGGATTCGGTCTTGAGTCTGATGCAATTCACTCTCCTAACGAAAACTTCCCATTAGAGCAATTCTTTAATGGTATCAGAACAATTCCTCAGTTCTATAAATATTTTGCTGAGATCTCTAAATAATTAACAAATACCAACAACAAAAAAGAGCTTGGAAATTACCTCCAAGCTCTTTTTTTATCTTTTATAACTATATCTCTTATTTCTTTTGACTCTTAGTCCAACTATCTTTTAATGTCACCGTGCGGTTGAAAACAAGTTTATCTTCTGTTGTATCAGGATCAACACAGAAATATCCTATTCTCTGGAACTGAAACTGATCGCCTACCTTCGCATCTGAAAGACTTGGTTCAACTTTAGCTGTCACTACCTGCAACGAATCAGGATTTAAAAAGTCCTTAAAGTCCTTATCTTTATGACCGGCAGGATCTTCATCCATAAACAACCTGTCGTACATTCTTACTTCCGCATCAAGGGCATGCTTAGCCGAAACCCAGTGAAGAGTCCCCTTTACCTTACGATTACTGGCCTCACTTCCACTTCCGCTTCGTGTATCTGCATCGTAAGTACAGTGGATAAGCGTTATTTCCCCTTTCGCATCTTTTTCAACTCCTACACACTTAATAATATATGCTCCTTTGAATCTTACCTCACGATCTATACTCATACGGAAAAATTTCTTCGGAGCATCTTCCATAAAGTCGTCTCTTTCAATATAAAGTTCTTTCGAAAATGGAACCTTACGAGTACCTGCATCAGAATCTTCCTGATTATTCTCAATTTCCATATACTCAACCTGATCATCCGGATAATTGTCAATGATTACCTTTACGGGATCAACAACTCCAAATACACGTGGTGCCTTTTTATTTAATTCTTCACGTACACAAAATTCAAGAAGAGAAACATCTATCACATTATCACGTTTGGCTACTCCGATCTTTTCTGCAAACATATGAATAGATTCCGGAGTATATCCCCTTCTTCGCAACCCGGATATTGTTGGCATACGAGGATCATCCCATCCATTTACATAATTATTCTTAACAAGTTCAAGTAACTTACGTTTACTCATTACTGTATAACTCAAATTCAAACGGGCAAACTCTATCTGGCGTGGTCTGTATTCCGTATCTGTCAATTGCTCAACAAACCAATTATACAATGGTCTGTGAACTTCAAATTCAAGGGTACAAACAGAGTGTGTAATACCTTCAAGATAATCCGATTCCCCATGCGCGTAATCATACATGGGATAAATACACCACTTATTTCCGGTACGATGGTGATCCTGATGCAATATCCTGTACATTAAAGGATCTCTCATATGCATATTTGGAGAAGACATATCTATTTTAGCTCGTAATACTTTCTCTCCATTACCGAATTCACCATTTTTCATCCTTTCAAAAAGATCAAGATTCTCTTCCACAGAACGATTTCTGTATGGACTCTCTATGCCCGGCTCTGTGGGTGTTTTTTTCTGTTCACTGATGACCTCTGCCGGCTGGTCATCAACATAAGCCTTCCCATCCTTAATCAGCTTCACTGCCCATTCATACAACTGATCAAAATAATCAGATGTATATCTGGGCTCACCTTCCCACTGGAAACCCAACCAACGGACATCTTCCATTATTGATTCTACATATTCCGTATCCTCCTTAACTGGATTTGTATCGTCGAATCTAAGGTTGCACTTACCGCTATATTGCCGGGCAAGACCAAAATTAAGACATATTGACTTGGCATGACCTATATGCAGATATCCATTAGGTTCAGGCGGGAACCTTGTATGCACTCTGCTATCATTTTTACCATTTTTTAAATCTTCTTCAATGATTTGCTGAATAAAATTTAGCGACTTCGCCGCATTTTCAGCTTCCGGCATAACATTTTTATTATCCATAAACTCTTCAATTGTCTTCTATTAAGCTTACAAAGGTAAAAATAATCACATAATGGGAAAAGCAAATTCTTAATTACATTTAAAAATAATATTTTATACCTATTGCACCAATAATATCATCATCTATAGAAGAATTAACAACAGAACCGGAATATAGCATCTGCATATACAATGAAAACTCGTTTGTCAACCTGATTTCCGGAGCAAATCCTATTTGAAAAACAAATGCATCATTGCTACTTACCGGACCATCAGGTCTTATATTGGCATAACCAAGCTTAACCAATCCACTCAATATAATATTAGCTCTGTCGTACATATCAAATTTAATTCCTCCAAGAATATTTATTTTCCTGTCTGCTTCCCAAAATAACTGAACCTCCATCAATGCATGTAATTTCTCAGCAAAATTAAATTCACCCCCTATAATGCCACCAAACATTATTCTCGCAGGGTCCACTCCTGTCACCATTCCACTTAGAATACCGTAAACAGACATATTTTGAGAAATATCAAAACCTAAAGAATCATTCATCACCAATGGTTTCCATACTGGCTCAAACGTAAGAGCACTTTCTTTTTGTTTTGTCTCCAAATCCGATATCTTCTTCTCTATTCCTACATTTAACGTTTTTATTTCCTGTATATTACTATCTAAAACATAAAATTTTTCCTCCAATTCCTTATGCTTCAACTTTACATCTTCAATTTTTGTTGAATCCAAAATAGTAATTGTCTTTCCCTGAAACTCTCCTTTTAGCTCTTTACGTGCTGTCTTTTTATAATCATAAATTTTTAACAACCATGAGTCACGTGGAATTCTGTATTCCTTCTTGTATTTTTCCCTAACAGAAACAGCATTATCGCGAGTATCATACACGCCAATACATATTCTATAGTTAGGTCCTCCCTTTTGAATAAGAACTTCAGTATCAGCAAATCCTATATCAAGATAAGAAGATCGCAACATAAAGGCTTTATTGATATTAATTGTACTTGCTACAATAACTCCATATTTTTCCTGGGCATAAGTTATACCAAATAACAAAATTCCTAAAAAAAGTAAAAATATTCGTTTCATAATATCCGGATTAAGTTAATTTTCATATTTAAAATAACATAACAATAAGAATAACGTTATTTAATCTAATATTGTTTCATATTTATTATTAATTTACAGTAACCATATTATATTTTTATAAATTTCTATGCTTTTTAAACTTAAAAGCAGCAAGATATTATCAAAACATACAAAAAAATCATCATAGGCAATTTTCACAACTGCACTTCTTTACGTATATTTGCAGCCTATGAAAAAAATACTATTCATATTATTATCTATCATTTGTGTTAATCTGTTGAATGCACAGGTTCAGGTTGGAGAAAACGGATTTGGTTTTAAAGATCCAAATAAGATGGAACGACCCACTGATATGGACACAAAAACAGATTCTACCAGACTTTCTATAAAACCGGTTATAAAAAAATGGTTTTACAGCAACGATGGTGTATATAAAATATTAATCCCAAGAGATACGTCTATAGATCAAAACCACAATTTTAACCCAATATTTCAAAAGTCAATATCGAACACATATCTTGGGAATCTTTGCTCTCCCTATATAGAAAACATCTTTATAAAAAGAGATACAAAAACCGACTACCTGTTTATAAAAGCTCTCGACGCTTATATGTTCAGGCACGACAATCAGGCTAATTTCAACACAACAACCCCTTATACCGATATAACATTTAAAACAGGTGGTAAAAAAAGACAGGGTGAAACACTGCTGAGAGTGCATCACACACAAAACATTTCCCCCTTCTGGAATGTTGGGTTAAAATTTAATCTAACACAGGGAGACGGACAATATACTCATCAAAAAAGTAAAATCTACGACTTCTCAGTCTTCTCTACATACGAAAAAGAAAGATTTGCCGGTTATTGGTTTATAAACCAAAATGTCGGAAAAATTGAAGAAAACGGAGGTATAACTGAAGCAACATTCATCAGAGACACTTCAATAGATGCCCGGAATATTCCTGTTAATTTAATCTATCCTGAAACAAAGTTTTACAACTTCAACCTATATTCCTGCAACCAATATAACCTCGGTAAAAAGAAAGAAATAATAAAGGGGAAAGACACAGTGGCTTTCTTCCCAATAAAAATAGTATATACACTTAAGGCTGAAGAAAACGAAAGAAAATTCAGCGAAGAAACTATAACAGAGGGCTTCTTTGAAAATAATTTCAACGAAGAATTCACGAAAGACAAATCGTTCTATTCCTTTTTTGATAACGATTTTAAATTCGTCTGGAATAAAAACCCGGAGTCAATTCGTCCCGGCCTTTTTGTAGGAATATCAAATAAAGCACAGAAATACGGCTATCAGACAGAAAATATCAACGATAGATTATCATTCAAAAAATTTAATACCCAATATATTTCATCAGGTATGTTTCATCAGGACAGCGCAAAATTTAATTACGACATAAAACTAAAGTATGCTATATCTGGTGAATATCAGGGAGACATAGAGGCTAATGGCATTATAAAGTGGAATCTCTCAAGAAATAATACCATAGTATTCTCGGCCTCGTATAAAGACAAAGCACCCGATTTCTTCTTTAACCAATTTTATTCCAACCATTACAAATGGACAAACAATTTCAACTCTGAAATCAATATTCAATCCGGAATTAAATTAATAAACAATAAAAGAAATCTTGAAATCGGATTAATCGCAAATAAAATTAAGAACTACATATATTTTAATACTCAATCACTACCTAACCAAAGCAGTAAGGATATTGATGTGTTCACTGCTTATATTAATAAAGACTTCACACTTGGTAAATTACATTTTAACCAAACTGTTTATTACCAAAAATCCAGATATAATACTATATTAACACTTCCTGAGATTAGCGTATACAGCAACAACTACTTTAAAGACTGGTTCTTCGACAATGCGCTTCAATTCCTCGCTGGTGTTGATATATATTACAACTCTGACTTCTTTGCACCCAGATATAATCCGGCAACCACTACCTTCTACAATCAAAGAGAAGAAAAGTTCGGTGATTTTCCAAAAGTTGACCTGTTCATAAATTTTAGAATAAAAAGAGCACTTTTATTCTTCAAATACGAACATATTAACTTTCATTTCGGCAGCAAAGACTACTTTACAACATCGTATTATCCTATCAACCCCGCAATGTTCAAATATGGGGTAAGGTGGTATTTCTATGATTAATTGTCTCTTATAAACATTTTATTCATATCTTTGATAAGATAGTATGGGAAATTTCATATCTAAAATAATACTCTTATGCTTTCTTTTTTACCTGTTTTCCTGCTCTGAAACAAACAGTGAAAAAAGAATAATCGACTATCCCAAGGCTAGTTGCATAGACAATATTACCATTTCAAACAAACTAAAGGTAATTATGGACTACAACTCCATAAATTACTTTATTTACAAAGGGAAACCTATGGGTTTCCAATACGAATTAGTTAAACGATTTGCTGACCATCTTGGGGTAAGGCTTGAAGTAACTGTATCTAACAACCTTAAAGAATCATTTAATTTACTGAACAGCAACAATCACCATATTTTAGCAACAAACCTCACTAATACACCACAAAAAAACAATAAATTTATTCTCACTTATCCCATTGATGAAGCAAAACAAGTAATCGTTCAGCGCAAAAGCAACGATTCCTCATACTATCTTTCAAATATTAAGGAAATCAACAACAAGACTATATTTATTAAAGGGGATTCCGGATATCTGGAAACACTGAAAATAATTGAAAAAAATCACAACATAAATATCGATGCTATTCCTTACCATAAATTCAATACAGAAGATCTTATCCGACTGGTAGCGCTGGGAAAAATCAACTATACTGTGTCCGACTACAATATTGCATACATAAACTCAAAATACTACGAAAACCTTGATATTTCTTTGGAAATATGCGGACCACAAAAGTTGTCATGGGCATTAAACAAAGAAAACGCTGACCTTGCCCACGAAATTAACAAATGGCTTAAACAATTCAAAAAAACAGCCACTTACAGAATCATTCACAATAAGTATTTTAAAAGCAAAAGAGCCGTAAAAATATTCCATAGCTCATATTACTACCTTAATTCTGGCAAAGTATCAAACTTCGATACCATTATTAAGCAAAAAAGCAAAAATATTAACTGGGACTGGAAACTACTGGCCTCACTTATTTATCAGGAATCTAAATTCGACCCGGAGGCAGAAGCATGGACTGGTGCCTACGGATTAATGCAAATAATGCCTGAAACGGCTGAAACGTTCCGTATTGAAAACTATAAAGATCCCAACAACAACATTGAAGCGGGCACCCGATATATTAAATATCTAAACACTACATTAAAAAAACACCTTAACGACACTACCGATCTGGTGAAATTTGTTCTTGCAGCATACAACGTGGGTGCAGGTCATGTGTTGGATGCCAGAAGACTGGCTGTCAAATACGGAAAAAACCCGGATAAGTGGGACAATAATACGGATTTCTTCCTGTTAAACAAATCAAGTCCAACATACTACAGGGACACCCTCTCAAGAAATGGCTATTGCAGGGGAACGGAACCTTACAACTTTGTTTATGAAATAATAAACAGATATAATCATTATAATAATATAATAAGAGAATAGTCTCTTTATTTTATTAACTAAAAAAAATAAAAATTCCCTCAATTCTTCTAATGTTTTTCGTATATTCGCAGAAATAACCAGCAATACATAATATACAGAAAGTAACCTATGCCTTATAGAAGACTACCTAATACAGACAAAGCTAGATTAAGGGCATTATATGCAGCCTGTGAGCAAGGTAAAAATAATGAAGTTAATGATCTGGCATTTAACTTCTCTACAAAATTAAAGATAGAAAGTTTTCTGCCTAAATTTGAACTCGCTGTGAAAAATCAAAGAGCTGCAAAGACGCAACAAATCATAAACAGCAAAAAATACTCTTGTCTTGTTAAAAAGGCAAGACTTTATGTTTCGCATTTTATTCAGGTATACAATTTCTGTATATTAAGGGGAGAAATAAAAAAGGACACCAGAGAACTATATGGACTGGATATTAATTGCAAGGCTGTACCCCCTCTAATCAGTGAGGCCGACCTTATTGAATGGGGCAAAAAGATTATAGACGGTGAACAGGAAAGAATAAGAAATGGTGGAACTGCTATATATTCCCCTTCTATTGCTCTTGTGAGAGTTAACTACGACAAATTCAGACAGGCCTACTATTCGCAGAAACAACTGCAAACAAATACATCACGTCTCAATGAAGATGTAGCAAGCATGAGGCAAGAAGCGGATAAAATAATAGTGGAATTATGGAACCAGATTGAGGCCTTCTTTTCAAAAATATCAAACGAAAAAGAAAAAAGGGAAGCTTGCGAAAACTATGGAGTGAAATATGTGTTCAGAAAAGGTGAACTGGAAAGAATAAAAAGAAGAGAAGAAGCTGAGAAAATAACAATGCGATTTGAGTTCTAAAAACCAATATTACTCAACATTTATAAATCTTGTCTTATCCTTACCATGTTCCAGTATATAAGTTTTATAAACTGTATTAACTATATTTTTACGCTTTTTAATCACTATCTCAACACTCAGCTCCGTACCATCGGGTGAATCATCATTTAACAGATAGCATTTAACATTATTATATCTTATAGTCTTCCCGCTGCCGTTATTTACAGAAACAACCACAGTGTGACCCCATTTGTTATTTTCAACAACAACAGCCAAACGTCCATTAACTGGCTTCATATTAAAATGCACATCATTATTTTGATTGGGAAATATCTCCTGCTCAACGGTATCTCTATAAACACTATAAGGAGGATAGCTTTCTCTCAAAGAACTACTATACCTATCAGCCTTATCGTCATCTGACGATGCAAACCACTCTCTCGATACTGCTTTCCAACCTTTGTAAGTTGTACCTCCATAACTTTCAGCCGTAAATCTATTCAAGCCCTCAGTAACATTTGAGAACTTTGCATTTCCATAAGGCCAATACCATGATTCTTCCAGTTGAAAATCTTCCTGAATAATATCTATACCCATATAATCCAGATTCTCAATCTTTATAGTATATCCTTCAACGCCATCGGGAGCATCTCCCCTGTCAACACTGGTTGCCTTCAGACCCGATAATTTTTTACTATCTCCATCCAGCAAACCCGTTATTGTTACCTCACAAACAGATTTATCCGAGTCAATTCTTTCATGCGAACACGAAAAAAGACTACATAAAAGTATAGCAACAGACAGTATTTTTATATTAAATTCCCTCTTCATCAATATACTCTTTATTTTAATTTATAGTCTCACCCTTATTATCGTTCTCCAATGGCACCCATGTCATAAAAGCCTCTACGTCTCCCACTTCTAGCTCCCCTTTATTAAAATAATACAATTTGGTTATATTATCACATGCACCAGCTACTATTGTTTTTACTACCGACCCTACCGCCTCATACGAATATTTATCATAGTAAGTAACTGTCACAGTGTATGTTTTACTTCCCCTGGCATCATCATTATTAATCACAAAGGCATCTTGTGTATTTACCGGAATAAAATAAGTTGAGGAAAACAAAGGAACAGAACTACCGCTTTCTTTTATCTCCAGAGCTAAATTATATTTAGAATCGTATGAATTCTCCAACACAACAGCAACCCTGTGATTTTCCGTAACCATAGAAATACTGGCACTATTATCAGATCTGTTCGATATAGCAATATTTAATGGAGTCTCCTCTTTATAATCGGCATAAATTGGCTGAGATGACTTTAGTGTCTCAGCATACTGATTGGCCCTTTCTGTTAAATCTCCCGAAGCTCGGGTAACATCCATATAATAATTGTTCTCAGAAACACTGTTACATACCCCTTTGGCTGTTATTACATTATTGCCAACTGTTAATCCTTCCAGGACTATATCTTTATCTGTATAACTTTCGCCATAAGGATTAAAAGTATATTCAGAAACAACATCAGAAACATTATATTCTGTATTTTTTGCTGTTAATATCACTCCAGAAATATATACAGGGGCGTCTCCACGTTTGTAATAAACTGACTTTAAACCAGAACGAAGACCCACACCATTAATTTCACACTTTAAAGATGCATTCGATAAATACATCTCAGATGGCTCATTTGAACAAGCCAGTGTAAATACTAATAGTGAAAATAAAATAATCCACTTCATGATTTAATTCCATTTATATCAACAATCCAAGCGCAAAAATACAGTTGAAAGCCCTATACTGCAAGGACAAAAGGACGAACAACCATTATACTATGATATACGCACCATAAAACTAAATGAACGCATCCTTTTTCCTGATAAAAGCATTTAATTCATCCACTAATCAAAATCACCCCCTACTGATACCAACCTCATAACTTCCTCATACCCTCCTTATACCAAGTCTCCTCTTTCCCTATACTTAATGGATACTATAGGGTAAGTTACTACTACCATATATACAGTAACATTACGTCAAGTAAACAGAAAGTTCAAACAAACTACAAGAGAAATATAACTTTAGTAATTTATCTTCATAATAAAAGGGATTGCCTGTTTATAACAGTTAACCCCGATTATTTTTATTCATTTAAAGATGTCTCTACTTTGTGCCGGAAACAATACCCTTGTTTTCAATAGTAATATATCCAATAGTTGGAACAAGGCCTTCAATTGACAGTTCACCTGAAGAAATTCTTGAAATACCCTCTTTTGTATCTTGCCCAGGTTCAGAAAAAGATGTTCCACCTTTAACACCCGCATCATTAGCATGAAACAAAACAGTTACCCCATACCCAGCATGATTTAGTAATCTCAAATCAACATTTTCGATACTAACAAACCAATCCGGACTGGGGGCAATTCTGCCAACACAAGTAATATATCTGTGACGAAGGTTAGTTTCAAATGTTACCTTTATCTCACCTTCCGGCGACATAAGACCCGTCTGAATTAAAGAATAAGAGCTTTTATCTTCAATCATAGAATTAATATCACTAACTAATTGGGCTGAATCTCCAGTTTTACAATACTCAGCCAAACCGTCGGAAGCAGGATTTCCAAGTTTATATAATTTATTTGGACTATTATGTGTTAAGCCGACAAAACTTGCAAACAATGCGTCTTCGGGAAACAATTCCCCATAAACATTACTGGACCACTGTCCTACAAATGTTATCTCAAACTTATGAACTTGATCTAAATCAATCTTTTCTTCATCATCATCCTTGTCACAAGACACCAAGACAGTTCCTAAAATGCAGAACATCATTAAAAACTTTAAAAAACCTTTATTTTGCATATTAATCAATTTACTCTATTACTTTAATTTTGGTAAAAATAGTAGTTTTTTAAATACAAAAAAAACTTCAATAAAAATCTTTGCGTTTTTTAAAATAAGATTTATTGAATAAAACCCTATGAATAGATCCGGGATCATTCTAAAAAGTTGGGAAATCAAAAAAAACAAGAGCCTGAAGAAAACATCATACTTAAACATATAAAAAAACAGAGAGCCTCCTAAAAAAGAAACTCTCTGTCTGGTTGTCCCACAAGGATTCGAACCTTGAATGCCTGAACCAAAATCAGGTGTGTTACCATTACACCATGGGACAATCATTAATCTCTGTTGTGTCATTTCAACGGCGACAAAAGTAGATATTTTTTTTATTTCTCCAAAGAAAAGTTAAAAAAATTGTATTAAAATCGTTATTTTCGTGCAAAATTAATCTAATACAAGATGGACAATAAGAAGAAAAATAATTTTGGCTACAATTTCATAAATAATACAACAGGATGGTTTACCTTTCTGGTTGCAGCCGTAACTTATCTTATGACAATAGAACCAACAGCCAGTTTATGGGACTGTGGTGAGTTTATATCTACAGCATACGGTCTGGAGGTAGGACACCCTCCCGGGGCTCCTCTATTTATGATTATGGCCAGATTCTTTTCTATATTCGCTCCATCACCTGAAAAAGTTGCATTGATGGTTAATGCCATGAGTGCTCTAGCCTCAGCTTTTACTATTCTTTTCCTTTTCTGGACTATCACTCACTTAGCACGTAAATTAATGGTTAAAAATGGTGAGACTCCTGAAATCAGTAAAACAATAGCTATCATGGGAGCAGGACTTATAGGTGCTTTAGCCTATACTTTCTCTGATACATTCTGGTTTTCGGCTGTTGAGGCAGAAGTTTACGCTTCTTCGTCTCTATTTACGGCTGTGGTTTTCTGGTGTATCCTGAAATGGGAAAATTGTGCTGATAAGTCTCATTCCAACAGATGGCTTATTCTTATAGCCTATCTTATTGGTTTGTCCATTGGCGTCCATCTTCTGAATTTACTTGCTATTCCTGCAATTGTATTTGTTTATTACTTCAAAAAATTTAACCCTACAAGAAATGGTGTTATAAAGGCTTTTCTTCTTTCTATTGTCCTTCTTGCTGTTTTAATGTATGGAGTAATTCCAGGCATTATTAAAGTGGCTACATGGTTCGAACTTGCATTTGTTAATGGGGTAGGATTGCCATTTAATACAGGTGTTATAATCTATGCTCTTCTGTTAATTGGTGCCATATCATATGGGATAATTTATACTATAAGAAAAAACAAAGTAATAATGAATACCATAATCACTTGTTTCATGGTCATTCTTATAGGTTATTCTTCGTTTGCTATGGTGGTTATCCGTTCTTTAAGCAACCCACCAATTGATGAAAATAACCCTGACAATGCTTTTGCTTTACTTTCATATTTAAACAGGGAACAGTACGGGGACAGACCTCTGTTCTTCGGACAATATTACAATGCCCCTCTGACTGACATAGAATACGGTGCTCCTGTATATGTACAACAAGACGGGAAATATAAAGTTGCTTACAAAAAATCTGAATACACGTACGATTCAAGGTTTACTACCATATTCCCGCGTATGTACAGCGACAGAGCTCACCATATCAGAGACTATCAATACTGGGGGGGCATAGACAAAGGCACTCCCATAAACGTTAATGGAAAAACCGTACAAAAACCAACATTTGGACAGAATCTTAAGTTTTTCTTCCGTTATCAGCTTGGGCATATGTATTTCAGATATTTCATGTGGAATTTCTCCGGAAGACAAAACGATATACAGGGACATGGAGAACTTACAAACGGCAACTGGATTACTGGCATTCCATTCATCGACAATGTACTTGTAGGCAATCAGGATGAACTGCCTTCTGACTTAAAAAACAATAAGGCAAGAAACAGATACTATATGCTTCCTTTTATTCTGGGATTGCTTGGTATGTTCTGGCAGTACAAAAAGGGATTACATGGTAAACAGGATTTCTGGATTGTAATGCTATTATTCTTCTTCACTGGGATTGCTATAGTAATTTATCTTAACCAATATCCCCATCAGCCAAGAGAAAGGGATTATGCCTATGCCGGTTCTTTTTATGCTTTTGCAATATGGATTGGCCTTGGAGTTTTAAGTATCTATGAATCACTATCAAGAAAAATCAACAAAAAATTATCGGCAATAGTAGCCACATCAATCTGCCTTATACTTGTTCCCGGTATTATGGCAGCAGAAAACTGGGACGATCACGACAGATCTGGAAGATATGCCACAATCTCTTACGCAAAAAACTACCTTAATTCTTGTGCTCAGGATGCTATTCTTTTTACCTACGGGGATAACGACACATTCCCTCTTTGGTATGCCCAGGAAGTAGAAGGTATAAGAAGAGATATACGTATTGTCAACCTAAGCCTTTTGGCAGGAGACTGGTATATAGATCAAATGAAACGTAAGGCTTATGAGTCCAAAGGGATACCTAACAGTTTTGATAAAAAACAGTATGTCCAGGGTACCCGCGATGTTGTTGCAGTTGTTGACCGCATTAACAAAGCTTACGATATTAAGGAAATAATGAAATTCGTTGGTTCAGATAACAGCAGTTCAAAACTTGAAACACAGGGAGGAAGATCGTTGGATTACATACCAACAAGAAATGTATATGTTACTGTCGACTCTGCAAAAGTTATTAATAATGGAACTGTCAAGATTGAAGATGCAGATAATATTCTTGACCGGCTTGATATAACATTAGACAGAAACCAACTGACCAAATCTGATATTATGGTTCTTGACCTTATTGCAGAAAACGATTGGGATAGACCAATTTACTTCTCCGTTGGAATGGGAAGGGAAAGCTATCTGGGATTTGAGGATTATTTCCAGCTTGAAGGTGCTGCCTATCGTCTGGTTCCTATTAAAACAGAGCATAATGGTTATGAATTTGGTCGTATTGACTCTGACATTCTTTATAATAATATGATGAATAAATTTATCTGGGGAAATATCAATAACCCTGATGTATATATTGATTTCTTCCACCTGAATACTATTCAGATAATGAAATACAGACCTAACTTCTTAAGACTAGCAGAACAGCTTAATAAGGAAGGAAAACATCAAAAAGCAATTAAAGCATTAGATAAATGTATGGAAGAACTTCCAACATCAAAAATCACAATTGATAATACACTGATAGGTTTTGTTCAGGAATATTATAATGCAGATGCAAACGAGAAAGCTAATGATTTACTAAGAAAAATCGCAAATAATAGCTTTGAGCAATTAAAATATTATCTTTCTTTGAGCAAACAGGACTACGCCGCATTCCAAAGAATGCAAAATCAGGAAGTTACTGTTGTTCGTATGCTTTTATCTATTGCTGACGAACAAAAAGAGACTGAACTGGTTAAAGAATTGAAAGCTAAATTTGAAAGCTTATATAAATAAGAAAGGAAGAGATTGAATGATTACTTTAGATCAGATAAAAAAGCTGGTGGAACGCGGACAAGCGTTAAGGAGGTATCTTTGACATTGATGCCAAGTTAATACAGATAAAGGAAGAAGAGATGCGAACCCAGGCTCCTGGCTTCTGGGATAATCCCAAGGAAGCAGAGCTGCAGATGAAAAAAGTGAGAGAAATAAAATCGTGGGTAGAAGATTATGAAGAAGTGATTTCCGCTATTGAAGATCTTCAGGTTATGTACGATTTCGCCAAAGAGGGAGAAGCAGAGGAAGAAGAGGTAGACATTGAATATGGAAAAACTCTTAAACTGACTGAAGAACTAGAGCTTAAAAATATGCTCCGTCAAAAGGAAGACAGACTCGGAGCTATTTTAAAAATCAATTCAGGGGCTGGTGGTACTGAAAGTATGGACTGGGCAGAAATGTTGTTTCGCATGTATCAACGATGGGGAGACCTTAATGGGTATAAAGTAAAGCTAGCAGACTATCAGGAAGGAGAGGAAGCAGGTATCAAATCTGCAACCCTTGTGTTTGAAGGTGATTTTGCCTATGGGTACCTTAAATCGGAAAATGGAGTACACCGTCTTGTCAGATTGTCTCCTTTTAATGCCAGCAATAAGAGAATGACTTCTTTTGCTTCCGTCTTTGTATACCCTGCGGTTGACGATACTATTGAAATTGAAATAAATCCTGCTGACATTAGCTGGGATACTTTCCGTTCAGGTGGTGCTGGGGGACAAAACGTAAACAAGGTCGAGACGGGTGTAAGACTTCGTCACCAGCCTACGGGTATTATCATTGAAAACACGGAAACAAGATCACAGCTAAATAACAGGGAGAATGCCTTAAGGCTTCTTAAATCCCAGCTGTATGATATAGAATTAAGAAAACAGCAGGAAGAGAGGGATAAACTGGAAGGAACTAAAATGAAGATAGAATGGGGTTCTCAGATTCGCTCCTATGTCTTACAGCCTTATAAAATGGTAAAGGATTTAAGAACTCAACACGAGACATCAAATGTCCAGGCCGTATTGGACGGGGAAATCAACGATTTCATAAAAGCCTATCTGATGCAATTTGCAGGACAGGAAAAAGAATAATTAAAAGACGATTATGAAATTAAGCTTTAAAGATACGAATATACTTGTCATTGGAGACATAATGCTTGATAAGTATTATTATGGCAGTGTTAAACGCATTTCACCTGAAGCGCCTGTTCCTGTTGTTAACGTGAAAAAAGAGGAAATGACTTTGGGCGGAGCATCTAACGTTGCAAACAATATTATTACTCTTGGAGGTAATGTTTGTCTTTGTGGTTCTATAGGTGAAGATTTTCATGGAAAAGAGCTAAAAAGATTAGCCGACAATAAAAATATAATTACCAATTTTATAACTACCGATCAGCCAACTATTACCAAAACACGTATTATTGGGGAAAGACAGCAAATAGTAAGGCTTGACTTCGAAGAGAAAATAAGGATAGAAGAGGAAATTATTGATAATTACTTCAACGATCTAACATCTTTAATTGATAAATCAGACATAGTCGTGATTTCCGATTATGCAAAGGGATTTATCTCTCCATATTTCTGCAAGAAAATTATTTCGTACTGTAACTCAAAGGAAATAAAGGTGATCGTTGATCCTAAAGGTCGTGACTGGAAAAAATATATGGGTGCCTGGCTTATTACCCCTAATGTGAAGGAACTTGGTGATATCAGCGGAGAAGAATTGGACAATACTGATTTCGATATCACAAAAGCTGCTAAACACATTCAATTTAAATACAATATAGAACAACTCCTTATTACCAGAAGCGACAAAGGCATGTCGTTATGTTCAAATAACGGAGCCATACATATACCTACCCATTCTGAAGAAGTTTTCGATGTGAGTGGAGCCGGAGATACTGTGGTTGCTGCTCTTGCCCTTTCTGTAGCGGCGGGACTTAAACTTGAAGAAGCCATTCATATTTCCAATGTTGCGGCAGGAGTTGTTATTAAGAAAATGGGGACAGCATCACTTACGGTTAACGAACTAAACGAAGCATTAAGGTAAAATGACTATCTTGCTAGCCAGACATGGGGAAACAGTATCCAATGCATTAGGTATTCTACAGGGTCAGACTCCTGGTATGCTTAATACCAATGGCATTAAGCAATCTCACAAATTAGGTGAATCATTAATAAATAAAAAAATTGACCTTATAATATCAAGCGATCTTGAAAGAAGCATTAAGACAGCTGATATTATAAGGCAATATATTAATGTTCCCCACATTACAGACCCCCTTATAAGGGAAAAAGACTGGGGGAGTTACACTGGAAAGAATGTTGAGGACATAAATCTTGATATCCCTCCTTTGGATGCGGAAAATAACGAGATGATTTATTCAAGAGTTAGACGCTTTATCAGTAAGATGAAGACTGAACATTCTGCGAAATCCATACTTATTGTTGGACATGGAATAACAAATCAGGCAATAATGGCTGTTTTGCAAAATATTCCATTCAACAAAATGCATAATATAGAGATTCAGCAAAATACTGATATCTGGATGTGGGAATAATTTAATTTTAATGATTTAAATATTAAGCAATAAATATTAAATTTGTGCAAGTAAAAATGCACAAATATGACTCACAACTTACCTGAAATACAAAGACCCGACCAGAAAATCAAGTCAGAGATTCAGCATAAACTGGATAACAAGACAAAACCTGTTGATTCTTTAGGTTATCTTGAAGAATTAGCCCTTAAGATAGGCTTAATCCAGCAGACAATCAATCCAGTATTGTCCAGACCGACAATGCTGACCATAGCAGCCGATCATGAAATAGTAGATGAGGGAGTAAGTTGTGCCCCTTCGGAAATAACGTGGCAACAGGTTGTCAATTTTGTGAACGGAGGTGGAGGAATTGGCCTTTTCTGCGACATACACGGTCTTGATTTGTGGATAGCTGACGCTGGTGTAAATCATATTTTTAAACCTCATCCAAGACTAATTGATGCTAAGGTACGAATGGGAACCAGAAACTTCCATAAAGAACCTGCAATGACAAAAGAAGAGTGTGATACTGCATTTAAACGTGGCAGAGACATAGTCAGGAATTTTCACTTACAAGGAACGAATATAATAGGATTTGGGGAAATGGGAATAGGAAACTCATCTCCCGCATCAGCTCTGTTATCAATCTTCACAGATACTCCTGTCGAGGAATGTGTGGGACCTGGAGGCGGACTTAAGCCGGAAGGGGTAAATTATAAAGCAAAAGTTATTAAGGAAGCAATTGAAAAACATGGTAAACCTAAAGATGCTTTTGAAGTATTAAGACTCTATGGGGGACTCGAGATTGCAATGATTGCAGGTGGAATGTATGAGGCTGCTATTAATAAGATGATTGTAATTGTCGACGGGTATATAACAACTTCAGCTGCACTTACTGTCTATAAAATGAATAAGAATGCTGCGGAATATTTTATCTTTTCACATATTTCCGGAGAAGGTGGACATAAGATTATGCTTAATCATATGAATGCCAGACCCCTTTTAAATCTTGACTTAAGACTGGGAGAAGGAACCGGTGCTGCATTGGCATACCCTATTATTAAGACTGCTGCTGAATTATTAAATAGAATGACTAGTTTTGAAGAAGCTAAAGTATTTAACTCTTCTGAACTCACAAGATTATAGCATTAACATCAGCTATACTCATATTTGTTAAAATATAAGTCTTATATGACTGACTTTCAAATAGCTAATTAAATAAATTTCAGAAATTATTGACAGATGAAGAAAGAGGCAAAAATAATAATTGCATGTATTTCGTACTTTACAAGAATTCCTGTATGGAAAATAACAGACCTTTCCTCTGTTGACATGAAACAAACGGCACGCTATTTTCCTCTAATGGGATGGTTAGTCGGTGGTTTCTCTGGATTAATATATATTTATTCATCGTTTATATTACCAAAAGAGATTGCTCTTTTACTAGGTATGACTTCATCATTAATCCTAACAGGTGCAATTCATGAAGATGGTTTTGCTGACTTCTGTGATGGCTTTGGTGGAGGATATACAAAACAACGAATTCTTGAAATAATGAAAGATTCTTCCACCGGTGTATTTGGAGCCTTGGGATTAATTATGGTTCTTGCCATTAAATTTTTCTCTCTTTTAAATATACCGGAAGAAATCATCCTTCCGGTTTTTATGATTGGACACAGCATAAGCAGAATGACTTCAATATCTTTCATGTTTACTCATAATTATGCAAGACAAGACAACTCTTCCAAATCTGCTGTATTTATTAAAAAACCGGGTATATTAGAAATGTTGATGATTATAACTTTCGGAATATTGCCTTTTATCTTTTTACCTGTCGATTATCTACCTGTTGCATTAATTTTAATAATACCTGTTTATTTAATAAAAATATTACTTGGTCTTTATTTTAATGAAAAGATTGGAGGTTATACCGGAGACTTAATGGGCGCAACACAACAAATATGTGAGATTGCATTTTATCTTGGAATACTAATTATATCAAATTATATATAATGATATATCTTATACGACATACAAAACCTGATATAAACCCTGGCACATGTTATGGCTGGACTGATTTAGATGTGGATATAAATTTCAATAATGAGCTAAGGGCTATAAAGGAAAAAACAAAAGATCTTGATGAATTCAAATTCTTTTCTTCTCCATTAATTCGTTGTGCAAAACTTGCTAAAGCTCTGGCTAACGGAAATACAATTAATTTCGATGAGAGGATAAAGGAATTGAATTTCGGAAAATGGGAAGGAGTTGAATGGGATAAGATTCCTGAAGATGAAATGAGCATTTGGGGGGCAGACTATATTAACAATAAGGTTCCTGAGGGTGAAAGTTACTCTTTAATGTTAGAGAGAGTCAGAGATTTCTGGAATAATATCAACATAAATGAAGATGTGGTTATTGTTGCTCATGATGGTGTAATTAGGGCTATTTTATATTTTCTTCTGGAAATGAAAAAAGAAAATGTCTTTCGTGTAAATCTGGAATATGGAGCTGTCATTAAAATTGTCCCATGGATGAAAGAACATTGTAAAATATCATTTTTATAATAACAGAGCTAAAGAGAAACATGCATAAAATCATATATATATCAGGCGGACAAAAAAGCGGAAAAACTACTTTTGCACAGAATCTGGCACTCAGCCTTAGTCCCAATCCTGTTTATCTGGCAACATCAAGAGTATGGGACGAGGAGCACAAGAAACGTATTGAGAGACACCAGGCTGACAGAGGCAATGAATGGATAAATATTGAGGAAGAAAAATATCTTTCCAGACACAAGCTCAGTGGTAATGTTGTTTTAATTGACTGCGTGACTCTTTGGATGACTAACTTTTTCTTTGACAATAATCAGGATATAGATAAGAGCATAAAGGAAGCTAAAGATGAATTAAATAAACTATTAAAGACAGATGCTACTTTTATTATTGTTTCAAACGAAATTGGGTTAGGAGGAAGTCCTGCCGATAAAATGGCATTTAGATTTACAGATATGCTTGGTTTAATTAATCAACATATTGCCAAAATAGCAGATGAAGCGTTCCTTACCGTTTCTGGAATACCTGTTAAAATAAAGTAACCCCAAAGTTATTAACAAGCTTATAAATTGATTGTATGTATTTTAATCTTTACAATGTTTATAAGTGATGATTGTTAATAATGAAAGGAATAGATATTAAAAACCTATAACTAAAGATATGAATGTATATACAAAAGGAGGAGATAAAGGAAAAACAGGCATTCACGGAGGTGAGCGGGTAGATAAAGATGATATAAGGATAGAAACCAACGGAACTCTCGATGAACTAAACTCTTCAATAGGTTATTTAAGGGCATTACTGGATCCTGACCATATCTGGCAGGAAAAATTATTCTTTATACAGAAATCCATGATGGTAATAATGTCTCATGTTGCTACTCCATCAAATATAAGGGACAAAAATCCTAATATACTTCCTGATGATTTGGATAAATACTGCGAAGAATGGATAGATAAACTTCAGGGGGAAATGAAAAATGGTAATGAATATTTCATACTTCCGGGAGGAAACCAAATATCTGCTCATTGTCATGTAGTAAGAACAATAGCCAGAAGAGCCGAGAGAAGACTATGGTCTCTTAATAAAATTGATGAGGTTCCGGAAAGTATTCTTAAATTTGCCAATCGTTTATCCGATCTATTCTTTGTTCTTGCAAAAGCAGAAATGGACAAAGAGGGAAAAGAAGAGGAAAAATGGAATTCGTTTTTATACAAAAAGAAGCTAAGGAAATAAGAAAATAAGAAAACAAAGTCCCGTGAAATTAAAACCCATAATGTTTGTAGGTACCTGCTCTGATGCAGGAAAGAGTGTTATAAATGCAGGTTTTTGTCGTATATTCAAACAAGACGGATATACCCCGGCTCCCTATAAGGCACAAAATATGTCGTTAAACTCCTACTCTACTCCGGAAGGCTTGGAAATAGGACGGGCTCAGGCAGTTCAGGCTGAAGCCTGCTGCATAGATTGTCACACAGATATGAATCCTGTCTTGTTAAAACCAACAAATGACAAATCTTCCCAGGTAGTACTAAATGGTAAGGCTGTTGGTAATCAATCTGCAAGGGAATATTTTCTTGGTAACAATAAAAAAGAACTATTTAATCACGCTTTTGAAGCATTTAAGCGCCTCGAAGAAAGATATTCTCCCGTTGTAATGGAAGGTGCCGGTAGCATCTCTGAGATAAATCTCAGAGATAGAGACATTGTCAATATGAATATGGCTGTCAGAACCGGGGCATCAACATATCTTATTGCCGATATTGACAAAGGTGGTGTCTTCGGAAGTGTATATGGCTCTATCCTACTGCTTACACCTGAAGAAAAAGCCAGAATGAAAGGAATAATTATAAATAAGTTCCGCGGAGATATCAGTCTTTTTGAAGAAGGTAAAAAGATGCTTCACGAGCTAACAGGTATTCCTGTAGTTGGGGTTATTCCATGGTTTAAGGACATACATATAGAAGAAGAGGATTCCGTTGTTTTGGATGAAAAAGAGAGGTTTGCTTCCAATGATAAAATTAATGTGGCTGTGATTCTTCTTCAAAGACTTTCAAACTTCACAGATTTCAGGGTTTTAGAACTTGATGAAAGATTTCACCTTTACTACACTAATAATACTAATGAAATAGAAAAAGCAGATATTATTATAATACCGGGATCGAAAAACACTATTAGCGACCTTGTCGAAATCAGAAAAAACGGTGTAGCTCAATCAATAATAAGAGCTCACAAAAATGGGAAAAAGGTGATTGGAATTTGTGGCGGATACCAGATGATGGGTATAAAAATTGAAGATCCTATGGGTGTAGAAGGTAATATCTCCGCAGTCCCAGGCCTGGGATTACTTCCTCAAACAACAGTCATGGAAGAAAATAAAGTCACTCAACAATCATCTTTCTACTTTAAAGACAAAAAGACTATCTGCAAGGGTTACGAAATTCATATGGGCAGTACGCAAACAATAAAAGGTGCTGTAGATAATCCTATTAATATATTAGATAACGGCAATAAGGATGGTTATTTTCTTAATAATAATTGTTGGGGTACTTATATGCATGGTATTCTTGACAATGAAGAAGTTCTTAATGATATTGCAAAAGATTTTGATAACACAGACAGTCATTCTTTCGACTACCAGGAGTTTAAAAACTTACAGTACAACAAACTTGCCGACCATATAAGAAAACATGTAGACATGGAATACATTTACTCTACACTTAAAGAAGAATAACAATGCTACTGGGACACGGGGACGATATACATAAAAACAAAAATATAAAGGCAAATTTCTCTACTAATGTTTGGTACGAGGGTGACAATAGCTGGCTTAAGAATCTTGTCTCTGAAAAATGGGAGGTTTTAACTCACTATCCTGAACCCGATGCTCTAAGCCTGAGAAAAATAATTGCTAAATACCACAACATAAAAGAAGAGCAGATTATTGCAGCTAATGGGGCAACTGAAATTTTTTATCTCTTAGCTCATACATTCAATGGCGCTAAAACACTTATACCTGTCCCGTCTTTTTCCGAATACGAAGATGCCTGCAAGGCTCACAATCATAAAATATCGTTTTGCTCTTTAGAAGGTATTGTTTCTGAAAAAAATGATTATGACCTGATAATTATATGCAATCCTAATAATCCTAATGGAAAGGTTTATTCTCAAAAAGATATTATAAGCATATTAGAAAAACATAGTCGTACATTCCTTCTTATTGATGAAGCGTTTATTGATTTTACAAGTGAGACTGAAAGCTCTGTAAATTTGATAAAAGATTATCCAAATCTTTTAATAAGCAGATCAATGACTAAAAACTTCTCTATTCCTGGATTAAGATTAGGGTACTTAATCGGTAATAAAGAAATAATAAAAAAAATTAATAAATATAAACAGCCTTGGTCCGTAAATGCCCTAGCTATAGAAGCCGGTAAATATTTAATTGAAAACAGCAATACTTTATTACCGGATGCAACAAAACTAAACAGAGAAAGAGAAAAATTCAGAGAAGTTATTAACACTATCCAAGGTTTTAAGGCCCTAAAATCAGCAGCACCATTTTTCCTTATAGAAACAAAAATAGAATCTGAGATATTAAAGCAATATCTAATTGAAAATCATGGTATATTAATAAGAGATGCATCAAATTTCAGGACTTTAAACAACCATTACATAAGGGTAAACACATTATCAGAAAATAAAAACGCAATGTTAATAAAAGCTTTAAATGAATATGGAATTTAACGATTATGAAATTATTATCCCCTTACTAATAGGTTATCTGACCGATCTTATCTTTGGCGATCCAAGAAATATTCCTCATCCTGTTATTGCTTTTGGAAATTCAATTTCTTTTTGCGAAAAAAAACTAAATAAAGACAACTTTAAAGTTTTAAAAGGTGCGATTATTGCCATTATGCTACCTGCTGCAGTATTTGCTATATTCTACTTTCTAACAATATTTCTCAAACAATTTCATTATATTCTTTACTATATATTTACCTCCTTGTTTGTGTTTTATGGACTGGCAAATAAAAGTCTTATTCAGGAAGGTAATGAAGTAATAAACAAGCTTGAGAAAGAAGGATTGGATGCTGGACGCAGAAGGTTATCCTGGATAGTAGGCAGAGAAACTGATAATCTTAACTCTAAACAAATCTATACTGCAGTTCTTGAGACAATGTCAGAAAATCTTAGTGATGGTGTTGTTGCCCCTCTTTTCTATTATGCCATTGGTGGTGTTCCGGCTATGATGTGCTACAAAATGATCAATACACTCGATTCAATGATTGGTTATAAAAGCAGCAGATATAAACATTTTGGGATGTTTGCAGCAAGAATTGATGACATTGCAAACTATATTCCGGCAAGAATAACTGCAATTCTGATGATTTTAGTGAGTTTTAGTAAAAGGGGATTAATGTTCATTTCAAAATTTGCTAGAAAACATTCCAGTCCAAATGCCGGCTATCCTGAAGCTGCCCTTGCAGGTATTCTGAACCTAAGATTTGGTGGGCCTAATTATTACCACAATGTATTAGTTAAAAAACCATACATTGGAATTAACGACAGAGAACCTGTATATAAAGATTTTATAAAAACCAAAGGTATTAACCATTTGGTATGCCTGATCTCTGTAATAATTATTATAACACTTCTTTGTATATTTTAATATTTAAAAAATAATAAACGGACAATACATTTTTGATTTCTATTACTTAAGAATTATATCTAATTTACTCTGTTATTTTTTTATTTTGAACATTTGTTCATTATATTTGCATAAATTTTATAGTTTATGCCAAGACAAAAGAAACAAAGATGTATAGCAAACCCTCCTTTTTTCGAGGGGTATAAGCCTGTGGGAATATCTAACTATTTGTTGGAAGAAATAACTTTAAAACCTGAGGAATATGAAGCTATACGATTGGCCGACTATGAAAATTTAAAGCAGGAAGATGCTGCAAAAAAATTAGATGTTTCCCGTCCGACATTTACGCGCATTTACAATTCTGCTCGTAAAAAGATAGCACTTGCTTTTGTTGAAGGAAAGATGCTTTCTTTTATAACTAAAAATGACACGGTCACTAATAATAATGAATGCAGGAAAAAAACACTTTCTGAATGCATTTCCTGCGGATATACAATGAATACATGTAAAAAAAATATTACATGCCCCCAATGTGGAAACCGAATGATTTTTATAAATATTAATAAAAACAATAAAATGAAAAAGATTGCTATACCTTATGAAAATGGTTTATTGTGTGCACATTTTGGTGGAGCACCACAATTCATAATTTATCATGTTGAAGATAACAAAGTTATTAACAAAGAGATTTTTAATGCACCTCCTCATGAGCCAGGTGCTCTACCAAGATGGATTGGTTCTCAGGGAGTAACCGACGTTATAGCGGGAGGAATGGGTGAAAAAGCTGTTACAATATTTAACCACCTGGGCATTAAAGCTCATGTTGGGGCTCAACATTCATCGACAGATGATGTTGTTGAACACTTTTTAAACAGTAGTTTAAGTCTTACTGCCGAACCATGTAAGCATGATCACCATAAAGGTGAAGGAAATGGAGATAATTGTGGTAATCACTAATATAATCTAAACTATGGATTACAGATGCTATTCTTGTTTAGCAAAAGCATATACAAAATTATTAGAAGAGCATAATTTAACTGCAGATGAAAGAGAAAGGCATACTAAAGCCTTTCTCTCTTTCATGGCTAGTGCAGAAAATGGACTTATTGCTCCAGAGGTTGCAAGAAAAAACCAACATCAAATAAAAGAATTACTGGGAATTGAAGATCCTTATAAAGACATCAAGATTCGTTCCAATCAATATCTTTTGGACAAATACCCGTATTTTAGAGACTTAATCAAGAACTCTAAAGATCCTTTTGATACGGCATTACGCCTGGCAATAGCTGGCAACATTATCGACTATGCAGCAAATCCTGATTTTGACCTTGAAGGGACAATAGACAAAGTCCTTAAGGAAGATTTTGCAATTAACCATTCTGCAGAACTTAAGAAAAAATTAAAAACTGCAAACACTGTTCTTTATCTTGGGGATAATGCCGGAGAAATTGTTATGGATAAATTATTTCTGGAACATCTTGAGCTCCCCAATGTCTACTATGCCGTGCGCAATGCACCCGTAATTAACGATGTGACACTGGAAGATGCCAGACAAACAGGAATAGATAAACACGCAACAGTTATTTCCAACGGCTATGATGCACCGTCAACGATACTAAGTAGGGTCTCAAAAGAATTCATGGAAATATACACCAAGGCAGACGTAGTCATATCAAAAGGACAGGGCAATCTTGAAGGACTATTAAACGAGAGAAACCCAAAACTATTCTTTCTGCTTATGGTGAAATGCAATATGATAGCTGAGAAATTCGATGTCAAAAAGGGGGATTTTGTTGTAGCTAAAAGAAATTATTAATCAATAAAAAGATAATCAATTTTAATATACTTACTATTCCCAAAGTGTCAGTATGCCGGTTTCGCCCCAGTAAAAATGAATATAAGAGGCTATTACATTATTATATTTAAATATCTTAGTGTCCAGTTTTTTATTTCTGGCACTATATATTTCTCCTAAGGTGGGTATTTCTGAATTATTTACAATTTGTGAATAATGAAACTCATGCCCTTTAAGCTCCTTTTTATCAAGCATTATTTTCCTATACCCCAGATGCAGTTTCATTTCCACCATGCTGGCATCCTGATTCAAAAAACCGCACATTGGAAAAACATTTCCTTCCTTATCGATTATATTGTTGCACATATACATCATACCCCCACACTCCGCAAGTAGCCTACCACCCCTGTTGCAATACTCCTTAATACTCGTTTTCATAGAAATATTATCTGCCAATTTGTTTAGGAACATTTCAGGATACCCTCCGGCCAAATAAACAATATCAGCTTCCGGCAACTCTACATCGTTTAAAGGACTAAAAAATATGACTTCCCCTATTTCATTTAGCACACTTATATTCTCGTGGTAAATAAAATTAAAAGCCTCATCCCTTGCAACTGCTATTTTAAGCTTGAGATTCATTTCTATATCCCCTGTTTTTCTTATATAGCCTGGTTCATCAGAATTATATATCTCTGTAATCCTGGCTACATCAACAGTCTGTTCAATAATATCTGCTACCCTGTCCGCAAACTCATCATATTGAGTCATATTATCAATAGATAAACCTAAATGACGGGAAGGAATTTCAAGTTCAGGTTTTTTGGGAATATAACCCAAAGCCTCGACACCAACATCCTCACAGGCAGCTTTCAGAAAAGAATAATGACTTTCAGAAGAAACAAAATTAAATACCACTCCAGCAATATCTATTCCTTTATAAAAGTTTTTAAAACCATATATCAATGGGGCAACAGAATATGCAACCGCCTTAGCATTTATAATAAGTAATACTTTAACTCCCAAAGTTTCAGCTACCTCAGCACTACTACCCTGCATTTTTACAGCCCCGTCAAAGAGTCCCATAACACCCTCTATTACCGAAACTTCAGATTCAAAAGTATACCGGTTATACAGATCCCTTACATGATCGGCTGAGGCCATAAACAGATCAAGGTTAATG
>CAXXRT010000045.1:0-95521 GCA_963666945.2 Marinifilaceae bacterium
TAATCAGAAATACCTAGATCCTTACCTTTTAACTGATCTAACTCTTCAAAAGATTTAATAATAACTTTTGTCATGACTTTATCTTTAGTAAAATATTATAATAACAATAAATAGCAAATATAATTAAAAAAGAGATTTAAGTATTAAATATAGTTTATACTTTTAATTTATTAGTATGATAAATACTGTTTATCAGTTTAAAGCAATTATTTACAATTATTTTTTATCACCGGTCTTTACTGTGCCTTGTTTCTTAACAAGAGATTTAAAGTATGGTGGAATAGTCGCCATAAAAGTTATTTCCTCTTTTGTGTGCGGATGTTTTATAGTTATGCTTCCACAGTGAAGGGCAAGTCTTTTTATGTTTTTATTATCTTTCCCATATATCTTATCGCCGGCAACAGGATGTCCTTTTTCTGAAAGGTGCACTCGTATCTGGTTTTTACGGCCAGTGTACAAGTCTATTTTTAAAAGGCTGAATAATGGGGATTCTTTAAAAACTTTATAACCTGTTTTTGCAAATTTCCCTTTTTCCGGATCCTTAACTGAGTACATTCTATGGATGCTGTTCTCGGCCAGGTAAGAGGTTATGATACCCTCTCTTTCCGGAAGTTTTCCATGCATTACGGCAAAATATTGCTTATTGAAATTCTGCCATTCATCCTGAAGATAATGCTTGGCCTTTTCTGTCTTTGCAAAAACTACAACACCAGAAGTATCTCTGTCAAGACGATGCACTATAAATATCCTGTTATTTGATTTATGATTACCCTTTCGAACGTAGTCGGTCAACATATGGTACGCAGTCTTTATTCTTTCCTTTTCGCTGGCCATTGTAAGCAGACCACTAATTTTATCCACAACAATTATATCCCTGTCTTCGTGAATAATAGTGAGACCTTTAGGCTGATATTTATTTGTTGGTTTTATATTATTGTTTTCCATCATTTAATTTTAATGCTGCAAAGTTAAGAAAAGGTATGGATATAAAATTTTCAATGACTTTTAATTTGTCTTTATATATTTGGTTTTGATGTTAATTTACTGGAAACAAAGGAGTTGGTTGTTTGGTCTATAGGTTTGTTTATGAATCTATAATTGTGTGGACTGTAATATTTTCCGGAAATATTCAGTATCCTTCATTAAAAACACGTATACCAATAAAAATGAATGAGATATGATAAAATGAAAGTAAATTATTTCACAGTAAAGGGTAAGCGTGAAGAGAATGAGGATTATATTTTGTCTAAAGAAGTGGACAATAATACTTCAATCCATATTATAGCAGATGGAATGGGGGGATATTCTAACGGAAGATTGGCTGCAGAGACAGTTGCAAATTTTGTTGCCTCTTTTGTTTCTGATAATATGGATATTGATAGTAAACTAAAATTAATTAAGGATGCTATTGAAGTTGCGAATACAGAAATAAGAAAATTATTATTGAGATATAATGCCAAAATGGGCTCAACAATTGGAGCAGCGTTAATTATGGATGGTGATGCTTATGTTTTTTGGGTTGGTGATGTAAAGATTGTTCAGGTCAGAGATAATGTAATTGTATTTGAATCTGAGGATCACTCTTATGTAAATGAGTTGAAAAGACAAGGTATGATATTGTCGGAAGATCAACGGGCCAATATACGTCATATTGTAACGCGGTGCATACAGGGGGAAACGGGGAATTATGAGCCAGATATAAAGTTATTAAAATTAAGTGTTGGCGACAGAATAATAATATCCTCTGATGGAATATTTGAGAATATAGGAGTTAATGATCTTGTAAATGTAAGTATAAGTAAAGAATATGGTCTGGAACAGGAAAAACGATTTCATACGAATAATAGCGATAATTCCAGTATGATTGTAATTAAGCAGGGGGCAGTCATGGAATAAACAGCATTGTTCTTCTGATGCAAAACACGAACTATTGTATATGTTTACTGGAATTAGTGATATATGTCGGGGAGTAAACATCATCTTTACGCACAGGCCTGACGATTTACTTTGAATAGAATTCGCTAAAAAGGTGTGACTGAATTAAACATACTATGTACATCAGCGTATAAGGAAGTTTGGGGGCAATATCATTTGTACCAAATGGAAAATACTAATTAAAATTAAATAATATGGTACATGAAAGGAAAAACAGAGGAACAATTGGCGGTGTAGTATTTATCGGATGCCTGTTTATTGGTTTAGCATTAGGTATGTTATACAGTAAAACAGTGATAGGTATATTATTAGGACTGGGCATTGGTTTTGTAGCAATGGGAGTGATATGGGCTTTTTACGGGAAAAAATGATTTTCCCAAATAAATGTATGATTATTAAATATAGTTACCTAAATAATATTATGCAACGATAATCAAGAATAATATGTTAATGAATTTCCTTTTTATGCAATAATCTATTGATATTTTTACCGTGCATTACAATAATCAGTGATGTGCATATTACCAAATAATAAAAAGTAAGAGATAAACCGTGGAAAATAATTTCTGTAAGCGGCAATGATATTGCCAGAATGATGGAAGCCAGTGAGACAAATTTTAATTGCCATTTTACAATAAAGTAAATGGTAACAGAAATAAAAACAGAATACGGAGCAATTAAAAGCGATGCCCCAAGAGTAGTGTTAACACCCTTTCCTCCTTTAAATCCTATAAAGATGCTGAAGTCATGAGCGATAATTGTCGTTAGCGCAAGAATATAAATAAAATATGGATGAGCTTCAATATTTCCTCTATTAATAGATAAAACCAACAGACCAACCGGTAAAAGTCCCTTTAACATATCCAATAATTGTGTAGCAATCGAGATTTTTTTTCCAGCTATACGTCTTACATTTGTAGATCCTATATTGCAACTACCATATTCCAGAATATTTTTCCCTGTATATTTCTTTGTCAGGATATATCCAAATGGAATAGATGCCCATAAATAGGTCAGTACTATAATTAATATTTCCTCAGTCAACTTCATTTAATTTCCTGTAATATTCGTAGTGCTTCATACACATGCCTTTCTGCCTGAGTTTGCGAATTAAAGATGAATACAATCTTACCCTTTTTATTTATTACGAATGTAACCCTGCCTGGAATCAATCCAAACATATTGCCTTTTACATTGAATAACTTACTTACTTTATTTTCACTATCACTAAGTAAAGTGAAATTCAATCTGTGCTTTTGGGCAAATTTCAGATGACTTTCAACCGACTGCGAATTTATCCCGATAACCATGGCATCTGCTTCTTCAAATACGGCAAACTGATCTCTAAAAGAGCACGCTTCCTTAGTACAACCGGGACTATCATCCTTAGGATAGAAATATATAACCAAATTCTTTTTACCCAATACAGAATTCAGATTAAATATATTACCGTGTTGATCTTTTAGCGAAAAGACGGGAACATTGCTTCCTACTTCTATTTTTTCCATCTTTGTTGAATTATTGAAATGAGCTTTGTCATGAAAATTTATATAAACAATAAATAAAGTGAAATATACTGTCAGATATAACAGATAAAAATTCCTAAAACTTTTGTATTCTCTGTTTTTAGGATATATATTGCCAAACAATCCTTTTATTTCTTTGAGAAATAGAGGCTTAATATTTATAATCCAATTATCAGTCTGGTATACAATTTTACGGAATTTACTTCTGTAATGGAATAAAGGAACCCCCCAGATTATAAATAGAATCAACCATATGTTATCAATTAGAAAGTCCATCATAAATTATTCTTTAGGAAACCATGGGAAGAATGCACTGGTTCTTTTTACGTACTGAATGTATTCCGGTTTTTTATCTTTCAAGGATTTCTCAAGAAGATAGACCCCGGAAACTTTAATTATCAGCAAAGTCATAAGTACAGATCCAACAACAGGCCAGTAACTGCCTGCAGCGATGCAGAAGAATCCATATGACCACCAAACAGCTGAATCCCCGAAATAGTTTGGATGTCTGGTATATCTCCAAAGACCGGTATTTAAAACTTTTCCTTTGTTATCTGTGTTTAATTTAAAGCGGGCCATCTGGAAATCACCAATTGTCTCAAAGAAAAAACCAATTATCCAGACAAAGATGCCAAGGAAATCGAGCCAATTAAGACTATTCGATTGTGTATTTGTATTTGTCCCCAGTAAAGGTAATGAGACTAGCATAATCAGAATACCCTGTAGCAAAAACACTTGGAAAAAACTAATCCACCAATAACGCCTAGGACCATAATTACGTCTGAATTCCTGGTAACGAAAATCTTCACCTTTCCCTATATTTCTCCAGATTAGATAAATAGATAGTCTTAATCCCCAGATTGTTACCAGTGTGAGTAAAAGTATTTTTCTTGAATAAATATCTCCCGACATAAAGAAATAGTAAGCGTTTACAACTATAAAACCTATTCCCCAGAACAAGTCAACAATACTTACGTTTTTAATTAAAACGCTTATAACCCAGAGGACAGTCATCAGGGATATAATTATAACGAGGGCATTTAAAAATAAAGGAAACATAGCTTAACAGTTTTTGTTCAACAATATAGAAATTGCAATGGCCCCCTTCCCCGCATGCATACCTATTACAGGAGAGATATCTACTAAGGATACAGCCTTTTTTCCTACAATTTTCATCATCTTTTCTTCAGCTTTTTTAGCCCCATCCTTGTTATGTGCGTGCATAATAATATAGTTCCATACCGATTTTCCATGACTAATTTCTTCTATATGTTTTAATATTTTATTTAAACTCGATTTCTGACAAAAGGTTTTATTAAATAATACCGAACGTCCATTCTCATCCATAGATACTATGGGATTTAAACCCAGTATGTTTGCAATATATCCCTTTGGTTTTGAGACCCGTCCTCCTTTAATCATATACTTTAAATTCTTTACACTGACAAATATTTTAGTATTGGTTATATCAGTTTCTAGAGATGGCACAATATTCTCTGCATATTCTCCAGCCTCTATCTCTTTGGCTGTTTTAAGTACAAGTAACCCCAATGCACCCGACAAATTCTTTGAATCAATCACATAAATATCTTTCTTAAATTCGCTCTTGATTTTTTCTGCCGCTTTAAGGCTGTTTGCATAAGTGCCGCTAAACTGACTACTCAGATGAATGGCAATAATAGCATCGTAATGAGATGCTAAGTGAGAATATAAGTTGGTGAAAGTATGTTCATTTATTTGTGAAGATTTAGGAAAATCAGCACTGCTTTCAAGCAGGTCGTAAAACTGATCAGGTTGAATAGTGACTTTATCCAGATAATGATTCTCTCCAAAGTTCAGGTTAATAGGTACTACATTAATCTGATATAAATCTATGAGTTCTTTCGATAAATCACAAGTAGAATCAGTGACCAGCGCTATATTCCATTTCCTTTTGCCAGCAATCTCTTGTTGACGAACCATATCGTCCACCTTTTGATAACTAATAGTGCCTGATTCTTTCAATTTATCAAACAATTCTGCCGGATTATTGGTGTGAATATGTATGCGACAAATATTCCCTGATCCTGCAACAACAATAGAATCACCACTCTTACTCAATATGTTTTGAAGATCAGTCTTACTTATCTTTAAATTATTTATTATAGCTTCTGTACAAAAGCGGTAATTAATTTTTTCTTCATTTACATCTCTGGAATGAACCAGCGGTATGTTATCATTCATTTCAACCACCAGGTCACGAATATTTCTGTTATTTACAAAATTGATTATACCCTTTATAAATAAGACAAAACCTTTAGCTCCGGCATCAACAAATCCGTATTTGTTTAGTTCCTTTAATTTTAAGGTTGTTTCTTTCAGTGATCTTTCCAATACTTCTAAAGAATCGATAAATAACCTTTTAAAATCGTTAGTTGTTTCTTTTTTACTGCTAAGAAAAGTAGCCCAATCCTTAATGACTGTCAGCATAGTTCCTTCAACAGGTGTAGCGATAGCCTGGTATATGTATGGAATCGATCTTTTTACACTATCTGCAAATTCAGAAATAGTTATAACTTGTTTATTTACAGTCTCACAGCTCAAGCCATAGAGGAACTGAGCAAAAATTACCCCTGAATTCCCTCTTGCCCCCACCAATGCAGCTTCTGCGATATGATTAACTGTTGTTTTGTAGGATTTATGAGGTTTTATGTTATCAATTATCCATCGAATGGTAGATGCCAGATTAGAACCCGTATCTTTGTCATTTACAGGAAAAACATTTATCCTGTTTAGCTCTACCTGATTTTCTATGATCTGCCTACCTCCTGCTAAGAAAGCATAGTAAAGAAATTTCCCATTAATATATTGTAAGGTATGTTTTTGCATATGTTTTTGATTTATAGTACTAATATACATAAAAAAGCTCGAATTTAATACAGACTTTTTAAGTTTAGTATTTATTACAACATCATTGAGCCTATCCGTTTCCTAAAACCAGATATTAAATTAGTGAAATAAAAACAGCATAAAATAAGAAGTTAAGAGAGAGCTATCGCTAAAATAAATTATGCCTCCCAACTACGATTCTTTTAGAGTTGAGGGAGGCGAAATTACAGAACCCTGAAAATTAGTAGTCATATATTATTGAAAAACACTTGTAATTCACAGTCAAATATTATATATTTAGATAAAAGATATGTATTGCAGGTAATTAATCATTGTATTGGTAATAAACTTTTTGTATATCAGATTTTTTGTTATATGTAAGAGTGGTGTCGTTACAATGTTAACTAAAGGAAACTTGTAAATGAAGAAACCATGGATAATATTTTTAACGATAGTCATTTTTCTATTCTGTTGTAATAAGAAAAAAACAATTACTAATTCCCGAACTGAAAGGTTTGAGAAGATTCTGGGTGAACCTGAAAACAGTTATCTAAACGAGATTGTAGATGATTTCGATGCATTTCTGGATTCAAAATATAAAAGAGATATCAGTGTATCTAAATTTAAACAATACTTACTTAAGAACTCTGAAGCAGATATTTCCAAATTTTGGAGAATTGATTCTCTAAAGCTTATAAAATATAGACAAAGTAATTTATTTGCAAAATACGATTTCATTTACCCTGATTCCATCTGGTACGAAAACGGACAGATTAATCTAAAGTTCAATAAATACGAAATGGAGGAGTCAATTATTCCTAATCAAAGGAAAAAGAGGGTTTTAAATATCGATTCAATTATCAATATTAAAAAGAATGAGCCACGAAGGATGTTAATTAAAGCAAGTAAATTTTTCATTGCCCTAGACTCAGTAAAACAAGGTTCTCCATTAATAAACTACTATCTTCAGACAAAAAAACTATCAGGAAGTACACCTCCCCACATTTTGACACATGGAATATTATATGATCTAAGCAATACTGATCAGTATTTCTGTAAACGTATTTTAATAATGGAATTGTATGATTGTCAGGCTATAATGCGTCAGAAGCCCGGGAATAAAGACCTATAGAAATACCTTATTTTAGTAATCATGATTTATATCCAGTAATATGTTATTCAAAAACAGTATTTTATAGAGATCCCAGGAGTGAACGGATGGAATTATAGAATCGAAACATCAGGAAGCGCGTTGAAAAGTATCCGAGATAGGATAGACGATATTTTTGCAAGGCAAGAAGTTTCATCTTTATATGGAATAAGTGAAAAAGATGCAGCTAAAATTGTAACTTAGCAAAATGAAAATTACAATTCTTTACGATAATACAGTTTTTCAATCAGGACTTAAATCCGATTGGGGATTTTCTTGTCTTGTAGACACTCATAACAAAAGGATACTTTTTGATGTAGGGGCAAATGGTTTTATACTTCTTGAAAACATGAAGAAACTTAATATCGACCCCCTGTCTATAGATGAGATTTTCCTTTCTCATACTCATTTCGACCATATAGGCGGTCTTTCTGAGTTTCTTAATACAAATAACAATGTTAATATATATGTTCCAAAATCATTAAAGGGAATTCATAATGCAAAGGAAGTTATTCATGTAGATGAGCCTATGAAGGTGCACGAAAATATTTTTTCCACAGGCGAACTCGATTTTATAGAACAATCTTTGGCAGTAAAAACAGACAAAGGCTTGGTTCTGATAGTAGGATGTTCGCACCCTAAAATGGAAAGTATTTTTGAAGCTGTATCACAATTTGGCAAGGTCTATGCAATTGTTGGCGGATTACATGGATTTAATGACTTTGAATTGTTTAAACACCTTGGAATAATATGTCCAACTCATTGCACTCAACACAAAACAGAGATTAAATCATTGTACCCGGAAAAATATCTTGAAGGGGGAGTTGGAAGAATTATAGAGATATAGTCAATAAGACTCATAAGTAATATCAATCTTGTAACTATTCAGTCTAATAAGTGAATATTCTGCCTAAGTGTACATAGATGTACTCCATTGTACTACTGACGAACATATTTAAATAATCCATAAAAACCAATATTGTTGGCTTTAAATATGTTAAGGATTTTGGCATAGCTATTGTTCTATGTGTTTTATTTGTATTAATCCAAATAAAATAACTGTAACTATTATCAATAGGAAGTATCTAATAGATTAGAAAATAAATCAAAATATACTGTAAAATATTTGTGGGCATGTCTAAATAAATATATATTTACAAATAGAATATATTGTTAATAAATAAAATAATTAATCCTGGTAGCAAAAAATAAATACTACCATAAACCTTACGAATAACTATAAATATGAAAAAAGCAATGCTGGGGGTTTTATCCCTTTTAACTGTAAGTAACCTTATGCTTGCACAAGATGTAAAAAATAGTTTGCCAGGAAATACTGAACTGGTATCTTCAAAAGAGGAGTTAGCTGGCTTGGCCGCACTGGAAAAGGATACATATGAATATTCTGTTGAGGATTATTTCCAGAAGCCTAAACAAAGTTCATTCAAATTTTCTCCTGATGGACAGTATCTTTCTTTTAGAGAAAAGGATGAAAATGGTAAAAGTCATGTGTATGTCAAGAATACCGAAACCGACGAGATTACCCGTGTTATTGAAGAAGGTAAAGACCTTGTAAGAGGTTATGGCTGGGCAAATGACAATCGGTTAATTTATGTGAAAGACAATGGCGGAGACGAAAACTATCACTTATTTGCTGTTGATCTTGACGGTAAAAATCAAATGGAATTAACTCCTTTCGATGGTGTAAAAGTTGATATATTAAATGGTTTGAAGGATCAGAAGGATTATATGATTATTCTGATGAATAAGGATAATCCTCAGATATTTGAGCCTTATAAAATCAATATTAAAAACGGAGAATTGGAGAAACTGTTTGAAAACAAAGATCCTCGTAATCCAATTAGTGGATACGATTTCGATAAAGATGGCAATCTAAAGGCATACACTCAGCAGCAAAATGCGACAGAATATGTTCTTTACTATCGTACCGCTGATGATAAGCCATTTGAAAAGATAATTAAAACTACCTGGAAAGATAATTTTAGCATAATAGGTTTTGATTACACAACCAATAATCCACACGATGCTTTCGTTCTTTCAAATACAGAAAGCAATACCGATGAAATAATTCTTTACGATTTTGCAAAAAAGGAGATTATAAAAAAGGTGTTTTCTAACGACACATATAATGTAGGAGGACTAAGTACCTCAAGGAAAAGAGGATATGAAGTGGATTACTATTATTATACAGGAGAAAAATCCGTTGTAATCCCGGTAAGTGAGACCGCTAAAAAGCTGAATAACAAATTTACTGAAAGATTTAAAGGTTTTGATTTCTTTATAGTAAGTGAGACAGATGAAGAGGATAAAATGCTTATTTATATAACAAGCGATAAGCTATATGGTATATATTATTTGTATGATGTAAAGAAAGATAGTTTTAAAGAAATATTTAACTTGATGCCTTCTTTGAATCCTGATGAAATGGCAGAGATGAGACCTATAAAATTCAAATCAAGAGACGGATTGACTATTTATGGTTATCTTACAATTCCAAATCAGGCAAAACAAGGGAAAATAGTTCCTTTGATAGTTAACCCACACGGTGGCCCTTATGGTCCCAGAGATTCATGGGGATTTAATCCAGAGACCCAGCTTTTTGCAAGCAGGGGATATGCAACTCTTCAGGTAAACTATAGAGGATCAGGAGGCTATGGTAAGGAATTCTTTCTTGCCGGAAACAAGCAGATAGGAAGAAAAATGTTGAACGATTTAGAAGATGCTGTTGAATATGTAAAAACTCTGGGCATTATTGATGAAAAGAGAATTGCAATCTATGGAGCAAGTTATGGCGGTCTGGCAACATTGGGAAGTCTTGTAAAAACCCCCGATCTTTATACCTGTGGAGTAGATTATGTTGGTGTTTCCAATTTATTTACCTTCTTCAAATCATTTCCTCCTTATTGGAAACCTTTCTTAGGTCAGGTTTATGAGCAATGGTACGATGAGAATTCTGCTGAAGATCAGGAGATCATGAAAAAAGTTTCACCTGCATTAAATGTGGATAAAATCACAAAACCATTGTTTGTTATTCAGGGAGCAAACGACCCAAGAGTGAATATAAATGAATCTGATCAGATGGTTAAAAATCTGAGAGAAAGAGGATTTGATGTGCCATATATGGTGAAATATAACGAAGGTCATGGCTTTGGACACGAAGATAACAGGATAGAACTGTATAAATCAATGCTTGGTTTCTTTGCTAAGAATCTGAAATAAGAACTTATTAAAATATCATGTTAGCCCCGCAAAAGCGGGGCTATTATTTTTCTAAATACACATAAAAAGTATAACAATGTTTAAAAAGATTATATTTATAATTTTGTTATTTAGTCCTGTAAGTATCTTTTCACAAATAATAGAAAAGGATACATTAACTATAAAACCAACTGTTTATCTGATTGGATCAATTCATAATATGCATTTTAATCCGGATAATAACTATTCACTTAATGACCTTCTGGAACAAATTCGCATGATAGGGCCTGATCTTGTATGTGGAGAGATAACTTCCGATGCATTTAATCAACCAATGGAGGGATATTTTCCTCCTGAAGCTTCGTTTCTTGCAGAGATGGCAACAGAGTTAAATTATCGTTTTGTACCTGTTGATTGGAGGCTTGATCATACAACACAGTCATTAGCACATAAAAATTATCCCTCCTCTGTAAAAAAAACAGCGTTCAATGTTACTAACCAATCTGCAAGATAAGATAAAGTCATCAAAAAACTCGTCATTATACGATACTCTGCATGATAGGATAATTTTGCATTTACTTGATTCATTATATGAAAAAATTATAGGAGTTGATGCGCTTGCTGAGATTGCAAGTGGTAGTTGGCATGAACGTAATCGACGTGCAGTTGAAAATGGAATGGCTAATATAGGAAATGCTCGCACAATTGTTTTTGTGTTTGGATTAGACCATATTCCACAACTTCAACGGCAATTGAATGCAATAGGAATTAAAGCTCAGATATCTAAACGACTATTTACTCCATCTGCAAATCCTAGCGTTAAGAAAACGGTATTGGATAGATGGAAGCGTAATCTCGAAAATCTGAAATTAATACGGGATAAAAAGATTTCTTTTAGTTACGATAACTACCAAAAAGTAATCGACAGTAATAGAATTAAAAACCTTGAGGAAGCAATTCAAAAATCACGATAAGTGCATAATAGTCATCTTTTTTTAGCATATATAATTTATGATCTGTTATTCTTAATATATTGTCTATTATAATATTAATTAAAAGCCCGGAGATTGCTGAAATCTCCGGGCTTTTAATTTTCCTCTAATACCGATGTTTTTTAAAAGGACCACTTTTTACTTCTTTAACCATTTTTGAGAATGCTTTTCCCTGTTTTCTTTTTTCGTGGACCGAAGTGGTGAAGTGCGATGCTTCTTTTCGTAGTTTAAGGTAGTTTTCATATACCCCTCTGTCTATTTCTCCATTTTCCACTGCCTCGATTACGGCACATCCTTTTTCGTTGATATGCTGACAGTCCTTGAAACGGCATTGTCCTTCAAAACTTCTAATATCCAGTACTTCCGACAGGGTATCGGTATCGTCGGTTGTGACTCCGAAAAGTTTTACCCCCGGGGTGTCTATCAATACACCTGATTTTTCCATTAGTACCATTTCCCGACGGGTAGATGTATGTCTTCCTTTTCCGGTGGAGTCGCTAATGGCTGCTGTTGGTAGTATTTCCTGCTTGCAAAGAGCGTTTATCAATGTGCTTTTACCTACTCCTGACGATCCTATAAACACCACTGTTTCCCCAGGTGAGATATAGTCCCCAAGTTCATCAATACTTTCTGGATATTTGATACTGGTATATAAAATAGGTATTTTATGAGATATGTGCCTCAAGGCATTTTCTACCTCCATCTTATTGAATCCTAAGTCTGTTTTTGTCAGCACCAATACAGGCTGTATGTCTTCGCCCGTAACCTGCAGCATAAAACGTTCTGTTCGTCGTACATTGAAATTATTATCAAGACTTTGTACTACAAAAGCTTTATCCACATGCGCAGCAATAGCCTGTCTTTCCGATACTGTACCGCTTTTCAGACGGTAAAGAGTTTTTTGACGGGGCAGGGTATCAAGGATTATACCTTTATCGGCATCAATAGGCTGAAAGATCACCCAGTCGCCTGTGCATGGAAACTCCGAACTATCCCTTCCATGCAGAATATTTCCTGTAAGTTCACAGGTGTAAAGCCCATTCTCCGCAATTACCTCGTAGCATGTTTTATGAGTGACTGAGACCCGCCCATGAATAAAATCTTTATAAATAGATCTCTGCTTTTGTTGGAATAATGATTCGTTCCAACCATATAATGATAAGTTATTCATCGTCTTTAATTTGAAAGAAAGATTGTCCTTAAAAGACGGACAATCCTTCCTGTTTAGTTTCTTAAATCTTTTTTCCGATATAGAACACATAGCCGTAATACTCTTTATACTTGTAGTACAATTGAGTTTCATGTCGTTGATTAGCTATGAATTCTTCTGCATTTTTGTTTCCTGCTTTTTTCTTCAGGAATTCTTCCTGTACCAGAACCTGTGGAGCATAAAAATGATCAGTCCAGCAGTTTTCCGGCAAGATAAAAGAGGCAACAGGAACATATCCCGCCTTTTGCATTTGCGCCACCTTATTGGCAATAGTATCAATTTCAGGATAAGCATCCTGCCAAAATTTCTCGATCTCTGCAGGTCGTTCATCAGTAAACCACGATGCCTCAGAAACTGCAATATAGCCTCCCGTCTTCAGAAATCTTTTCCATTCTTTCAGACCTCTTTCGAAACCAATATTATAGATCGCACCTTCTGACCAGATAAGGTCTAATTCCTCATTCTGAAAAGAAAGATTATCCATAGAACCCACTATACCCTTTACCCTGTTCTGAAGATTCAGTTTAGCGGCATTAGCGTTGAACAGGTCGACAAAAGTGGAAAACAGGTCGACCCCAGTAATATTACCAGGCGCATAATGAGCAAGCACCATAGTCTGACCACCAGTACCGCAACCGATATCGGCTATACGCGATTCATCTGTAAGATTATCGATAAAGCCCAAAGCCTTTATTGTAATTTCAGGACTACCGGGACCTTGACGCTCAAGATTAGAATAATACTCGCAAATTAAATTAAAGTCGAACTCGTGAATTGATTTATCTTCGTTACTCATGATGTTTAAATTTACATTTTTGGAACCACGGCATAAGCTTATAATTATACTTACCCAGGCCTCAAATAGTTGTTAATATATAGATATGAAAATAACTCCGGCATGAATATACCTGAGTTTGCTAATGGATAACCTTAGGCAGAATACCAGAGGTTATTTACTTCACGAGATCCTTATTAAATTTAAACATCCAAAATTTTTAGTTCACTGCAAAGATAGGGATTTCTTTAATAATATTGATTAATTCTATAAATATATATTTCAAATCATCCCCATATATGCTCCTGAGCTTAGATAATATTTAAAAATGCTTTGTGCTTTGTTTTTCCTAGCTATAAAACATAAACCTAACACAAACCTAACGCAAACCTAACACAAACCCCAGAGGGTGTACGGCGCAAAATTAGTGTGTCGTCCTAATTAGGTGGTTCTTCACTAATTTAGTTGAAAATGGTTAAGTGTACGTTATTTGGTAGAGCGAAATTCTCTTTGTTAAAGAAGAAGATGGTTTTACCAGGTCTCCTTTTCAACTAA
The DNA here is from genome assembly GCA_963666945.2 of Marinifilaceae bacterium. Classification (GTDB taxonomy): domain Bacteria; phylum Bacteroidota; class Bacteroidia; order Bacteroidales; family Marinifilaceae. The sequence goes on from CAXXRT010000045.1 coordinate 14,231, forward strand.
ATTGAAGAAGAACCATATAGGTTTACACAAATTATTTAAAAATGAAAGAAAAAAGTAAACTTAACTTAAAATTAAAAGATGGCGAGATAGAGCTCATCTCTTTCATATTCAATAACAGTTTCTTACCAATATTGTTTCTAAATATCAGGGATCTGTTCCTAAGCTTGAGATAGATCGTAATACGGTAACAGAACAGAATTCAGGCAATAAGTCTTTTGAACATGAATAGTGGTTTTATTTGTAATTTGCTTTTATAAGTATTGGGCTGCCTTTAGGTATCCCTTTTTTAGAATTTGTATAGTTAGGTCTTCAAAATAATTTAGGACATAATTTTCTTTATATTTTACTGGGGTGAGGGTTAATAAAACAAAAAAGTCGTACATTTATGCTTCCATTATTTATAAACTAAAATATTCTTTACTTATGAAGACACCATTGATTATTGTTGCCATTGTTATCTTATCTTTAGTATTTGTTTGTACGTATTACGGAGCATTTAAAACGGTAAAACTTATGAAACTTTCATAAAATCAATAACCTGGTTAAATAGTAATACCATGAGAACAATATTTTTAGGACTTATTCTTTTGATTTCAATAACTTCTTTTAGTCAAAAGAAGAAAATGCAAGTATTGAGTGCTGAGAGAGTTTTAGGTAAGAATCTTTTAACTAATAGTGAGATAAGGGGATTGCAATACACATTTCCAGATAGAATTCATAAAACATATCTTGATACAATATCAGGATTACTTACGGTTCAATTAAGAGGAGTAAGTAAGAATGGTAAATGGCTTAAAAACACTGGAAAAATTCTACAATACAGTCTTAATAATAAAGAAGTTAAGTGGAGTAAGAAAATAGCTTATCAAGTAAGTAGTGTACAGCAATTTAGCAATACAATGATATTTACAGCCGGTAATAAGAGTTATTGCCTTGATATTAATACAGGTAACAAATTGTGGGATGTAAAAAATGACATATACTTCGTAGATCCTATTTATAATATAGGAATTGGATATAAATTTAAAACCTTTGCCGGATATACAAACGAATTAGAGGGAATTGATTTAAAAACGGGTAATGTTGTCTGGAAAAAAGAGTTGAATAGAGAATATGGATGGAACGATGTATTTTATATCAACGATTCTACTGTGATTGTGGTTGCTGCCGGATTACATGCAATAAACATTAAAAATGGGAAAGGCTGGGATTATAACGCAATAACTGGTCAAAAGGATTACACTGGAAATGTAGCAGCTAATACAGCCGGAGCAGCTTTAGGATTACTCACAGGGACTTTCGTAATATCAACAGGATACAAGTTGGTTAGAGATGTAGTTTCTAATGCCATGGGGGATAGTACGCATATTTATTTTTCATCTAAAGAGCAATTAGTAAAAATTGATAAGCAATCAGGGGAAGTTGCCTGGAAATACCCATTGCCTAAAGATTTTACAAGTAAATCTTTAATATTTATGAATGACAGTCTCATCTTTATGGTTAATATGGGTTATGCCTTTATGGGCTATAGAAAGTTGGATTTTGGGATGCCATTTATTGCTGCATATGATAAAGAAAATGGGAATCAAAAGTATCTGTCAACTATAATTGTAAAGAAAGACCCAATTTTAGGCTTTTATATATTAGATAGAGAAATATACCTGGTTTTTAAAAATAGGATTTCCAAGTATTCATTGGAAGAAGGACGACTAATAAGTGAAGAAAACATTTTAAAAGAAGAGTTCGGTGAATTAAAGTATTTTGTTAGTAATAATGTATTTATAACCCATGATAATGAAGACTTTAGAAGTCTTCGTCAATCTGACTCTACTAAAGTATTTGTTTTTACTAATCAGGGTAAAGTGTTGGCGATTGACAAACAACTAAACGTTTCTTATACAATAGAGGAAGACGATTTAAGCCTATACTATCTACGTACAAAAGATTATAAATTTATTGCGAAAGATAAACACACCTGGATAATTAATAATAAAGGAAAAAGAGTTGCCGAAATTGATGCTTCTTCTAATGCTTTTCTGCTTGGGAATATATTGTACGACAGACAAGAAGATAGCTTCTTCGCTATTGATTTAAAAAATATACTTGAGAGCGAGTAAACTACCTACCATGATGATATTTAAGAGTTATCCAAATAAAGTACAGAATTAATGAACCAAAAAATATAGTATAACTATGTGTATTTCTCCCAAAAAATGCTTTTTTTGTAATTGAATTTAAAAATATCAACTATGGTGAGAAAATATGTGCGGCTGATTATTGCTGTGATTTTGTTTGCAGGAACTATTTTTCTTTTTTTTACAGGTTCTGTATACTGGGGACTTTTAGTGCTTTTGGTTTCTGGTTTTTTTGTTTTAACTCATTTCAAGAATATAAAGAATTTAATGGCTTTTTATTTTCTTAGGAAAAATAAGTTTAATGAAACAGAAGCTGTTTTAAGTAAGGTAAAACATCCGGAATGGATGATTAAAAGTCAGGAAGCTTATTTTTATTATCTTACTGCATTGGTGGAGTTGCAGAAACACAACAATTCTAAGGCAGAAAAGGATTTCAAAAAAGCACTTGATATGGGTCTTAGATTGAGGAGTGATCAGGCAGTAGCTAAATTGAATTTGTCGGGAATTGCGTTGTCCCGCAGAAATAAAACATTGGCTAAACATTATTTACAGGAATCCAAAAAACTGGATGATAAAAAAATGTTGACTGCACAGTTCAGGGAATTGGAAGGCATGATGAAACGTATATAATTCTATATTTGTAGATGATTTTATAGTTATATGGGCTGCCTATAGGGAGCCCTTTTTTGATAATTATTATTACTCATAAAATTAATGTAGCGCATCCAAAATTTTTTCGTCTTCAGTGATTTCTTCTTTTGATAGGTTAATTGCAGTTTCCACTAAAGCTAAGTGAGAGTATGCCTGGGGGAAATTACCCAAAAGTCGCTTTGTTTTAAAATCAATATCTTCACTAAAAAGTCCGACATGGTTGCTGTATGAGAGTAATTTATCAAACATTTTTATAGCTTTTTTCTGTTCTCCAATTGCATTAAGGGAATTAATCAGCCAGAAGGTACAAACGGTAAACGAAGAACTTGGTAATCCAAAATCATCTTTGTTTTTATAACGGTACATTAACCCATCTATGCAGAGTTCTCTTTGCATTGCTTTTACTGTTTTAATGTATTTCTCATTATTTGCTGAAATAAAACCATAGGGTTCCATCAGCAGTATTGACGCATCTAAATCGTCCGACCCATAAAACTGAGAGAATGCACCGACTTTTCCATTCCAGGCATTTTTCAGGATATCATTTTTTATAGTATCAGCTAAGGGTTGCCATTCTTGTATGTATTTTTTCATATGAATAAATTCAGCAATTTTTATTGCTCTGTCTATTGCAACCCAACATAATACTTTTGAAAAAGTAAAATGTTTCTCTTCCGTCCTAATTTCCCAAATACCTTTATCTGGTTTTTCCCAGTTTTCAGATACAATGCGGACTATGCTTCTCACGATTGTCCACAGGTATTCACTATCTTCCAGAGATATTTTAAATGAAGTAAATTGCTGATATATAACATCTGTCAAAATTCCATATATATCGTTTTGTCGCTGAATATAAGCAGCGTTACCTATCCTTACCGGGGAAGAATTTTCATACCCTGATAAATGGTCTAATATTTCTTCTTCCAGAATTTTTTCTCTGTCAATGCCATACATAATCTGTATTTTTTCATCTTTATCTGGAATAATGTCGATAATAAATTTCATAAACCTTTTGACCGTGTTTACGTGACCAAGGCTGGATAATACTTTAATAACCATTGAAGCATCGCGTAGCCAGCAGAAACGGTAATCCCAGTTTCGTTCTTCACCTATTGTTTCAGGTATTGAGGTTGTAACTGCTGCTAAAACGGCACCTGTCTTGTCGTAACTTAATAATTTTAGTACTAAAGCACTTCTTACAATCTCATCATTATATTTGGCAAAAGAGGTAAGTGCATCAGCCCATTCCAGCCAGTAAACTTTAGTTTTTTGAAGCTTTAGATATTGTCTTTCGAGTGTTTGTTTTAGGATTTTTTGGTCGTAAGAAACAAGAATAAATGCATCCTTTGTTAGTTTAATGGGCTTTTCGTTTAAAATACTCTGTTTATTTAGATCAGTATAAAGATATAGTGAATCATAAACACCTTCAGTGGTGTAACACTTTATGTATTCATCCTCAGCAATAATCATGGTCTTAAATTTTGCGTATTCTACCTGAGGATTATATCTGATTTTAAAAACAGGATTTCCCCATTTATATTTAATGTACCGGATAATTTCTGCCGGAGTGAAGTAACCAAATTCATAGGTCTTGTAGCGGGGCATAAAATCAATTATTTCAAAACAGTCGTTCTCATTCCTGAAAAGTGTAGAGACAATATTTGTAGTTCTGTCGTATTGTTGTTTTATTTTATAACTATCATCTACCAGAATCTCAAAACTACCACCTTTTTTTTCATCAAGAATTTTTGCAAAAACAGAAGATGAGTTAAAATATGGAAAACAGCACCAGTCTATTGAGCCTTTTTCGGAGATAAGTGCCGCCGTTCTGCAATTTCCAATAACAGCATAATTTAAATTATTCATGAGACATTTGTTATAATTAAAAAATAATTCAAATGGTAATATTTACTACTTTTTTGAATTTATAATATCGTTTAAAAAAGATCTGACTTCCTGGTAATTGTTTAAATAATATTTAGCTGCAGAGTTTTCATTTCCCACTTTTATTGTATATGTATTTTCCGGTAACTCCTTAAACAAAAACTCATCTGTCCAGTCGTCGCCAATAGCCATTACAAAATCTATTTGATTCTTGTGTAAGAATGCGGATGCTGCAATTCCTTTATTTATCCCGGAAACTTTTATTTCAACCACTTTTTTACCTTCTAGTATTTCAAGATCCTGATTAGATATAAGATTTGATATATTATGAGCCAATTCCAATGCTCGTAAAGCCCCCAATTCAATCTCAGATTTTCTGTAATGCCATGCTAGCGAATAAGTTTTTTCCTCAATAAAGCTTCCCGGTGTTCGGTCAACAAAAGACTCAAGTACAGGGAATATTTTCTTTTTCCATTCTGAGCGGACAGCCTTTAGTTTTTTCCCTGATTTACCAGATTCCTTTATCCAACCACCATGTTCTGCAATAAGAGTGTAATTTCTGCTGTCAAACCATTTGCTAAAGGTACCCCTGTCCCGGCCACTAACTAAAACAAGTTTTGTATTCTTTTCTTCAGCAATACTGTCCAACAGATTATATAGTTCTTCATCCGGAATTGCTTCATGTGGATTGTCATAAAAATCGTTGCAAAGTACCATCATAGTCTATAAATAATATTTCTTGATTCAGCTTTATTAAAATCAGTGAATATAATACTTTTTATTTCTTCAGAAATCTTACGTGCGTGATGTTCCGACTGTCTTTTTATTGAATTTTGTAATGAATCCATAAATTCCGATGCCCATTTATGAATGTCATATCTTTTAATCCTTTGCTGCATGGTTTTAACCGATTCCCTTGCGTTCACTTTTAGGCATTGTAAGAGCTCTATAAATGGCATCTGCTGTATCATGTATATTGTTTGGATTGACTGCTATTGCCTCTCCAAGCTCTTTTGATGCCCCGGCCATTTCACTTAAGAATAAGAACTCCAATTTTGCTTTATTTTTGATGCAATGTATTCTTTAGCCACTAGATTCATTCCATCCCTTAATGGTGTTAACAATGCTACATCTGCCGAGCTGTAAAGTTCTATAAGGTTTTCAAATGGCAACGACCTGTAAAAGTAAATAATGGGATTCCAGTTCAAACGTTCTGAATTCTCCATTTATATTCCCGACAAGTATATCCACTTCGTTTTTAAGTTTCTGATACTTTTCTACATTTGTACGAGATGGCACAGTCAACATTATTAATGAAACTTTTTCGTGGTATTCCGGGTGTCTTTCCAGAAAATATCTAAATGCTTTTAATCGTTCAGGTATCCCTTTTGTGTAGTCTAAACGGTCTATAGATAATATTAGCTTCCTATCTGGCATGCTAGTTAGAAACTGGTCAATATCCTTATGTTCTTTCGATCTTTCCGTTATTGGTTTGCCCAAAATCTCTTTAGCACATTTTTCAAATTTGTTATAATCTATTCCCATTGGGAAAACGTCAATTAATACCTGTCTGTTTTCAAGTTTAATTTGATTAAATACTACATCGTTACCCCAATAAGCGTTTTACAGAGCTTATAAAATGGCGTGCGTAATCGTAGGTATGGAATCCAATTAAGTCTGCTCCTAAAATGCCCTTAGTAATTTCTTTACGCCAGGGGAGGGTACGCAATAATTCATAAGATGGAAAGGGTATGTGTAAAAAGAATCCGATTTTCAGATCAGGTCTTTTGCTCTCGTAATATGTTGGGCAATAGTAAAAGTTGATAATCATGTATCCAAATTGTGTCGTCAGCTTTGACATTTTCTATTATTTTCTGAGCGAAAAGTTTATTTACGTGACAATAAGCGTCCCAGAATGTTTCATTGAATTCTGTAAATTCTGTAAAGTAATGGAAGAGAGGCCATAGCGTTGAGTTGCTAAAACCGTTGTAATAATTAGAGATTTAATTCGTCGCTTAAAAACACAGGTAAGCAATGTTCCTTATCTAATAGAGCTATTATTCTTCTTTTTCTTGTTTGGAACCGTGGGGTCATTCCCGGCCATCCTATCCATAAACTGTTTCTATCTTTATGGAATGATTTTAATCCTGTTGCCAGACCTCCTGCACTTGGAATGATATTCATCCCTGTTTCACTCTTGGTTATTTTACTGGTAATCTGTTTGAGGCAATTATTAACTTGTTCATATGCTTATTTATATAGAATCCAATCTTAGATAACTGTATACGTAATTAAAGCAATAAAAAGTTGATGGAAACCCTGTAGAATTATGTTAATATATTGCAGGATGTTGATAAGAAGAAAGGTAAATTGTAGTGAAACTTTATAGTAATATACTGTTTTATAAAGATTCGGAATTATATTATCTTTAAATTTGCAGGAATTATCTGATTTTATTAAAGTAAAACAATATAAAAGACAATAAAATAGGACAGTATGAGGTTTTGGTAGTGGGGTAGTTATAAAAAAAGAGGCAGGAAGATATCTTTGCCTCTTTCTTATTTAAAAAATATTAACAATGGTCTTATTTAGCTGCCTTAAGGTGGTTCATCCAGATAGAATTTATTTCATCGTAATCACCCAATCCTTTCATTATACAGTTAACTGTATAACCTTCACCCTCTAATCTTTCTCTCCACGACTGTTCAGCAGGATCAGTTTCTCCTGTTACGCCGTTCATGTCGTTGTTAGCATGGTCTCCGGCAATCGACATTAAGGTGTGATTGTAACTTTTGTTGGTTTAGGTGAAATTGTTTTAAGTTTTGTAATGATACCACCTATTGAAGTAGTTCCAGCTTCAAAACTAACACCCTCTACGGTTCCTACAAAAAAGTTAGGGTTTAGCTTTGTAAGCTCAGCCTGAAGTTTTGCATATTGCCCGTCAGCCTTGTGAGGATTACCGTGTCCCATAAATAAAACGGGTCCTTCTGTGATTTCTGTTGCAAATTTTGCTGCTAAAATTTTGGCTACTGCAGTAAGATCAGCATCTGTATCCATTAAAGGACGGCCACTTTTACCTGAACGCCTTTATATTTTTCTTTAAAAGGCCTCTACAGGCTTCTTCTAATTCATCGAATTCTTCTCCAGGAATAACGTGTAGAGACTGAATATTGAATTTTGAATATCCATCTTTTACCATTAATTCCAGTGCCTCTTCAGGTGTGTTATTGTCCAATTTTAGTTCCTTTTAATGATCCCTCTCCATTACCCTGACGTAGCTTGTTGATGATAAGGTCTGAAGTATAGCCCCACTTGATTGTCGCACCCGCAAATTTTGCTTTAGCTGCTGCATCCATTTTTCGAATGTTTTCTGTGGTTCCGGAATGATGAGCCAAAAGTAACTAAAAGAGTACCTCTCTTTATCTCCAAGGACAACTTTATCGTTTTTATCATCTTTATCGCAAGATGCAAAAATTAGAGCTACTGCACTCAACGCAATAGCAGATCTTTTAATCCAATTCATTTTTTTAGTTTTTAGTTCGTATTCTATTTTAATTCAGCAATTGAGCTTATTTATTTTACTTTGCAAATTCTATATTCAATCCTGCAAAAAGTGTTCTGCCTGGGTTTAATGTTCCATAGTGGGAGCCATATGGTCTGTCATCAACGTAATTGAAGATGTTGTCGATGCCTGCAAGTAATTTTATCTTGTAGTTTTTAAATTTAATGGTACTCCAGGTTTGTTGTTATTTTCCATAGCTGGTAAGGGTCGGCAAAGCTTCTTTCCATATCTTCTTCCAGGTAAAATTTGTCGGACTTGTATACTCCGGCCAGAGTGATATTGAGTTTGTAATCTTTCCACTTTTTATTCCAGGAAACTTTACTGGTTGCACTATGCTCGGATATGCCGTTTAATCTCATATGCTGGGTGAGATTTCTGGCATTTACATAGCTGTATCCACCGCTGATTGAAAGTTGTTTAAATAAAGATAGGCTAAAATGCCAGTCGGCCCCAATATTCCGGGCATTATCAATATTATATCTCTTTTTAGTTTCTTCAATTCCCCTGCGTCTATGATCGTACGATGTTGGGATTATTTTTATAATCAATCTTGTCATAAATTCTGTTCATGTATATATTTATCCTGTGTTGAACTTGCTGATTTGAATTCGGTAGATAATGAAAAGTAATGAGATTTCTGAGGTTTCAGATCGGCATTTCCCAAATACAGGCGGTACATCCCCATTCTATCACTCTCGTAGTAATAATACAGTTCCTTGAGTGTTGGGCTTTTAAAACCGTTGGAATATGTAAAACGGTGAGTAAATAAGGGTTGTTTGTACATTATTGTGAATTTAGGTGTAGCAATAAAGCCTGACTTATCGTGGTATATTGCCCTTACACCGGCAACCAGTTCAAGATTTTCTTGTTCAGCTTTATTCATCCTGAGCATATAGAGAATAAGTATATGCATTTACTTTTTGAGTACTTAACCGGTATTGTGCCTCAAGATATTCGCCTTTTACCTCTGTTCCTATACTTAGTTTGTTTTTTGCATTTAAGTTTAAAACAGCTTTTAGCTGAGAATTAAGATTCACCTGATCGGAATTTTTAAACCTGTCCCCGGGATAATAGGTCACCTTAACCACATCGGTACTTGTAATGTATGTTTCGTTGTATTTATAAGGATATTCGGTGAAGTACAGATAGTTATCGTAATCAATGCTAATCTCAATATAATTGTTGTTTTTTAGTTTGAACTTTCCCCCCGATAGATGCGGCTCTGTCGTTGTAATAATAATCGTGCATCTGTGCTTTAAATGGGAAATACAATCTTTTTTCATACCAGGAAAGATTGGCGTTCAGGCTTAACTTCTTATTTATTCGTATTCAAAGAACTGGCTTAGAGTGTAAGCCCTTGTTTTGTTGACTCGGTTTGTAGTAAGTGTGTTCCAGAAGGGAAGGTCGTGGTTAGATTCCCATTTGTTATTAAACTTCATATTGTTTAGCTGGTAACCATCATTTTGTTTGTAGTTAATAGTGGTTTTTCCTGTTAATTTACCCTTGCCAAAGTTGAAGGAATTGAGTTGTTTCATATCTCCGTAAGCGCCAATTCTGGTACTGTTGCTAAGGCTTAATTCTTTTTTGGCTTTTTTTGGTAATCAATATTAATGACTCCTGCAACTAGCATCGGCACCGTCTAGAGTTGACGAGGCTCCCTTTACAATTTCAATCTGTTCTATATCTTCCGAATTTATTCTGCTTAAGTCGGCATATCCACCAATATCTCCGTTTAATTTTTTTCCCATTGACCAATATCAGTACATAATCTTTTCCAAGACCATTAATCTAATATTCGATCCCATTGAGCTTGTAGTGTAATCGATGGAGGAAGATATTCCCGAAATAATTTCTTCAACATTCCTTCCTGACAATTGGGAGATATCTTTTTGTGTGAATATTTCGGTTTGAACAGGAACATTCTCAATTCTGTGAAGGGTTCCGGTACCGGTAACTACACACAGGGGATATAGAGTAGGCTCTTGGGATGGAGTTGAATATCAATATCTGAACCACCAGCCTTTAATTTAACTTGTTTTTTAAACTTCTCGTATCCAAGATGAGAAACACTAAGGGTGTATTTGCCCGGTTTCAAGTTGTCGTATTTGTAGATACCGCCTTTGTTAGTGATGTGGCGGTATGCAGACTATCCATGATAGACATTGGGCAAAATCAATCTCTTCTTTACTGATTTTGTCAGATATCCGACCCTTTAATATCACCTTTTGTGAAAATGCAGATAAACAAATAGTCTGCATTAAAAATAACCAAAACAATTTTTATGCATAAATAAAATCTTAATTACTATGCATCCTGGAATATCATTATGAATTATATTCAGAGATATACTGAACCATCATTAACTTCTTTTCCCGGAAGCAATAATTTGTAATAATGCTATTGGCAGGTTTCCTGACTTTCCCGATTCTCAACTCCTTCCCATCCCTAGGGGGACAGTGGATTGTGTCTGTTGAGAACGAATTAACACCTTTAGGTATTAACGGGATTACAGTAGCGGGTACTGTTCCGGATTCTCACCGGATTCCCTCTTAAATCAGATTACCGAATAGTAATCCGATCACCAGAATGCGCTGCAAATATATTGTTTTTTTTAATAATAAAAATATAAGAGTATAGATTTAACAAAAAAATAACCAGTCAGCTAGTATAATGTGGATAGATTTCAAAAAAATATTATTTATTTAAATCTACTGGCCTTTTCCTCCGTATAATCTTTTGTGACTTTAAGTAAAACAGTTATTGGCTGTATAATAAATGCCTTTGCGTAAATAATATATTGGAGGTTTTTTATGGATTTAAAAAAGGGGGTTTCTTTATTCGGTGTTTTTAGTATTGCCTCAGGTGCAATGATTAGTTCGGGGATATTTATTTTACCCGGGCTTGCATATGCACAGACGGGTCCTGCTACATTTATTGCATATTTTTTTGGCTGGTATGCTTGCACTCATGGGTGTTTTTAGTGTTATTGAATTATCGACTGCAATGCCTAAAGCCGGGGGTGATTACTTTTTTATTCATAAAACATTCGGACCTTTGCTTGGCACAATTTCCTGGCTTTCTTGGTTGGTTTTCCCTGTCTTTAAAAAGTGCTTTTGCAATATTCGGTATATCGGAAATTATATTTCTATATACAGGAATCAGTCCATTGATTTCTGGTCTGTTTCTATGTCTTTTCTTTGTAGTCTTTAATATTGTAGGCGTTAAAGAGGCGGCTATTTTGCAAATAGCTATGGTTGCCGGATTATTGGCCATGATGATTCTTTATATTGTTGTTGGTTTGCCTAAAGTTCAGTCATCTTATTTTTCACCATTTATGACTGTAGGGGTTAATGAATTATTTATTACATCCGGGTTTATTTTTATCTCTTTTGGAGGTCTTCTTCAGGTGAGTACGGTTTCTGAGGAAGTAATTAACCCCAAAAGAAATATCCCTCTTGGTATGATTTCATCTATTGTAGTTGTAATTATTTTATATACTTTAACAACATATGTCATTACCGGGACTTTAGAGCCTGAAGTTTTCAAAAAATCCCTGACACCAGTAGCCGATTCTGCAAAATCTATAATGGGGTCACAGGGATATATTATTATTATCATTGCTTCTATGATAGCATTCCTGACTACTGCCAATGCAGGTATAATGTCTGCTTCCAGGTACCCAATGGCATTGAGTTCGTGACCAGCTGTTACCTCACCAGATTGCAGCGGTCAATAGTAAATTTAAGACACCAACAATTGCTATTATAATTACCGGAATTATAATTTACATATCCTTATTATTACCTCTTGAAATGCTTGTGAAAGCTGCTTCAACTATTATTTTAACATCATATGTCTTAACAAATTTTTTCAGTCATTGTTTTGAGGGAGAGTAGAATAAGGAATTATAGGCCAAGCCTTTAAAGCTCCTTTTTATCCGTGGTTGGAGATAGTCTGTATTGTGTTATTCACATTATTCATTATCGAGCTTGGTGTGGATGCTATTGAAGTAAGTCTGGCTTTTTTATTTATTAGTTTCTTTATATACATTTTTTATGGTAAAAAAATTGATAAAAGGGAGTATGCACTTTTGCATTTGCTGAAAAGAATTGCGGACAGCACATTATTGGAAAATGTACTTGAAGATGATTTAAGGGAAATTCTTATAAATAGGGATAATATCCAACAGGATAACTTTGATATATTGCTGAAAAAAGCAAAAATCATTGATATAGAGGAATCTATGAGTTTTTGACAATCTTTTAAAGATAGTTGTGAAAGATATATCAAAGGAAACAGAGATGGAAGAAGAAGAAATAAGCTCCCGGTTTTTAAAAAGACAGAAAGTATCTAATCCTGTTGTCTCTGGTTTTCTAGCAATTCCCCATATTGTTATTGATGGGGAAAGTAAAATATTCTTTAACCTATAATAAGAAGTAAAAAAGGAATCAGATTTTCAGAAAAAGAAGTCAAGGCTGTCTTTTTATTAGGGGGTACAAAAGATAAAAGGATTTTGCATTTGAAAACAATTGCCTCCATAGGTTCTTTGGTTAGCAACAAGGATTTTCAGGAAAATTGGCTAAATGCCGATAATATAACCGAACTGAGGAATTTACTGATTCTAAGCAAAAGGAGGCGCTTAAATTAGTTGGTCCTGGTCAGAATTTATATTTATTTTTTAATCTTAAGATAACGTTTGGAGTGGGGGAAGTAGTTAAAAAAACAAGCAGGGAAAAGCTATAGTCAAATACTTAACTATAGTAGATAGGGAAATTATGGGGCTAGATAAAAATAGCTAATATTGTAATACGATTATTTGAATAGAAAATTATATATTGCACAACATTTTAATTGATATATGTTGTTGAAAGAAGTAATACAAAAAGCCTTTATAATTTTGGAACTGTTTTCTGATGTTCCTTTATATTTTTTCTGAGCTTTAGGCTTCCGGCTCATTTATTTATGCATATTATATTCTTAATTAATTCATAGTACAGACAAAACTATTATTCCTTTGTTACCTTAACAAAATACATGTTATAAATCCATAATGGAAGCAAAATACAACTGGCTAAATTCGCTTTATTAAACAAAAATAAGAGTGATTTTGCGCAATGGCCGGATATTCAATGGGCTAATTTTTATATTGCCAACGATTATCAAAATAAGAGAGAAGATCTATTAAAAGAAATAGGAAATAGTTTGCTTTTTAAAGGCACTAAACCTTACTATAATCATATTTCTAAAGGTTGTGAAAATATGTGGCTCCGGTAAATGGAGTTGTTTATTTTATTACAAATAAGTGCAATGCAAATTGTTTTTACTGTCCTACAACACAGTTAAACGATGAGAAACCTTCTACACAAGGATTTGGATTTTGATAATCCGGATGATTATGCGGACTACATTAATAATTTTCAGTTCGATGGAGTGAGTTTTAGCGGGGGGTGAGCCATTGTTATTTTTTGAACGTACTCTTGAATACATAAAAACATTGAGGATAAAATGTAAAAGTGATCTTTATATATGGATTGTATACTAATGGCATTTTGGCTGACGAAACGAAACTAAAAGCACTGGCTGATGAAAATTTAAATGAAATTAGATTTGATATAGGAGCCACAGGTTTTAGTCTTGATAAAGTAAAGCTTGCTAAAGGTATTATCCCCAATATTACTATAGAAATTCCTTCTATACCAGAAGAGAAAGATAGAATAATTGCCATGTTACCTCAAATGATTGAGGCTGGTGTCACCTAATCTGAACTTACATCATTTAAGGTTGACAAAGCATAATCGTTTACAAACTGGTAAAAACGTGGAATATACAATTATAAGTGAAGAAAGACCATTGGTTATGGAATCGGAATTGGCTGCTCTTGAAATAATTTCTAAAGCCAAAGAACTTGGGCTTAATATTGGAATTAACTATTGTTCTTTTCACTTTAAAAATCGTTTTCAAAAGGCGGGATATAGAAATGTAGTTGCTAAAAAAGTATTTCCTGATTCTTCTGTAACAGAAAATGGATATATTCGAGAGTATCGTGGAAGTTCAATTTGCTACTATACAGTTAAACTTTTTAGGTAATTCTGAACAGTTATCGAACCTTTCTACTGTAAATATAGACGGGAAAATATATACCTTTTCAATAGCTAAAGTATTTGATCAACTTAATTTAGCTATTGAAGATAAAAAGAGAATTGATGAGTTGTCTAGAGAATGAACCGGATATACCTCCCGGCAGATGATCTTCTGTTTAAAATATGGCAATTAGAGTATATAGAGAAAGGCCTAAGGAGTGTGTAATGATTAATGGAAAGTCTAATAGAAGTAAATGATATTCCTAATATTGAAATGGAGGTAGAAGACCTGAAACTAAAAGATCAATTATACAATTTAATAATAGATTTTATTTGACCCCATTGAACTTGTAATTATCTCGGTTTGAACAGGATCATTATCAATTTTGTGATGCGTTCCTGTAATTACAACAGAGAAATACCAATATGAATTATATTCAGAAATATATTCTTCTTTTTTGTATAAGAAAAATTTTGGTATTAGAATATAGCTAGTCATATCTTAAATTATTAGTTCTTTTCCACTGTCAGGCAACTGTCAGTGACTGTCAGGAGCTGCCATCATTTCCCCTGATTTGTTGTAAAATTGTTGTAACAATTTTCTTTACAACAAATATACAACAAAATTGGGTAAATAAGTGCAAACATCTGCAAACAAAATAAAGGTAAATGCCTTAAAATGAAAGCAAAAGCAAACAAGTGCAAACAAGAGAAAGTAGGGTTATTTTCCTATACAAAAGTTCTTAAATATATTTCCTAATATCTCGTCAGTTGATATCTCACCTGTAATCGTTCCCAAATAATGCAAGGTTTCGCGAAGATCCTGTGATAGGAAGTCTCCGCTGATTCCCATTTCAAGTCCGTGGATTACTCTGTCTACGGCTTCTTTGGCGTGACAAAGGGCTTCATAGTGTCTGGCGTTGGTCACTATTACGTCGCTTTCGTTTAACTGTTGTAGGTTTACGGTGCTTACCAGTTCGTCAATCAGCTTGTCTACGTTGGTGTTTTCTTTGGCCGATATTGGTATAATGTGATAGTCTTTTGAATATCTGAAAAGTGCTTCTTTTACTTCTCCTGGGTTTTCTATCTGATCTATCTTATTGATTATTACTATGAATTTTTGTGTGTAATGGTCAATTTCTGAGCTTACTTTTTCTATTGATTCTCTTACAGTGGAAAGATCTTTTAGTGCATCGACAAGTAATAAAACTACGCTGGCTTTCTTTATACGATCGAATGTCCGCTCTATTCCTATTGTTTCTACTACGTCTTTAGTGTGACGGATTCCTGCCGTATCAATGAATCGGAAAGTGATTCCCTGTATGTTTATTGTGTCTTCTATAACATCTCTGGTGGTTCCTTCTATCTCGCTTACTATTGCTTTATCTTCCTTAAGTAGTGAGTTAAGTAGGGTACTTTTCCCAACATTTGTATTTCCTACGATGGCGACAGGTACTCCGTTCTTAATTACGTTACCAAGACTGAATGAGTCAATCAGTTTGCTTATCAGTGAGTCGATATTATGGGCAAGATGCATCAGTTCTTTGCGATCGGCAAATTCTACATCTTCCTCGGAGAAATCAAGTTCCAGCTCTACAAGGGAAGATATTGTTAAAAGATGCTCCCTCAGCTTTGATATCTCTGCGGAGAATCCTCCTTTCATTTGCTGCATTGCAAGTTTGTGCGCTGCTGCCGACGATGTTGATATAAGGTCGGCTACTGCCTCTGCCTGGGAAAGGTCCATCTTTCCGTTTACAAAGGCCCTTTGTGTGTATTCTCCCGGATTGGCCATACGGGCTCCTTTTTGTATAAGCAATTGTATTATCCGTTGCTGTATGTATGGAGCTCCGTGACAGCTTATCTCTACGCTGTCTTCGCCGGTGTAGGAGTGGGGGCCGTGAAATATTGAGACCAGTACCTCGTCGATGATTTCATCTCCTTCTTTTATTTCCCCGAAATGTATTGTATATGCCTTCTGTGCTTCTAACCTTTTCCCCTTTGATGAATGGAATATTGAATCACATATTGCAATTGAATCTTTTCCGGAAAGACGAATAACAGCGATGGCAGCATTACCTGGTGCTGTGGAGATGGCGCATATGGTTGACTGGTCTATCATTTCTTGTATTTTTGTGCGAAGATAATAATATTATTACTATGCTTCAAATTCGTTATTTAAAAGCTCTTGTTTTAGTAGTACAACTCCTTCCTCGGCTCCTTTTTCTATATAGTGTACGTTAGGCAGGTTAAGGTTGCCGGGCTTTTTAGGGTCTATAAGATATATTTCTGCATCGTATTTAGCATAATTTACCAATCCTGCTGCTGGATAAACGGCTAGGGAGGTGCCTGCAATTACTATTATATCGGCCTTTTCAACAAGTGGGATTGCATTCTCTATCTCTGGAACGGCTTCTCCAAACCATACGACATGTGGACGTAACTGAGAGCCTTTCTCGCATTTGTCGCCCAGTTTTAATTCCCATCCTTCAAGATTGTATATAAGATTGGGGTCTACTGAACTTCGTACTTTCTTTAGTTCTCCATGAAGATGTATCACATGGCTGCTTCCGGCCCGTTCGTGAAGATCATCTATGTTTTGGGTTATTATATCCACATTGAAGTAATTCTCAAGGTCGGCAAGACCGTAATGACCCTTATTGGGCTGACATGAGTATAGTTGCTTCCTTCTTTCGTTGTAAAAACGGTTAACCATCTCAGGGTTTCTTGCCCAGGCTTCGGGTGTGGCTACATCCATTACGTTGTATTCTTCCCATAGCCCATTGTTGTCCCGAAATGTGCGTATTCCGCTCTCTGCACTCATTCCTGCCCCAGAAATTACTACCAGGTTCTTCATCTGTTTATTGTTTTATAAATTTAAGAATATGCAAAAATATTGCACATTCCGGAGTCTTTCGATTCTATTAGTCTGGCATAAAATTTTTAAATAATTAGAGATACAAATCTAAATCATCTTTTGTATTATTTTAAAAAAAACTTGTCAGATTCATCAGTATAATCCTTTTCCTGTATGCAAAAATAGCAATTTGATTAATGAATAAGTAAAAATTCATGTATAAAGATATGTAACATTATAATTAATTGTGTCGTAAATTTCAAAAATCGCTTTATTATCTGATGAATTGAGCAAGGTGTTTATTATTGAATATTATGAATTTGTTTATGTGATAATGGGTAAAATAGTTCCCTCTCGGTTGTTTGCTGTGTTGTAGTGTATCTTAATTATTAAAACTAGAAAAATGAACCAACTACTTATATACGCACATCCTAATCCTAAGAGTTTTAATAATGCTCTCAAGGAAACATTATTGAAAATAGGAAAGGATAATGGCACCATCAATGTGGTGAGGGATTTGTATGATATGAATTTCGATCCTGTGCTTAAGCCTTCGGATATTCTTAGTTTTAAAAAGAAAGAATGTCCTGCCGATATTGGGGAAGAGCATAAGCATATTGAATGGGCTGATGTGATTGTTTTTGTATTTCCTCTGTGGTGGAATGGTATGCCTGCAATATTAAAGGGCTATATCGACAGGGTTTTTTCCTGTGGTTTTGCTTATCGCTACGATAAACATGGTTCTCACGGATTGCTTCAAAATAAAAAGATAATGGTTTTCACTACTCTAGGTGAGACCGATGAAATATATAATGTGTCTGGACTGTATGAAGCAGTAAAGATAACTCAGGATTTGGGTGTATTTGAATTCTGTGGGATGGAAGTTCTTCTGCACCATTTTTTCCCGGCTGTTCCCCATGTTGATAAAGATACCCGATTAATGTATTTAGAAGAGTTGAAGCATGTATATACAGAAGCTTTGGCTGCATTAAAAGTGGGATAATAAAAAAGCCTTGAAGAAAACTTCAAGGCTTTTTTTGAGCGGGAAACGGGGCTCAAACCCGCGACCCTCAGCTTGGAAGGCTGATGCTCTATCAACTGAGCTATTCCCGCAAACGGTCGGTGGGAAGAGCAGGATTCGAACCTACGAAGACGAAAGTCAGCGGAGTTACAGTCCGCCCCAGTTGGCCACTTTGGTATCTTCCCTTACAGCTTGAGAACATTAGGTTTTTGTTTCCTTTGAAACGCCTTATCTGTTTCTCTATTGTGGTTGCAAATATAGAGCGTTTTATTGAATCTGCAAATATTTCCGAGAAAAAAAACAGTGTTTTTTTTCTCGGAAATTGTTAAGTTATTTATGTACAGAAAATTGTCTGTGTATTTTTTTTCAGATATTTTTGAATTTTATTGAATCATCTTGTTTGTCCACCAATATTCTTTGCTCGGGGAGTATTTCTCCGGACAGAATTTTCCTGGATAATTGGTTTAATACTTCTTTTTGCAATATTCTTTTAACAGGTCTGGCTCCAAATTGTGGATCGTATCCTGCTTTACTCAGCCATTCTGCGGCATCTTCAGATAGTTCAATTCTTATATTATTTTCTGCAAGCATCTTTTTTACTTGTTCAAATTGTAATCTAACTATCTTTTTGATCTCGGCCTGATTCAATGGTGTGAACATTATTATTTCGTCAATACGGTTTAAGAACTCAGGGCGCAGAGTTTGTTTCAAAAGATTAATGACTGCTGCATTTGTTTCTTCTATTAACTGTTCCCTGTTTTGCTCGGTTATATCCTTTAGTTTTTCCATTATTATATGAGATCCCGCGTTGGAGGTCATTATAATGATGGTATTTTTGAAATCTACTGTTCTTCCTTTATTGTCGGTTAGTCTTCCGTCGTCGAGTACCTGCAAGAGTATATTAAACACATCGGGATGGGCTTTTTCTATTTCGTCAAGAAGAACAACAGAATAAGGCTTACGGCGTACGGCCTCAGTTAGTTGACCGCCTTCTTCGTATCCTATGTATCCCGGAGGCGCTCCTATAAGTCGTGATACACTATGTCTTTCCTGGTATTCACTCATATCGATACGGGTCATCTGATTCTCATCATCGAACAGGAAGTTTGCCAGAGTTTTTGCAAGTTCTGTTTTTCCGACTCCTGTTGTTCCCAGGAATATAAACGATCCTATTGGTTTGCGTGAATCCTGAAGGCCGGCACGGCTGCGCCTGATGGCATCGGCTACTGCTTCTATGGCTTCTTCCTGACCAATTACCCTTTTATGGAGTTCCTGTTCAAGACTGAGTAGTTTTTCCTTCTCGGTCTGCATCATCTTGTTAACAGGTATTCCTGTCCATCGTGCTACAATATCGGCAATATCTTCCCTGTCGATTTCTTCTTTAATAAGGGCATGGCCTTTCTGACTGTCCTTAAGTTCTTGATTTAGTTTTTCTATTTCCTTATCAATATTCTGAAGCGTGCCGTAACGAATTTCGGCAACACGACCAAAATCTCCTTCTCTTTCTGCCTTATCTGCCTCGAATTTAAGTTCTTCAAGATGTTGCTTATTATGTTGGATGGCATCAATAATTTCTTTTTCGGCCTGCCATTTGGCCATAAATTGATTCCTTTCATCGTTGAGTTCAGCTATTTCTTTGTCAAGAATCTCAAGTTTTGCTTTGTCTTTTTCTCTTTTTATTGCCACCCTTTCTATTTCCCTTTGTTTAATCTTTCTTTCAAGTTCATCAAGTTCCTCGGGTAAGGAATTAATTTCTATTCTTAGCTTTGAAGCGGCTTCGTCTATAAGGTCAATAGCTTTGTCGGGCAGGAATCTGTCGGTTATATATCTTTGCGATAATTCAACCGCAGCGATTATTGCATCGTCTTTAATTCTGACCTTATGGTGATTCTCATATCTTTCTTTTAGTCCCCTAAGTATGGAAATTGAGCTAAGTCTGTCGGGCTCATCAACCATGACTTTCTGGAACCTTCTTTCCAGTGCCTTATCTTTTTCGAAATACTTCTGGTACTCATTTAATGTGGTTGCACCAATTGCTCTTAAGTCGCCACGGGCAAGTGCAGGCTTAAGTATATTGGCTGCATCCATTGCTCCCTCGCTTTTTCCGGCTCCTACAAGTGTATGTATCTCGTCGATAAACAAAACTACCTCGCCGTCGGAAGCAACAACTTCTTTAACCACGCTTTTAAGTCTTTCCTCGAATTCGCCTTTGTACTTTGCTCCTGCAATAAGGGCGCCCATATCAAGTGAATATATTTGTTTACTTTTTAAATTATCAGGAATATCACCACGTATTATTCTATGAGCTAGACCTTCTGCTATTGCTGTTTTTCCTACTCCAGGTTCTCCTATTAATATAGGGTTGTTTTTTGTTCTGCGTGAAAGTATCTGAAGTATTCTTCTTATCTCCTCGTCTCTTCCGATTACCGGATCTAGCTTGCCTTCCGATGCCCTTTTATTAAGATTTATGGCGAAGCGATTTAGGGCATTAAAACTGTCCTCTGCGCTTTGGGAATCTACTTTGCTGCCTTTTCGAAGTTCTTCTATGGCTTGTATTAAATCTTTATTGTTGATTCCTTGGTCGTTTAACATTGAAGAAACCTGATCTTTGATTTCTAAAAGTCCAAGAAGGATATGCTCTACGGAAACATAAGTGTCCTTCATTTTTGTGGCAATATCCTGTGCCTTGGTAAGAACCTTGTTGCTGTCGTTGGAAAGATAAGGTTGTCCCCCTGATACTTTTGGGAACGATTCTATTATCTTTTCATTAATATTATTTATTTGAATAGGGTTTGCTCCAATCTTTTTAAAGAGGAATGAACAAATGTTTTCACTTGTTTGTAATACACCTTTTAATAAGTGAGCAGTTTCCACGGCCTGTTGTCCTTTTTGTTCTGCTATCTGAACAGCAGATTGTATGGATTCCTGTGCCTTAATTGTGAAATTATTAATGTTCATGATATGTATTTTTAGTATTTTTTTTATTTTTACGTTGTGTAGAACATTACAATTTAGATGCCATTACATATATATACGTTATGTGTGTCAAATTGGCGTAATGTTCGTATAATAAACTGCTATTTTTTCAGTTTTGTAATCCTAATTATTAATTGTTTAATTAAAATTATTGGAAAGATGAAAGCAGTTGCAACATGGACAAAACAATTTCAGGGAGTAGTAACAGACAAATGTAATCGTAGTATTGTTATTGATGTATCGGAAGAAAAAGGTGGATGCGACACGGGTTCTTCAGCTCTAGAACTTTGTATTATGGGCTTTGCCGGTTGTATCGAGACTATTTTTGCGATGGTTGCTCCTAAAATGAGAATTTCATTCCAGGCTCTTGAAGTAGAGGCGTTAGCAAGAATTGAAGAAGGTTATCTAACATTTTCTCACGTTGACTATGTTTTACGAATTAAGACTGATGCATCTGAAGAGAAAATTGCTAAATGTCTTGAGACTGTTGAAAAGACTTGTCCTGTAGGTGTTTTATTTTCTAAAGCTGGTATAAAAATCAGTGGGAAGATTGAAATGCTTTAAGAAAGAGATTTTTTATAAGTGTGAACGGCCTTGCTTAATAGTGGGGCCGTTTTTATCTAAATTTAGGCTCTAGGAATAATATTCAAATTCCTGATTTTGACTTATAGTTTTTAATAAAATGGCGATTTTTACTTATAAGTAGTAAGGTGTTTTACCAATAATTATTAAAAGTTGTTAAAATTAAGAAAAACTTAACAGCTCTTAACTCTTCGTTAACTTTATTCTGTGGAAATGACGGTATATTTGCACTGTCACAGTTAGAGATTTTTTTTCATAAGTTTGTAAAAGTTTAGGTTAGTAGAATAACAATAAAGGCCTCCCATTTGCGGAGGCCTTTGTTGTTATGGGTATTTTGTTGGAAAATAGATAATAAATTCATTTCTATTATAACGAAGATAATTATTTTACCTTGTTTAAAAATTTAATGTACCATTGCCCTGCATAATTATTTATTGGGTCATATGGAAAATTATTGTACAGATATTTAGGTTAAAAAGATCATCTCTACAATGAAATGGAATTTTTGGTAAGAAAAATATGGGTTATTTCTTAATACTTGTTAAAATTAAGAAAAACTTAACAGGTATTAACGTTGCGTTAACTTTGAAGCACTAAAATAGCCGTATCTTTGTAGTGTCACAGTTAGAGATTTTTTTCATAAGTTTGTAAAGTTTAGAGTTAGTAAAATAACTACAAATAAGGCCTCCCATTTGCGGAGGCCTTATTTGTAGTTACAGTTTTTATTTAAATCATTTCAATTGAGATTTTTTTGTTTTAGATTAAGTATTTATGTCCTGTTAATCAAATTAATGGTATGACAGGCAACAATACCTGCAGTCTCAGTTCTTAGCCTGCTGTTACCGAGACTAATTTCTTTGAATCCTGCTTCTTTAGCCATTTCTACTTCTTCCGGACTGAAATCACCTTCAGGACCTATAAGTATTAGCACATTTGTATTTTCTTTATAGATATCCTGTAGAGGTGTTTTTTTCCCCGGATTGCAATGGGCAATAAATTTCAGACCATCGAAGGGCTGATTTATCAGATCCTTGAATCTGGTTATCTCTTTAAGAAGTGGATGGTATGCTTTCAACGATTGCTTAACGGCGGAGGTTATTATTTTGTTTAATCTATCAGTCTTGAGAACCTTCCTTTCCGAATGCTCGCAGAGTAGGGGAGTCACACAGTCTATTCCCATCTCTGTACATTTTTCAAGAAACCATTCGATTCTGTCGTTATTCTTGGTAGGGGCGATGCCGATATGTAGCTTAAAATTTCTTTTCTCGTATTCCCTGATTATTTCTGTGCATTTTATTTTGCACGACTTTGGATTAGCATCTGTTATCTCTGCTGTATAAAATCCTCCAATGCCGTCTATAAGATGAATAATATCGCCCTCAGTCAGTCGTAAGACCTTTATGCAATGTTTCGATTCTGTAGGGTCGAGTGTATATGTATCTCCTTTTATGTCTGGTGTGTAAAATAAATGCATGTTATTAAAATTTTATTATTGCTCTGCTGTTTACAATGTCTCCTGTCACGGTTTTTGTATAGAATGTGCTATCTTCCTGTTTACATTCAATAGTTACTTTGTCTCCTAATTTAGCCTCGTGTAAGAAATCTATCTCAAAATCGACGATGGAATGATCTAAAAGAGCGGATACAGGTATAGCATCAATTTGCCAACGAGCATATTTTACGTTGTTCACATGATGATTAATATCCACATCGGAGTACATAACAGGAACAGTAAATATCTTTTCCTTGTCTTTCGTTTCAGGTATTTTTTTTAGTTCCTCGCAAATACAGGCTTCCTGGTACTGAGGGAAGTTATCTGTATAAGTTTTTGGTCTTATTGGTCTTCTTTTTACAATATCTATCATCAGCCATGCAGAAGTTGCCTTTCCTATTATTTCTCTCTTTTCGTTAAGAATCTCAAAATCCCTGTAGGCCATTATTCCTTTTGTTCCTCTTGCCCAGGTGCGTATTATTACCTTATCCTGCCATTCCGGGTAGTGGAGCATCTGGATCTTTAGTCTCGATAAAACCCATCCTATATTGTCTTTTAAAAGTTTAAAGGAATCCATACCATATTTGCCGGCATGTCTTCCGGCACTTTCCTGTAGGTAGTTAAGTATATTAGTCAGTTTACATAGATTCCTGATATCTGTATCGTGGGCAGAAACTGTAAATTCGTATTCCTGCGCATAATCATCTTTTATGATTTCAGCCTCTTGTGACATATAAAAATGTGTTTTAAAAAATTATTTGTAATATTATTTATCCCTGATAATCATATACGATCTAAATGCAAAAAGTATCATAAGAGGAATACTTGCAATAGGAAGATTTTGTGGTATTATTGGAATAATAAGCCACAATACCAATGCTAGTAAAGAAGCTATCATAGTTAATAAAAAATACTTTTTTACTATAAAATTATTTCTCTTTCTAAGGAAAAATATTACAATAATATGAATAGGTATGAAGTATAAAATGTTGTAATTAAGAACCGTAGTTTTGTGTTCCGATAGAAACCATAGAAAAAAGATTATTAATCCAACAAAACCGCTTAGTCCGAATAATATATAATCCGGCCATCTTTTAATTAAGTTTCTTTTAATGCAACGTACAGAGTATGTAATAATTAACAACGCGACCAATGAAAAGATAAATATAGGACTCAAAAAGAACGCTGTAGGCTTAATTACATCTGGGGCCTGATAGATTACTTTTTTTTCTCCCAATAACTTTTGTTCGCCTATCTTTGCCGATTCAAGAACATACATCAGGTAATCGGGAATAAACATATACTCCCTTGGAGTTGCATCTCTGTCACAAGGACTTCCAAGTATTGTAGAAATACCCCATTCAAGCCATTTAAAAGGTCCCAGATATTCGTAAAGAATATCCCTGAAACTCTTTCCTTCGTTCTTATAATTGTATGTAAGATTATCTGTATTGCTATTCTCAATAATATCCCTTACCCTTGTGGCACAGTTATCGAAAAGAAAGTCGTATTGATAAGCCCTGTTTTCTGGCCTGTTATTTTCTTCAAGAGCATCCCAGAGTTTTTGTCTGTTTAGTGAATCAATAATAAGTTTATGCTCATAAATACTTCTTTTATGATTTTCATATGCTCTTTTAAAATCACTGAAATAGGATACAGAAAGAAGATATGGAAGTTTACCTTTTGCAAACTTTGTATAAAAATTAGGTGTATCGAAATCGAAAGTACCGTAATTAAAAATATAATCAATTCTGTTTAAGGGGTCTTTTACCCTAATGGCAGAATGACCGAAGAGAGAATAAAGCTCATTTCCAGGAGAACAGGTAATAAGACTTATTTCTGCTTTGGGTGATAACTTAGTCGCATTTGAAACGCTTGATATTAATAAAAATAAAAGACCTAAAATTATATTGGTTTTAATTCTCATTTGTTTAATATTTTTTAAGGCCATGAATTTAAAAAAAATAATGCCAAAATTAATATTCACTGACCTTAAATAAATAATAATGTTCTAATCAATTCTTCTAAATCTGAGAAGTTTTGTAGTTATAAATTTCTTCAGGATATTCTATGTTGCTTAAAAACAAAGCTCTACCTGGAACGGAGACTCCTGCATTTCCCCTGTTTTTACTTTCAATAATCCTTCTGAACTCATCTATTGTAATCTTTTTATTGCCTATCTCTATAAGAGTTCCCACAATTGCTCTGACCATATTCCTTAGGAATCTGTCGGCCTTGATTGTAAAGATTAACTGATGTCCTTTCCTCTCCCATACTGCCTTATATATCTTACAGTTATTTGTTTTTACATCGGTGTGTAATTTACTGAAACTTGTAAAATCGATATAATCAAAAAGCACTTTGCATGCTTCATTCATAATATCAATATCAGGAATGGGATGTGGTGTATGAGAATAATTGTAGGTAAAAGGATTTTTCTCAGTATCAAGATAATAATGATATGTTCTTGATATAGCGTCAAAGCGGGCATGAGCTTCCGGATGAACCTCAATTATTCTTTGAATAGCAATATCGTTTGGTAAAAACCTGTTGAGTTTAAAGCAAAGTTGTTCAGTACTGAAGTCATTAAGATCGGCATTGAAATGAGCCATAAAATCGCTGGCATGCACTCCCGTATCTGTTCTCCCGCAACCAACAATATTAATTTCCTGTCTCAGAATAGTGCTTAAAGCTTTATTTATTGTTTCCTGAACGGTAGGGGCATTGGGCTGGATTTGCCAACCATGATACGCCGTGCCGTTGTAACTTAGTTGTATAAAATATCTTTTATTCAAATTCTCCATATATCTCCTTTGTATGTGTGGAAACTACAAAATAATGTAAAGTATTGTTTTGTTCCTATTATCTTTTAAAGAATCTGTTTTTTTAATTTATTTAAGTTTTTTGAAAGCTTATCATAAATCATGAATGTTTTTATTAACTAATAGCATATTTGCAAATGTAAGAACCTACGATATGATTAAGATGTCTGGTAAACCAGAAGTATTGCAGACGAATGCGGACTTCCTCCGTAAATCTGTCATATTATTGCAACTCATGCCGGAGAAGGCAATCTGGTTAAACGAAGCACAGAGGATTATGTTGTGCACCATGCAGATTTTATGACATTCCTTCCATTTAAAGAAAGATTAATACTATAAAAAAAACGGCCTCTTAGGGGGCCGTTTCCACTATCTTAAAATTTTGTTGATTTGGTATGTTATTCTTTTTCAGTAGTTTCAGGTTCTTTATGTTTGCCAGTGTGAATGTAAAATATTAGTAATGCTAGTCCCCCGAATAAGAATATCATTGAAAAATAAGCTGCTTCAGTTGCCATTTCTGTATATGCGCTAAAGATGCTGCCCATAAATACACCAATAGCTAATCCAACCAATACCAATCCGTATTTTAAAGTGTTTTGCATACCAGAACATTTAGGTTTTGTATGAAGCATTTCGGCAGATTGACCGCTCTCAATAAGAGCTTTTCTTTCTTTATGTCTGTGATTTAGGTAAACCAAAACTGGTACAAACCCGAAAACACAAATAGTTCCAATAATTCCCCCAAGATCCATAATATGTGGTTTTAATGTTTATAATTTAGTTTTTAATGTCTATCTTGTTTTTTTATTTTATTGTTGTCTTTGTTTTGCTCTTCACTTGTTAAGACGCCATTTTTTTTTGCTTGGTTACAAGTATTTAAAAAATATTTTTCATTACTTATTTATTGCTGCTATTTTTGTAAAAAAAATAAAGATATGGGAATTATTGAAAATATAAACAAAATATTAGAAAAATTACCAAAAGGAGTTAAACTGGTTGCTGTTTCTAAGACAAAACCCAAGGAAGATATTCTTGAGGCATACGAAGGAGGCTATAGGATATTCGGTGAAAATAAACCACAGGAACTTGTGTCTAAGTATACCGATCTTCCTAAGGATATAGAGTGGCATATGATTGGTCACTTACAGACAAATAAAGTGAAATATATTGCTCCTTTTGTTTCCTTGATTCATGCTGTTGATAGTGTTAAACTTCTGAATATAATTAATAAGGAAGCAGAGAAAAACGACAGGGTTATAGATTGTCTTCTTCAGTTTCATATTGCCAGTGAGGAGACAAAATTTGGACTTTCTTTTGAAGAGGGAATTCAATTACTTTCATCAGAAGAGTTCAAACAGATGAAGTTTGTCAGAATTGTTGGAGTGATGGGTATGGCAACTAATACAGATAATAAAAAGCTTGTGGCAGAGGAGTTTGCTTTTTTGAGAACTATTTTTAATAAACTAAAAATAGCATATTTTAGTGATAAAGCATATTTTGCAGAATTATCTATGGGGATGTCAGGAGACTACGAAATAGCAGTTCAACAGGGCAGTACTATTGTAAGGGTTGGAAGTTCAATCTTTGGATATAGAAACTACTTATAGTATTTGTAAATATGTTGATCTTTTTGTAATATTGGATATTATAAGCATATCGTAATACCATTAATACCGTAAAAAATTATAAAACAAAGATATATGGCTAGCTTAGAAACCACTTATATGGGTTTAAAACTTAAAAACCCTATTATTGTTAGTAGCTCAGGACTTACTGATAGTATTGAAAAATTAGTAGAATTGGAAAAAGCCGGTGCCGGTGCCGTTGTTCTTAAGTCTATTTTTGAAGAACAGATCAATTCTCAGGCTGATGCTTTGCTTGCTGTTGATAATGCTGCCAATGTTTATGCAGAGGCACAGGATTATATAAGCAACTATATAAAGGCGAACGATCTTGATATATATCTTTCTTTAATAAAAAATGCTAAAGCAAAACTTGACATTCCGGTAATTGCCAGTGTTAATTGTGTTAATGCTAACGAATGGGTAGATTTTGCACAAAAAATTGAGGCTGCCGGAGCAGATGCGATAGAAATCAATGTTTTTGTAGTTCCAACTGATAAGTATAAAGATGCTGAATATTACGAGGAAATATATTATCGTATTATTGAAGGTGTTAAGTCAAAGGTGAAAATACCTGTATCTATTAAATTGGGTTCTAATTTTACTAACCTTCTTAGTGTAGCTAACAAAATAAAGGGTTTAGGTGCCAATGCCCTTGTTCTTTTCAACAGATTCTATGAGCCGGATATCGATATAGATAATCTTAAAATAACATCATCTGAACTATATAGTTTTCCATCAGAGATAAGGAGAACATTAAGATGGGTAGGCCTTTTATCTGATAAAGTTGAAAAAATTGATATATCAGCATCAACAGGAGTTCACGATAGCGAGGCAGTAATTAAATTATTGCTTGCTGGAGCTTCAACAGTTCAGGTATGTTCTGTTCTTTATCAGGAGGGCTTTGAGAGGATTGGAGAAATAAAAGAGGAAATTGAAAAGTGGATGGATGAAAAGAAATTCAAATCTATAGATGATTTCAGGGGGATGCTTAACTATAAGAGAGCAAAGAATCCTGCAATGTACGAAAGATCACAATTTATGAAGTATTTCTCAAATGCGGAATAAGCGAAATAATTAGTATTAAATATACAGGGAGCCGTTCTTTTTTAAGGACGGCTTTTTTTGTAATTATACTAATTGTTTTCACAATTAGTATAAAAAATGTCAATGACTTAAATTAATATTGTAATAATGTCTGTTCATATTCCAAGAAATTTATGTTTCTATATCCTTCTGGGAGTGTCTATATACCAATAATATGGTATTTTTTAAACTTTTTTTGTCGGAAATGATAGCTTTCTTTGTCAAATACATAAGTATTTATATCTTTATAACGGGGAACAAAGTATATAATCTATTGTAATAACTATAACTTGTGAAAATGTCAAGATTAATTATGTCTATGGCGCTGGTATTCCTGTGCGGAGTATTAAGTGCATCTGTTACCGTTAAGGTAAAATCTATTGATAAAAATTGTATTGCTGGTGATCAGTTGGAAATGACTGTTATTCTAGATGAGAATGAGAGTAATAATTGTGAGATTAGTGTTTTTATTGAGTCTGGTGAAACAAATGAAAAACTAGGGACTATTATTTGCAGGAAAGGTGAAAATCATGGTAAGTGGCTGATTTCTGAAAAATATGCAGGTAAGAGTATATGTATAAAGTTTGTTGATAATGCAGGAAAAGTAAAGGCTTATTCCAGTATAATTAAAATAGCTAACAATAAACCCGAATAAAAACTATTACTAAACAAACATTAAAAGACTTAGAGCCATGATAGCCATTCCAGCGACTAAACCATAAATGGCTATATGGTGTTCACCGTATTCTTCTGCAGTGGGCAAAAGTTCATCAAGGGAAATAAATACCATAATACCTGCAACAGATCCAAATAATATACCAAATACTGTATTGTTCATCCCTGTTAGCCAATATATAAGTATATATCCAATTAAAGCACCTACGGGTTCTGCCAATCCTGACAAGAAAGAGAGAGTAAAGGCTTTTTTCCTGTTCCCCGTAGCATAATAAATGGGAACAGATACGGCTATTCCTTCCGGAATATTGTGAATAGCAATGGCTACCGCAATGGGGATTGCTATTTTAGGGTCTACCAATCCGGCAGTAAATGTGGCCATTCCTTCAGGGAAATTGTGAATGGCTATTGCCAGAGCAGAAAATAAGCCCATACGCATTAATTTCTTTTTATGATGAGGAGAGTTCTGAATGTCTTCAATCGATCTTATCTCATGGGGGTTTTCGTACGAGGGAATTAATTTATCAATAATGCCTATTAAAAGTATACCTCCAAAAAATGAGATTACTGTCATCCAGGTTCCT
Organism: Marinifilaceae bacterium; assembly: GCA_963666945.2. GTDB lineage: Bacteria > Bacteroidota > Bacteroidia > Bacteroidales > Marinifilaceae. The sequence continues at coordinate 44,257 of CAXXRT010000045.1, forward strand.
AGTGTATTGCCCAAATCTGATACCAAGGCTTCTTTTGCCTTTTGGAAAATTTCTACCATAGATACGTAGATCATTACACCGGCAGAGAATCCTAAAGATATTGTAAGAAACTTGGTATTAGTATGTTTGGCAAAAAAAGCAATCGCACTACCAATACCTGTAGAAAGACCGGCAAAAAGAGTTAGCCCAAAGGCAATCATAATTGCATGAGTATCTGGTTCCATATATATTTAGCTTTTATTTATTACTTATTATATGTTTTGAATAGCCAATTTTTCTTTCACTAATTTAGAAACATTTTAAATAAATTACAAAGTTTGCTTAAAAATAATTATAACTTTTTTCTAAGACATAAAATTGTTTATTTAGAGCGATAATATGGAATTACTTAAAAGAGGCCTGATGATTTACAGTTGTCGTCGACTCAAAAAAATGATTTAATAATAATCTAATGAGCAAAAAAACTTCTAAATATGTTATTGTAACATTGATCCTTATAATATTAGGGGTTAATTTTATGAATATCTCTCTTCAATACCAGACAACAATAAGATTCTTTTCTTTCGTTCTGGTTGCTGGTCTTGTGTATTTTATGATGAAGGAAAAAAAGAAGGAAGAACTGTAGTGTTTTTGGCCCTATCTGCATATATCTTTATTGAATTATGCAATAGATATTTACCTGAAATACACTAATAATTAGTATGTATTTTGATTTGACTGGATTAAATTATCAGGTGTAAGAACTCGACTTTTTTAGAAATCATCTAATATTATTAGCGCTCTTTTGATGGTGTTTTTAAACTATTAGGAACAGGAATTGTGCTGTATCCTTATAGGGCTTCGTGGTAGGTTTAAGTTTCATATATAGGTGGAAGCAAAGTAAAATAGTTGAAAAAGTAAGTATTTATTCATGAGTTAGTATGGCGATTGGGTATTTCTACTTTGGCTCATTTTTATAGTATATTTTAGCTATTTTAAGTTATGATTTGAAGTGCTACCTTATTTTGTAGGAATGATAATTGTTTATTATATTTGTCCGGGTACAGAAGAAAAATTCTTATACATTTTATGGCAAATAATTCATATATAGGTAATTATGATCATAGTGCTTTTGAGCAAATCTTTAGAAAGTATTATTCTTCTCTTTGTGAATATTGTTACGGAATAACAGGAGTGAAAGATATTTCTGAAGATATAGTTCAGGATGTATTTGTTTATTTCTGGAATAAAAAAAGCAAGATAATAATTGATACTTCAGTAAAATCTTATTTATATTCTTCTGTTAGGAACGGGGCTTTGAATTATATAAAAAAACTTGCGGTAGAGCGTAAACATAATCCACAAATAATAGAATTTATTGATGAATTGCAGCATCATGATTATGTTGACGAAGAACTTAGGGAAATTGAAAAAATAAAAAAAGTAATAGAAGAACTACCGGAGCAGTGTAGAAAAGTTTTTTTAATGAGCTGCATTGATGGATTGAAGTATAAAGAGATAGCAGAAGATCTTGATATTTCGGTGAATACAGTAAAAACTCATATATCAAAAGCCTACCGTTCAATAAGAGAAAAAGTTGACCATAAGCCTGAATTTGTGTTGCTTTTTTTGGCGTGTAAACTGTTCCCTTTCTCAGAATAGTCTTTTAATCTTCTGAATATTTTAAAAAAAAGTTTGAAAATGAGTCACCCATTTTTGGATATTGATTGCCTTAGGGTAAAATATTCAAAATATGAAAGACAATTTTTCACATATTAAATGGGAATTTATTTCAAGATTATGGAATAATAGGCTTTCTGAGGAAGAGAGAAATGAATTTCCTGATGAACAAATAAAATCATCCTTTCAAGATTATTTTAAGATACGAAGAGCTTCATCATCTTATTTGTTTTCAAATGAGATAGATATAGATAGGGTTTGGGTAAAAGTTAACAAAAGAACTATAAAAAATAACGAAATACCCGTATGGAAATACTTGCTTAGATATGCAGCTGTTGTTTTTCCTTTATTAATTTGCGCAACTTTTGTATTATATTTTCACCCACAAAATGATACAGTTGTAAAAAATCAAAAGGTTACTATAAGCCCCGGCTGTAAGAGGGCTGAATTGGTATTGGCAACGGGAGAGAAAATAGTTATTGGTCAAGAATACAAGTCTTTTGAGATGAATCAGCCAGGAGCTAAAGTATATGGAGACAGCATTAGCGGTAAGTTGAAATATGAGATGACTACTTTAGACCTTGATGAAAAAGTCCAGTACAATACCCTAAAAGTACCTAAAGGTGGAGAATTTTATCTGGAATTAGCCGATGGTTCGAAAGTTTGGCTGAATTCTGAATCGGTTTTAAAGTATCCTGTGAATTTTGTTGGTGATAGAAGAGATGTTTATCTGGAAGGAGAAGCTTATTTTAATGTTGCACACGATAAATCAAAACCATTCTATGTGCATGCTAATAATATAAATATAAAAGTTCTTGGAACTATATTTAATGTGTGTTCATATCCTGAAGAGGATAGTATGAGGACTACCTTAGTCGACGGCTCAGTACAGGTGAGTAATGGAGAGGCTGATAAAGTAATTCTTAAACCTTCATTTCAGTATACTATGAATAAAAAGACCGGAGTGAGAGAGGTTAAAGAGGTAGATACGGAATTGTTTACATCGTGGACAGACGGTAAATTTTATTTTAAAGGTTTTACGTTTGAAGATGTTGTAAGAAAACTGGAACGGTGGTACGATTTTGAGATGTTTTATTTGAATGAGGAAGTAAAACAGATGAAATTTAGGGGGGTAATAAACAAACACGAGCCAATAGAGCAAATGCTTAGGAAATTAGAGAAAACAACAGATATAAAATTTAGAATAAAAGGAAAGAGTATTATAGTAGAAAAAGTGCATAAATAAAAAAGGAAATGAGAGTTTGGCGGCTTCTCATTTCCAATTAAATAACTTCTTAAACCAATTAGGTTATAATAGTAGGTTTAAGAACATTATAAATATGTAATTACAAATGTATGAAAAAAAACTATTTCATTAAAATGTTTTGTCCTTGGGACAGGATTAGGAAAGGTCTAATTATTATGAAATTAATTAGTTTGTTTCTGTTGATTGGAGTATTTCAGGTAAGTGCCCAAAGTTTATTCTCAGAACGGAATGGTTCGTTTTCAGAGTAATAAACTAACAGTAGAAAAAGTATTTGATAATATTTCATCACAATTAGGTTACGATATCTTTTATAGCGAAGATAAATTAAACGTGACTAGGGAAGTTGAGTTTACTAAATCAGAACTTGAGGTTAAAGAAGTACTAGAAACTGTTCTTGATAATAATTTTAGTTTTCAGTTTATTGAAAAAACTATAATTATTATCCCAAAGTCTATAGAAAAGGCTAACTCTTCTGAACAAAAAGGAATAACAGTAAAAGGAGTAGTTAAGGATAACCAAGGTAATCCATTGCCTGGGGTAACTGTTATGATAAAAGGAACGAGTATCGGTGTAGCAACAGATATAGAAGGAAAATTTGAATTAAGTATTCCTAAATTTGGCGAAACGCTTGTGTTCTCTTTTGTTGGAATGAAGAATCAGGAGGTAAATATTGCAAAGCAAAAAGAGTATATTGTAATACTGGAAAGCGATGCACAAGAGATGGAGGAGGTTGTTGTAACAGGTATGTTCCAAAGAAAAGCTAGTAGTTTTACCGGTTCTGCTGTTACATTGGATAAGGAAGAGTTACTAAAGGTAAGTAATCAAAACTTATTTCAGTCGCTTAAAAGTATGGATCCTTCTTTAATGATATTTGATAATTTGGAGTTTGGTTCTGATCCAAATAAAATGCCTAATATGCAACTAAGAGGTACATCAACTTTTCCTGGAGGAGAAGATGGTTTCGATTTTAAAGGTAACTATAGGGATAATCCTAATATGCCACTTTTTGTATTAGATGGTTTTGAATGCAGTGTTGAAAAAATATTCGATCTTGATATGAACAGGGTTGCTTCTGTTACTATTCTAAAAGATGCTGCAGCTAAAGCTATGTGGGGATCTAAAGCTGCAAATGGGGTTGTTGTTGTTGAAACCAAAAAAGATGGAACAGGTGATTTACGTATAACTTATTCAAATAGTTTTGATGTCAGCATGCCTGATCTAACTTCTTATAATCTTTGTAATGCTAAAGAAAAGCTTGAACTTGAAAAGAGTGCTGGTTTATATGATTATGACTATTTGCAAGGGATATTAGATCAGACGTATTATGATAGACTTGGTGTTGTATTGTCTGGAGTTGATACTGATTGGATGTCGAAGCCTCTTAGAGTAGGGTTGGGGCAAAAGCATTCTATAGCTATTGAAGCGGGTGACGATAAGTTGAGACTTAATGCTGATGTTGCCTATAACAAAACTACTGGAGTAATGAAAGGATCTGAAAGGAGTACCATTTCCGGTTCAATAAATCTAGGGTATAGATATAAAAAATTAAGATTTCAGAATTCATTGTCTATTACAGTGAACAATAGTGCCGATTCTCCTTATGGTAGTTTTAGGGATTATTCAGAATTAAACCCTTATTGGTCTCCTGTTGACGAAGATGGTAGGATTGTAACGAATGTTGAGATGGGCTACAGTCCTCATAAACTATTGCATGAGTATAGACAAAAGGATTATCCCTTTAGATACAATCCATTGTATAATGCTCAATTAGAAACAAAATTTACCAATCAATATACGGAGATAACCAATAATTTTTCGACAAGGTACGATTTCTTTCCGGGCTTACATGCTAAAGTCAAACTTGGTATAACTAAAAAGGAAAATAGTGCTGATGAATTTTATCCTGCAAATCATTTAAAATTCATTAATTATCAGGGGGAAGACTTTTTTAGAAGAGGTTCTTACCAGAAGGATGAAGGTTTTAGCAATATGTTGAATTCCGATTTTAGTCTTAACCTTTCAAAGCAAATTGGTGAAAAACACTATGTTTTTGGATTTTTATCTTACAATATATCAGAAAGAACTTACGAGGAAGTTCGCTATATTGCAGAGGGTTTTCCTTCGGATAGAATGAATAATATTATATTTGCTAAACAATATCTAAAAGATACTAAACCAACAGGAAGGGAATCAACTTCTAGGGAAATGGGATTCAATTCATCTTTTAACTATACCTATGATGATAGATTTCTTTTCGATGCTACATTAAGAACAAGTGCATCTAGTGAGTTTGGCGAAAATCAACGATGGGGAACATTCTGGAGTGCCGGTATGGGTTGGAACCTTCACAACGAAAGAGTATTTAAAGGGGGAGATGTAATAAAAAGATTCAAATTACGTGCTTCTTTAGGATCTACTGGTTCCCAAGGTAACGATCCATTTGCATCTATTGCTAGTTATCTATTTATAATGGATAAAACATATACAGGATTTTTAGGTTCTTACTTAAGAGGAATGGAGAATAAAGATCTGAAATGGCAAAAGAAAATGGATTATAATATAGGGTTCGATTTGAATATTAACAGAAAACTTGATTTAAGATTTGACTATTATGTATCTAATACAGAAAATACTCTAATTGATTATACAATTCCTCCTTCGACAGGATTCTCTTCAGTAAAGATGAATGTAGGAAAAGTAGAGAATACAGGTATCGAGGGGTATTTAAGATGGACTCTTTATTCTGTTCCTAAGGATAGGACATATATGAATTTTTCGTTGAATGCTGCTCATAATAAAAATAAGATAGTTGAGATATCTGATGCTTTAAGACATTATAATGAAAGACAGAATAGTATTTCAAATAATTCAAATAAACCCGTAATAAAGTTCTTCGATAATATGTCGATGAATGCAATATGGGCCGTAAGATCTCTAGGTATTGATCCTGCTACAGGTAAAGAAATATATTTGGATAAAGATGGGAAGCAGACATATATTTATAATGCAAAAGATCAAGTAGTATGTGGAGACGAAATGCCTGATGTACAGGGTAATTTTAGTTTAAGCCTTGAGCACAAAGGTCTTGCATTGGATGTTACTTTCAGATATCAGATTGGTGCTGAAATGTATAACCACACATTGGTAGACAGGATAGAAAATGTTGATATAAGAAATAACGTTGACAAAAGGTTGATTACAGGCAGGTGGCAAAAGCCAGGCGATATAGTCCCTTTTAAGGCATTAGTTCAATATGATGCATTTTCAAGAAGTGAAGTTGAAATAACTCAGCCAACATCCAGATTTGTTCAGAAAAGAGATGAATTGAATCTTGCATCTGTTAGATGTTCGTACGATTTTTATAGAAGTGATTTTATAAAAAAGATGAAGATTGAGAGATTTAGAATTTCTGCTTATATGAATGATATATTTACATTATCTACAATAAAAACAGAAAGAGGAACCAGCTATCCTTTTGCAAGAAGTTTGAATTTTTCTATTCAGGCTACATTTTAAAGAGATGAAAAATAGTTTATTTTTTAATAAAATAATATAGCATGAAAACAATTGTAAAATCATTACTAATAATATTCACATTTTTAATAATGTGCTCTTGTGAGAATTGGTTGGAGGTAAATCCTAAGTCCCAGGTAAAATCTAGTGTTTTATTTGAAACTGAGCAGGGCTACAAAGATGCTTTAATAGGATCATATTTAAAGATGACAGATGGGGGGCTGTATGGGAAAGAATTGACTCTTGGTTATTTAGATGTTCTCGCACAACAGTATCAGATGCCTACAGGTAATCCTTATAATAATGATGCTAAATATGAATATGATAAGAATAAAAACAAAATAGGAACTATATGGTCTAAGACATATAATATTATAGCAAATATTAATAATATTCTTCTAAATATCGAAGAAGGAGGTGATGTAATGCATCCAAATGTAAAGAATATTATTAAAGGAGAATGTTTAGGACTTAGAGCTTATCTTCATTTCGACTTATTGAGATTATTCACATGGGGAAATCTTGCTAATGATAAATCTTCTATGAGTAAAATGGCAATTCCATATTTAGAAAAATACGATAAGAATATCCCTGAGCAGAGAACTGTGGAAGAAGTTTTAGATTTAATAAAAAATGATCTTAAAGAAGCAGCAGAGCTGCTTAATAAATTTGGAACTTATGGAGTAAAACCTAAACCTGTAGATTTTGAACTTCCCGACCAAAGTAAATTCTTTGATTCAGAACAAAGATCAAAGCGTTTTAATTATTTTGCAGTTAGAGCTACACAAGCAAGGATAGCTTTATGGGAAGGTGATTATTCAATAGGTAAAGGGATATGTGAAGAGATTATCAAAGAAAAAGGAAACAAATTTGCATGGATAACTAGTGGCAATATAAATGTAGATCCAGAGGAAAAGGATTATACTTTTTCATCAGAGCATATTTTTGCTTTGGATATTGCAAAGCATTATGAGAAATACGTTGAAAAGCATATAGATCCGGATTATTACAATACACCAATATCAGTTCAACAAAATAATGATCTTTTTTATTTGACTAAGGAAAAGGCTGAAAGTCTTTTTGAGGTTGGTGATAGCTATGGATCGATAGGAGACTCTGACTACCGATATACTGAGGTTTTAGACAGGGGAAGTGAGAAGAATTTTATATTGAAGTTTCACTTTGAAGAAGGTAGTAAGTTCTATAATAATGTTCCACTAATTAAAATCTCTGAAATATATCTAATTGCAGCTGAGTGTGCCTTGAAAGCAGAAAACGCTGATAAGGGAAGTGCTATTGATTATTTAAATACTTTAAGGAGAAACAGGAATATTGTTGTTGAATTAGAAGAAGAACTAAGCATTGATGATGTTGATAAAGAGATTTTCAAAGAATACAGAAAAGAGTTTTTAATGGAGGGAGTTCTTTTTTATTACTATAAAAGAACAGATAAGAAAGTTATTCCTAATACAAATACAGTAATGGGTGATGAGCAATATGTTTTCCCATTACCAGATATAGAGGTTGATTTAGGTAGAGATAATAATGTTAATGATAAATAAGAATGTTAGGTATGAAATATATGGCAAAAATTAAATTTACTTTGATTTCGATATGCCTTTTGCTCGTAATTGTATCGTGTCAAAAGGATGAAATCATTATATATAAACAGTTATCGGGAGTGTCTTTCTTTTCTAATAGTTCAAAGGCGAATTATACATATTCTTTTGTTGAGAATCCTGGAAAATCTATGGATACTATTAACGTTCCTGTAATTATTAGTGGAAGTGCATTTGATGTTGACAGAGAGGTGATAGCAGTGGCAATCACAGATTCTGTTACAACTGCAAATGTTGAACATTATGAGATACTGAAAGGGAATGTTCCTGCTGGAGAAATACAAGGATTAATTCCCGTAATATTAAAAAAAGCGGCACATCACGATACAATAATCGATACATTGAGAATAAAGATTAATTCTAATATTGATTTTCCTTTGACTGAACTGGGCATAACTTATTGTGATATTGAATTTACTTCTAAAATAATTCAGCCTGCAAATTGGTGGATATTGAAATACTACTTTGGTCCGTTTTCTACACGTTGGTGGAAATTTATTATGGAAGTTACTGGCAGAACGAGTTTACCATATAATGGATATAATAATGTTTCAGAGGAATGGCCAATGACTTATACTGAAATAGGAGCATATAAGCAAATAGTAAAAGCAGCATTAATTAAATACAATAAAGAACATCAAAGTGAACCTCTAAAACACGATGATGGGGAAAATGAAGGTGCTGTTGTAGAAATGCCTAGTTAAGTATAAAAAATAAATAATTATGAGAAATAAGAAATATATAGCTATACTATTTGTTGCAATAGTAAGCATTCTTTCATCATGCTTTAAAGATGATTCCGTTACTGATTTTAAATTAATTAATCCTATAGTAATTGATGTTTCTGGTACGCCAAGAGATTATGCAGTTCTCCAAGGAGATACGTTAAGAATTAGCCCTTTAGTTTACAGGAAAGGATTGGATGAATCTAAGTTGTTTTATGAATGGAGATTAACCGGTAATGACTATGATTTAGTAATAGGTAAAGGAATGATTCTAGATACTGTAATTAATGTTTTGCCAAGTACTAATGAATATGCCATAGTATTTACTGTAACGGATAGTACAACTCTTATTAAAGAAAAATATGAGTTTACGCTAATGGTAATTACGCCAATTGGTAGTGGTTTGATTGTCGCGGATTCAAAAGATGGGATTAATTCTGATCTTAACCTTATTATGGGTAAGGCATTTTATTTTTATGTACCAGAGGATACTATCTTAAGAAACTTATACAGTAAAAATAATGGAGGGAATAAAATTCCGGGTATTGTAACAGGAGTATCATGTGTTTCAACATATAAAGGTAGTTCTATTACATATATTACTGATAAATCTATTGGAAGAATAGATCCATTATCATATGGGGCTTTAAATGGACAATCTAATAAAAATTTATTTATGGTTGCGCCTTCTGATGAAGAATTTAAACCTCAGATATTAGATAAGAATTATGACAAGGATGTATTGATATGTAATGGTTTAATGTATGAAAGAAAAGTGGAAGACGGTAATATAAAATTCTCTGGATCTATTTTTCCGATAGATTATTCAGATTATAAAATTGCTAAATACTATAATCAAGGTTGGGGTGATTATGGAAAACCTGCAGGATTTCTTTTTGATGATTTGAAAAAAAGGTTTATAGGATTTAATTCAGATTATTATAATAACAGTTTCCTTGTATTCAACAATACTTCAGATGAGAATGTTTTTGATATAAATAATGTAGGTAATAAAACATGTTTATATATGGGGCCTGCAACGAATGGTATTGTTTATGCAGTAATGAAGGATAATGATAATCATTCTGTGTATAAATTGAATATGAATTCAGAAGGGAAAGGTGATGATCCGTTGATTACTAAAGGTATAAATAATTTATCTTCTTGTTCAGATATTGATAATGCTAAATTCTTTGCTTCAAATCAAAGAGAAGATGTATTATATTATGCAACAGATAATTCTGTCTATGCAACTTCTTCTTTAGAAGCTAATGATAATCCTACATCAAAATTACGTTATTCAACTAATCCAGGTGAAAAAATAACATCAATGCAGGTCTGGACAGAATGGGGAGGTAAGGTAAAATATCCAAACCCAGAAGAAGGGGGAGAAGATCTTCTCTCTTGGGCTCATTACAGAACAGTAGTTCTTACAACTTATAATGAGACAACAGGAGAAGGCAAAGTTATTAGTATCTATATTAAGACTCTAAATATAGGTGGATTGGAAACTAATAGAAAATATCATGTTGAATATGGTGGGTTTGGAAGAATATCTGCTATAGGAGCTCAAATATTATAGTAAGTGATTTGTAAAATAATGAATATGAGAATTAATATATACATATGTTTAATTGCAGTGATTGCAATATTTAGCTCTTGTACAAAGGAAGCAGAGTATAAGGCTAAGAAGGAATATGAAGTTTCAAATAATAAGTTTAGGGTTAAACAAATAAAAGGGCATAATGAAAATTGGGGAGACTATACTCTAAAAGTTAATTACGAGAATAATAAACTGATTGAGTCTTATGTTGTTAATGCAGAACAGGATACTGTTGGTGGTATAGAAGCAGCCTACAATGATTATAATGTTGATATATATGTAGCTGACAATGTTATCAAAATACACCCTGATTCTGTACTGAATTACCATAATGATAGTATTCCTATGTCTTTTGTAACAACGTATAAAGTTAAAGCAATAGTTCGTAAAGGATTAGTTGAGAAAGAAAGCTTTACTGAATATGTGCCTTATACTCAAGAAGAAATACAGGAAGAATTAAATAATACTGGTAAGTATTTTGTATTATAGCAAAATAGATAAAGTATCAGAATATATTTATGAATATATTGAAAATACTGCAGATGTTATAAAATTCAGATCTATTGGGGATTATGAGGAAAAACAACCTAATGGTTTGAATGTACTGGAATATAAAGGTGAATATATTGTTAGAAGTAATTATTATGAGTACGGGAATACGGATTGGGGAACCTGTTAGATATATCGATTTTAATATTACTCTGGTGATAAATTAGTTTCTGTAATAGGGTACGAAAATGAAACTAAGTATTTTGAAAAGAAGTTTCAATATTCTGGTAATGAAACTACTGTTACAACAATAGAAGGAGAGAAAGAAACTGTAGTTAAATATACTATAGATTCAAATGGATATGTTACAAAAATCAACTATGGTGATGGCAACTTTGAGGAAATTATTTACGAAGAAGGTCATGGTAATTTTAGTTTATTAACATCTCCTTCTAAAAGAATAATGGGTGAACCATTTATTAAATAACCCTAATCATTTAAGTCTGTTTGAGGAGAGAGCAATATTGATTGCTCTCTCCTTTTTTCAAAAACGATGTAATAAATGTATATACATGTGTGATTTTGAAAAATAGATGTTAAAATTTATAAGCTTAGAAAGTAAAATATTTTGTAGGCTTCATATTAAACAGAAATATATTAAAAAATGAAAATTAGTTTGACTTACTTTGTTTTAAGTGCATTATTGTTTGTCGTATATAGTTGCTCTTCCAATAAAACTGCAACAATTAAAGGAAATATAAATAATTACGAACAGGATGTGTTATATATGGAAAATTACACATCGGCTAATGCTCTTTTTAAAGAGGAAATACATGAGATAAAACTAAAAGGGAAAAAAGAATTCGATTATACCTTCAACATTGATAAACCGGCTTATTATAAAATAGGTCGTACATATTTATATCTATCTCCTGGAGATAATATTACAATGACTATTGATACAAGATCAAGGGTAAACGGTATTTTTGAAGGTAAAGGTGCTGAAGCAAATTGTTATCTTACGAATTTGCCATATCCTAAAGGAGGATCCTTCTGGGGACATCCATTAATGAGGACTGGTGGGGTTTAATTATAAGGAGCTTCCTGATAAGTTTAATAGTATTAAGGAAGAGATGATGGGTAAGTTGAATGCCTTGAAAAATGTCTCCGAGAATTTTATTAAGTTTGAAAAGGCAAGACTGAATTTTGAATATGCAAATAGTTTAAGGAATGTTTTCTATCTATATTATGCAAAAGTTGCGAGAAGAGAAATGACAGAGGAAGAAATGAGTAATAAAATGAAAGAGGCTCTTGATTACTTTGTACCTTTTATAAAAGAAGGCCTTTCTGACTTTAATAGTACAGATTATCTACAATTTGAGGTATTTCATTCTTTATTATATGATTTGAAAAGAGATGAATATAGAAATAAACACCAATTACCTGAGCTTTGTGATGAACTGCAAGAATATCTGTTAGCTTTAAATATTTTAGATGCATTGGGTAATCATAAGGTTTCAAAAGAGTTATTAAAGGATTGTTCTCAAAAGATAAAAAATATAGATTATATAGCAGCAATTGAAAATATTAAAAATAAGTACGATGTCCTTAGTGAAGGATCTCCGGCTATAGACTTGACTTTTACTAATATTAAGGGTGACAGTATCAGATTGAGTGATTACGCTGGAAGTGTTATTGTTGTTGATATTTGGGCAACTTGGTGCGGTCCATGTATGAATGAAAAGCCATTTTTTGAAGAATTGGCACAAAAGTATAAGGCTGATAATGTAACATTTCTGACTGTTTCTATTGATACAAAAAAAACTTGGGAGGCATATTTTAAAAACCATCATGTAGGCGAAAATCAATTGCATATTTACAGAGACGATTTGTCTGCCTATCAACTTAAAGGTATACCTCGATTTTTTGTAGTAGATAGAGATTTTAAAATAGTTGATGTTTTTGCTCCCAGACCATCTTCCGGAGAATTGGAAAAACTTATTAATAACTTATTGAAAAAATAATTAGATTACTAAGTTGCGAGTAAATAATGACTTAATATTGATTGGATATATAGTAATATTTATAATTATATAATTTATTAAAATACATATTATTATATTACAGTCTTTGTTCTAATATTAGGTCATTTTTGCTTGCTACTTAAAATTATAGATTACTATTAAATAAATAATAATCAGATGAAAAAATATTGTTTTTTATTAGTTCTGTTGAGTCTCTTTAGTAGTTTGAAATCCCAGACTGTGAATATAATTCCCAAGCCTCAGAATGTTGAATTTAATAATGGTGAGTTTATACTTTCACCTGAAACTTCATTGATTGTTGAGGGTAAATGTGAGAATTTGGAGTTTGCAATTAAGCCTTTACAATCAATCCTTAAAAATTCTTTTAATAAGGGAATTAAGGTGAAGTGTGAGAAGAAAAAACTACTTAAAGGGAAAAATACTGTAAAGATTAAAATATCAAAAGATTATAAGCCTGAGGCATATTCCTTAATGATAAAGAAATCAGGTATTATTATTGAGGCTGGTAGTTCCAGCGGGGTGTTTTATGCGATTCAATCTTTGAGACAATTGTTGCCTGCAGATATAGAAAGTGGAAAGAAATATGAGTTTTTTAAACTGACATGTTTAAAAATAGAAGATGAACCGCGTTTTGAATACAGGGGAATGCATCTTGATGTAGGTCGTCATTTCTTTACAGTGGAAGAGGTAAAGAAATACATTGATATGATTGCAATGCATAAAATGAATGTATTTCATTGGCACCTTACAGAAGATCAGGGATGGAGAATTGCAATAGAGAAATATCCAAGATTAGTATCTGTTGGTTCTGTAAGAGAAGAGACTGTTATAGGAGGTAATTCTACTGTTTACGATGGTAAAGAGCATAAGGGTTTTTATACCAAAGATGATATAAGAGAAGTAGTCAATTACGCAAAAGAACGATTTATAACAGTTATTCCTGAAATTGAATTACCTGGCCATTCCTTAGCTGCATTGGCATCGTATCCTGAGTATGGTTGTTCCGGAGGTCCATATAAAGTAAAGAAAAGGTGGGGTGTTTCAGATGAGGTGTATTGTGCTGGAAATGACAAGACTTTTGAGTTTCTGGAAAATATACTGACAGAAGTTATTGAATTGTTTCCATCAGAGTATATTCATATAGGTGGAGATGAGTGTCCTAAAAAATCGTGGAAGAAGTGTGAAAAGTGCCAGAAAAGAATAAACGATGAAGGCTTAAAAGATGAACATGAATTACAGAGTTATTTTATAAGGAGAATAGAGAAATTCCTGAATTCAAAAGGAAAAATAATTATTGGCTGGGATGAAATCCTTGAAGGTGGCGTTGCTCCCAATGCCACAGTAATGTCATGGAGAGGAGTAAAAGGTGGTATTGAAGCCGCAAAACAGAACCACAAAGTTATTATGACTCCCGATACACATTGTTATTTTGATCACTATCAGACAGAAAATAGAAGGAGGGAACCTTTTGCTATTGGAGGTTTCACTAATTTAGAAAAAGTGTATAGTTATGAACCTGTACCTAAGGAATTATCTAAGAATGAATCTAATTATATTATGGGTGCACAGGCTAATGTATGGACAGAGTATATTAAATATTTCTCTCAATTACAATACATGTGTTTACCAAGAATGAGTGCCTTGTCTGAGGTTGTATGGACAAATCCAGAAAATAAAGATTACAAAGATTTTAAAGAGCGAGTTAAATTTCTTTTCAAAAGGTTTGATGCTCTTGGGTATAGCTATGCTAAACATATTTTGAAGGAGGAATAATTGGTAATGTCAACATTTTGTGATTGTACAATGTGATAATTATATTGGTTAATACTTTTATTGGTTAAGGGGTATTTGCATTAATTTATAAGCAAATACCCCTTTTTAAGACAATAATGGTAATAGAGTATTTGTAGATTTTATTATGAAATATACTTTATTCAATGATGTAAAATAGAATATTTGATAAATATGTTTTATAATAATGACTTGCTTGCTTAAAAATTAATATTATTTTTGAAGAACAATTCACAAGCAAATTCAATGATTTCTGACAGGGAAATACTTATAACATTATTAAGTAGTAAAGATAAAGGTTTTGAGCTTTTGTTTGAGCGTTATTATAAGCCATTGGTTTTATTCGCCTTTGATATACTGGAAGATAATGATACCGCAGAGGATATTGTTCAGGAATTATTTCTAAAGCTTTGGAAAAAAGAATATTATAAAAAAGTACTTGACACCTCATTTTCATCTTACCTTTTTGGAGCAGTAAAGAATGCCTGTTATAATAGAGAAGAAAAGATTGATATTCTAAAGAATAAAAAAGAACTTAATGATTTTGATATATTAGAACAGGAGGTGACAATGCTTAATGAAGATCTTGTAAAAGAATTAAAGACAGAGATAGATAATCTTCCTGAAAGAACCAAAGAGGTAATATATATGGTTTTCCTCAATAAAATGAAATACAAAGAGGTGGCTAGTGAATTAAATATATCTGTAAATACAGTGAAAACCTTGCTAAGGAATGGTTTAAATCAGTTACGTGCAGTATTTAAAGATAAGGTAGAAATCTTCCTGTTTTTACTGCTAAATCAGTAGGCTCTATATTTTTTTCAATTTTTTAAAAAAAAATTAGAAAATCCATTCACCCATTTTTTAATTTACCTGTCTAACTGGTAAAACTGAAAAAATGGAACAATCAAAATATGTACAAGATTTAATTATAGCCAATGCCACAGGTAATATATCTGAGGATGAAAAGCAGATTCTATTTAGATGGAAATCAGAGAGTAAGTCGAATTTGGAAGAATACAATAGGCTTACCAGATTATGTAAGAGATTTGGATTTGCAACTGAATGGGATAATATTAACGTTGAAAAGGCCAAAGTTTTATTTAAAAATAAGACAGAGAAAAAACGTTTGGTTCCATTATGGATAAGAATAGCTGCTTCAATCATTATAATTTTTTATATAGGATTTACCTTTTTCTATGAGAATACTTTTTTATCTGAAACGCATCAGGTAGTTGATATTTTACCAGGTA
Organism: Marinifilaceae bacterium; assembly: GCA_963666945.2. GTDB lineage: Bacteria > Bacteroidota > Bacteroidia > Bacteroidales > Marinifilaceae. The sequence goes on from CAXXRT010000045.1 coordinate 60,221, forward strand.
AATCTAAAGCAACACTGACATTGTCAGATGGGCAAATAATTGATCTGGAAAATTCCGATAGTAAGGTATTTGATAAGATTGAAGGTGTACAACTTATAAAAAATGATTCAAGGACTTTAGTCTATAATAAGTTATTGGATTATTCTAAAGTTAATATAAAGTACAATACAATTAAGGTTCCAAGGGGAGGAGAATATCAACTTGTTCTTAGTGACGGAACAAAAGTGTGGCTCAATTCAGAGACTACATTAAAATACCCTATAAATTTTGTTGGAAATACAAGGGAAGTTACTTTAATCGGAGAGGCATATTTTGAGGTTGCACATAATAAAGAGAAACCATTTTATGTAAGTTTAGAAGTAAGCAGAGTAAAAGTTTTAGGAACCTCATTTAATATTAAGGCTTTTAGGGGGGAGGAAAATACTGAAGTTACATTAACAGAGGGAAAGGTTAATGTTGAGGTAGATAATAATAAATATTTACTTATTCCTGGAAACCAGGCCAAAATAAATAGATCAAATAGAGATGCAGAAGTGATTAATGTTGATGTGAATAGTCATATTTCATGGAAAGATGGTGTCTTCCAGTTTGTAGATATTTCTATTGAAGAACTTGTAATAAGTCTTGGTAGATGGTACGATGTGGAGTTTGTGTTTTCCAGGGAAAGTCTTAAGTATGAACGGTTCTCAGGTGCTGTTACCAAGTATAGGAATATAAAATATATACTTGATATTATTGAGGAAACAAAAGATTTAAGATTTGAAATTGATAAGAAAAAAATTACTGTAGTGCAAAGATAAAAACAAAGGCTGAGTGATGTTGGTAGCCTCCCTCAGCCAAAGTGGTTTTAAATTTTAGTAAAAATCTAAATTACAAATTTATGAAAAAAAAACGAATTAAGTGGCTTCTTACCTTAAATGGTAGGGCTAGAAAATTATTATTGATTATGAAACTAATTGTTGTACTGGTGTTTGCATTAGTGATTGGACTTAGTGCCAATACTCTTTCTCAGCAAAAGGTTAATCTTCAGATGGGAAATACAACCTATGAAGAGTTGTTTAGAGAAATTAAGAAACAAACAGGTCATTATGTTATTTATAACAATAAACGACTTGATAAGGACGAATCAATAGATGTTAATTTTGTTGATGAAGTATTGGATAATGTTTTAAAAGAAGTACTCAAGGGAAAAGAACTTGTATATGTAATCAAAGATGAATTTATAATTCTTAAGCCTGCACAAAAAAATAAAGAAGTTGAGCAGGTTAAAAAGATTATTGTCAAAGGGAAAGTAACTGATATAAACGGAAAGCCTCTTCCTGGTGTTACTATAATGATAAAAGGAACAAATCTGGGAGTTGCAACAAATGTTGATGGTAAGTTTGAAATATCTGTTCCTAAGATGGGAGAGACTCTAATATTTTCTTTTATAGGAATGGTAACTAAAAAGGTTGTTGTAAAGGAGGAATATATAAAAGTTCAGTTAAAAGAAACAAACAAAGAATTAGATGATGTAATAGTTGTTGGTTATCAGTCAGTTCGTAAAGAGCGTATGACGGGTAGTTCAACTACTGTTACAGCTAAAGATATTGTTGGTAAAGGACTCACTTCTATTGAGGAAGCGCTAAGTAATTCTGTTTCCGGTTTGAATATGATTACCAGTGGACGTCCGGGAGCTAATTCACAAATACAAATTAGGGGTATTAACTCATTAAATGGGAGTACAGAACCAATATGGATTGTTGACGGTATGCCCATGCAGGGAGAAATTCCAAATATAAAAGTTGGTGCGTCAGAATTACAGTCTACTATTTTCACTTCAGGTATAGGAAATATTTCACCAAATGATATTAAGTCAATTACAGTACTGAAAGATGCAGCAGCAACAGCAATATATGGAGCACGAGCTGCTAATGGAGTTATTGTTATTGAAACCAAGTCCGGTCTTGTTGGTAAAACTAAATTTAATTTCACTGCCGATTTTGGTTTAAAAGAGCGCCCTGTAAATAATATTGAAATGATGAATACAGCTCAAAAGATTCAGTTTGAAAGAGAAATTTATAAAGATGAAACTGCTTGGGTTTTTGAACCTGGAAGAGTTATGAAATATCTTAAAATAGCTGGTTTAGGTGGAATTACAAATGAGGAGGCAGAAAAAAAAATATCAAAATTATCAAAAATAGATACGGATTGGTTTAAAGAAATTTTTCGTGATGGCATAAATAAACAATTTAATTTTAGTATGTCAGGTGGAACAGAAAAAACACAACATTATACATCTTTTAATTATCTGACAGAAACCGGTGTAGCACCCAATAATAAATATAGCAGACTGGGAATGAAAAGTAAAATTACTCATATTCCAAATAAGAAAATAAGAATTAATGGAGGTATTGGTGTAACAGTTAGAAAGGATAGGGTAACAGCTAGTTTGGTAGATCCTTTAGAATATGCAATGTATGCAAACCCATATGAGAAACCTTATAATGAAGATGGTTCTTATGCAAGTGATATTACTTACTTACCTATATTAAGTAAAGTGCATTCTGGTTTAGAATGGGAAGATTTTAATATTATTAAAGAACTAAATGATAATACAAAAACAAGTAGGTATATTGATGCAGAAATTTCGTTAAAATTTGAATGGGAGATTATACAAGGATTAATGTTTTCTTCACATGGAGTTTATAATATAAACTCTAACCATGATAGAATTGTAGAAGGAGAGAATACATATACCAACTTTAAAAATAATTGGTATGAGTATTATGACGATTGGGATGCTGACCTGGATAAAAAATTAGTTAAAGGTTCACTTTGTGAAAATACAGGCTATAGTAATGGATATACTTTTAAAAATACTATACAATATTCAAAAGATTTTGGTTTGGGAACCCATATAATTAATCTTTTTATTGGACAGGAGATAATGGAAAGAAATGCTAATAATTTTTATAATTATTCCCCAGTCTTTGATAATATACATAATATTATAGGGTTCCCTGATTTAAAGGGAGTAGATGCTACTACTATAAATTTTGGAAGATTAGGAAATACTGGTAAAAATACCTCAAAAATTTCATCATTCTATGGGAATGCTTCATATTCTTATAAAGATAGATATATTATTACAGGGGCAGTACGTTATGATGGATCTGATATTATTGGTAACAAGAATCAATTTACACCTTTATGGAATACTGCTATAAGATGGAATCTACATAAAGAAATTTTTTTGGAAAGCTTCGATTGGGTTAACCTTTTATCGTTTAGAGCAGGCTTTGGGTATACTGGTAGTATTGATAAGAATGCTCTTCCATTCTTATCATATACCTTAGGTACTAGTATAATATATGATGATCAGCAAGTTCCTACAGAATTTACCTATCCAAATCCTAATATAAAATGGCAAAAGAAGAGGGATATGAATATTGGTTTTGATTTTTCTCTTCTTGATTATAGAATAGAATTAGGAGTTAATTATTATTACAATATTACAAAAGACCTGTTAGACAGAAGACGTTTAGCTTCTTCTTCTGGACGTACCGAAGCCTATGCCAATGTTGCTGATCTATATAATAGTGGTGTTGAGATAGATTTAGGGCTTACTGTTTTAAAACGTAAAAACATACAGTGGTTTACTAATTTAAATTTTGCATATAATAAAAACAAAATTAAAAACTCCTTTTATGATAGTGTAGATGATTTACCTACAAAAATAACTCAAAGCAATGGAAGACAGTATGTTAATGATTATCCTGCAGGAGGTTGGTATGGTTATAGGGTTGCAGGAATTAATCCTATGACGGGAACTACTTTGGTGCATGTAAATAATAGCGAGGCTACATACGATATGGCCGAAGAATATTACGATATTCCAGGAAATATGATAAATTATTTAGGAAGTAAAACGCCCCCTTATGTAGGTGGTTTTTCTACTACTTTAAATATTAAGCAGTTTGTGTTTTCTGCCAGTTTTGAATTTAAGGCAGGGCATAAGATCAAATCCTTTAATACATTTAAGAATTTGGACAGCCAAAACAGGCATGTAAATGATCTTGACCGATGGAGACAGCCTGGTGATATTACGAATATTCCAAGAATGACTCAATTAGGAGGTTTATGGACTTTTTATATGTTCGATCAAATGTTAGAAAAAGGCGATTATTTAAAATGTAGCCAAATGTCTCTAGGTTATAATTTAAAACCTGAATTATTGAAAAAAATAGGGTTAGATCGTCTAAGTGTTAATTTTACTGCCAAAGATTTATTTACATTAACAAAATATAATGGAATAGATCCTTTATTAATGGGAGAATTTGGTTATCCTAACTCAAGAAAATATACCATATCTCTTAATTTTGGATTTTAATAATTGTATAGTTATGAAAAAATATTATATATATATATTTACGATACTAGGAATAATCTCTTGTACTGATTATCTTGAGATAAAACCTCAGAATGTACTGGCCATTGTTAATTATGATGAGGTAAAAGCTCTCCTTGGAGCAAATTTAAAGATGTACGCTAATCCCGGATACGGCGAATCGCTGAGTCAAACCAGTATTTCTTATTTACAAGAAGATTTCTGGCTGTTTTTTCATCTTTATTCAGATGATGTAGACACTGATAAATACTATAGCTCTTCTGCGGGTAGAAATAATAAAGTATTATTTGCAAAAAGCATTAATTGGGATAATACGGATCAGCCTGGTTTTATATGGAAATCTTATTATTTAAATATAGGTTTTTATAACACAATACTTGATGAATTATCGAAAGTGGATGCCTCAAAAGTGCAAGCTGATATTGTTAAATTTGAAGCCAAAGTGCTTAGAGCCTGGCATATTTTTAAACTAATGCAATATTTTTCACCATATAAATTGAATAAATATGGTATTCCTCTGAATCTTGATGCACAGATGGTTGGTGAATATAATGATTCCCGTAAAACGCAAAAAGAAGTTTACGATATAATTATTTCAGAACTTACTGAATGTCTTGAATGCGAGACTGCACCCAAGGAGACATATAATGTTTTCTATGATAAAAGGATTATAAATGCTATTCTAGCACAAGTTTATTTGTTTAAAGGTGATTCAGGAGCAAAGTTAGCAGACGATTACAATAATGCAATTAATTGTGCTAATGCTGCTATAAAGGGACGAGTTTTGGGGAAGATAGATTCATATACTCACTTTCCTGTATTATCTGATTTAGGTGTAAGCAAGCAATACGAACAAGCCCTTTATGTTGATGCTCGTACTAATTATGTTATAAGTGATATAGTAGGCACAAGTAATTATAATAGTCAATATCCAACTGAAGAATTATATAATATGTATGATGAAAATGATATTAGAAAATCATATTTCTTTGATGAAAACAAGCGTGTTATTAAATTTTCAAGGTTAGCACCTGAAGGAAGTTGGTCTACATATGATATTTACCAATTTTGGTCTGTTGCTGAGATGCATCTTATTATTGCAGAAAGTTATGCTCGTATGGGTGATATTCCAAATGCAAAAAAATGGTTAGAGGATTTTCAACGAAATAGAATTGTTGATTATGTGGGTTACGTTGGTTCTGATGTCGATATTCTTCAGAATATTCTTGATGAAAGGAGAAAAGAATTTTGTTTTGAATATGATATGAGGTGGTGTGATCTGGCTCGTTTACAAACTGGTTGGGAGCGTAATTCTAATGATGAAGAAAATTCAAAATGTATAATTGCTGGTGGGGATTATCGTTTTGCTTTACCTATTCCTGTATTAGAGGAATTACAATATAATGATATAGAACAAAATCCAGGTTGGCTAAAGAATTAAAAATATTTAATTATAAAGTAAATAAATATGAGAAATATATTTATAATATTGATTTTTGCAATTAGTGTTTCTTGCACTAAGACAGAGTGGATAGCTCAGAAAATTGAATGTACTTCAGATACTATTATTTATGTAAATCTAAGTCCCAATAGCCCTGTTCTAATAGCTGATGGGAAAGCTACATTAAAATTCAAGGTTAAAGCCTTTACAGAGGCATCGTTTGTGCAGAAAGTAGAAGAAACTGTAGATGGTGAAACAAAAGTTGTAGAAAAAGAATTTAAAGAAAAAGTTGAAATTAATTCTGATAGAATTTCTAAGGAGGATATTAAAATTTATAAAGAGGATGGAACTCCAGTTGATTGGGAATTTACAACAACTGATTTGTCGTCTGAGTATATTACGTTTATCGCATCTGTAAAAGGTGTTGAATCAGCTCCTCGTAAGGTAAGGATTATCGAATCTCCGAAAGAGGAGTTTGAGCCAATTACAGTTCCAATTATTTTTCATTTAATTTACAAAAGAAATTTTGAATATCAATATGAGAATATTAATACTGAAATGCTCCAGAGATTGATTGATAGGGCTAATAAGGTATTTAGTAATTCTTTAATTAATGCACCCTCAGCGATTGATACTAAAATAAAATTTGTGTTGGCTGAAAATGATGAATATGGTAAATTACTAAAAGAAACTGGAATAAATAGAGTTGTTATCGGCAATGATGATAATTACTATAGTTATATTGATAATAATATATGGGATTTGAATAAATTTTTAAATATTATAATTTGTGACGAAATAGATATGTTTCGTGTTGAAGCAAAACCTCCATTATATATATTAAATAATGGAAGTAATCTTGAAATGGATTATTTTAATGAACTTTATACAGTAAATGATGAATCAGAAGCTTTTTATTTTGAATATTCAGAAGTTTGTATTGGAATTAACAAAACAACACTGTATAAAATGGATGGGGTTGAAGGAAGTTTTAGGTTTGAAACAGCATTAGGTCAGTTTTATGGCTTATTGGAAAATGGATATATGCCTCCATGGACAGGAAAGTCTGATGATTTTTGTTCTGATACATATACATACTTTACAAAGTACCGCCGTCCTGAAAAGTGGACATTTATTGAAGAAGCAACGAACTGGGAACGTAAAGATGGTTCTGAAATATATTTCGATTCATTTAATATTATGGATGAGTATTCAACATGTACAACTATAACATATGAGCAGGCTTTGAGGATAAGAACTGTTATAGAAAATTGTCCTTTTCGTATGATGAGGGAATAAAGAATACTTTATATTTACTCTGGAACTATCCACTAGTTTTCATATAATTAGATGTTAAACTAGTGGATAGTTTATTAAGACAGTTAATAATTACTAATATTATTTTGTGCTTTTTTAAAACCCATTAAGCTGCATTACCGCAGTTGGTATCAACAATAAGAATCCTACGATTACCAAAGTAAGTATTAAAGGCCATACCCAGCGTACCCATTTTTCGTAGGGTATTTTTGCTACTCCTAAAACTCCGATTAGTACTCCCGATGTTGGGGTAATCATATTTGTGAATCCATCACCGAACTGGAATGCCATTACGGTTGCCTGACGCGATAGTCCTATTACGTCGGAGAATGGTGCCATTATTGGCATTGTAAGTGCTGCTTTTGCAGAGCCTGAGGGAATGATGATATTGATGATATTCTGGATAACGTACATTATTCCCACTGATGTTACTCTACCTGCGTCTTGCATGGTCGATGCAAGTGAATGAAGTATTGAATCAATAATTTTTCCTTCCTGAAGTATAATGATAATTCCTCCTGCTAGTCCTACAATTAGTGCTGCAGATAATATATCTTTTACTCCTTCAAGGAAAAGTTTTACAATATCGTCTGCAGAATTGTTCATGGCAATACCCGATGCTATACCCATTGCAAAGAACAGTGCAGCGATCTCCATAATATACCAGCTATATCCCATAACACCTACAATTAAAAAGATGATTGTAAAGGCGAGTATATTCAGTATAAAAAAGTGAACAGACTTTCTAAGACTTAGTATTCCGCTTATTGCAAATAGTCCTGTAACAATTGGAATAATAGGCACAGTGTTAGAAGCATTACCTATCTTTAAAGTTGTTTCGGGATAGTAATATGAGAATATTCCCAGAGAAACTAAGGTTAGAATATATACAAACCACGCTGTTTTAGGAGTGTGGTATTCAATATTTGCGATATCTGCATTACCTCTTTTTCTCCATTCCTCATCTTCTTTATATGTAAGAGAGGACTCCGGATTCTTGTGAATTTTAGCTGCATAACGAAGGATGAATGTGAATCCTACAATGTTAAGGATAAGCCAGCAGAAGATACGGTACTCTATTCCTGAGAACAGGGGAAGATCTGAAAGTCCCTGAGCAATACCAATTGTAAAAGGATTAAGGATTGCTCCGGCAAATCCAAGCCCAGCTGCCACAAACACAATACAAACACCTGTTATTGAGTCGTAGCCCATAGAGATAGCAAGTGGCACAAGAATAATGATAAATGCAATTGTCTCTTCACTCATTCCGAAAATTGCCCCAAAGGCTGAGAACATTATCATTATCAGGGGTAAGTATTATATTGTTGACTCCCAGTTTACGTACTAACTTATTTTTTTCAAGTCCTTTGGCAAACTTTAGAAACGAAAAGATTCCCACATCAATAGCCTTACTTGCATTCATAATCCAGAATGCTCCACCAAGCATAAGTATAAAGATAATTATTCCTGCCTGCTTCTCAAATCCATTAAAAAGGGCCGAAAATATTTCCCATGTCTGTGGATGATTTTCTACCTGGTGAAAAGAGTTATCTACGATTATAGTTCTTTCTACATTGTTGACCATCCTAGTGGTTCTTTCATATTCTCCTCCCGGAACTATCCAGGTCAATACTGCACATATAACTATAATAAAGAACACTATTGTGTAAGTGTGAGGTACTTTTTTGAAACATATCTGATCGTTTTTTTTATTAGAGCCATAAAAGTAGGAAATTATTAAAGAATAATACCCTTGCTGATTAAAAAATACCCTAAAGTACTTTGAATTTAGGCAAGCATACATAATTTGTATTTATGCCTCTATTTTGTGATAAAAAACGTGAAGATTTCAATTTGGCAGATGCCTTTTCTAACATCATTACATCCATATAACTTGGATATACTGGATAATGTCCTTTATTTATTGATCCTAATAATATTGACAGTATAATTACAATGGCAATTTTTACTAAATCTGTAAACATATAGTTAATTTTTGTAGTAAAAATAAGTATCATAATATTAAGAATGAATATAAATTCAAATAATTTTTAAGGAATATTGTGAACAGGAGAATTAAGATTAAGCTATTTATTTCTGAATGCAGAATATAAAGCACTTAATATTTTATAGCATTAATCTTAATTCCCTGAATGATTAGAAATTGGCTTGTATTTTCTTCATATTGACAGATGAAATAAAGTCCATTTCATCTCCCTTAATGTAATTAGCAATCCAGTCACCAACCTCAGATGTTTTTCTTGGATTTTCTTTATTTATATCCTCTGTGCAGAAACCTTGTTCTAAAGAAGCCTCAACAGCCTTTTTTATATCCTTAGCCTCAGGGTGCAATTCAAATGAGTTTTCTAGCATTAAAGCTGAAGAAAGAATTGTTGCAATAGGATTGGCAATATCTTTACCTGCTGCCTGAGGATATGATCCGTGAATAGGTTCATATAAAGATGTATGTTTTCCTATTGATGCCGATGGCAATAGTCCTAGTGAACCTGTAATAACACTTGCCTCATCAGTCAAAATGTCCCCAAACATATTTTCTGTCACAATAACATCGAACTGGGAAGGATTTTGAATTAATTGCATGGCTGCATTATCAACAAACATATATTCAGTTTTTACAATAGGATAGTCTTTTTCCATTGCTTGAGCGGTTTCCCTCCAAAGTCGTGATGTAGCAAGAACGTTTGCTTTATCCACTATCGTGAGTTTACCTTTACTGTTCATGGCATAGATATAGGCCAAACGACAAATTCTTTCAATTTCTCCACGAGAATAAACGCAGCTGTCGAATGCAGTGTTACCGTCTTCGCTTCTTCCTCGTGGTTTACCAAAATATATTCCCCCGGTCAATTCCCTGATAACAATAAAATTGGTATTTTCAATCAGTTCTTTTTTAAGAGGGGATTTGTTTATCAATGAATTGAAAGTATTTACAGGCCTGATATTTGCATAAAGACCAAGTGCTTTACGCATTGCCAATAATCCCTGTTCAGGTCGTACTTTAGCAGAAGGATCATTATCGTATTTTGGATCTCCTATTGCTCCGAAAAGAACTGCATCCGAATTCATACATACTTCCTCTGTTTCACTAGGGAAAGGATTACCGCAATTGTCAATTGCTGCTCCGCCAATATGGGCATATGTGAAGTTGAATTTGTGATCGTATTTTTCTGAAATTGCATAAAGTACTTTAATTGCCTGTTCAATTATTTCGGGACCTATTCCGTCCCCCGGTAATATTGCTATGTTTTTTTCCATTCTATCTATATTTTTTAAAATTGTAATATTTTGTGTGCTTAGGTTGCAAGCCACAAAGCATCTAAAAATGCCGTAAAGACCATCTTTAAATTTTGGCAAAATGGGACACGGTCTGTTTGAGGAACGTTAGGCCCAACGAAGGTTGGACTAAAAGGACGAGTTCCGTGTACCTGACAAAATTTAATGATGTTTAGGCAATTTTTGGCGGCTTGGGGACTTGCAGCTTAATTACTTCTGCTGCCTTCATATTCTTCAATATCCCTTTTCCTGTCAATCAGATAATCTATATCATCAAAACCTTTCATAAGACATTCCTTTTTGTATTTTGAGATTTCGAAATGCTCAAATTTACCCGTGGAGGCAGATGGTCATTTTTTGTTCTTCAAGGTTGATTTCCAACTGTGCATTATTATTTTCTACAGATTCTCTAAAGATCTCCATTTAAGAAATTGTCCACTGACTTTAACAGGTAATACTCCATTATTTAGGACATTATTCCTGAAAATATCGGCGAAGAAACTACTTTACAACTATTCTGAAACCATAATCGGCAATTGCCCACGCGGCATGTTCACGCGATGACCCGCAACCGAAGTTTTTTCCGGCTACCAGTATCTTTGCAGAATTGTTATCCGGATGCCCTGAGTAACAATAATCATCTTCTGGATGCTCAAATTTGCTACCAAAGAAATTTCGTCCATTCTCCAGGGTTTCATAATTGTAGTTCTTATGCCTGTTTAGCACAAAGTCTTTTCTGATATTTCCATTAGCATCGTATCTCCAATCATAGAATAGTTTTTTTCCAAAGCCATCTCTGCTGGTAGATTTAAGGAATCGTGCAGGAATAATCTGATCTGTGTCTATGTTCTCAATCGGTATAGCGACATAGTACGATTTTATAATGTTTATTTTTTCTATTGCCATTGTTAATCGGTTTTTACATATAACTTTTGTTTTTAGAGAATATCATCAAGATAAACTTAAATTAGTGTCCAAACTCTAATAATAGGGTTTAACAATAGTATTTAAACTTTCTGTAAATAATCCTGAATTGAATTTTCAGAATTTACTACAAAAGGACTTAATTATAAAATACTCCCGAGGATCACTAATAACTCCTGTAATTGCAGCCGCTGCCGCAGTGTAAGGACTGGCAAGCAATGTTCTTGAGCCTGGTCCCTGACGTCCTTCAAAATTTCTGTTTGAGGTTGCTACACAGTAATTGCCTTCAGGTACTTTATCGTCATTCATTGCAAGACAGGCAGAGCATCCAGGCTGTAGTAACTCAAAACCTGCTTCCTCAAGTATCTTTACAAGACCTTCTTCCTGAGCCTGTTTTTCTACTCTCTTTTAGATCCTGGCACTATCCATGCTGTAATTATTATCAGCCTTTTTATGTCCCTTGATAATTTCTGCAAAAGCTCTAATGTCCTTCAATTCTTCCATTGGTACAGCTTCCTACAAATACATAGTCAACCTTTTTTCCAATAAGTTGCTCACACAGGAGCAAAGTCCATATACTTTAATGATTTCATGAAACTTGGAGTAGGGGAGTACATCGTATCGCTTAATGGAACATTCTCACTTATTACGCATCCCATTCCTGGGTTTGTGCCGTAGGTTATCATTGGCTCAATGTCTTCAGCCTTGAAATTGTATTCAAGATCAAATATTGCGCCCTCGTCGGTTTTAAGTTTTTGCCATATTTCCACATGCTTATCCCATTCAGTTCCAGCAGGGGCAAAGTCACGTCCATTTACATATTCAAATGTTGTTTCATCCGGTGCGATCATACCTCCACGGGCTCCCATTTCTATACTCATATTGCATACCGTCATTCTTCCTTCCATACTCAAAGATTCTATTGCCGATCCTGCAAATTCGCAGAAATGGCCGGTTCCTCCATCTGTTCCTGTTTTTGAGATAATATACAAGATAACATCTTTAGCTGTCACGCCTTTGCCTAATTTACCGTCAACAGTAATTATCATCTTCTTGGGTTTAGGTTGCATGATACATTGAGAGGCAAAAACCATTTCCACCTCGCTTGTTCCTATTCCGAAAGCTATACTTCCAAATGCCCCATGGGTAGAAGTATGTGAATCGCCGCAAACCATTGTCATTCCAGGCTGAGTGTATCCCAATTCTGGTCCTACTATATGTACAATACCGTTATTTTCTGTATTAAGATTATAAAGAGTAATCCCATGTTTATCACAATTCTTCACTAACGTTGCAACTTGATTTGCCGATTCAGCATCCTGTATAGGAAGATGCTGATTCACTGTTGGTACATTATGATCGGGTGTGGCTGTTATCTGTTCTGGTCGAAAGACCTTAATACCTCTTTTTTCTATTCCCTCGAATGCCTGAGGACTGGTGACTTCGTGAATATAATGACGGTCTATATACAAAACATCAGGTCCTCCCTCTATGGATTTTACTACATGAGAGTCCCAGACTTTATCAAATAATGTTTTCTTTTCCATTTTCGACTAGTTTTAAATAGATGAAATAGATCTTAGCTCATCTTTGTGCTATTATTCTATTTGTTTATTTCAAATGAATTTGTTTTAGGTGATTATATCGTTTTATGGTTGAAGTAAATCTTTATTGTCTTACTCATGTCGAATGCTTTATATAAACTTAGAAATAGCATCAACCAATGCTTCAACGGAAGCTGTAACTATGTCATTGTTAGCTCCAAAGCCATAGAAAATCTTTTCTTTATGCTTTAGCTGAACATGAACCTTTCCTGTATCGGCACTTCCTTTGGTAATTGCCTGAATCAGGAATTCTTCCAATTCTATGCTGTTGTGAATTATATTCGATACTGCATTGAAAGCTGCATCAAATGGTCCGTTCCCCTCTGCAGTTGCTTTTTGAATTTCACCGTTAATATTAAGATGTACAGTAGCCATGGGTGTAGTTGACTTTCCACAGACAACCTGCAACAATTCCAACTGAACGGAATTGTTATTAGTATGACCAATCAATTCCCTCAAATCATCTTCACAGATATTCTTTTTATTGTCGGCCATAATCAAGAACTCCTGATACAATTTGTCCAATTCTTCACCTTCTACCTCATAACCAATAGTACTGAAATGATGCTTTAAGGCAGCCCTTCCGCTTCGTGCCGTAAGTATTATGTCAGAAGTATTTATACCAACATCTTTAGGGTCAATAATCTCATAGTTTTCCCTGTTTTTCAATACTCCATCCTGATGAATTCCCGATGAATGGGCGAAAGCATTTCTGCCGACTATTGCCTTATTTGCCTGAACCGGCATATTCATTAATGTGGAAACAGTCCTGCTTATATCGTAGATATTCTTGGTTCTTATATTTGTATGATTTGCAATATCCGATCGTGTTTTTATAATCATTGCAACCTCTTCCAACGATGTATTTCCAGCTCTCTCGCCTATACCGTTTATTGTTACCTCTACCTGACGGGCTCCGTTCAATACTCCCGCAATTGAATTGGCGGTTGCCATTCCAAGGTCATTGTGACAATGAGTAGATAAAATGGCTTTATCAATATTGGGAACATTATCTACAAGATATTTGATCTTTGCCCCGTATTCTTCAGGTAAGCAGTATCCTGTTGTATCGGGTATATTCAAGACGGTGGCACCTGCATTTATTACTGCTTCTATTACTTTGGCAAGATATTCATTAGGTGTTCTTCCTGCATCTTCTGCATAAAATTCTACATCATCAACGTATTTTCTTGCGTATTTTACAGCCATTACGGCCCTTTCTATTACTTCCTCAGGATTGGAGTTTAATTTGGAATAGATATGATATGCTGAAGTTCCTATTCCTGTATGTATTCTACCTCTTTTAGCATATTTTAGAGCCTCGGCAGCCACCTCAATATCCTTTTTAACCGCACGTGTAAGTGCACAAATAGTGGGTTCTTTTACTGCCTTTGAGATTTCAATTACCGAATTAAAATCACCAGGACTCGAAACAGGAAATCCTGCCTCTATCACATCTACTCCCAATGCTTCTAATTTTCTTGCCACCTCAATCTTTTCGATTGTATTTAACTGGCATCCAGGGACCTGTTCACCATCTCTTAAGGTGGTGTCGAAAATAAATACTCTGTTTTTTTCCATTATTATCATGGTTTAATAAAAAAAAAGCCCTTCCTGTTTAAGGGAAGGGCTATGGATATTCATATTATATGTTATAATTATTCTTTGAATATACTATATAGTCTTCCCGGCTTCTTTATAAGGAGAAGAAGGAGGTTGAGAAGATTAATAAGTAGTATGCTTATTCTATTTGTCATTATCTCTATTTTGTATTTAAGTTCTATTTCTTTTTAGGGTATAAAAAAGCCCTTCACGGTATCCGGAAGGGCTGAATATAATTGTGCTATTTTACTATAGTCGGCATCAATACATACATATCCCTTCCTGTTGGATAACAAGGAGTAGTCCGAGTAAGAGGTTCAGTGATATGTTTGTTGATTTTGTCATCTTTTGTTTTATTTTGAACAACAAATATAAGGGATTTATTTTTACTTCCAAATCTTATTTATATTTTCATAGATACAAATCACCATAAATAACTACTTTTATATGTTTAAATAAAGTTGAAGTTATGATTGATAATAGAGCCTTTGATAAAGAATTTATGTTTAGGACTTCTCTCAGTCAGGGTGCAGGAGGACAGAACGTAAATAAGGTAAACACAAGAGTTGAATTAAGATTCTCTATTCCCAATTCATCTTTGCTGTCGCAAGAGGAAAAATATCTTATGATGACAAATCTGAAGCACCATATTGTTGGTGATGGAGTCATCCAGATTTTTTCCCAGGAGGAAAGAAGTCAGCTAAGGAATAAGCAACTCTGTATAAAAAAATTCTATGATCTACTGAAGAAGGCATTTGTAAAGCCTGATAAACCAAGACCAAAGACAAAACCATCTTTATCTGCACAAAGAAAAAGATTAAAAGCCAAAAAGCTTCGATCCGAAAAGAAATCGAACCGAAGCTTTAGGTTACCTGAGGAATAAATTTATTAAACTTTCCTTCACAAATTTTATTTTTAGACGATTTACTTTTTTTTAGCCTTAGCAATTTTCTTTACTATATTTATAATTGTGCTATTTTACAGATTCCTGTCAAATGGTATTTTTATTCTGTAATTATAAGGATTTCTTTAGTTTTAAATCTTTTTCTATAGCTTCGATCATCATACCTGCAATATTCTTATTCGATGCACCTTCTATTCCTTCAAGACCTGGTGATGAATTGACTTCAAGTAACATAGATCCGTTTTTTCCTCTAATGATATCAACCCCGGCTACTTTCAAATTCATTGTTTTTGCAGCCAAAATCGCAATCTTCCTTTCTTCAGGTGTTATTTTCACTAATTTGGCAGTCCCACCCATGTGAATATTTGCTCTGAATTCCCCTGGTGCTGCAGTACGCATTATACTTTCAACCACTTTGCCGTTTATTACAAAACAGCGGATATCCTTTCCATCTGCTTCTTTTATAAATTCCTGAACCAAAATGTTTGCACGCAGACTCTTAAAGGCATTGATAAGACTTTCTGCTGCTTTTTTTGTTTCAGCCAAAACAACACCTTTGCCCTGGGTTCCTTCTAATAACTTTACAATTAGGGGAGCTCCGCCGACCATTTTTATTAAATCGCCGGTGTCCAATGGAGAATTTGCGAATCCTGTAGTGGGTATTGGAAGTCCATTATTAATAAGTAATTGTAATGAATATAACTTATCTCTTGATTGAGTAATTGATGAGGCAGAATTTTGAGTATAAACCCCTATAGCTTCAAAATGGCGTGTTAATGCACAACCATAAAATGTTATACTAGGTTTTATTCTAGGTATTATTGCGTCAAAATCATTAAGAATTCGCCCTCCACGATAATGCATTTCGGGATTTTTACCATCCAATTTTATATAGCAATCTTTAATATTTATAAACTCCATATTATGGCCTCGCTCTTCTCCTGCCTCAATTATTCTGCGATTACTGTATAAATCAGGGTTGCTTGCTAATAATCCTATTTTTAGTCCCGATGGTTTAATAATGTGAACTTTATAAAATTCTTCTAAAATATTTGGATTAAGTTCTCCAAGTTGAAAAGAAGCCTCTGGGTCAACTAATATTTTACCGGCCATAGCCTGTCTGCCTAACAACATTCTATAACCCATAGAATCCCTGTTAGTTAGTGTGATTTCAATTTCCCATGATGAGTCACCAATAGATAATAATGTCCTTATCACGTAACGGACTTCTTCTAATCCACTTGAGCTTTTTACCTTCCTTTTATCAACAATGGGCGATTCGCAAAAAACAGTTGTCTTTCCGTCATTTTGTAAGGGATGTACTTCATACCTAACCCAGGGATTACCTTCTTTTTTGAATGGCATAATATTTACTGCATGCAATGCAGATGTTTTTGCACCAGAATCTACACGAACATTAATTGCTGGAATATTCAATTGGGGCAGAGCACACCACTCTTCACTGCCAACCACAATTTTATCTATACTCATTTAAAAAATATTTAATATTCAATTTTATAATAAACATAAAGGAACAAAAACAGCTAATTGTAATTACAAACTATCTGAAATAGTATTTGCACATAGCATTCCCCAAGTAACTACCGAAGCAGTCACAATAATACAGAAATATATTTAAAAGTATTTCACATTTTTTATTGGGATAACAAAGTTAGTTAATTTAAGTCAAAATAATGTAGAACATGGAAGGATTTTGAATTAACTACATTATCTGAAATTAAGTATTTTTTGAGGGTTTAAACAAATCATTTATATTAACCGTAAAACATTGTTCAGAGTGTAATTTAGAAATGTAAGGTTCTATGCTAAAGAAATTGATATATTGGTATGCAATATCCTCTGCGAAACGCTATAGAAGATACCTGGAGAATAAAGGCGTAAAGATGGGGAAGAGTGTCTATTTCAAGAATAGAAAGACAATGGATATAGATCTTACCAAGCCTGTTCTTATTGATATAGGGGATTATGTGTATTTCAACCGAAATTTTACTTTGTTGACTCACGATGCGGTATCAAGAATATTCAGATTAAAATACAACGATTTCTTTCCAAGTTCTATTGGTAAGGTTAAAATAGGTAATAATGTTGCATTTGCAAGACAGGTTACGGTATTAAAGGGTGTCACGATAGGGGATAATGTCTTTATAGGTCATGGCTCTCTGGTAACAAAAGATATACCTTCCAATTGTATTGCTGCTGGTCGTCCGGCTAAGTTTATTTGCTCATTGGATGATTATTTTGAACGTGCAAAGAAGAAGTATCCTGAAGAGATGCGGGAATATTATAATCTTATAAAAGAGAGGGAAAACAGGGAACCCACGATAGAGGATTTCTGGAATGAGTTTGCCCTGTTTACTGATGGTGATAAATTGGATGCTTATTTAAATTCCCTGACTAAGAAAAGGCAAAAGAAAATTAAAAAACAAATGGGTCATACTTACCTCTCTTATAAAAAATATCATAAAGCAATGTATGACACTTTTGAGGATATGATTAATAGCTTTAGTAAGTAATTTGTGTTATGTGAAATTTCCTGGCTTAGTATAAATATTTTGCCAGGAAATTTTAATCAAATGCCTCTTATAATACTATATACTGGAACAAATCCGGCTTATCGTTAAGGTATTCATATACAAATCCGCTGTCGCTGAATCTCTTTAACAGTGGCTTAAAATCTTTTTTATTATGAAGTTCAATGCCAACTAGTGCAGGACCTTTCTCCCTGTTGTTCTTTTTCGAATATTCAAAAAGAGTGATGTCATCTTCCGGGCCAAGAATCTTATTTACAAAAGTCTTTAAGGCTCCTGCTCTTTGAGGGAAACGAACAATGAAGTAGTGTTTAAGTCCCTCGTACAACAATGATCTTTCCTTTATTTCTTCTGTTCTTGTAATATCGTTGTTACTTCCACTGATTATGCAAACTACATTTTTACCCTCGATCTTATCTTTATAAAGTTCAAGCGCTGCAACACTTAATGCACCCGCCGGCTCAACTACAAGGGCATCGTGATTGTACAGCCTAAGTATGGTCGAACAGACAAGACCTTCAGGTACCGATATTACATCATCGAGTATCTCCTTACATATATCGAAAGTGTATTTCCCCACTTCCTTGACGGCTGCACCGTCAACAAATTTGTCAATTTCCTGCAGGCATATTCTTTCACCTTTATTAATAGATTCCCCCATTGAAGGTGCACCCAATGGTTCTACCCCTATAATCTTTGTATGGGGACTCAGTGCCTTAATATAGCTACCAAGACCGGCAGCAAGGCCACCTCCGCCAATAGGTATAAATATATAGTCTATACTGCTGTCTGCCTGCTGAAGAATCTCCAGTCCCACAGTCGCCTGACCTTCAATTATCAGAGGGTGATCGAATGGGGGTATAAAGATGCTTCCGCTTTTTTCACATTCTTTTGTTGCTGCACTGTAGGCATCATCGTATGTGTCCCCGGTGAGTATTACATCTACGTTTCTGTTTCCGAACATTTTTACCTGACTGACCTTTTGCTTGGGTGTTGTCTCAGGCATAAATATCTTGCCGTGTATATTTAATTTATTGCAGGAAAATGCAACTCCCTGAGCATGATTTCCTGCGCTGGAACATACTATTCCTTTTGCTTTTTGCTCGTCTCTCAGGCTCGATATCATATTGTATGCACCACGAATTTTGTACGATCTTACCTGCTGAAGATCTTCCCTTTTCAGTTGAATTCTTGCGCTGTATAAGGCGGAAAGATTGTTGTTCTCGATAAGGGGTGTTTCCAATACGGTTCCCGTAAGGTTTAGCTTAGCCTTGTTTACGTCTTCAAGCCTGGGATAATATGTCGTTGTGGTATTTGTCTCGGTCTCCATTTTTTCTGATTTATATAGGGTAGAAGGGTGACGCAAATAAATGCGACACCCCCAATATTGTTCTTAGTTATTCTCTGGTCTTAGTTTTCTCACTACGGCACCTGTCTGCCATAGCTCGGATTCTCTTATTTCCTTAAGTTCTTCCTCCAGCTTCTCTCTATAGTCCGGTTGACTGTTGGAGTCAATAGATCTCTGAGCCTCTTCCCCTGATGCCACATTTGCATAAAGCTCATCAAATACCGGAGCAGCGGCATCACGGAATTTGTCCTTCCAATCAAGAGCACCTCTTTGAGCAGTTGTTGAAGTGTTAGCGTACATCCAGTCCATACCATTCTGAGCAACAAGAGGCATAAGGCTCTGGGTTAGTTCCTCGACAGTCTCGTTAAAGGCTTCAGATGGTGAATGCCCGTTTTTTCGAAGACAGTTGTACTGAGCTTCAAATAGTCCTGCCAATGCCCCCATTAGTATCCCTCTTTCTCCCGTAAGATCGGAATATACTTCACGCTTAAAATCAGTCTGGAAAAGATATCCCGAGCCTACTCCTATTCCTAAAGAAACAACTCTATCATATGCTTTGCCCGTTGCATCCTGGAATATTGCATAACTGGAATTCAATCCTTTACCTGCCTGGAATAATGTCCTTAATGATGTGCCAGAACCCTTAGGGGCAACAAGAATTACATCTACATCTGATGGGGGAACTATTCCTGTTCTTTCGTTGAAGGTCACGCCAAAGCCGTGGGAGAAATACAATGCTTTCCCTTTGGTTAGATGTTTCTTTACTGTTGGCCATGCAGCAATCTGACCCGCATCGGAAAGCAGATACTGAAGTATTGTCCCTCTTTCGCATGCTTCTTCCAATTCAAAAAGAGTCTCTCCAGGAACCCATCCGTCTTCAACTGCCTTGTCCCAGGTCTTCGAACCTTTTCTCTGACCGACAATCACATTAAAGCCGTTATCCCTAAGGTTCAGTGCTTGCCCTGGTCCCTGGACTCCGTATCCAAGAACTGCTATTGTCTCTTCTTTTAATGTCTCCAGTGCCTTTGATAATGGGAACTCTTCTCTTGTTACTACGTTTTCTTCTGTTCCTCCGAAATTCATTTTTGCCATGATACTTTATTTTTTATAATTGTTTCAATTCTTTATTGTCTGTAATTACTTTTCCGCCGACCTTTTGGATTGATGCCTGACTTCTCTTGATCGCTTTTAATTCACACTTAAAAACTTCTCCTGCTTGCTGTTAATGGTATGATGCAAAATCTCATCGTATGCATGATAGAATGCCTTGAGTACATCAACCTGTTTTTCAATCTGCTTGACTATTTTCACAACCTGATTGTTTATTGAGTTAAGCACTATTGTAATTTTCTTGATTCCCTCTATTGAGGAATCATTTACTGTTAATCTCTCTATATTCATTCCTCTCCGGGAGAATATCAATGACAATCTCCCCAGCATTCCTACATGGTTCTCTGTAAAAATGGTAATTGTAAATTCCTGATTCATTGTTGTTAATTTTAGCTGTCGTTTATTTAATTCTATTTGTTATGCTTTTTCTTATTTGCAGACTTCTCAGTGTCAGGTAGCAAGTCTTTGGTTGCTATCTGACATAATCAATGGCTGCCTTATACACCTTCACTTTCCAGTAAAATATCAGTGACTGCGGCACCTGAAGGAATCATTGGGAACACCATCCCTTTATTCTCTACACTAACCTCAAGAATAAATGCTCCGTTGTGTCTCAGCATTTCCTTTACTGCATTGCCGAGATCATCTCGTTTTCCCACCAGTCTTGATTCTATCTTATAGCCTTTGGCAATAGTCTGGAAATCTGGGTTTTCCATTGGGGTGGAGGAGTATCTTTTCTCAAAGAACATTTCCTGCCACTGCCTTACCATACCAAGGTAGTTGTTGTTCAGTATCACTATCTTCACTGGTATTTTATACCTGAAGATTGTTCCCAGCTCCTGTATCGTCATCTGAAAACCGCCGTCCCCGACAAAGAGAATGACTTCCCTATCGGGCTTAGCCAGTTTTGCGCCTATTGCTGCGGGAAGCCCAAAGCCCATAGTTCCCAGTCCTCCCGACGACAAAAAGCTCCTGTTGTTCTTGAACCTTGAGTAACGTGCGGCAACCATCTGGTGTTGACCCACATCAGTCACTATGATAGCCTCGTTGTTACATGACTCAGAACAAAGATCAACAACCTCAGCCATAGTAATATCGTTGCCCACAGAATGTAAATCTTTGCTGAAAACCTTATCCTCTTCTTGTTTTCTAAGTTCATAAAACCTATTTACCCAATCCTGATGATAAGCCTTATCTACCTTTGAAAGCAATTGTCCTAAAGCTTCTCTGGCATCTGCAATTATGGCAACATCGGTTTTTACTATCTTATCTATCTCGGAGGGGTCTATATCGATGTGTATCACCTTAGCCTGTCGTGCATATTTGTCAACATTACCGGTAACCCTGTCGTCGAAACGCATGCCAACTGCTATAAGCACATCGCATTGGTTGGTCAACATATTGGGTGCATAGTTCCCGTGCATACCCAGCATTCCCATGTTTAAAGGATGATGGGAATTTATTGCGGACAGTCCCATAAGGGTCCAGGCGGCGGGGATTTGAGCTTTATCCATAAGATATTCCATTTCCTTTTCTGCGCCTGCAATACTTACTCCATGTCCAACAAGTAAAAACGGTCTTTTTGCCTTGTTTATTAATTCAGCAGCCTTTTCTATGTCCTCACTATTTGCCTTAAATCGTGGATGATAACTTCTTACATAATCGCATTTCTCGTATTCGTAGTCCATCATCTCCATCTGTGCATCCTTAGTTATATCTATCAATACAGGGCCCGGTCTTCCGTTTTTAGCTATATAGAAAGCCTTGCTTACCATTGCAGGAATGTCCTTTGGATCTTTGATCTGACAATTCCACTTAGTCGCTGCCATTGATATCCCCAATACATCGGTTTCCTGGAAGGCATCGCTTCCTATCAGTGAACTGTGAACCTGTCCTGTTATACATACAAGAGGTGTGGAATCTATCATTGCATCGGCAAGACCCGTGATAAGGTTGGTCGCACCGGGACCTGATGTGGCAAAGCAAACGCCTGCTTTTTCACATACCCTTGAATAGGCCTCGGCAGCATGTATTGCGCCCTGCTCGTGACAGGTCAGTATATGGTTTATCATGTCCCGGTAAGAATAGTGAGCATCGTATATTGGCATTATAGCCCCTCCGGGATAGCCAAATACAGTGTCTACTCCTTCCTCTAATAATGTAAGCATCAATGCTTCTGAACCACTGACTTTCATTTGTTTATATTTTTTGAATTAATAAATACTTAAAAATTAATTTCAAAACCAGGAGAGTTTTACTCTCTTGGTTCTCAAGAACCAATACATTTGTTTGTTCTCTCTCTCATTTTATTGGCTTACCATTTATTCAAGGGGGATTAGTTGTTTTTTATATCTCTCTTATTGCCCCCTTGTCTGCCGAACTCACAAAAGCGGAGTATATCTTCAAAGATTTTGAGACCTCCCTTTCCCTCTCGGGGGTGAAGGCTTTAGTTCCTTTGTCTTTTTCTAAAGATCTCCTTGAGGTCAGTTCCTCTTCACTCATATTCAGTTCAATCCTTCTGTTCGGGATATCTATAGTGATTGAATCACCATCCCTGACAAGGGCAATATTTCCTCCTGCTGCGGCTTCCGGAGAGACATGACCGATAGACAGTCCCGATGTCCCGCCTGAGAATCTACCATCGGTTATTAGAGCGCATTCCTTGTCAATCTTCATCGACTTCAGGTATGTAGTGGGGTAGAGCATTTCCTGCATTCCGGGTCCTCCTTTAGGACCTTCATATCTGATAACTACCACGTCGCCTTTCTTCACTTTTTTACCTAGTATTCCCTCACAGGCCGCTTCCTGCGATTCAAATACTTTTGCCTTCCCTTCAAACTTTAGTATTGAGCTATCCACTCCGGCAGTCTTGACTATACAGCCGTTTTCCGCAAGATTGCCGAACAATACGGCAAGACCGCCATCATGACTGTAGGCATTATCCTTATCCCTTATGCATCCCTGTTTTCTGTTAGTGTCCAATTCTTTATAGTATGAAGACTGACTACCCATTGTAAGATTTTTCTTTCCTGCAGGGGCACTTTTATAAAGATCAATTGCCTCTTTGCTTGAATTATTCATTATATCGTGGGTCTCAATTTCTTCTTTAAGATTCAGAAATTGTAATCTTTTTACATTGGTATTCAGTAATCCCGAACGGTCAAGTTCTGCCATTATCCCCATAATTCCTCCCGCACGGTTTACATCCTCTATGTGGTAATGAGACGAAGGTGAAACCTTGCACAGATGAGGTACTTTTCTCGAAAGCATGTCTATATCCTTCATATTAAAGTCAACGCCTGCCTCATTTGCAACGGCTAACAGGTGCAAAACCGTATTCGATGATCCGCCCATGGCTATATCAAGACTCATTGCGTTCATCACGGATTCCCTGTTGACTATAGAGCGGGGCAGGACGGATGTGTCATCCTGATAGTAATATCGTTCAGTGATATTTACAATAAGTTCTGCCGCACTGTCAAACAGTGCTTTTCTGTTGGTATGAGTAGCCACAACCGTTCCATTCCCCGGAAGGGCCATGCCAAGAGCCTCAGCAAGGCAGTTCATGGAGTTAGCGGTGAACATACCCGAACACGAACCGCAGGTTGGACAGGCATTCTTTTCAAGGTCGTTAAGAAGCTCATCGTCGGTATCGTCCTGACCGCCATGAATCATCACATCAACCAGATCGTATTTCCTGCCGTTAACAACGCCCGCTTCCATTGGTCCTCCCGATACAAAGACTGCTGGGATATTCAATCTCATAGCAGCCATAAGCATACCGGGAGTTATCTTGTCGCAGTTGCTTATGCACACCATGGCATCAACCTTGTGGGCATTGCACATATACTCAACACTGTCGGCAATAATATCCCTTGAAGGGAGGGAGTAAAGCATCCCGCTGTGTCCCATTGCAATACCGTCGTCAACAGCAATGGTGTTGAACTCTGCTGCATAACAGCCCAGCTCTTCGATTTTCTGTTTTACTTCCTGACCAATTTTGTGAAGATGGACATGACCAGGGACGAACTGAGTGAATGAATTTACTACGGCAATTATTGGTCTTCCAAACTGCTGCTCTTTCATTCCGGTGGCTCTCCAAAGGCTTCTGGCCCCCGCCATTCTTCGTCCTTTTGTTGTTTGTGTACTTCTTAACTCCATGATTTTTGTTTTATTCTTTTGGGATAGAGCAAAAAAAAGCCCCTCTCGTTGTGAGAAGGGCTTACTTAAAATATAATCTGATAATGTCTAAGTTAGTATATATAGCCCTTCCTTTCCGTGTCTAATAATAATGACGCGAATGACAATAATTAGAATGACTACTATATGACTAAATCCTGGCATCTGTTTTCTCTATTTGTTTATAAATTGTGTTTTGTATAAAGATATATTTATGTGTTTTATAGAATTAATTGCACTCAATAACCAATAGTGATATTTTCCATAACAACTCCTGAGTTTTTATTTTGTTTTTGCATTGCTTGAACTATGTTTTTGTTCTATATGTAACATAAACCTAACACGAACCTAACACAAACCTAACACAAACCCAGGAGTGGGTGTAGTGAAAATTACTGTTGTATAAAGAGCTGTTTTCCGTTTGTTTCAATATAGCCAAACTCGTAAAAACGTTTATCTGTTCCTTGAAATATATCTTTATTCATTGTTTTATTTTTTAAATATGTTCATAAAAAAACCCTTCGCCTGATTCAGGGAAGGGTTTGTATATTTTATTTCTGTATTATCTAAAATTTCATCATAACCTTCCCTGTTCGCATCTAATGACTAGAATGCAAATAATAATATTGATAATATTAATAGAAAGGTTTCTCATTTTTTTTTCAATAAATTCTCTTTGTTTTCTGCTGACAAATATAGAGATAATTTTTTTTAATTTCCAAATTAATGTTTGAATTTTAACATTTGTTGTCAAAAAATGTTAGTGTAAATGTTTGTTAGGTATTGAGGCTGGGCACAACTACTATTTCTTTACAATCCCCACAGCCTATAAAAAATGCCGTAAAAAATCCCATTGAATTTAAGTATTCGGGGACACGGCTGTCTGAGGAACGTTAGCCCCGCCGTAGGAGGGGCTAAAAGGACGAGTTCCGTGTACCTGCTTAAATTCAATGGGATTTAGGCAATTTTTTGTCAGCAAGGGGAGTGTAAAGAAATCCCCCCTTATTTTGTCTCTATCAATATTCTGTCTTTTTTACATTTCAAAGCTTCTTTTTCAGCCTTTGTTATTGGTCGGATCTGTGTTATTCCATCAAGTTTAACATCGTCGAGATTATCTGTTTTTTTTCCGTTTATAACAAAGCCTGGGAAATCTTTTTGGGTAATATCATATTTATACTCTTTTCCCAAGTATCTGAATTTAAGAATTCCTGTCTGGAAGGAAATAAACTCACCGCATGGTTTTCCTGTATATATAATAACGTAGTTATCCTTGTCTTTGCCATCTTTTGACTTTCTTATTACACTGATTCTGTTTATTTTCCCTGCTTCTATTTCCTTAATTTTAGAATTGGCAACTATGCTTCCATCAACTATGTATACAGATTCATTATCTGGAGATATTTTTATTATTGTTTTTCCTGATCTGCTTTGACTTATATTAAAGTCCTCGTCGTCTATTATAACAGTATTAACCATGTTTTCAATCGATTCGCCAAGCTTTTCTCCCCATTCTTCCATTCTTTTACCGAAGTCTTCCCAGTATTTTTCGAATTCTTCGGAATTGAAATTTTCTCCCTTAAAGAATTTCTCATCTTTGAACTTACGTTTAAGCTCTTCTGCATTTTTTTTAATTTTCTCTATATCTTCGTCGCTTAGTCCTTTATAGCTATGGAAAAAATGCTCGTGAGAATCCCCCACTTCATGAAGGTTTTCTATGCCATCGATATTCAGGGCATAAGCTAATTTCGAAAGATTGTTTAATTCAATCTCGCCAGTAATGAATATTAGGTTGTATTCTCGCCAGCCTGAATTTATAACTACCAGATTGGAGACTTTTCCATTACTCTTTTTAACGTATACTTTAGAAAATCCCCTTTGGTAATTACTGCTTTTGATAATCTGGTAATTATCTAAATTGAAGGACTTTTTTACAAGTTTATCGATAGCTTCAGCCGTATATTCTTTTTTATCTATAGTGACATTTAGAATATTCACCGTTTTTAGCTTTCGGATCAACTCCTCTGTTTCTTTCTCCAGATAGGATTTTTTATAGAGATCAATAAGATCTTTATCCAACTGGACAATAGTCACTCCTTTTTTATCCTTAAATATTTCGTAAAGATTTTTGAATTCAGTCTGTGCCTGAACCATAAAAGGTAGTGCAAATAACATAAATATTAAATATAACTTTTTCATGTTGTATGTTTTTTTTATTTACATTTTTCTGGTTGTAATTTGTAGTGCTTTTATTCTATTACAATTTTAAATTTATCATCGTTGTAAAGTACTTCCGGATCGGGTTTGTTGGCAGAAATACTTTTATTGACAATCTTAAGGGCCTCTTCAAAGTGTTCTTTCTTTTCTGCTTTTGTTAGATGTTGAGAAAAGTAAGTATTTGAAGATGGTTCGGGTCTGATTATCAGAAATACTATAATTATTAAGGCTGCAGCAGATAATCGTGGAATCCATATATTTAGATTATTCCTAAATTTTAGTCGTTGTTGTTTCTTGATTTTATTCAAGGCAATAGACCCTATGTCTGCCGGTATTTCTATTTTGTTTTTATCAAGATATTCAAAATAGGCATTTTCTGCAGAGACTTCAGACATTTCTCCCTCACTAAAAAGCATATCTTTTAATATTGCTTCTTCGTCTGCTTCTGTTTCCCCTGAATAGAAACGTTTGATTATATTTTTTATATTATTAGTCATATGCATTTTTTATGTGATACTCGTTTACTAGTGTTTCTTTTATTTTTTTTCTGCAACGGGAAATTATCACCCTTATATTATTCATCTCCATTCCCGTTATTTCAGATATTTCTTTACCGGAATAACCTTCCAGATCTTTTAGTATGACAACCTCCCTGTGATTTTCAGGAAGAGTGTTTATTATTTCACCTATTATATTATACAGTTCTTTATTTTCTATATTGTTTAATGTAAAAGGTTCGTTTTGCAATTCTTTTCTGTATTCCTCGTCGCTTACCGTTTCTTTTTTCCTTCTTATTAGATCAATACAGTGATTTCTTGTCATTCTTATAACAAAACCTGTAAGGTTGTTATATTGCCCAAGGTCTTTTCTTTTTTCCCATAACTTTAGCATGATGTCCTGCACAACATCCTTTGCAATGTCCTGGTTTCCAATTATTCTTGTTGCATAAGAATATATTTTAGAAGACATTGGGAGAATCACTCTATTGAATTCTTTTTGCTTCATCTGTTAATATGACGTATGGTTAAATGAAAGCATTACATTAAGAACTAAATTTTTTTTTAAAATTTAATATTTAGTGCATACAAGTAGTGTATGTTTTTAATATTTTAGCATCCGATTAACGCAGTAAAAATTATACTATGAAGTTACTAATAAAAAATATAAAAAAGTTAGTTCAGGTAGAAGAAGAACCAAGAAAGTGGGTAGCAGGAAAAGACATGGCCTCGGTAAATTGTATCGATGACGCTTATCTTTTTATTGATGAAGATAAGATTGCAGACTTTGGAAAAATGTCTGACATCGAAAATAATATACAAATCACAGAAGCTGATTGTGTTCAGGAAATTGATGCTACAGGACGACTTGTGTTTCCATCGTACTGCGATTCGCATACTCATCTTGTTTATGCCGGAAGCAGGGAGATTGAGTATATTGATAAAATAAAAGGTCTTTCTTACGAAGAGATTGCAGAAAGAGGAGGAGGTATCCTTAATTCTTCAAAGAGAATGAGAGAGGCAGATGAGGATGAATTGTATGAAGAGGCATACAAGAGAATTCAGGAGATTGCTTCTATGGGTACAGGTGCTGTTGAGATTAAGAGTGGCTACGGTCTTGATACCGAGTCTGAGCTTAAGATGCTTAGGGTAATTAAAAGACTAAAGGAGACTACACCTTTGACAATTAAATCTACATTCCTTGGTGCTCATGCTGTTCCTGCTGAGTATAAGGGTCGTCAGACAGAGTATGTAGATCTGATTATAAACGAAATGATACCTCAGATAGCTGCTGAGGAACTTGCCGATTATATTGATGTATTCTGTGATAAAGGATTCTTCACTGTTGAAGATACAGACAGAATATTAAATGCGGGAATGAAACATGGCCTTAGACCTAAAATTCATGCTAATGAGCTTGACTATTCGGGAGGTATTCAGGTAGGAGTGAAGTATAATGCTCTTTCTGTCGATCACCTTGAATATGTTGGGGACGCTGAGATAGAATGTTTATTGGGAAGTGAAACTATGCCTACCGTTTTGCCGGGAGCAGCCTTTTTCCTTAACATGGTATGTTCTCCTGTCAGAAAGATGATGGATGCCGGTCTTCCGGTCGCTCTGGCATCTGATTTTAACCCTGGCTCTTCTCCTTCGGGAAACATGAAATTTATTACGTCTTTGGCATGCATAAATTATAAAATGTTACCAGAGGAAGTAATAAATGCGACTACAATAAATACGGCCTATGCTATGGGTGTAGAGGATGAATTGGGTAGTATTGCAAGAGGCAAGAAGGCTAATGTGTTTATAACAAGTGAGATCCCGGGGATTGAATTTATGCCATATGCCTATGGAAGCAACCTGACGGATATGGTTATCTTAAATGGTGAAATATTAGACTAATATATAAAGTATTAATCTGTTTGGATTATTCCGAACCGAGCTATTATTAATTAATAATTTTATGGGGTTTTATGGGTTTTTATAGTAAAGTTTGGATAAGAAAAGCGTATAGTATAAGGTATCCTTAGCTTATATAAAATATAAGGTGATAACTCCCTATGGGATTGTTGTATCTGTTCAAATTTTTATATAAAAATCTATAACAAGTTATAAATAATTGTTTATTTCCGGATATGAGAAAATTAATTGAATGCGTTCCAAACTTCAGTGAAGGGAACGACATGAATATAATCAATCAGATTACTGCTGAGATTAAAGCTGTAGAGGGTGTTAGTCTTGTTGACGTAGACCCTGGTAAAGCAACTAACCGTACTGTAGTTACTATGGTTGGTACTCCTGAAGAAGTTTGTGAGGCAGCCTTCCGTGCTGTTAAAAAAGCTTCGGAGTTAATTGACATGAGTAAGCACAAAGGTGCTCACCCACGTTTTGGTGCTACTGACGTTTGTCCTTTGGTACCAGTTTCTAATATCACAATGGAAGAAACAGTGGAGTATGCCCGTCAGCTTGCCGAAAGAATTGGCACAGAGCTTAACATTCCTGTGTTCTGTTACGAAAACGCTGCTTTCAAAGAAGAAAGAAGAAATCTTGCTGTTTGTCGTTCTGGCGAATATGAAGCTTTGTCAGAGAGAATCACAAGCGATGAGTGGAAGCCTGATTTCGGTTCTAACCAATGGAATGAATTTACTTCTAAGACTGGTGCTACTGCAGTAGGTGCAAGGAATTTCCTTGTAGCTTATAATATAAACCTTAACACTACTTCAACAAGAAGGGCAAATGCTATTGCTTTCGACGTTAGAGAAAGAGGTAGAAACATCATTGACGAAAACGGTAAGCCTGTAACGGTTCCTGGTACTCTTAAATCAGTTAAAGCCATTGGTTGGTTCATTGAAGAGTTTGGTGTTGCTCAGATATCTATGAACCTTACTGATATCTCTATTACTTCAGTACATGAGGCTTTTGATGAAGTTTGCAGGAAAGCCGATGCCAGAGGTGTTAGAGTAACTGGTTCTGAGCTTGTAGGTGTAATTCCTTTGAATGCTATGCTTGAGGCAGGAAGATATTTCCTTAGAAAGCAGCAGCGTTCTACAGGTGTTTCTGATAAAGAACTTATTAAGATAGCCGTTAAGTCTCTTGGTCTTGACGAACTTTATCCTTTCGAAGCTGATAAGAAAATTATTGAGTACATTCTTGATAACGAAGCGAACAAAGGAAAGAAGAAGCTTGTAGACATGAATCTTGTAGAATTTGTTGACGAGACAGCTTCTGAATCACCAGCTCCTGGTGGAGGTTCTATTTCTGCTTATATGGGTGCTATGGGATCTGCTTTAGGTTCAATGGTTGCTAACCTTTCTTCTCACAAAAGAGGATGGGATGAGCGTTGGGAAGAATTCTCTGACTGGGCTGAAAAAGGTAAAGCTTATCAGACACAGCTTATAAAAATGGTTGATGAGGATACTAATGCATTTAATGTTATTATGGATGCATTCGGTCTTCCTAAAAAGACTGATGAAGAGAAAGCTGCAAGAACAAAAGCTATCCAGGATGCTACTAAATATGCAACTGAGGTACCATTTAAGACAATGGAACTTTGTTATGGATGTATGGAAGTAGCTAAGGCTATGGCAGAAATAGGAAATCCAAACTCAGTAACTGACGCGGGAGTTGGGGCTCTTGCTGCACGTTCCGGAGTTATCGGAGCATTCCTTAATGTTAAGATTAACGCTGCCGGATTAGATGATAAAGAGTTTGCTGCTAAAATTATAGCTGATGGGGAAGCTATGGTTGAAAAAGCTAAGGCTCTTGAAGCTGAAATCCTTAAAATAGTTGACTCTAAAATAGAGTGCTAAAAATATATTTGACCTATCACACTATTAAAAGGGGGCTCGTCAAGAGCCCCTTTTTTGTTAATTCATTTTTGTCAGGGCATTCATGGCTGCCTGTACAATTGGATAAACCACTGGTCCTGCAGTTAACATAGGATGTGTACCGTATTGCATAATAGCCAATTCCGATGCAGTCATATGTTTTTGAATAGCCAATCCCAGAATATTTATCATCTCTCCCGTAGATTTACCTCCAATAATCTGGGCGCCAAGGATAACTCCACCAACCTTTGAGAATATCAGTTTCACCATTTGTTTTGATGTGTCCGGTAATACCTTGGGATGGTGATCAAAACCAGAGTTTTTGGCAACAACTATATTAAATCCTTCTGCTTTTGCGCTTTTTTCTGTAAGTCCTGCTGCTCCCATGGAGATACCATCTATAGAGGTTGAGAATATAGCAATACTTCCTTTGGTTTGTTTAACAACCTTTAGGTCGTAAAGGTTCATTCCTGCAATTCTGGCCTCGGAAGAACCTGTCGACGCAAGCATTTGTCTGGTTGGTTTTCTGGTAAAGAAATCCCTGTGTTCTGCACAGTCTCCTATTGCATAGACATCTTCTTTATTTGTGCGGAAATATTCATCTGTGACTATTCCATCGTAAATGCCTGTTGTAATACCACAATTTTTTGCGAGGCTAACATTAGGTCTGTAGCCAATTGACAGTATTACCTTGTCTGCAATTATTTTTTCTCCATTATTCAGTTTTACTCCTGTTACTTTTCCATTCTCCCCAATAATTTCTGAGACTACAGTGTTGGTCTTTATGGTAACGCCATGATTTTTAAGGATTTCTGTAGTGGGTTCAATAACCTCATTATCAAAAGCCAAAGGTAAGATGGATTCCATAGACTCTATGAGAGTAACGTTATTGCAAGTCTTTGCCAATTCATCGCTCATCTCTACACCAATAAATCCGGCACCAATGACTACAATATTTTTTGCTTCTTTTAATCCCTGGTTTATTGATTTAATATATTGGAGATCTTTTTTTATAGTCACTACACCATCTAATTCAACGCCGGGAATAGGGGGAATAAATGGGGTAGAGCCAGTGGCTATAATAAGTTTCTCATATATAACTTCAGGGTTGTTTTTAAGTTCCAGAAGTTTACTGTTTGTATGTATGTTGGTCACTTCGTCAAAAAGAAAGTCAACTCCTTCCTTTCTAATTGGTTCAATAGGTTTTATATCTTCTTCAACACTATTCAGTGTCCCGAAAGTATATGGGATTCCGCAGGGAATAAGAGCTTCCTGTTCTTTTCTGATTACAAGAACCGATTTTTCCGGGTTAAGCATCTTGACAGATGAAGCTGCCGCACCTCCTGATGGACCTCCTCCAATAATAACTATGTCGTAATTCATTCTAACTAATTTTTAATATCTGTAGCAAAATTATCTTATGATCGTTAAAAATTCAAGAAAGAAGGATTGGGTTATTTTGTAGTTTGAACTGAAATATAATAGCTTTTTCATTATTAAATGATAATAATTAAAAATTCTCAGTAGTCTTAAATATTCATATAATGTTTTTATTTATAAAAAGATAGTTAAATTTGTTATACTAATAATATCAGTATATGACTTTAGATAAGGATAATAAATATAGTATTGAGAATATATCAGATTGTTTTAGTCACCTGAAAGGTGAAGATCTTGAGATAATAAATGAAAAGAAGACTCAGGTTGCTTTTTTTAAAGACGAGACAATATTTAAACAGGGTGCTTTTGCCTCGAATGTGTTATTTGTGAATAAGGGATTAGTCAGGATATACCTTCAAACAGATAATAATAAGCAGGTTAACATTCGTTTGGCCAGAAAAGGTGATTTTATGGCTTTTTCCTCTATTTTTAATAGGAATACTTATCTCTATTCTGCAGTTGCCCTTAAAGATTCCAGGGTTTGTATGATTGACAAAGAAGCCTTAAAGAAATTATTACTGAAAAATCCTGATTTTGCAATGCAGATTAATTCCAGAAACTGTCATAATGAAGAGCGGTACATTAATATAATACAGAATATATCCCACAAACAAATGAGGGGGAAACTGGCTTCTGCATTGTTATATTTATCATCTGATGAATTTAAGGATGAAGATGTTTATGAATATCTAAGTCGTCAGAATATTGCTGATTTTGCCTCAATTAGTGTTGAAAGTGCCGTTAAATTTATCAAGGAGTTTGAGAAGGAGGGAATTATTGCTCTTGATGGGGAGGAGAATAGAGGTTGTTAATAAAAAACTATTAGAGGATATACATATTAGAGGTTAATTCATTCAAAAGATATGACAAATTAAAGAGGGTGACCAAAAATAAATGGTCACCCTCGTGCTTGCTATCGGTATTAATTGTTAGATAAAATCCTGGTATTGATCAACTTACAATGGGTTTTGCTGATCGCTGATAGCATCGTTAGTGTTTAACTCATCCTTAGGGATAAGGAACTGCCAACGCTTGTCACCTGCAGGAACTTCGAATGTTTCACAAAGACTCTGGTTGTGGTTAGCTCCTGTTCTGTCAAGTGCAGAATTAGTTCTCTTAAGATCAAGGAATCTGAATCCCTCTCCCCAAAGCTCAACACGTCTTTGTACCATAATCTCGTCGATTAGGGTCTGACCTGTATTGGCAGATTTCACATAGCTTGCATCACGGTTGTGGGCTAACTCATAAAGAGCATCCTGTGCCAATCCATCCTGACCGTCGCGGGCCAAAGCCTCAGCCGCGATAAGAATCATTTCTGCAGTTCTCATATAAACAACATCACCTAGACTGCTACTAGCAGCCTCCGCAAAGAATTTCTTATTGATATAAGGATATCTTTTATGATTTTCAGAAGCTGGCCATTCTTCGTTTGTAGGTGCATTAGGATCCCAAAGTTGTTTTCTGATATCTGTAGCAGAGATCATATCGTATAGCTTTGAGTTGATAGCTTTAGGGTTAGTTCTGATATTTGTAGAACTAAAGTTAACGGACATAAACGCGAAGAATGAATGGAAATAAGTAGTGTGCTCAGTTATTACCTCGCTGCCCCATATCCACTCTGGATTATCCACGCTGTTGAATCCTTCCAATACTTCTTCGTTGCTCATTAATGAATATCCTTCTCTTGCTTTTTTAGCGTAAGAAACAGCATCAGTCCAGTTTTGCATAGTTAAAGCAACTCTTGCCCTTAAACCGTAAACAACATTAAGGTTGAAGTGAGAAATAGAAGTTCTCTCAATTCCTGAAGCAGCAAAGTTGTTTTTCCGCGTCTGTAAGATCGGCAAGAACTTGTTCGTAAACTTTCTCTACAGATTCACGAGGAAGACCTGCAGTTGTATTTTCAGTCATGATAGGTACGCCCATCTGATCGTTAGACTTAGAAGCATCGTAACGTTCACCGTAAAGCTGAACAAGAACGAAATGACACCAAGCTCTGTAGGTTAAAGCCTCAGCTTTGATATTTTGTTTTTCTGCATCGCTACCCTGTGCATTATCAATCTTATTGATAATCATGTTTGCATTGGCAATAAGCTCATAGTAAAATTTGTAAGCAAATTCAACACATCTGCTGTTCTCATTTCTGTGATCAGTCCATTTATAAGTAGTGTTAAACCATCCGTTCCCTGCAGAAGTCATTACAACATCTTCTCCAAGCATATCAAGTTTGATTTTCATACCCGATTCGCCGCACTGGTCAGAATAATCATACTGACTATATAGAGTTCTATGAATACCGTTTAGGGCAGCCATTGCGTTTTTAGTGGTAGTAAATACCTGATCAGAGCTGATTGCATCCGACGGGCTTGTTTCCAAGTAATCCTTGGAGCATGCAGAAAGTAGAAGGGCTGCAAGAGCGCAAACTACAATATTTGATATATATTTTTTCATTGTGACTTCTGTTTAATTAAAATGTGATATTTAATCCCAATGTGAATAAACGCATTGGTACATAGGAGTTAGAGATTACACCGCTATAAGACTGCTGTGGATCCATACCCTTACGTGATGATTTTAACCAAAGGTTCTCGCCGGAGAAATAAACACCAAGATCAGCAACTTTAAGTTTAGATGTAATTTCTTTAGGAAATCGTAAGATAGAGT
>CAXXRT010000046.1:0-12661 GCA_963666945.2 Marinifilaceae bacterium
AGCTTTATACATAATATAACTATCTCCAAGAGTAGCAGTCTCTCCGTGACTTATAAATGATTGTAACCAAATACCATCATTACGATACAATTTCCCCATATTCGCAAAAGCCAAATCCCAGTTAGCAAGATGCAGATCACTAGTAAGTATCCCGCACCCCATTGCCTTCTTAGTAGTCTCATCGTACCACAAAAGTCCTTTGGAAGGGCTGTCCTCTCTTGTTAATAGTGCTTGTAGTTCTCCGCCCTGGTGACCAACACGAGCCACGCCGTCAGAACCACCACCCAGTAAAAGTTTTCCGCCAAAACCGTTAAAGTTACCAAGAGTAAAGCCCGATAACATGCCTGGGCCAATTGCAACCGTTGCACCGTCACGGAGATTGACAAATTCGTCTTTCACATAGACGTGCTCGGCTATTATTTTTTTTAGTTCGCCGTATTGAATAATATTTCCATTAACACTAAGATCCCCAAGAATTCTTTGATTTCCTTGAAAATCATTGCCGCCAACAAGCTTCGAAAATTGTTGATCTGCAACAGTCTTATTATAGAAGTTATCATTTACCCAAGCCTCTTTTGCATACCCAATTATTTCTGCATTACCACCTGTAATTCCTGCAATATCCTCTTTGGTTGCATATTGAATAAGATCATCTTGTACTAAAAATCCCTGATTGATCACCCAGACTTTTTCTGCGTAAGAACTCAATGCCTCTGCCTTTAAAAAACCTTGAGCATTCACCCATGACTTTTCAGCAAAGGCTGTAAGATCCATCTCATTTAAGATAGAATACAATGAAATACGCCCCCACTCATTACCGAATGGGAGCTGACATGGAATCAATAGTGATTGATCAATATTAAAAGCAGGATATTGGGATAGTCTAGGTGCTAAAAAAAAAAGATCCTCTACTTCAGGAAACTCAAGAACTTCGGGTAAGCTTTCCCTATTTCTCACCACATTCTGATATACGGTCTGTTGAGAGTACCGGTAATCAAAACTAAAAATACTCAAGGGAGAAACATTACTTATATTTTGAGATTGCTTCTCAAAGACTATTGACACAATCGCACCATCCTTTATATGGTAACGTTTCTTCGATGTAATAAAATCCTGTAACCAATTAGCCTGATCCTCATTTTTTATTACTCCAGTATATTGTGTAAATACTACCGAAAAATCAATATCGTATTCATTATCCTCTCCGGCTACGCTTGCAGATGAATGTTTTGTTTTCTTGTTAATCTTTTTCTCACCGGTAAAAACAACACTATCCAAACCGCCCAGTGAATTATTAAATGGATATATTTCAGAATCATCTTGCTCTGGAGTTAGAATATACCTTTGTACATATGTTAGCCTGGTACCGGCAAGATCTTCCACCCATACGTCATAATAACCAACCTGCTCAGCGAAATAAGAATTCACCTGGCCATAGTTCATATTTGCAGAATATACATTCCCTGCAGTCAACGTCCATTCTTTCTCTGCAGTAGTATCATTTCCCAAATAAGCCTTAAGCTTCAACTTCCCGTTTACCTGGGCAAAATAACTAAGCCATTCAGGTTGTCTCGAGATAATATATTTCGACTGCTCTTGCCAGGTTAGGAAATTTCCCTTTAGGAAATCAGTAGCCGATTCAGAAAGATTGGCCACACCGCCCTTTATCACTTTAAACGATATAGACTGACCACCAATCTCGGCAGTAAACTCCTTAGCTAAATCAGGTTGAATAAACAATTCAGAAGTATCCGGAACAGCCAACGATAATTCACCATCAATAATATCATCTATAACTATTTCAATATTATCAGTCCCGTTAGATGTATATATCTCATCTATAAGAACACTTCCTCCCTGGAGCAAACGAAACTGAAGCTCAGTCTCTGCACTTAAGGCAACAATTATCTTCTTAAGATTCCCACAAAAACTTATATTATCTGGCTGTTGTAATATTGTCATTTCTTTTTGTATTTAGAAAAAATGTAGTTCAACATATATGGTCCAAAATAGAAGACCGCCACCATCATTACCAGATTTCCAAGTTTAGTATCAATCAGTTCAACTATAAACTGCGCATACTCAACACTTATATAATAATATGCTACGACTGCCAGAATTACTAATAGTAAAAACACATAAATAACAGAGATAGAAAGAATACGCCTAGTTTGACTCCTTATAGAGTTTTCCTCACGAGTGGCCTTTATATATTCAAAATAAGCCTGCCAATTAGCTTTGGCAAAATCTGCCTTTTCTTCTTTAGTATAGAAAAGCTTATCCAGTTTATCCAATCCTTTGTCTGCAAGATCCATTATCTTATCAGACTTCTTTCCAAAAATATTAAGCATATCTGGTTGAAATTACACGGTTAACCCATCCCTTTAAAAATACTTCCATTTCAGGCTTGCGCTCTACTAATCGTTTATAGTATCTTATTCTCTCCTGTTTATAACAATAAGTCAAAGATTTTCCATCTGCCTCATTTGCACATTTCAACGTGTGTGGACCTATTATACCATCAACAGAAGTATCAAGCATTTTTTGCAACATCTTCACGGCTCTGCCTCGCCCGGCATTCACAGCAAAATCAAACACATGCAAAGCAAGATTCTCATCTGCAATCTCATCACACCTTAATCGCTTCCAGAAATCATTGTAATATATTTCAATAGCCCGTTCCTCTGTCAGATTCTTAATATCCAAAAGAGGATAAGAGCGTTTAGAAATACCATACTTTGTTTCTCCTCCCGGATCGGAAGGATGATTTACATATCCACCCTCATGCATCAAGATAACTTGTACTGCTTTTAAAAACCGTTCAGTCATGATTCCTCCTTATCTGAAGTTTTAGATATCTCCTTATTTGAAGCTTTATATAGTATTACTTTCTTCCACAAATAATCAACAAGCTTCTTAGCTATATATCCTATTATACTTCCAAAAAAAACAGTGGCCACCCACATTACACCGTCAAGGAAACGTGAGTTAGCCACTATTGCAAAAGCAGAACCAGTAAACAAACTAAAACATTTATTGCCTATGTCAGTATCCGAAACAAAATCTACTATACAGTTCGTAATCATTTTATATATAGCCATGAGAAAAGTTGTCATATCATTAATATTTTATCCAAATCTAATCAGATACGACATTTCAGAAAAAGACAAATTAAGCCTCTATCAGAAGAACTTTTGGAAGAGAAATTCCATCTTTTTTAATCACATATGAAATCTCTTTTATAAAAAACTTTTTTCCATTAATCAGCTTTTTCTTTTTGTAATCGATATTTGCAAGCTCTTTAGCAGAAAGCATCACCTGGCATTTTATCACCCTCTTAATCTTCGCACAATAATCTCTCCATTCCCTGTGATATTTATATAGAAAACTATCTGGATTATTCCAGTCTGGATGAAAAGTCAGATCTCCAATCTTCTCACCCATCACACTATAATTATGAGAAGATCCTCTCATTTTATAATTAACATATTGCACATAGTCAGAATGATAATCATTCAATAATCCAAAATATTTCCCCTGTCCCGGAATATCCCCTGCATATGGAACCTGTTTTCTTCCATACGATTCAGAATGAGAATCTCCCATATCATACACACATATATCTGGCAAAATAGTAACACAATTTGTCTTCAAACTACTATCATCGTTACCCCGGTATAAATAACATGGAGGATATTTATCAGTCTCAATTTTTTTATAATATTGCTCAAGACACGGAATAAACATACAATCATTTTCTAATTGTCCAGATCCGGGAGGTCCCTCATTCCATGAATTGTAAGTTTTAAAATCCAATAAAGGGGAACTGTCCAGACTACTTATAACATTATCATTACCGACCTGACCAAACGCAAAATCATAATTATTGCCATCCTCAGAACCAAGATCTTCAATATTAGTAACCTTCTCAGTCCAATCCTCGCAATCCTGTGACAGTACAACTTCCTTATTAGATAAAATTTCAACCTTCCTATTAGAAACAAATACCGATGCACACAGAATATTCAAAATATCCTTAAATACTTCATTAATTGCTAACACTGGCATAAACTCTTTTAATTCTACATACCTTTCTTCTCCAGAAGAATGGTAAAATAATTCCTGTTTTGATCGCTTATTTGTGTTTGTATATAGGCAAGGATATCTCAGCACATCCTCTTCTGAAAAAAAATTTCTACGTATTGAATAATCTTTAAATAAACGAGAAATAAAATATCTCAAACGGAGGAATGGCACCAATGAAGGAAATTCATATCCATAGTTATTAGTTTTGTCATTGTTATCTGGATTATAAACAAAATAAATTTCACCAGTACTATAATTTACAAAATGCCTGGTCCGTAACTGATAATCCAATCTTTGTCTAACTTCCAAAATATGTTCGCTAAGACTTATATATGGATAGTAATCATTTTTAAACTGCTCTCCTAATGTATATTTATTATAAACAGGAGAAAAGGAACAAGGAGAATCATGATCTACAGCAATATTTAGTATAGCATTAGAAATCCATCTGTCGTCAGTTGTATTTTCAGGAGTATACCAAGAGAATAAATCAACCCTTCCAAAATCAAACTCATTAAGCTTCATCTCCTTCATCCATCCAAGAGTATCAGACACAAAAAACACCTCAAAACCATTAGCACTATTAATAACTTTCAACTCCCCGGACTTCTTAAACAATACCCCGTAATATATCACGCACGAATATTTATTAGAGAAATTTGCGGAAGATATCCTGTCACTATAACCGAATATCTTTCTGTTGTTCCTGGTTGCCGGTAAAACAAAAGTATACGATTTTGTTCCTGGTATCTTATCGCTATAAAAGAGAGGACTCTCTGATTGAATATCCAAAGAAATATTATCAGACAAATCTGCCTGTTTACCATCAATCAATATTATTAACTCTGCCATAACCTATGCATTTACCGTATCATCAATTAATTTAACCTTATTCTGCATCTCACTTAAATCGCTATACAACAAAATAGCACGAATATTAGGAAGCTGTTCATTCAATTTCTCTACAGAGACATTTAGTTTCTGTAACATTTCAGAAATATCTGAATTATCATATCCCACATATTGAATATCATTTCCATTCTCAGAAGTAAAACCACCCGACTTAAAACCACGTCCGGATATCCTATTGAAGTTTATAGAAGATATTGAACCATCACGTTGAGCCTTATCGATCATTCTCAGAATAGGTATTACCGTTGGGTTACGTACAGCATCAGCATTGGCCACAAACTCATTTGCGTGAACAACACCAACAGCCTCACTATCACTGGAAGCCTTATCCGTGAATCCTCCAACCTTAAAACCCTTTACCGCCTGAGTTGCTATTGCAGCCACAGAAAGCCCTGCACGAATATTGTTATATGTCACCCAAGGCTGACCACCAGTCAAAGGGGATGCAGCCACAGCCTTAGCATTGGCAATCTGTGTATTAAAGATAACCTCTGCAATAGCCATCCCCTGCTTCCATATATATGCAGCTTTACCAAGTGCCGATTCCTGTCCGGCAATCTGAGCAATCACATCGGCAGTCTGTTGCATAAGCCCAACCTTCTGTAATGATATTTGTTTCTCCTTTATATATGTCTCAAGTTTTGCCTTTTGCTTAGCCTTCTCAACTTTTTCGACCTCATTCTTATATTTCAATTCCGCCTCAAGCTGCTTCTTTTTATTCTCACCGGCCAATAATTGTTCCTGACTAAACCGGTTACGTGCCAACTCAAGTTTTGCCTGCCACTTCTCTTCATCAGTCTGTGCCTTGAGTAACTCTTCCTCAAGTTGTGTCTGATCCTGTTCTAGTCTGAACTCACTATTCAACGCCTGCTTTGCCAACAGATACTCTTCCTCTGTCAGCAAGTTATCTTTATAATAATCTTCAAGTTGTTGTAATGCAGTATTCTTTTCTTCCTCAGGAATAGTCAGATTGAATTTTTTCTTAATGCCATCAAGCATACCCCACGCATCAAGCTGTCTGTTCATGTACGCATCAAGTTCTCCGGATAGATCATCTTCATCCTCAATCTCCAACAATGGAAGCAAGTGTATTTTCTTTTGGACTTCATCGTTACTGCCGGATCCCCCACCATTTTCTCCATTCCCTCCAGGATCACTTTTTACTCCAAGAATCTTTTTTAGCGTTTCCTGTTCTTTTAGATGCTCATTGTAAATCCCCTGAAGTTCATTTTCCTTTTCCTTGGCACT
Source organism: Marinifilaceae bacterium (assembly GCA_963666945.2). GTDB lineage: Bacteria > Bacteroidota > Bacteroidia > Bacteroidales > Marinifilaceae. The sequence goes on from CAXXRT010000046.1 coordinate 6,247, forward strand.
ATTTAAATATCCCATTGCAGTAACAATAGCCACTAATTGTTGTTCCTCCTTAGTTCTAATATCAACAACCATTCCCATTCCATTACGGCTAACATTTACCCCCTCCTTCAGTAATTCTTTATATTTTTCTATTCCGCCGAGTTGATCAACAATCTTAGAATACTTTTCTTCCAGGGAAATATTTTCAAAAGCAATATCAGGAGAAGCCTCTCCTAAGTTTTTTTCCAACTCCATTTGGTACTTGCCTTTTTCCATACTTGCAGAAGCCAATTTTGTAGCCGATTCTTCAGCCTCTTTGGTCATTTTAGCAAGAATAATCCTATTTACAATCTCTTCATTATATGCCGCCATATTCTTTTTCAGCTTCGCAACCTCAATATTTTCTGCCGAAAGACCCTTCACTATTTTCGGATTTATTCCTTCCAGTTGTTTTAATATCGCAATACGCTCCTCCTCCTTAGTATTAGCATCTGTAAGTCTAACTGCCAAAGAATTAACTAACACAGCCTGCTTTTCAAGCTTTTCCTGCTCAGTTTCCATAAAAGCCGAAACAAAGTTTTCTTTATATTCTCTCACCTTAGCTTTAATGCCATTCCAGAACCTAAACAATTTATTCCCACCTGCAGCATAAGCATTTTGAGCATCTGTAGATTTATTATACATCAGTTCTAAGGTTGCCAATGCTCTAGCCTGTTGTTCAGAAACATTCTGTTGTTCCATCTTTTGCTTTACCAAGTTCCTATATTCTGCAGAATCTTGTCGAATAACTATACCTAGTCCCTTTAACCTCTCCATCTCACCAGTCATTGCAGAATTCAATATTTCAGTAACTTCTGTAGCATTGTATTTCCCCCTACTCCACTCAGACAATGCTCCTGTTAGTTTCTGCATACGAATAGATATTTTAGACGCAGCCTCAGCTGTAAAGCCTATAGGCTTCAATAAGTCAGCAGAAGCTGCAGCATTAGCAACAAATTCTCGACGTGTTATCCCCATCGTTTTATGAAGTGCTGCAGCTTGCTTATTGATATATCCAAGAGAATCCCCAAATATGGTTGTATTACGAACATTATCACTCTTCATTTGAATTGCCAAATCAAACAATCCTTTACTCAGCTTTCCAACCATACCTACAAACACTCCAATTCCAATTGTAGGAAGGAATGACAATGCTGTTTTTCTTATTCCTTGCATTGAGCCCTGAAGCTTCTTTTGACCATGCCTTACCTTATCATATTGCTGCTCAACTTTAATTAGTTTGTTATTCAGCATCTCCCACCTTTCTGGGAATAATTCCTTAGAAGTTCTACTTAGCTCAGATCTTAATTGCTTCATCTTTTTGGTAAGCTGAGTTGTCGACATTTCATTCAACTTAAGACTGCCATTCTGTTTCTCCAGATCAACCTTAAGAACCTTAACCTCAGCATCATTCTTTCTAATCTCCTCGCGAATATTTTTCCATGCAACAGAACCTTTCTTACCCTGAGCCTCTAATTGTCTTTGTTGATATTTCAAATCCTTAGTTTTATCAGTCAACTCATGCAATCGATTTGAGATCTTAGCAATTTCCTGATGAACCTTACTGGCACTATTAGTACGAAACTCTGCCTCTATTATTTCTTTCCTTATACTCATAGCTATAGATTTATTTTAATTGGGGATTTGAAAGCCTCTTTAAGAATGGTAGTGTAATTATTCCTTACCTCCTCAGTAAAACCGTACAAAAGCATATTGTATGCATAGCCATACACATAGCCATAAAAAGGCTTATTATAAATTGGATAATGAATCTTCTTATCTTGCCCCTTAGAGGTTTTTCTAAGGTCAAGAAAACGCAACACTTTAGGATATGTGAATATCAGGTTCGCCCCCTGAGAATGTTTCTGAACATGGAAAGGACGGGAAGATAGTTGAGACAACAATGATCCCGTTTGCCGGTTAAAGTATAACTTAGCAATATTCAACTGCCTATTTACAGTCTTTTCTCCTGTTTCATAGAGCACATCTTTTGCATATTCAGCAAAAACAAAGCCCCCTTTCTTATCTGCATTTAGAATCATATCCCAAAAAAACAGATAAAAAAGAGGGCAAAAAAAGACAATAATATATACTAAGAGAGCTTATTCTTAGTCATTTACTTCTGTTTTACCATCCATTTCATAGATAAAGAAAACTGATTAGAAGCAGGCATATAATCAAAGCCATACTCCTTCATTATATTATAAATAGCCTGAGGAGAAACATTGGCCCCCGGATTAAGACCTTTAAGAGCATTAGTGATCTCCTCTGTTGTATACAGATTAGTATATGCATATTCCACCGCCGGAGCAAACTTCTCCATAAATTTACTCATAGCTTCCTGGATAAACTCATTACTGTTATCCTGTTCCTTTTGTTTCTCTTCATTATCCATTACTTACCTCCTTAGTTTTATAATAACCATTTTTTATATTCTCAAAGCATTTTTCCCGTACGGAACGATCGGCATTATGAATATGATTTTTCTCCAGTTGCCAAAGTTTTTCATACAACTTTTCAATATCATGATTCCAATATGCTTTAAACTCCATACAATTTTGCTCTAAGATACACTTAGTTTTTTGTAATAGATATTGACAATCTGCAAGGAAGTCAATTCTTGCATTATCTGTTTCTGAATTAGATTCTTCAACAGAATCCCCTTTACGATAAACAATCTTAAGCATGTTGAACCTCCTTCCCTGAGAAATAAGCAAGAGCTTTAGCATTATTCAATTTTTCTTTTGACCTAAGATATCGTTGTCTACTAGCCTCAAATAACTCCGTAGTCCTTTTAAATTCCTCGTGATATGAGGAAACCAAAGCCTCAAGTCTTGTAATCATTTCCTGAGTCGGGATTTTAATCCCATTACTAAATTCAAGTGAGTAGGTTTTTAGATTTGCATCATGGCTACTATTATTTGCCGATGTTGCTTGATTTCTTTTTTCCATCCGTTCTTTTCGCTTTTAAAATGGTGGGCAGTGCTGCGAAAAGAACAGATAACGGTTACCCGATAAATGAAAGATGTGGCTCCAAACCACTCACTGCCCGTAATATTTTTTTACTAATAAATTATAATTGAAATTTTTATCAGGAACTTCTTAACCTTATCTCTATTCTTTTCGCACTACAAATATATGAATAATTTCATACGCACCAGACAAAGAAGTAATATTTTTTTACATATAAATAAGAAAGCAGGGTGTTTCCCCTGCCTTAAAACTCTATCATTTTATCGATATTTTTACTCTGGTGCAAAGACATACTTTTTAAAACTATTATACCAATTTAATTTTTCCATAGCTTCATCCATCTTTTTTATAACTTCCACAGCATCCCCTAACACCTCTTTATTTTTAACCTTAACAGCTGTTCCTGTAGAACATACCATAAGCATTCCTTTCCCTTCTCCAACATCACCATAATCAAGATCTGCAGCTATTATAGCATTTCCTCCCATTTCCATTGTCTTTGCTCTTAACTGAGCAAAACAAAGTTTTTCACCTTGAGCAAGTTTCTTATTAAATGAACCAGACTGACCACCAAATAAATCAGTAAATCCAGATTTAAACTCCGACATTACTCCTGTACCAGTAACAGATTGACCGGTAACTATGCCTAAAGCATCATACTCCCACTTATAAGGTGTATGAGTTGATAGAATAGGAATACTCTCTATATTTTTCTCAATATAACCAGTAAGCTCATTAGTAGCCTTATTATATTCCTGGTGAGCTTCTATCTTTAACTTAGGATAACAAGAAGAACAATACGCTTCCTTATCCTTATTTAGTAACTGATTTATAAATTCCTTTCTACCATCTGTTATAATTCTAACAGAACTAAATGTAGATGATTTAATCTTTTTGCCGCAACTTGGACATGTATCAAATTCTTTTTCCATGGTATATTATTTATAAATTTTAACAGCAATACGTCACTAAATTAACAATAAAATAAAAAAGTAGCACCACAATTGCAGCACTACTTTCTTACATATATAATTTTTCGGTTATAATTGCATCTCAAACCGCATAGTCCAACCAACAGAACCAAGAAACTCACGAGAAACCTCCGGACTCCTACTCACAGGAAATTGCAGCCTTTTAATGAATGGATCAGAATCTTCTCGCATTACCTGTCCTATATCCTCAAGATAATTCCAAGCTTTGTCAGACAGTATTAAGCGTTCTGCATTATCATAATCATTATTGCCTAAATAATAGGCCACTGTCAATGCCAGGGAAAAAGAATCTGTTTTTCTTTTGAGATGATTCTCTGAACTTACGACATCTCCATAATCAATAAGCATAAACAATCCCTCTATATTGGATAACTTTTCCATTATTTCCTCCAGGGAAACATCAAAAATAAAATCTTTAATATCAGGAAATAATGAATGAGTCTGTGAAGTATTTATTTCCTCAATCAAGGCCGCATATTCTGACAAATCCGAAGCACCGGCATTAAATACTTTCAACACTGCCGACTTTTCAGGAAACTTTGCGAAATACTTAAAAACATCTACTATCATAGCAATTGATTTACCAGGTTAATATCTAATTTAAGCCTCTGGGCTATCTCATCCACCTTCATATCCATTCCGGCCATCTCTCTTATTGAATCGGCCAACTCTTTAAATTGTAGCTCAAAAAACTTTATAACACTTGCTTTTTCTATATCCTTATAACTCTTCTCAAGCGTATATAGTGGATCCGCAAATCCTATAAACTCACTTCCCTTTTTCCCTTTCTTCTCTTCCTTATCTACCCTATAGAGATATTTGTATTTAGTACGGTTCAGTATAAATGAAAAGATTGCCTGAAAGTTTAAAAACACTGCTTTCTTGGTCACAATATCTATTCCTTTAAATTTATCTGCCTGTGTCCTGGCATTATCACTATCGTATTGCACCTTCATAATACAGGATTGCCAGTAACCAATCAAACAACTCACTTTTACCACTACGGCAGATCTCATTACATACTGTAAGTGCATCAAATCCACTGCAATGATTTTAGATTTGAGATTAATAAACCATCCTTTACTTCAAATACGTATCCTGGTATATTCTTTCTGCCTATTTTGAGGTAAGGAATAAGATTCTTGCAAAAAAATCATATCCACCTCATAAGCATAGGCGAAGTTGGATGCAATCCTTATTTCAGGATCCGAAGAATATTCATCTGGCTCGTTATGTCTTATATATCTTTTTGTTTTTGTCGATAGTCTCTCATACCTGGCATCATTATAATTGATCTTAAATACAAATCCAATATGTCTCTGTATGCGTGGTATAAATTTTCATACAGCTTATCTTCCTGATCAGCATTCTTACACCTCACCTTTTTAATTCCTAACAGTTTTGCAGCCAGTTTTGCCCTAACCTCTCCAGGAGAAAGAATCCCTGAATTAAATTCCTCAAGTAATGACACCAGAAACAAATATTCTTCCTGATTCAGTTCTTCCCAACTGTTTTTTATGCTTTCTTGGTTGTCAACCTAAATAAAATGTGTACATTATCCAGGGAAATAAAATTTATCATCTTCAGTATTATCATTCTCAATAAGAGTGTCAGGAAACATCTTCCCCTATTGGCAGCCTTCTTGCCTCTATCTTTAATTTTATTGCATCTAAGGCCTTTTCTCCTTTAGGATTCATACAGATAAGCAATATCCTCTTTTATCTTCAATTCTCCTCCGGATTTGCTTGTATATTCTGATCTCAATCTGTTCCTTATAGGACTAGGTAATTCTGTATAATCAAATTCTCTGACAGCATCTGCAAGAGACAAATAGGTAATAGCTCTTATTACCTTTGTTTTTAGGTTTTCATCTATTTCTTCAGGCGTTTACTATGCTTAAAATCTCTGAGTCCGTAATACCTTCAATTAAATACTGAATACGGTAAAAGAAATAATAAGACTGAAAACCTGAAACCCCTCTAAAATCATCATAATTAAGTAAAGCAGCGGCTCTCTTACGGTAAGAAGCTGTTTCTTCCCAACCTGTAAGCTTTAAGACATCGAGACCTTGCAATAGTTCATCCAATGCCGCAAAAAGCATAATCTAAGAACTTATCCTTCCTTTCGTTTAACTCATATTTAAAGGGTTTATCTTCTTTGCCCTTTCCTGCATACATAAATGCACTATATTCAACCATTAGCAGGTTCACCAAAGCTCTCTTGATTTCTGACAGCACCTTTTTTTCATTACTTGAAGCATCCTCCTTTGAATCCAACTCCAGTATCTCCAGATAGACGTTATTAGTGATTATTGAAGTGATTTTACTCTTTGCTGCATAGAAAGAAGGCTTCAGTTCTTCTAGTTTTGTCGATTTCTCGAGTAATATGCAATATTCTCTTAATTCGCTTATAGTATCAAAAAATGATTCTAG
>CAXXRT010000047.1:0-15927 GCA_963666945.2 Marinifilaceae bacterium
ACTTCAACACATATACTTGATAAACAGAGGTATGTGAAGCATTGTTCTGAGCAAAAACTAAATATTTTGACTATTAACTAACTTTTTAGTTGTTTAACTAATTTTTTAGTTATATCTTCGTAGTAATAAATTAGATATTAATATAGTAAAATATACAAAGATGAAGGAACTTACTAAGGCTGAGGAACAAATTATGCAAATACTATGGGAAATAAAAAAAGGATTTGTAAAAGAAATTATTGAAAAGCTACCTACTCCCAAGCCTGCATACAATACCGTTTCAACAATAGTGAGGATTCTGGAACAAAAAGAATTTATAGATCATGATACTTTTGGGAAATCGCATCAGTATTTTCCTCTGATTAGTAAAAAAGAATACACAGGATTCTTTATGAAGGGGTTTATAAAAAGATACTTTGAAAATTCGTTTGGCAATATGGTTTCATTTTTAGCTAAAGAAGACAATATTGATATAAATGAATTTGAGGAAATGATGGATAAAGTTAAAGAAGAACTTAAAAAGGATAAACATGAATAACCTAATACCGTTTATTATAAAATCGAGCATTTCGTTACTGGTTCTTTACAGCTACTACTATCTGGTACTAAAAAAGACAACCAACTATGAGATAAACAGATTCTATCTGCTATTTTCATTAATCTTCTCTATAACCATACCTTTTCTATCATTCAATATGGGAAGAAATGAAATAAATTACGGTTCTCCCAACATGATTCATATTTTACTAGACGAGATTCGGGTTGTTGCAAATTATAATAAACCTTTAAACATCCAGAACAATATTATTCCAATATTAACAACTCTTTATATTACAGGAGTTATATTCTTATCTTTGAAATTAGTATACGGACTTTACAACATAAAATATTTAATAAAAAAGAATAATAAATCAACGGACCAAAACTTCAATATAATAAGACTAAATGGAGTAAACACATCATTTTCTTTCTTCAGATACATTTTTATTGGAGACGTGAATTCCACAACTGACGATGACATCCAAAAAGTAATTGCCCATGAAATGGTACATGCAGAACAACTTCACAGCATTGATATTATTCTTGTGGAAATAGCCACAATTATTCTTTGGATAAATCCACTTATATGGATAATGAGGAAGGCAATAAAAGACAATCACGAATATATTGCAGACAATGAAGTAATAAAAAAATACCCGGCCGGTAGTTATTTACAATTACTTTTAAATCAAACAACTAAAGCATCCATATCTTATGGGAATTGCTTTGCTTATTCTAACCTAAAAAAAAGAATGATTATGATTTCAAAAAAGACATCCGGGAAATATTCTCTAATGAATTATATACCGGCGATTATCACATTTTTGGCACTATTTGTAGGTTTCGCATGCAGTAATGAGACTAGGGAAGAAAATACAATGGATAGCCTAGAGGATATTGAATCTGTTACAGTTACAGGCTATAAAGCAAAAAATGTAAAAGACAATATAGATAGTATAGAATATGTAACAGTCAAAAAAACCAAAGATGGCATTTTGGTAATTAAAAAAAACAAGGATGGCAATGTTATAACGGAAGAGAGAATTAACTCACTTGAGGGCACAAATAATGAGGATACTGAAGTCTTCCTTATTGCAGAGCAAATGCCAGAATTTCCAGGAGGACAAAAAGCACTATGGAAATTTATTGCCAAGACTATACGCTATCCAGAACAAGCTCAGAATAAGGAGATTGAGGGAAGAGTATTTGTATCTTTTGTAATTGACACTGAAGGAAATGTGACCAATGCAAGAATACTAAAAAAGGTAAATCCGTTACTTGAAAAGGAAGCATTAAGAGTAATTAATTCAATGCCAAAATGGGAACCTGGAACACAGAGAGGTAAAAAAGTTAAAGTAAGCTATACTATTCCAATCAATTTTGCGTTGAACTAGCTTAAAAGTCTATTTTAGGAATAGTGATATTAATCTTTATTACTATTCCAAAACAATTTAATTATCAGAATAAATACTCAATAAAATATCTTTTTTACATAACTAAAAATGGTGTTTTTATGATTCATATTTTTTTCTTAACTTTGTTATACATTTAAGGAAAATATAAACAATTAAATATACACCAATATGAATGAAGAAGTTCAATTATACATTGAGGATGCCCAGGAAAAAATGGAGTCTGCCATTCAACACCTTGAGAAAGAACTATCAAAGGTAAGGGCCGGCAGGGCAAACCCAAAGATTCTTAGCGACATTCATGTGGATTATTACGGAACTCCTACTCCACTTAGTCAGGTTGCAAATATTAGCGTTCCAGATCCAAGAACCATTGCTATTCAGCCATGGGAGAAAAAAATGATACATGAAATAGAAAAAGCTATTATGGCTGCTAATATTGGTTTGAACCCTGAAAATAATGGTGAACTGATAAGACTTAATATTCCTGCATTGACTAACGAAAGAAGAAAGGATTTAGTAAAACAATGTAAGAATGAGGCAGAACACGCCAAGGTGAGTATCAGAAACACCAGAAGGGATACTAACGATCAATTAAAGAAACTGATTAAGGATGGACTTTCTGAAGATATCGAAAAAGATGCCGAAGCAGAAGTTCAAAAGATAACTGATGGCTACGGTAAAAAAGTTGATGCCTTATTTGCAGAAAAAGAAAAAGATATAATGACTATATAAAAATAGGAGGTTAAAAACCTCCTATTTTTATTTTGCCTATATTTTTCCCCTTATTGTGTATCCAGAATTTTAAATACTTCATCAAGCTTAGGTGTCAGAATTATTTCAGTTCTCCTGTTTCTTGCACGGGCAACAGAAGAATTATTTTTATCAAGAGGACAATACTTACTTCGTCCCGCTGCCGTTAAACGATGCCCGTCTATAGCCTTATTATCGAGTAGGATTCTTATTATAGCAGTCGATCGTTTGACGCTCAAGTCCCAGTTATCCTTTATCTGAGCCTTTCCTCTATATGGGATATTGTCAGTATGACCTTCGACAAGTACATTAATATCTTTATTGATAGCCAGCACATCTGCTAATTTAACCAGTGCCTGTCTACCCCTTTCATCCACCTGCCAACTACCTGATTTAAAAAGTAGTTTGTCCTCCATAGATACATAAACCTTGCCGTTTTTAACCTTTACAGTTAATCCCTTCTTTTCAAATCCAAGCAAAGCACCGCTTATCTTATCTTTTAGAGATCTGACAGCTGCATCCTTACGCTTCAAAGCATTTTGAAGTTCTTCAAGTTTAGCCTGTTCAAGCTTTCTTTTTTTCTCGAGTTCTATGATTCTATTCTCTCTTTCGACAAGCTCATTATTTGCATCTTTTACTTTTTTAAGAAGAGTCTTTATCTCCTCGGATCCTGTTGATGAAATATCTGACATATTAGAATATGAATCCTCTATTCTCTTAAGCTGTTCCCTTAAAACATTATACTCAGATTTTAAATCGGAGATTTTATCCTTTAAGGAAGAATTCTCAGATTTAAGTACATTATATTTGGCTCCAGCCTCCCTGCTATCCTCCTCAAGTAACCTACACTTATCCTTCAACTTCGTATTATCAGACTTATATTCCTGATTTTGCGCTTTTGTTTCCTCGAATTTCCTTAGAGGTACGCAAGAGGATATAAGGATGATAGTTAGAAATAAGTAAACTCTCATGTTAAAATAATTTAGCTATTACAGTTTTGTAAAATCAATCTTTCTAAGATCTTCTGGAGTATCTATCCCTAAAGACTCGTAATCTGTTTCTGCAGTCATAATGGTAAGACTATTCTCAAGCCATCTTAGCTGCTCCAGATTCTCACATTGCTCTAACTCCCCTGGGTTCATTCCTGCAACTTTTGCCAGAATATCTTTCCTATATGCATACATTCCTATATGCTTAAAGTACTTATGACTTGAAAGCCATTCTTCCTTAGCCACATCTCTTTGAAAGGGTATAGTTTGCCTGCTGAAATACAATGCTTTCCCGGATAAGGCCCGAACAACCTTAACCTTATTTATATCAAAAAGATCATCTTCAGACTTAATTTCTTTAACCAAAGTTGCTATATCAACATCCTTGTCGTTGAAACAGGACATTAGCGATTTTATCTGCTCCGGATTAATAAAGGGTTCATCGCCCTGAATATTAATTACTACATCGAAATCATCACCCTTTACCTGGCACAATTTCATATAAGCCTCGTTACATCTATCTGTTCCACTCCTATGATTCTCAGAAGTCATTACAACATTTCCTCCAAAAGCCTTAACAGCCTCTTCTATCCTAATATCATCGGTTGCCACACATACTTCATCAAGTATTCTGGAAACCTGTTCGTATACCCTCTGAATCATAGTCTTCCCACCTATATCAACCAGTGGCTTACCTGGGAACCTGGTAGAAGCATAACGTGCAGGAATAATACCAATAAAATTCATTTCTATAATTTTTAATTAAGCTTGGAAATATATCCGGTATTTCTAAGCAGTATGTCAGTTTCTTGCAATATCTTAAGCCTAAGGCTTTCGTAATAATCGGGATTTTCATTAAGAAAGTCAACTACTACCTTAGCCGCATCATCAGAAGAATATGTCCCAAAACTATTGGATAACCAACCTATAGGAAAAAAAATATCACCTGTTTCCTGAATTTCCTTTAGCAGCTCAAGAGTCCTCCTTAAGTATTTAACAGACTCATCAGCTCTCAATGGATGATGCAACAGAGAAAGAGAATTCTGTACCCATACTTCATGTTCTCTGTTTTCAGAATCTTTAAGACTTTCAAAGAATTCATCCCTGACCTCTATCTCTTCTGACAACACCGGTCTTATAAAGTCAAATTTAGCCAGTTTATCTGGATTCGCAATATTCTTCCTCTGCTTATCAAGAATTTTTTGATGATCTTTAACCTGTCGAAGTGCAAGTGCGTAGGAAATAGAAATATAATCGTCCTCGGACAACTTAACACCACTAATATCCTCTTTCTTTTCCCATATTCTTTTAATATAAGACACTGACTTGTCGGACAATGCAACACTTAAAAACAAATTAAAGTATTGATATTTAAGTCCCTTGTCATTAGTATTCTTTATCAAACTAACAAATAAGGCTTCAGAATTTTCGCAACAATTCTTTCTCTCATCTCCTTGAAGTAATGTCCAATATACTTTTCCATACTGAGACAAGGCCGTGTTAATAATTAGTTTTTCTTTCTCAACCTTAAGTAATTTTCCTAACAGATTTAAGTAATCAATTGGTCTTATTCTTTTATTAATAAGTTCTTCGTATAAATCCAATAGAGCCATACCTCTAATAACAGAGTCCTTAATATCTGAAATATTATAAGATAACCATTTTAAACTTTCATCATCCAATTTAAAATATCCATATCCCCTGCCTGCATTTGGTATAACACATTTCGCATCAATCCCTTCAAAAAAGCACTCCTTTTCTTTTAAATCGCATGTTTTTATTTGCACTGAACCATCAGACAACACCAGACAGACATCGAGGGTCTGCCCCCAAAGCCTTTCCCTGTCCATAGGATCTGATTGCCTTAATACAAATCCTTTCTTACTATCAACATCCTTTCTCTGGCAAGTAATATGGGGCATGCCTGCTTCCTTAACCCAGATATTACTCCACTCCCTAAGATTTATATCTGTATATTTATCAAGTATCTGAACTAAATCGTCCCATATTGCATTTGAATATGAATATTTAGACAAATACTCCATTATACCTCTTTTTAATTTATCTTTTCCAAGAATATCTTCAAGCATATCCATAACAATAGGTGACTTGTGGTAAATAATATTACCATAAACTGTTCCCGCCTCATTCAGATTTGGAAGATCCTGGATAACAGGATTAGCACCTTTGCTCCTGTCAACTTTATATGCCGCAGGATAATGCCCCATAACAAAACCAAGCTTATGGTTTACCTGAGGAAACATAGGGTTAACCATCTTATCGGCATAAAAATTAGCAAAGACTTCCTTAAGCCACACATCATCGAACCATTTCATCGTAACCAGATCCCCAAACCACATATGGGCAGTCTCATGGGCAATAAGCTGTGCTCTTCTGAGTTTCTGTGACTGGGATGCCGATTCTTCAAGAAAAAGTAAAGATGACCGGTACAAGGTATTTCCCGGATGCTCCATTCCCCCATATTGAAATGAAGGAATACAGACTATATTATAACAAGAAAATGGATAATCTATATTGGTATAGTCCTCCAGCCAATTTATAGAATTAACAACCTGTTCGAAAATAATATCAATATTTCGCTGGATCTTTTCTTTGTCAGTCTCTCTGTGGAATAAAGATATTGTACTGCCATCGATATTCTTTTCTATCTGCTGAAACTTGCCTGCTGTAAAAGAGAATAGATAAGTGCTTAGTTTTTCCGTATCATTAAAACTAAAAATTTTTCTGTCTCCCTTATCTTCTATCTTTTTTAATTTTCCGTTTGCCACTGCAGTCCAGGCTTCGGGTATTTCTAGTTTCAGACTATACACAGCCTTAATATCAGGTTGATCAAAACAAGGGAAGAGGGTTCTGGCCCTATCGGGAACCAAAAGGGTATATAAAAACTCCTTATTCCTGTTTAAAGAAGTATTACCCGCTATAAAAGAGATATTTATAGTATTCCCACCCTTTTTTAGATATTTGGCAGGTATAATTATATGCTCATTTTCAAATTTATAATCAACAACATTAGAACCTGCATTTATAGCCAGAACAGATTCTTTAGTCTCTTTGAAATCAAGAACAAGTGGAGTAAGGTCATTGGTCAGATTAAAACTCAGAGATAATCTTGCCGAAATATTTTCTTCAATATCCACAGGTATGGAGAAAGACAAATCGTATCTCACATCCTTTATCTTTTCACTTCTGCTTTCAGCAAGTTCCAGAGAAACTCCTTTACTATAAGTTTGGACATAATCTTTACACCCGACTATCATGATCGACAGAAGGGACATAATTGCATATAATCTCCCCATTGAAGTATATTTCTATTATTTAATTGGAGATTTCTCTCCTGACATTTTGGAGTAACCATCAAAAATCACACCAGAATCTATAGATAAATTCTTTGTGGCGATATTACCCGTAACTTTAGCTCCTTCTTTAAGAGTCACAACATTCTTAGCATCAATATTACCAACTACATTACCAACCACATCAATATTATCACAAAAGATATCACCTTCAACAAAACCGGTGGGGCCAACCACTAATCGCCCCGTAGTTATCAGCTTACCTTTTAATATTCCATCAAGTCGGATATCACTTTTAGTTTCGACATCACCATTAATAGTAGTACCCTCACATATGGTATTCACAGCTTTTGTCTGAATCTCTGTTTTATTAATTTTACCCATGATAATATTATTTTTTAAGTCTTAGTCCTTTTTCAATTAAACAATCAAAATCAGTTAAAAGATAGGCACATTCCATTGAGCCTTTAATTGTAGCATTATTACTTAGTTCACTTCGATTCAGCACCTTAATATTCCCCTCTACTATTCCTTCACAATAAAAGTCCCTGCAGTAAACATTCCCTATAACATAACCATTTGACTCAATTTGCACGCTGCCTTTAGAAATAATATCCCCCTCAATTCGCCCTTCCAGAATCAGATCTTTATTCAGTACAATATCCCCCATAACTGTAGTCTCTTCAGAGAGAAAGTTAAAAACAAGACTATTATCGTCTGATTTGGCCATAAAGATATATTTAGTTTCTACAAAGATAAAAAATCAGAAACAAGAAACAAGAAAAAACCGGAGAATGCATAGCATTCTCCGGTTAATAATATGTAAATAAGTTATTGTCTTTATTTTGGATCGTAGCCCCACTTAATATAAATAGAACCCCATGTATACCCAGCACCAAAAGACGACAAAATGATATTATCACCTTTCTTTAGCTGATCTTCCCATTCATACAAACACAATGGAATAGTAGCTGCAGTGGTATTACCATATCTTTGAATATTAATCATCACCTTTTCTTTGGCAAGATTCATTCTTTGCGCAGTAGCTTCAATAATTCTCATATTCGCCTGATGAGGAACAAGCCAAGCTATATCTTCTGAAGTCATTCCGTTTCTTTCCATTATTTCAACAGATACATCAGCCATTGCAGAAACAGCAGCTTTAAATACGTGACGACCTTCCTGATAGATATAGTGTTCTCTTGCCTTCACAGTCTCAATAGAAGCAGGTCTTGCAGAACCACCAGCCTTCATATGTAAATGAATTCTACCCGATCCGTCAGATCTTAAGATACTGTCTTTTATACCAAAGTCTTCTGTAGTCGGCTCAAGCATAACAGCTGCTGCTCCATCACCAAAAATAGGACAAGTAGCCCTATCTGTATAATCAGTAATGGATGACATTTTTTCAGCTCCAACAACTACTACTTTTTTATACTGACCTGATTCTATAAATCTTCTCGCAGTTTCTAAAGTATATACAAACCCGGAACATCCGGCGTGTATATCAAAGCTCCATGCATTTTTAAGACCAACCTTATCACTGATAACATTAGCATTTGCAGGGAACATCATATCAGGTGTCACAGTTGCACAAATCAATAAGTCAACCTCTTCAGGAGAAGTATTTGTCTTTTCCAGTAATTTAATAACAGCTTTAGCACCAAGCTCAGAACTTCCTGCTCCTTCTTCCTTAAGAATTCGTCTTTCTTTGATTCCAATCCTGGTCATGATCCACTCATCAGTGGTATCCACCATTCGACTTAGCTCTTCATTGTTTAATATGTATTCAGGAACATATGCCCCAACACCTGTAATTACTGCATTTGGTCTGTCCATAATAAATAATTTAATTTAAATATTCCTCCCCCCTATCCTTCAAACACGCATAAACGAGTAAAGCTCCCAACAGATAATACTGGGGGAGCTATCTCATATTTTTATCATTACATCCATAATCAGGATTTACTTATGCAACAACTTCTTTTTCAATTGCCTGCTTACCTCTATAATATCCACATTCAGGGCATACAGTATGGTATTTTACAGTAGCACCACAGTTAGAACAAGTAGCCAATGTTGCAGGAGTCACCTTCAAATGTGTTCTTCTCTTATTTCTTCTCTGTTTCGATGTCTTGCGTTTTGGATGTGCCATTTTACCTCATTATTAATTATTAATCATTTTTCTCAATTCTTCCCATCTGGGGTCAATATAATCATCTGAATCCACTGAATATTCATCCAGTTTATCCATCATTTTTTCATTACATGTACTCTTACCATCCACCTCGGGATGAATAACTTTTAAAGGAAAGCTAAGCATATAAAGTTCATAAAACAAATCCTTCACATCTATACAATCCTCTTTATCTGAAACCACAAGCAGATTTTCTGCAAGTTCTTCCTTTTCCTGCCCAAACTTAACAAACAACTCTGTTTCACCCTCTACAGGTAAATCAAATTCATCCAGGCATCTGTCACACACTGCCTTTACAGTACCTTCAATATAAACTTTCAAAGAAAGTAATATTTCCGATTTATTCAAAACAACCCTGGCATCCAATTCTCCCTCTGTGTCCTTAATTTCTTCATAAGCTTCGAAAAACTCTTTTCCCAAAACAAATGAAAATTCATGAACACCGTTCTTCAGACCTTTAAAAGGTATCTTATATATATTCTTATTAGCCAATGTATTTCAAATTAAAACCTTGCAAAAGTATAAAATTATACAAAACCATGCCAAATTTTTGTTTCTTTTTAATTCTTTTTTGACACTTTTTTATACAATAGTTTATAATTCAAACCTTTATATGTTTTTTTTCGCATTAAAGTTACATCTAATAAACCTAACAAACTAAGCTTTTATAATCCAATATCTCATTAAGCAACTTCTCTGATATTGTTTCTGCCCCGATTTTATAAACATTTACTCTTTTATCTAAGCCTTTTAAATATGCCTTATCGTAGTATCTCAAAGATACTCTTATCGCATTTTCAATGTCTCCATTTTCCAACGACTCCAATAAATCTTTCAGATTATTGCCCCCTAATTTCTTTTGTATTTTCTGACTAAGAATCTTAAGATTCTCAACATCAAAAATTGCATATTCTTTTTTTAATCTAGCAATTCTTTCTTCAATAGGCAAATCAATAAAAAGGACATTTGATCTACACATCTGTGTGTACAATGGATTATTAATCCCTACAGTTCCGATTGAACGACTCTCATCCTCAATCCATATAGGTTTATCGGGATCAAGCTTATTCCACACAGCCCATGAATCGTTTTCAAATTGCTCATTTGTAGGCTGAACATCCTGACCTAACCCACCATAAACAGAACCTTTATGATTCGCTAAACCTTCAAGATCAATAATCTGTTCGCCTTTTCTCTCAAGCTTCTTTAATATTTCAGTTTTACCACTTCCTGTATACCCTCCAAGAACAATAAGCTTCCTTTCTGAAGCGAAATCATTTCTTATATAAGCCCTGTAGCTTTTGTATCCACCATCGAGGAGATAGGCATCAAATCCAGCCATATTGAACAACCACACCATACTTTCGCTTCTCATTCCTCCTCTCCAACAGTGTACAAGCACCTTTCTGGACTTTCCTTTCACAATTTTCCTCAATTGTATAATAAAGTTGTGCATTTTAGGACCCACATATTTCAGTCCCTCAAGAACGGCAACATCCCTTCCTGATTTTTTATATGTAGTCCCAACACTAACTCTCTCCTGATTTGAAAATAAAGGAATGTTATATGCACCTGTAATATGACCTTGTTCGTATTCCGCAGAAGTCCTTACATCAATAACAGGAACTTCTTCAGCCATTTTAAGAAATTCTTCTATAGTTAATTTTTTCATACCAAACAGCATTATCTGTATTTCTCATCCTCATCTTCCAACATCAGACTCAAATAGCTTTCGTATCTGCTAAGACTAATTCTCCCCTCCTTAACAGCAGCAACAACTGCACATCCCGGTTCATGTACATGAGTACAATTATAAAATTTACAATGCTCTGACTCTCTAAATATTTCCGGGAAAAAGTGAGACAACTCTTCCTTTGCCATATCAAACAAACCGTACCCTCTAATACCGGGGGTATCAATTATACATCCCCCATTTCCTAACCTATACATCTCTGCAAAAGTAGTAGTGTGTTTACCTGTCTGATGTGAATCAGATATCTCAGAAGTTTTTAAGTCCAAACCTGGCTCAATCTTATTTATCAATGTTGATTTCCCTACACCCGAATGCCCAGCTAACACAGTAACCTTATGTTTCAGTATTTCCTCAACCAAATTAGTGTTTAAATCTTCCTTGGCTGATACCTTTATACACTCGTACCCTATTTCTTCATAAACACTTATAAGTTTATTTAATTTATCCTTATCAGCTTCTTTATAAAGATCAGTTTTATTAAATACTATAAAAACAGGAATACTGTAAGCCTCTGCCGACAACAGAAATCTATCAATAAAAACAGTAGAGGTTACAGGATAATTTATTGTTACTATAAGCATGGCCTGATCAACATTGGCAGCAATAATATGGAACTGCTTTGAGAGATTTGTTGATCTTCGTATTATATAATTCTTTCTTTCAAATATCTTTGTAATCACAGAATCGTCGCCTTCTCTTTCTTCAAACTCAACAATATCTCCCACAGCAACCGGATTTGTAGCCTTTATTCCCTTTATTCTGAACTTTCCCTTTATTCTGCAATTAAAAATATCCCCGGATTCTGCTTCGACAGCATACCAACTTCCGGTAGATTTTATGACAACTCCTTTTCTCAATGTTACTTATTTTTTTACAAAAGTAGGATATTATAACTAATTTATCCCCTATTTATATATTTTTGTTTGAAAAACAATAATGATGGAACTGGTATTTGCAACAAACAACAAACATAAACTAGAAGAACTTCAAAATATTCTGGGAGACAAGATTAAACTCCTAAGCCTCAAAGACATAAACTGCAATGAAGAAATTCCGGAAGAAAGAGATACTCTTGAGGGAAACGCATCACAAAAAGCATGGTATATATATGACAAATTCGGAAAAAATTGTTTTGCAGACGACACCGGATTAGAGGTGAAAAGCCTTAACAATGATCCCGGGGTATATTCTGCAAGATACGCAGGAGAACACAAAGATTCCGATGCAAATATGAGAAAACTATTAGAGAATCT
Source organism: Marinifilaceae bacterium (assembly GCA_963666945.2). Classification (GTDB taxonomy): domain Bacteria; phylum Bacteroidota; class Bacteroidia; order Bacteroidales; family Marinifilaceae. Next base: position 12,212 of record CAXXRT010000047.1, read on the forward strand.
AAGGTCACACAAAGACAGGACTGCAAGATTCAGAACTTGTATATCATTAATTATAGAAGGCAGAGAGAATTTATTTGAGGGGACTGTTGAGGGCTCTATACTAGAGAAAAAAAAAGGCAAAGATGGCTTTGGATATGATCCCATATTCCAACCCAAAGGATATAATATAAGCTTTGCAGAGATGAGTATGGAAGAAAAAAACAAAATTTCACACAGAGGGAAAGCTGTGGAGAAACTTATTGATTTTCTAAAAGAGTATATTTCATAAAACAACAAATAATGCTTAGAACCAGTAAAGGCATAATACTTCAAAGAAGAAAATTTGGAGAAAATGGATTCATTTGTAATGTTTTTACTAAAGATTACGGCAGACAGAACTATATATTTAATGGGCTACAACCTAAAAAAAAGAAAAACATCAGCTTCTACCTACACCCTTTACAATTGATGGATTTTGAGATATACTTCAAGGAAGGGAAGAAACTAAAAAATGTAAGAAATGCAAACCCATATATAATCCTCAGAGACGTACCTTATAATATATACAAAAGCAGCGTCTCGATATTTCTGGCAGAAGTAATCAACAATGTAGTTTACGAAGAATCTCCAAACCATGAACTTTACGAATATATAGAAAATTCGATAATTTATCTCGATAACGCAGACAACAGTGTTCCAAACTTTCACCTGTTCTTTTTAATACATCTGACAAAATTTCTGGGATTCTTCCCCAACAACAACCATTCAGAAAAAAATATCTATCTGGATTTATCCAATGGTCACTTTACAGACTCTAAGGGGAAAAACACTACTGGGCCAAATACTGCAAAAGCTATACTAAGCCTAATGACCACTAGATTAAAAGATTTGAGCAGTATAAAATTTGACAGGGAAGCCAGAAACATCTTACTGGACACAATAATACATTATTACAACATACATCTGGAAAAAAATGTCGCTATAAACTCCCTTGAAATTATAAGGGAAATCTTTGAATAATTAATTTGAATGAGACTACCATACTGCGAGATACTATTGTAAAAGACAAAAAAGGAGAACTCTGCTATTAATGCATCATAATAATATCCCCAACCCACAAAATAGCTAATATACTTACGATAAAACCTATACTTAATCAACAAAATATTTTCATATCTCTAAACAATCCTATATTTTTATCCAAAAGTTTAAATATGAAAGAAAACAAAGCATCACGCATATTAAAATTATTATTATTTCTTGGAAATAAACCCAATAGCACAAAAAAGGACATTCTGGAAAAACTACAATGTGACGAAAGGACATTTTTTAATTATCTAAGAGAAATAAGAGAAGCTGGCTTTCTTTTAAAATGCAAATCAGGAAAATACTTCCTGGATAAAACAAATGATAATGTTAAAAATTTCTCTGAAATAATCAACTTTTCAAATGAAGAAGAATATCTCATAGCATCAGCCATTAAATCGTTAAACATAAACAAAAACAAAAAAAATAAACTTTATAAGAAAGTTAACTTCATTTACAAAGAGGAAACTCCCCAATCCATAAATGACAGAAAGACTAAAAAACTTAAGGATGCAGCTGAAAACAAGAATCAGGTAATAATACAAGGATACAGCAACAATAGCCAGATACCACAGACATTCCAATGCGAGGTATATGCTTTCGACAACGAATTAAGATATTGCTGGTGTTATATAAATTCTATTAAAAGAAATGCAAAGCTTAAAATAGAGGATATCTCAAGAGTTATAATATCTCCAATAAAATGGATTTATAAAGAGAGTCACTTAAATATTGAATGTGATATACTAGGAGATTATGGGTTAAAAAGTCTGAAGGTTAATATTTTCATAAGTGGCTCAAGCGTTAGCAATCTAATAAATCAATACCCTATGACGGAAAATAACATTAACAAAATAGAGCACAACCTTTACCAATTAAAGACATTTGTTTGCAGATACGACACAATCACAAAATTCATTTTATTTAACCTTGATGATATAAGACAAATAGAGCCCCCAGATCTGAAAACATATATAACTGAATGGCTGGAAGAAACCACAAAAACTTACTTCAAAAAAGAACACGCATTATAAATAATGTTATAATCAACAGCTCAAGATTGTTTTTTTTGTAAAATTAGATAAAATTCCTAACTTGCGGACTGAAATTCAATAATATCAGTATCGATGAGAATTAAGCTACATTTGGAAAGAACTGACGAAACCAATGTTCTTCCCATAAATTATCAATATGAATTATCTTCCTGGATATACAACACCCTTAATAAAGAGGAGTCTGAGTTAACAGATTATTTATATAGCAACAACTACGTATCTCAAAATCGTGGGTATAATAATTTTTCTTTTTCACGGATATTGATCAGGGATTTCAGTATAGATGGGGACAGATTAATAGTAAATTCACCCAATTGCGTACTAACCTTGTCGTTCTTTCCTGTTGATATTCCAGAAAACTATTTAATCAATCTTTTCAAAAACAAGGAATTTTCAATAGGAGACAAAATAAGTCATGTAAACTTCAGGGTAAAATCCATTGAACGTGTAGCTCCTCCTAAAATTAAAGGAGAAATGTTTTTCAAGTGCATCTCCCCTATCTACATAAAATGGAGAAATCCACGTACAGGAAAAACAGAACATATTCACCCTGATCATAAAGACTACGAAAGACTTTTCTTCGATGACCTGGTAAATAAGTGCCAGATAGGAATTCCTGAAGAAGAACAAAAAGATATACTTATTGATGACTGCTTTCTTCAGGTAATAACAGAACCAAAATCTATTTTAGTTAAAATAAGAACCGGTCAATTGGATGAATCCCGTATAAAGGCTTATAAATTTTATTTCAGACTTAAGGCACCAAGAAAGCTGCTTATCGCCGGGTATTACGCTGGCTTTGGAGATGGTAACTCCAAAGGATTCGGATGTATAGAGGTTTGCAATAAAGAAGAGATTTATAACGAAGAGATTTATGATCCAGAATATGCCCAAAGTTTAAACAATCCTTTTACCGACAAATAATTGTATTTTAACTAAAGATTTATTTTCCATTAAACCTTTTATTAAAACAAAAGTCTTAACGGTGTAGTATTTTCTATTATACCAAGGAATAAAAAACATATAAATTAACAATGTATTAACAGTGATTATTCCTTATATATTATAAATTTACATCATTGGTTATAAACACATATTCAAACTTTAATAAATTATTAAAACTTGAAAATCACAATAAAAAACCTTAATAAGATTTATCCCAACGGTCACCATGCCCTTAAAGACATAAACCTGGAAATAGAATCCGGGATGTTCGGATTATTGGGCCCCAATGGAGCAGGGAAAACGACCCTAATGAAGATACTCACTCTTTTACAGAATCCATCTTCAGGAACCATTAATTTTAATGGTTTTGATCTTTCTAAAGACAGAAGAGCTATCAGAACTATTCTCGGGTATCTCCCTCAGGATTTTAGATTCTTTGAGAATCTAAAAACATGGGAATTCCTTGACTACTCGGCAGGACTGGCAGGTTTTAAAACAAAAAAAGAAAGAAATCTGATAATTGACGAACTATTGGATAAGGTTGGGTTACTAAACGTAAGGGAAAGAAAAGCCAATAAACTCTCCGGAGGGATGAAAAGACGATTGGGAATTGCTCAGGCAATAATTGGAAATCCAAAGGTTATAATTGTA
>CAXXRT010000048.1:0-56461 GCA_963666945.2 Marinifilaceae bacterium
CTGCCAACTACAACATTGGCTATGTCCCATATTTATATATTTATATTTTTTTAAGCGTCAGCTTCTTCAGCAGCTATCTTTTCCTTAAGTTTTCTTGTTGCACGCATAGAACAGAAATTTTCTCCACACATAGAACAAAAATGAGCTTCTTTATGTCCTTCATCGGGGAGAGTGGAATCGTGGAATGCTAAGGCTTTTTCAGAATCAAGTGCCAAATGGAACTGATCTTTCCAACGGAATTCATATCTTGCCTTACTCATGGCATAGTCCCTGTAGTATGCTCCTGGATGACCTTTAGCTAAATCTGCTGCATGAGCTGCTAGCTTAAATGTTATTACTCCTTCTTTTACATCATCACGATCAGGTAATCCAAGATGCTCCTTCTGAGTTACATAGCAAAGCATTGCTGTACCAAACCATCCGATCATTGCTCCTCCAATGGCGGAAGTTATATGATCGTACCCCGGGGCTATATCTGTAGCTAAAGGGCCTAATGTATAAAATGGTGCTTCGTGACAATATTTTAATTGAAGATCCATATTTTCTTTAACCTTTTGCATAGGTACGTGCCCGGGTCCTTCAATTATGACCTGAACGTTGTGTTTCCAGGCAATTTTAGTTAGTTCCCCCAGAGTCTTTAGTTCTTCAATTTGTGCCTTGTCATTTGCATCGGCAATAGAACCAGGACGGAGTCCGTCCCCTAGTGATACTGCTACATCGTATTTAGCAAGTATCTCACAAATATCTTCGAAATGATCGTATAGAAAACTTTCTTTTTTGAAGGTAGTACACCAATGAGCCATAATTGAACCTCCTCTTGAAACAATACCAGTTGTACGTTTTAGAGTCAGTGGTACATGATGCCATCTTAGCCCTGCATGAATAGTAAAATAGTCAACTCCTTGCTCACACTGTTCTATAAGTGTGTCGCGGTAAAGTTCCCACGAAAGCTTTTCTACATCACCTTTAACTTTTTCCAAAGTCTGGTATAAAGGTACAGTACCTACCGGAACCGGAGAGTTTCTTATAATCCATTCTCTTGTTTCATGTATGTTTTCACCGGTAGAAAGATCCATAATTGTATCGGCACCCCAACGGAAAGCCCATACGGCTTTTTCCACTTCTTCTGCTATAGATGAGGTTACTGGTGAATTACCAAGATTCGCATTTATCTTGACAAGGAAGTTGCGACCAATAATCATAGGCTCCGATTCCGGATGATTTATATTGGCAGGAATAACAGCACGACCGGCAGCAACTTCGTCTCTTACAAATTCAGGTGTGATCTTTTCTGGTATATTAGCACCCCAGTTTTGTCCCTCATGGGCGACATATTTTTCCTTAATCTTATCTATAAGCTGATTCTCCCTGATAGCAATATATTCCATCTCTGGAGTTATAATTCCCTGACGTGCATAAGCCATCTGAGTAATAGACTTACCATCTTTTGCTCTTCTTGGATTGGTGCGCACATGGGCAAACCTTAAACTGTCGAGATTCTTATCCTCATGTCTTTGTCTTCCGTATTCAGAAGAAAGATTTTTAAGAATATTAGTATCATTTCTTTCTTCTATCCATTGTTCACGAAGACGGGGAAGTCCTTTGTCAAGATCAACCTTGTAATCTTCATCAGAATAAGGACCTGAAGTATCGTAAACCACAACAGGGGGATTTTCTGTTAGGCTTCCATCAAGTTCTTTTGTTTCACTTAGAGCTATTTCTCTCATAGGAACCTTAATATCAAATAGTTCCCCTTTTATATATATCTTTTTTGACCCCGGCAACGACCCGGTGGTAATGTTAAACTCCTTAAGTTCCATTCCACTAAATTTATACAGATTATTTAATTACGTTAATAAACAAGCAACAATAATTTTATCCACCCTGAGTAGCGCGGATAATCATAATGTTGTCATTCTCGTTTAGCTTGAAAGTGTCCCATTCGTCTTTGGGGACAACAGAAAAATTTATGGCAATCGCAATGTCTTTACTTTCTATTCCTATTGTCTTTAGGGCATCAGGAATATATGAGTTTTCATTTAATTTTTGCGATTTATCATTAATTATTACTTGCATTGAATTAGTTTTATGTTTAGAAAAATAATTCAAATATGCAGAGGAATATATACTTACCTACGCCAGCATTACCTGGATCAGGTTATGGGTATAATCTCAGCCCGTAATATTAAGGCACCCCTGTCATTTGAAATGTTAATGCAAATGTAGGAAATTTTACGTTAAAGCAAAATTTCCTACAAAATATTTTAGTGGAAGTATCAATACATCTAATATGTTTAATCTTTCATGTTTTGACTTAAAATTAATTAGTGTTCAGGTTTTTCATAAAACCAATATTGTCAATTATAACAACACCTTTTTTTGTTTTATTGAAAATTAAGCGAATGCTCTTTATATTTCTATAATTAAAATCTGATTCCTTGCTCATTAATTTCTTAAATGGAAATTGGAATAATTGAAAGACATTCTCAGATTGCTCATTATCATTTATAAAATCAGTCTTCATAAGCATTACTTTCAATTTAGGTTGTACATAAGAATAGCTGCTTAATGGAAATTGAATATTATGACCATCATAGTCTTCCATCTCTATTGTAAAGTCGATTGGTTCTTTATCCTTTTTTTTATTATCCTTATCTTTATCTTTATCTTTATCCTTATCCTTATCCTTATCCTCTTCTTTTTTATTTATAGAAGAATTATCGTTGTTATTTTTATTAATCGCCCATTTACCATGCGACTTAGGATTTGAATCTTCATCAGCGTCAGCCATAGAGAAAATTAGAACGGATGATGTGTCTGTAGCTATTTTATTGTCTTTCAAATCGAGAGAATAATTTGCAAGTTTGGTAGAATCTTTTTCATTGTCCCAACCGATATATAAAGCCCTTGTTCCTTTATTCCCCCATTTTAGGTCTATAAGTTTTTCTTTCCAGACAGTAAGGTGCTTTCCGCTTAAGGAAGCATTATTATTTGTTGAAGTTGTAAGATTTATATCTTCATCGAAAGTGCAAATAAATTCAGATTCTGAGTCCTGAAATTGATTAAGAAAAACAGTTTCAGGAAGCCAATCTTTTGCTGTACGGTAATCCATAAACAACGGGAGATAGGAGTAGTTATTTTTTAAAGAAGTTTCAAGAAATGCTGAAATATAGACTTTAGCAATTTTTCTTTGTTCTTCTCCATTCATTATCTGTTTTAGGTTTAGTAAGCGATCAAAAGCTGTTCCTGTATCATTTATTCCCCAGGTAGTATTAAACTGACCATGATTAGCTCCACATATGTATAAGCCTGTTTTAAAATGGTAATCATTATTTGTGAATTTTATTCTCTCATACTGTTGTGATCCCATAAACGATCTGACATCTCCGTCCTGAGCTCCGTGCAATACAAAATAGTCGATGTCTTTAAGTCTGGTCTTGTTATTTGCAGGTTTGTATTGACCATCGCAAGGTGCAATTGCAATTATAGAACGTATATTATAATTATATCCTAGTTTTATATCTGCATCATCAGGATAGTAGGGGAGTTTATTAAAACATGCAGCATGGGCAACGGCTTCACCACCTCTGGAATGCCCGATTAATGCTATATTGTTGGTATCCACCCTGTTGTAGAATATGTTGGTTGAATCTTTATTCCATTTATGCCAAAGCTTAAGGTGCTCTAATAATAACCATGCTCTTGCATCATTCTCAGTCTTCAGGCCACCCATAATATCACTCCAACTACCGTTTATAAAGTTTTCATCTACTGAGGCCATAATAAAACCACGACTTGCAAGTAATTCTCCCAGATAATCATAACCGGGATCGGAATAATCCTGCATGTTGTGATTTCCATGTACAACAAGAACCAGAGGGAATTTCCCATTTTCTGCAGGATACCAAACTCTTGCATTAAGGGGTAAAGCCTTGGCATCAAATCCCCAATATCTGGTTCTGTACCATCCTCCAAATCCACTCCAGTTATCAATAAAGGCAGTACCGTCAACTGAGTCTGTCTTTATATCTACCTCTTCACCATATTCAGGTCTGTGTTTATCTTTTCCACTACCATAGTAAAGAATATCTACTTCGTAATCACCGAATCCGGAAGGGTTGTTGACTGTGAGATGATTACTAGTATTAGCTTTCATTGCTGCATTTGTAACAGGCTTTGAATCAAAACCATCAATAGAGTATAACGATATTGCAGCAATAAGTCCTGATATTCCAATAACTAAACCGATGATTCTTATGGTTTTTTGACCTGTAGAGAAATTCTGAAAATTATTTCTTCTCAAACCTATAATAGATCCTCCCAAAATAGAAGCAATTATAATAATTGTAATAGGTATAAAATATGAAAAAGCGAATACCATAAACAGAATAGGAAGAACTGCAAATAACGTCAATTTATAATTTTGTGGTATAAGATGAACTTTTTTAATAATTAATGAAACTAATCTGCTGGTTAGTATGGATAATCCTAAGAATGCTATAAGCAGAACTGCAATATTTATATCATTAGCCTGCAATAAAATGCTAATAATAGCCAGAGTCCATAACAATATGGTAATAATCCATACTCCCCATGAAGCTCCTTTAATCTCATTATTATTTGGTTTAATAATATCATACATTGATCTGTACCACATTAATATTCGTCCGAATAGTTTTTTCATAATTGCAAAAGTTTTAGGTAAAGTATTAGGTTGATTATTTACAAATATATGTAAAATATTTATATTGTTATGTGTAATTATTTAAGTACATGCCATATACAAAAATAGGGAGGCTGTAAAAGCCTCCCTATTTTTTATATTTCGTAAAAGAATAATCTATACAGTAAATAATTTTACAGCTAAATCAACAACTCGGTTAGAATATCCCCATTCGTTGTCGTACCATGCAATAACTTTTACAGTATTGCCATTAACAACCATAGTAGATAATCCATCAATAATAGAAGAGTGTGGGTTATGAATTATATCAACAGAAACTATTGGTTCCTCAGTATATTCCAATATCCCTTTCATTGCACCTTCAGCAGCTTCTTTAAAAACAGCATTTACCTCTTCTTTTGTTACATTTACCTTTAAGTTTGCAACAAAGTCAACTAAAGAACCGTTTGGTGTTGGAACACGAACAGCCATACCGTCTAATTTACCATTCATCTCCGGTATGATTTTACCAACAGCCTTAGCAGCACCGGTACTTGTTGGTATCTGAGAAACGGCAGCAGAACGGGCTCTCCTTAAATCTTTATGAGTTCCATCAAGAATTCTCTGATCCAAAGTATACGAATGGATTGTTGTCATTAAACCATTGTTAATACCAAACTTGTCGTTTAGAACTTTAACAACCGGAGTAAGACAGTTTGTAGTACATGATGCATTAGATACACATTGATCTGTAGCTTTTAGCTCTTCATCGTTGACTCCAATAACAATCATGTTGTCTATCTCATCCTTGGCTGGGACAGTTAAAAGAACTTTTTTAGCTCCGTTTCTTAGGTGATCTCCATAACCTCCTTTAGGATCTTCCTTTTTCCTGTATTTTCCAGTAGACTCTATTACAACATCCGGTTTCTCTGGCCACTTGATATCAATTATCTTGTCATAGGTGCAAATTTTAATTTTCTGACCATTTACAATTAGGTGACTGTCATCATGACTAATTTCACCATTGAATTTCCCTTGCGTTGAATCATATTTTAATAGGTGCGCAAGAGTAGATATTTCCGTGCCAACTCTGGCATTAATTCCAATAACTTCAATGTTTTCACGCTCAAAAGCAATCTTTAAAACATTACGTCCGATTCGTCCGAAACCGTTAATTGCAATTTTTACTTTAGACATTTCTATTTGATTTGATTATATTTTATGCTGCGAAATTAATAATATTATAATTTCTGAGCGAATATTTATTTAAATAATATTGGCAATATTTTATTTTTTTTGTCTTAAATCGCAATTTATAACGTTTTAAATAAGATTTTTTAGGAATTTTAACTTTTTAGAGGTCTTAAAATTACAAATCAAAACTTTTTCCAGTAAAATTCATATTTTTTATCAGTAAAAAGAAGAGTGTTTTGAAGTAAAAATGTTTTATTGAATTCTTGTGAGAAATCTATTGATTTTTAGAATTATTTGAAGAATATCCTCAATATCTACTGAATGGAGTAGTAAATCTTTTTTTTATCAAATATAATTATATATGTTTAATAAAAACACAATAATTGATAATGGGTCAAACGTTAACCTTTGCTGCTAATAGGATGTAATTAATTTAGACTAAAAGTACATAATATATTTTTGAAATATTGATGTGTAAATTCTTTGCTGTTTTCCAATATTTATATACGTTTGTCGCCGATTTGAATTCAGCGATTAATATAAAGCCGGCTAGTTTTTAATTAGTGTTGACTAACCGATTTTAAGAAATTCAAATTTCCACAGTCATAATTTGATTAAAGTTTGTATGCACTGGCTGACAACTTAGAACATGTCCGATCGAAATGTCAACCAGTGCTTTAACTATTCTTCGTTATTTTCTCTGATTATTCCTTGGTGCAAATAATATATAAATAGCTGGTATTTTTAAGTTACTTAAAAATTCTATCCGTATTGTTCTTGTAATTTCTTCCAATGGGGAGCGATTGATTGGTTATTTCAACAAACCCAGAACCAATCGCATCAATATCACAAATGGAGACGATATAACTTCTGTGTATACGGACAAAATCAGATTTTGGCAGAGTTGCTTCCAGATTAGATATTCTTTCTTTGGTCACAATTTTTTTATCTTTGGTATAGACTGTAACATAGTCTCCCATACTTTCAAGGTATAAGATATCTTTAAGTAGAACCCTGTATTGTTTCCGGTCTGCTTTAAGTAAAATATAATTATTGGGGTTTGTTGTGCTTGCAGATTGTTCATGTATATTCAGGAATTTATTGACAGCCTTCGCAAAACGTTCCAGTGATATAGGTTTAAGAAGATAGTCAACCACATTTAAATCAAAAGCCGTTATGGCATAGTCCCTGTAGGCGGTAGTAAATATGACTTTAGGGGCATTGGGAAGGGCCTTTATAAAATCAATACCGGTAATCCCGGGCATTTGAATATCAAGAAAGATAAGATCCGCATGTTTTTTATTGATTACTTCCATTGCCTCTAATGCACTGCTGCATTCAGCAATAATTTCCATATCGTGAAAGTAAGAAAGATGTTTTTTTATTATCCTTCTGGCAATTGGTTCATCGTCAACAATTATACAATTTATTTTATCGGTCATGCTAATTTAGTTTTAATCTAAGGGCTACTTTGAATTTCTCATTTTCATTACTGATATCGAGCTTGTATTTGTCATTGTATAGTAAATCCAATCTTTCTTTAATATTTCTTAATCCAATACCATTAGCTTTATTTCTGTTTTGAATATTTTTGTATGTATCGTTTTCTATATAGAAAGCTAATTCTCTTTCTGATGTTTCAATGTTTATATTGATACATGATTTACCCGAAAGAGGATTTACTCCATGTTTAAAGGCATTTTCAATAAATGGTAACAGTATCATAGGAGAGATATATAAATTCTCGGTAGGCCCGGTACATTCAATATTAAAACTAAGTTTGTCTCCATGTCTTAAGCTCTCGATATCTGCAAAATTCTTTATATAAGCAATCTCATCATTAAGATTAACTTTTTCTAATTTTGTTTTATGTAGCATATAGTCCAGTAATTCAGAAAATCGTAATACAAGTTCAGGTGCATCATTCGATTTTTCAAGGGTCAGCCCGTAAAGATTATTAAGCGTGTTAAAAAGAAAATGAGGATGCAGCTGTGCTTTCAAAAGTTCAAGCCTGGCCTTATTGAGATTAATTTCTGTGTTGTATTGCTTTTTTATCAGAATACTGTTTCTTTTCTGCTGTTCGAATGAATGTTTTATGAGTTTTATTGTGCTTGCCACTATAACTATAAAATATATACCTACAAGAAGAGTGATGCTATCGAAAGAATATGGATTTATCTGTTTTGTATTGTAATCTCCAATTGTTATAAACATTAGTGAAATAATAATCATTTGTGCCCAAATGGATAAAAGTATGGAGTATAAAGAATATACAGCAAATCGACCATATCTCTTTTTCATTAAGAATTTAGGAAACAGAAAATATATAAAGAAGTAAGTGCAGGCAATTGCTACCGGGAAAAGCATTAGAACAAAATAAAATGTTATATAGTAATCTTTATTTATTCTTCCGTAGAATCCAATAAGAAAAACAAATGCCAAAACCCAGAATAGTATATGTGATATTATCCTGTTTCTTTTTATTTGTAAATATTGATTTAATGTTTTCAATTTGGTATATTTATATGCTAAGTAAGTAAATATATGCCAAATATTAATGTTTTTAAAGTCAATAATCGACAAACAACATAAAATAATGATGATTCATCTGTTTATTAAAGGTTAAACGCATTTGTTTGCACAAATTTGTTGAATTGTTCTTATATGATGTAGTTAGTCGATAAAAGTTTTTTATGTTCGTGGGAACAGTTATTCTTGTGATGTATTATTGTTTAACTAAAATTATGGAATATGAAACTTTTTGAATTTATGGTCACAGGAGGATTACCAGGAATGTTAATTATAACTATACTGGCTTTGGTTATGATATTTTTTGCTATTAAAAAAGGGATAGCAATTTATAAAAAGGCGGACAAAACAAAGAAATACCTCGACATTATATTGTTTTTTGGAAGTCTTGCTTTGGCTTTTGGCATTTTTTATCAGATTGTGGGGATGTTTGAAGTATTTAATGTTGTCGCCGAGATAGGGGATATAGCCCCTGCGCTTATAATGTCTGGATTTAAGGTAACTCTTATTGCTCCTTTTTATGGTTTTATAATTTTTATAATTTCTTATATCTGTTGGTTTACTTATAAGATTAAAATTCAGACAATTGAATAATTATCCGATCACAACTCAATTGTATTAGTTTAATAAGAGCCCGTAAGGGCTTTTTTTATTAGTCGTAATCACATAAATATATATTGACATATATTTTGTATCCATACCATATTATTTTACAATTGAATTATGGTTTTCCCTGATATTATAATTGTCTCGAAACAGAAAAAAATAAAGAGAGAGTTTCGGCTCAAACATATTCATTAAAAGTATTAAAAACAAGTATAAATACTTAAATTATCATTTAATGTTTTTATTCAATCTTTAATTTTTGATAGCAACAAATATTGATTAAGTTCGCGCAATTGTTTAAACATAATGAATTGAATGGCGATGTTATTAAGTTTTGAATTAAAGGTGACCACGATAAACAATTTATCGGGACATTGGAGAGGTGAAAATCTTAGATATATCCAGGTAAGAAATGTGGATAAAGACAAGGTTATTAAGATTCTTGATGGTGAAATTATAAAAGTCTACCATCATAAATGTGATGATGGATGGGAATTTGATATATTGGTTAGAGAAATCAGTTCTGTCCAAAATGATAGGTTAAAACAATATTTTAAAAATGGATTCTGTAACTTCGACTATATGATTGATAATATTATTGATTGTCAATCTTGTGTAATCTCTAGAAAATAAATTCAATAGCTCGAAGTAATAGGTCACTCATTTTAATTAAAATGAGTGACCTATTATACTAATAATCTTTTCCGTATTTTATATTTTTGCAGCATTAAAAATTCGTTAATACATATATGAATTACTTTCAGTATAAAGTATGTTACAATTTAATGAAATTATGTTGTGTTCTTAAATAATGGAAGTTATAATTGTATGGAAAAATGTCAGTTTAATAACTGAAGATATTAGAGAAAAATGAAGAAGACAAATGCTGTAAGATTGCTTGATAAAGAAAAGATAAAATACGAGTTAATAGAGTATACTGTGAATGAAGATGATCTGGCTGCATCCCATATAGCAGAAGAACTGAATCAGGATCTTTCCCAAGTATTTAAAACGCTAGTGTTAAGAGGTAACAAGACTGGACCAATAGTAGCTGTAATCCCGGGAGATAAAGAGCTTAATCTTAAAGAAATTGCAAAAGTATCAGGAAATAAGAGTGTAGAGATGATTCATGTTAAAGAACTTTTAGGACTTACAGGCTACATACGCGGAGGATGTTCACCCATTGGCATGAAAAAGAAATTCCCGACATTCATCAATGAATCATGTCAATCATTCGACTATATAATGATAAGTGCAGGGGTAAGAGGAATGCAAATAAAGATTAACCCCATGGATTTAGTGCAGGCGACCAAAGCAGAAGTTGTCGCAGTAACAATCTAAAACCTGGTAGAAATTAATATCTGTTACCAAAACAGGAGAGAATTTTATGCATAGACTGAAATTTATAAATATAAGGTAACAATTTGCCAGTAATATGAATTTTATCATATGTTCTTTAAAAATCACCATTATTAGGGATGTTTCTTTATTATTAGTGAGTGTGTTGAAATAAGTCGTTTATAATCAGCAATATGATAAAAGAATTGAATTTATTGATGTTGGAATAACAGATATTATAATATCTAAAATTTAATCAAAAAAATATAAATTCGAATATGTTTATCGTTTGTATAAAATAATGATTCTTAAGAACATACAAATTTACTGCGGCTTTGTTTCTTATATTATTGTAGAATATTAAATAAATTACAACAATTGCTTTTTAAATATTTTTATTGTCATTATGCATTAAATTTATATATTTACCATTGTAATTAAATCAATTTTAAAAATATTAAGGTAAATCTCATATACCAAAATATGAGAAAAATTAAAAAATGCAACTATGAAAAAATTAATGATGATTTTATTGCTAGTGACTCTGGCTTTCGGTACAACTAATGCAAATATTGTATGGAGTGGACCAAACGATAATACATCAGGCGAAACTATTGGAGATCCAACTTTTGAAGATTTAAAATGGCAAATTGCTATTTATAACGGGGAGTTTCTTACTCAGGTTAGAGTATGTTATGAAGTTGTGGTAAATTTTATTGAAGAAACAATAGATTATATATTAAGTAATCTGGTTAGGGATAATTATACTTCGGAGGAAGAATTTGAAGTAAATAAACAGTTTTTTGAAACAAAGATACGTGAATTTAAAGCCAATTATGATGGAGGTGTTGCACACTTAGAAGCGTTCTTTTGTATAAGAGAATTTTGTGTTGATATAAACGAAGAGTATTAAAATATCTTTGAAGAAGTAGAAGACTATACCGTTACATTAAATTTTAAGAAATGCGGGGAATTATTATTTTTACAATTATTATATTGTTTTCTTCTTGTTCGAGCGGTGGCGATGATATAGATCCTTTCCTTTATTTAAAAAGCACAGAATTGGAATTAGTATGTGGAGATGCAGATACCCTTATTGTTGAGACAGCAGGTATAGAAATGTTACAATGGGAAACTGATAATGATTTCTCTATTACTGTTGACAACAATGGTATTGTAAATGCTATTAGAGTAGGAGAGACTATAGTTACTGTAAAGGATATTGGAAGTGAATTACAGGCTAAATGTAATATAACAGTCAGTCCTAAATATTATACATATACAGAACCACCTCTTGTATTTGGAAGTAGTCAGGAAGAATTTAAGGAAGAAATGGAAAGACTGTCTGAATATTATTCACTTGTTTTCGGGAATGATATAGTCCAAAACTATAATTATTCGGATGATAATATTAGTTTGGCAATTTGTAGTTTTAAAGAAAATGAGTTGAAATCAATAATATTAAATATTAAGAAGAAATCTAATATTAATACATTTCTATCAGAAAGGTATAAGAAAATTAGCCAAACAGGTGATGGAGAAGATGAGCCGGCAATTCATTCTTTTATTAACAAAGCTGGGGATTTAAGTATTATATATAAAGAGGAACTAGCTGAAGTAGGAAGCACCATAACTTATTCTCCTGTAGAGAAAACCGAATAATAGAAAGAACATAGAATATAAATAGCCTGAGGATACCTCAGGCTATTTTATTATAATATCATTTGAAAATTTGGATGCTTTGTGGCTCATAAATAGCCGATTTAGTAAGTTATATTTACTTTTTTAAACCATTCCATAGCAACCTCAACATCATCAACAGGCATTAAACATTTTCTGTCGCGACAGATGTAAATCATAGTTTTACCTTCTACCTGTTTGTCTTTTAGAAGTGGTAGTTCAGATGACTCTCCGCCTGAGAAGATGCATAATGGGTGATAGTGTTTTTGGATTTTGTGAGCCATTTCCAAGGCGTCAGGACCACAAATGGCTACTTCGTAGGGTTTATGGCTTATTAGCCCATATAATATTGCCCAGTTTGCATAATAAGGACCTCCCTTTATTACATGGTTTTTCACCTGGCCCAGCATGCGCTTCGATTTTTCAGTATATTCTTCTTTGTCGTAATATGTGCCTAGTCGAAATAATACCTCTGCCATAACTGAATTGGATGATGGGATTACGTTATCGGGTATCTGGTATTTTCTGGTAATAAGATTCTCGCTTATGTCTGAGGTGTAGAAAAACATTCCGTTAACATTGTCGTAAAAGTGCTGAATGCTATAATCAACCATCAGCCTGCTTAAATCAAGCCATTCATTATTGAAAGTGACTTCATAAAGTCTTATATAGGCATCTGCAAGGAGTGCATAATCATCTAAAAAACCCGGGATACTTGCTTTTCCGTCATTATAGCTCCTTAAAATGCTATTGTCTTTTTGTATTATCTTATTTTTAAGAAAGTTAGCGTTGTTTAATGCTACTTCTAAGTAGTGTTGAATACCCAGCGACTTATATGCCTCCACATAACCACTAAGCATGATCGCATTCCAGGAGGTTAATATCTTATCGTCGGTAGTTGGTCTTATTCTTTTGTTACGTGCTTTGAGTAAGGCAGCATTTGCATAAAAGAGAATGCTATTGAATTCTTCAATTGAGAGTCCTTTGCCAGTTGCAAATGCTTCTTTTCTTTGTTTCAGAAATAGTATATTATTGCCGTTTTCCCAGTTTCCGTTTTGGGTAATCTGGTAATATTCACCAATTAATTTTGCTGCTGAATCTTCTAATATATCATCAATTTCGTTTTTTGTCCATATATAATATTTACCTTCCTGACCTTCGCTATCTGCATTCAACGATGAATAAAATCCTCCTTCTTCACTTAGCATCTCGCTTTGAATAAAATCGAGTGTTGTTGTTACAACTTCTGCATATTCCTTTTTGCCTGTAATCTGATAAGCGTGAGAATACAGGCTGACCAGTTGTGCATTGTCGTAAAGCATTTTCTCAAAATGGGGAATCTTCCAGTATTTGTCGACTGTATATCTGTAAAATCCTCCTCCAATCTGGTCGTAAATACCGCCCATCATTATGCTGTCAAGAGTTTTTTCAATCATATTGAAAGTTTTGTCTTTTCTCATAAAATAGTAATACTGTAGCATTGCTTCCCAACCTATGGGTAAAGGAAATTTCTGATCGGATAAAAAGCCACCGTTTTCCTTGTCGATCATAATCTCCAGTGATGGGAATATCTTATTATAGTTCTCAATATTGAAATCACCGCTATTCTCATGATTAAATTTAATTGGGATATTAGTGGATATTCCATTGGTAAGGTTTATTGCTTGTTCTTCAAGCTTGCTATATTCGTTTAAAAATAATTCGCTTATATGGTTTAACAACATAGCCCAGGTAGAAACAGGAAAATATGTACTGGCAAAAAATGGCTTTCCATCGGGCAGGGCAAATGCATTAAGTGGCCATCCTGCATTTCCCCGATGCCAGAAGGGCTGCATCCATATATATCTGATCTATATCCGGTCGCTCTTCCCTGTCTATCTTTATACATATAAAGTTATCATTCATTATTTTGGCAATGTGTTCGTCCATAAACGATTCGCGTGCCATTACATGACACCAGTGACAGGCAGCATAACCTATGCTTATAAGTAGCGGTTTATTTTCTGTTTTTGCTTTTTGCAATGCCTCATCGCCCCATTCATACCAGTCAACGGGGTTGTTGGCATGCTGTCTTAGGTAAGGACTGCTTGCCTGGGCTAATCTGTTAAGTGTGTTTTTCATTTACTCCCGTTTTTTATCTTGTTTTCTTCAATGCGTCTAAATAACTTATTGGTTTTATGCCCAATATGTAGTCTATATCATGATTTCTGCATACAACTTCAACTTTCATGCTGTTAACCAGTGCAATTGCAAGATTATATGTTGTTGATGTTATGAAGAATAACCAATACGATGATAGTCTTGGTGTCATTATGGGCAAGGTAATTATCAGTCTCTTTAGGCCCATTGTTTTAGCATAACCAAGCATCATTTCTTTATAGCTGAGAATATCAGGACCTCCTATATCGAAATTTTTGTCGTATGTCTCTAATTTGAATAGAGTTTCTGATAAAAAAGATATAACATCATCTACGCCTATGGGCTGACATTTTGTGTTGACCCACTTGGGAGCTACCATAACGGGTAGTTTTTCTACCAGATCTTTAATTATTTGAAAAGATGCGCTCCCGGAGCCTATAATAATTCCTGCGCGTAATGTTGTAAAATAATAATTACCTTTCGACAGCTCGTCTTCCACTGCTTTTCTTGAGGCGAGATGTCGTGACAGGTTTTTCTCGTTTATTATGCCGCTTAGGTATATTACATGTTCTACATTTGTATTGCTAAGTGCTTCCCTGAAATTCTGTGCGGTACTTATTTCAAGCTCCTCATACTCTCTGGTAGATGACATGGAATGCATTAAATAATAGGCACCATTGATATCTTTGGGTATATTTTTCAAGGACATCTTATCCAGAAAATCGACTTCAATTACCTGAATCTTTTCCATTAATTCAGGATCAATATTTAATTTGTGTTTGTGTCTAACACAGCAAATTACCTCATGACCTTTTTTTATGAGTTCTGGTAGAAGTTTCGTTCCTATATATCCATTGGCTCCGGTTAGTAGTACTTTCATATAATTGGCTTTACATTCACATACGAATTATGTGAATATGATGTTCCATCAATTCCCTTGAAATAGGGGTAAAGATGAATAGTTGAATTTCCCTTAAATGGAAGGTCTATCAAGGCTTTTTCCTGTTTTCTTATAAAGGAAATATTATTTATAATTCTTAGATTGTAGGAATAATTATCTTCCTCGATTGCTACAAGATTTAAATTATCGTATGCATTATTGATTTCTGTTTCCGGATTATAACTCCAATGGATAAAAATTTTCGATCTATCTTTTCCATCTGCTTTTCCATATAGATTTCCGGCAATGGGCAAATCTCCCTGTGAAAATTGCAGTTGCTCGTAGTTGTTTATGCTTCCATTTTCACTGAAAGCATGTATATTTGCCTGAGTGAATTTATTAAAGCCCATATTGTGCTTGGATATGGGATTCCATATTTCTTTTATTAATGGTCTGAATACCTTTTTAGCTAGTCCTGTAACTGCTCTGAATTTCATTCTATGGGACTGTTGTCTATATGTGCGTGGATTACTTACATGATCTGGCATTATTCTTATATAATCGATACCTTTCCAACTGGATTGAATTATTCTTCCCACTTTTCCTGATCCTCCTTTTAATAAACTTCCATGTAAATTACTCATAGTTTCTCTTTTTTGTTTTTAATTGTAAATTATTTATTGAAATGATTCTTATTGATATATTTAACAAAACAAATTTATGAAAAGGTTGTCAATTGAACAGTAATTCGGGTGTTTTTGCTTGTTGGTACTCAATTTTTCTCTTATCTGCTTTCTCTTCTTTGCTTTTATGTGTTTAAGAAATTTATTTACGGGGATTTATCTGTTTTTATAATCATGTATTGTGGTTAAAACCTTGCATTACTGTTGTTCTGTAAAGGGGATGACTAAATGCCATGGTCGTACAAAGCTCCTGTCATAGTCGTACCAAGTCTCCTCTTTCTGGTATCTGACTGGTGTCTTATTGGTTATTTTTTTGTCACTATTACCACAAAGTATTGAAAAAGTAAAGCTGAAATTAGGGGATGGTATAAATAATTATTATATTTGACATAAACGTATTAATGATTTTATTATAACAATTAAATGATATGGCACGATATAATAATAATTCAAAAGCAGGCATAGTAGGTAAACTTGGTCCTTTAGTACTTACTCCTGATGCAGTAAGAACCAGACCCCGAAAGCGTATTGCTGACGGATGGACTAGTGATCAGAAGGCCCAGAGGGATAGAATGAAGTCTGTTGCTGGTTTATACAGAAAAGTGAAATATCCGGTAGTTGAGTATGTATGGCTTAAAACAATGCCTTCAAGAAGGGTGGCGTATAACCAGTTTGTAAAGAATAATATGGATGCTTTTGACCGCAATGGGGTTCTGGCAGATCCGCTTATGCTTAAAATGACTGTTGGTGATTTGAAGCTTCCTTTTAAGATGGGGGCTGTTGTGTCCAAATTAAATACTAGTTTTATTCATGTGAGTTGGGAAAATAATCTCCCGGAAGGGTGGGATGGATGTTTCGATTCTCTGATGGGGATATTCTTTAACGGTGACTCTTTCAGTCTTCCTCTTGATTTTAAAGCCTGTCGTAAGGATAACCATGCTTTTATTCGTTTTCCTGAAGAATATTGCGAAGGATATTATTTGTATCTTTTCTTTATAAGTCGGATAAAACAAAAATCTCGAATAGCTTTTCTGTCAGATTGTAAGTGAATTGGAATTTAATAAAATCATATCGTTTATAAACAGGATTACTTACTGATATAAATAGAAAACAAAAACCCGGATTGTTTTACAATCCGGGCTTTTTATTTTTAAAGATTTTCATCTAATATTTCCTGAATATCTTCCACGCATCCGCCGCAGCCTGTCCCTGCTTCTGTTTCTTCCTGAATGTCTTCTACTGTTTTACAGCCTTTTTCCTTGATTGCTTTAATGATATCTTCTTTAGATACTCCCATGCAATGACAAATAATTTCTTCTGACATAGTTTAATTTTTTTGGTTATTAGTTTTTAATCCGTTCTAAACAAATTTAATAAAATAACATTATATATTCAAGTTATTGTCGTGGTTTAATATACTTCAAATTAGTCCATGAGGTTTGAATATTATATTTATACCTCTTAGGGAACTATTTACGAAAACTGGAAGTTATTTCTACTATATTGCTTAGTATGTATTTATTATTATACGGAACAAATAAAAATATAATATAATTGTGGTAATATATATATTAAGATAGAAGGGAAGCGGCTTCGCTGTCAAGATGCCATTGTATGTTGCCGTTGGGTGGAGAAATATAATAGGCCGGCAGGTTTTCTATTCCCTTTTTATTTTCGAGGATAGTAGCTACGATATTAGCCTTATGGCTACCTGAGACCATAAATATGATTTTCCGGGCATTATTTATTATCCTGCCACTAAGGGTAATTCGTTTTTGATTTGTTTGAGGGTGGATAGATACATTGCATATTTTATATGAATCAATTAATTCCATTTGATTTGGAAAGATAGAAGCTGTGTGCCCGTCTTCGCCGAGTCCCAATATAATTAGATCAAAAACAGGCATTTTTATTATGAGACATGGTATGGTTAGAAATTTCAAATGAATAGCGATCGGCCTCTTTTCCGGGAAGTGATTCTCCTTTTATTCTATGAATGTTTCTTTTTTGGAATATCAATGAACTTTAGTAGATGCTTATTTGCATTTGCGTAATTACTTTCAGCATCTGTCGGAGCGACACATCTTTCATCTACCCAGAATATATGAACAGAATCCCATGGAATGGAGTTTGCATATTTGTTTTTTAAAATCTCAAATAATTTAACAGGTGTTCTTCCCCCGGAAAGTGCTATAGTACATATACCTTCTGACTTAACAGAGTTCTCTATCCATGAAGCTACCTCACTGGCAACTTCTTTTGCAAGATTATATTCATTGGAGTATACATTTATTTCTTTTACCATTATTGACATGTGTTGTTATAATTCACAATATTCTCCTTCGTTTGTCAGATTCTTACAGGGATAACGCCAGTCCATTTCTTTTTCTTCGAAAAGATCGCATGCCTTTTTAGGGCCCCATGTTCCTGCGGCATATCCATATATCTTTATATTTGGGTTGTTATCCCAGGCTTTTTGTATAGGTTCAATGAATTTCCATGCTGCCTCTATCACATCGCCACGGGAAAAAAAGAGTGGAATCGCCTGTCATTGCATCGTATAAAAGACGGGTATAGGGATCATGTATTTTTATAGGTCCCAGATCTTCATAACTGAAATTCATGTTTACATTTTTTATATTAAAGCCTGTTCCTGGGTATTTCATTCCAAACTTAAGTAATATGCCTTCATTCGGGCTGAATCCTGATAATTAATTTATTGTAGGCTTCGTTACGGTGGGCCAGGGAGAATAGAAAGTGAGGCGTGGCTTTAAAATGTATGACTATCTCTGTTACTCTTGTTGGTAATCGTTTACCCTGTGCGTATATAGAATGGTACGCCTCCCCAACGCCAGTTGTCTATATAAAACTTTACTGCTACATATGTCTCTGTTCGTGAATCGGGGAGCTATTCCTTTTTCTTCTCTGTATGCTGCTATTTCTTCTCCTTTTATATGGGATTTTTGTGTATTGACCCCTGACAATATATTTTTCTACTTCTTCTTCCTTAATAGGTCGTAAAGATTGCAGTACTTTTAATGTTTCGTTACGGATGGCATTGGATTCCATCGATGATGGTGGTTCCATTGCCGTAATGCATACCATTTGAAGAAGATGATTCTGAACCATGTCTCTCAGTGCTCCTGATGTTTCATAATATCTTCCCCTGTTTCCGACTCCTATGCTTTCTGATGAGGATATTTCTATGTGATGAATATAGTTTCTGTTCCAAAGGGGTTCGAATATGCCGTTGGCAAATCGGGTGACTAAAATGTTTTGTACTGTTTCTTTTCCAAGATAATGATCAATGCGAAATATTTGGTCTTCAGGGAATGATGCGTGAAGACATTTGTTTAGTTTTATGCCCGATTCAAGGTTAAAACCGAAGGGTTTTTTCTACTATTATTCTCCGGTAGCCATTATCCTGATTATTTAGTCCTGAATTTCTGATATTACTTACTACGGATTCGAAAAGAATTGGGGGAATAGCAAGATGGAATATGTAGTTGGGTGATACATTATTTGCTTTTTCTATTTGTTGAAGCTGTTTTTTTAGTTTCACATATTCATGGGCATTTTCCATGTCTATGGACAGATAGCTTATATTTTCCGTAAAAGAACTGACTTCTTCCTCTTTTATATTAGGAGTTTTGGAAAAATTATGGATGCCTTCTTTCATTTTTTCCCTGAATTCGGTATTACTGAATTTTGAATGGCTGACTCCAAGTATTGCATACTTCTCAGGGAGAAGATTCTCCTTTTTGAGAGAGAATAGTGAGGGTATGAGTTTTCGGTACGTAAGGTCGCCTGAAGCTCCGAAAATAACTATAATGGCATTCTGTGGTTGATGCATTTTTTGTTATAAGTTGATTGTTTGATTCTTGCCCCTAAAAATGTTAAGGGTAGTAACTTTGTATATGTTTATTTTTTTTGTACATAATGACCGCCGAACTGATTTCTAAGGGAAGCCAGTATTTTCATGGCAAAGGATTCTTGCTGGCGTGATCGGAATCTTGCAAAGAGGGCTGCAGAAATAACGGTGGCCGGAACATTATGTTCCAGTGCTGCTTCTATTGCCCAACGTCCTTCTCCGCTATCCTGAACATAGTCTTTTATACTCTCAAGTTCATAATCGTCTTTTAGTGAGAGAAAAAGCAAATCCAAAAGCCAGGAGCGTATTACGCTTCCATATCTCCATCCATCTGCTATTGAAGTAAGGTCCAGATTTAAATGTGATTTTTTCATTAATTCAAAACCCTCTGCATATGACTGCATAATACCATATTCGATGCCATTGTGTACCATTTTTACAAAATGACCTGAACCGCTGTCTCCACAATATATAAATCCTCCTTCTGTGGCTAGGGATTTATATATGGGCATTACATATTCCGTTGCATCGACATTGCCTCCTGTCATTAGACAATATCCTTCTTTTAAGCCCCAAAGTCCTCCGCTTATTCCGCAATCAAGGAAATATATTCCTCTGGCTTCAAGTCTTGTGGCATGTATTAATGTGTCTTTATAATTTGAGTTTCCTCCATTAATAATAATATCTTGCGCCTTTAGATGAGGCTCTAATTTGGATATGCTCTCATCAACAGGGAATACCTGCTGGTAACATTAGCCAGATCACCTTTCTTTCTGGAAGTTTTTCTACTAGATCCTCTATAGAATCTGCTGCTTGTGCTCCTTTTTTAGCTGCTTCTTTAATTGGTCCGGGGCTCCTGTTAAATGCAACAACCTTGTGGTCGTGATTTAATAATCGTTCTACCATATTGGATCCCATTTTACCTAAACCTATAAATCCTAGTTTCATCTTATTATATTTTTTTGTGTTTAAGAATGCGGGAATTAAAGCTGATTAAAGTATTGTTGTTTAGTGTTATATACGCAAAGTTATAGGGTGGGGTTAAGTAATTCTTTACATTTTGGGGTAGGGTAAAAGTTTTTTCATGCGGTATTCATAGTGTAATTGTATAATTGAAAACGATTAATTTAAAATTTATAAACTATGAAAACAAAATCTTTTATTTTAGTAAGTCTGTTTATTATCGGGTTTATTATTTGTGTCGTGTAGTAAATCAGATGACAATGGACCTGATATTAAATCTCCTGAAGTGAATACGGAATTGTCGATTAATCTTGTTGCAGACGATATTCTTGCCGATGAAATTATAGAAGATATTATTGAGGAAGCAGAAGAGGGCCACTTCTCTTGAATATTCAACTAATCTTAAGACTACATCGGATTCTACAGCCGATGAAAATGATGTAAAGAAATGCAGACAAAGAACAGTTACCCGTTACTCGGATGGTAGTAGAAAGATCGAGATCGAGTATTTCGGTGAATGCCGTGAAAATCAAAGAAGAATAAGAGAGGGTAAAATAATAATTATGATGTCGGGAAGATGGTGGACTTCTGATTTTACTAAAACTATTACTTTCGAGAATTTCTCTATTAACGGTAATATAATTGAGGGAACTAAGACTATTAAGCAGGTTCAGGATACTACACAAGGTGCTGGTACTGTAGATAACCCTAAAATGGTTTCTGAGTTTACTTACGACATAAAAATCACAAAGGAAGACGGAAGTATTATTGAGAAGGAAGGTAAACGTACAAGAAGTCTTATTGGTGGGGCTGAAAATAAATGGTTTTGTTGGGATTATAAATATCAGATAGAGGGTTACTCAAATAATTATAAGAAACTTATCAATGATGGCGATACTACTGAATATACTATTAGAATGGATATCATTAAGCCTTTAGTGAAATTAGTTGTTTGGCCATTTTATGTAGAGGGAACTAAACAGTTAGTTATTAATAATCAGGATACTGTAATTGTTGATTATGGTAACGGTGAGTTGGATGCCATAGTGACTACCACTACAGCAGATACTACTATCGTTAAGGATTTGTGGAGTGTTTGTTGGGGTAGAAGAAATTAGTTTATTATCTGAAAATAGTAAGTCATCAGTTAAATGGTGACTTACTATCAAAAAAACAATAAATATTTAGGCTTTAAGGTATTGTAGTTTACTGCCATTAGGTATATTTGTATATTGAGTTTAAATATACTAATAAGCCATAAGACAGTTGAATAGGGACGAGTTTAAATATTTGTTTGATACATATTTCGAGAATGTTCGGAATTATGTTTATTTTCGTAGCGGTGATAAAGAACTTTCTACCGATATCGCTCAGGAAGTATTTATGAGGCTATGGGAAAAAAAGATGAAACTTAATCCTGAAAAAACAAAGGGGCTGTTATATAAGATGTCTTCAGATATGTTTATTAGCAGATACAGGAGGGGGTTGGTTGAATCGGATTATATTAGTTCTGTTGATTTTAAGATAGAGACTCAGACACCTCTGGATGATATTCAATATAAGGAATTAAAAAGAAGGTATGCCGATGCATTGAATAAACTTCCGGAAAAACAGAGAATCGTCTTTCTGATGAGTAGAAAAGAAGAATTGAAATATCTTGAGATAGCGGAAAGATTGAGGATAAGTGTAAAGGCTGTAGAAAAAAGAATGAAGAATGCTCTGGCATTTCTAAAAGATGAATTAAAAGACTAAATGACTAAAGAATATAAATATAGCGATTTTAATTCTAACGATAATCTGGATATCGATATGGTATATTCAAATATGGATATATCATGGGAAAAATCGAAAGAGGATATCTGGAGTGATATGTCGGAAAGAATTAAGGAAGATAAAGCAGAATTGACTATTGATGTTTATAAAAGTCAGTGGTTTAAGCTTGCTGTCGCTGCTGCTATTTTTATACTTTTGGGTATCACTGCTTTTATGCGTTTGTATACAAAAACAGTTTATTGCCCCGCTGGAAGTCATATTATTGCCGATCTTCCCGATGGTTCTTCTGTTCATATGAATGCTAACTCTACAATAAAATATCATCCCTTTTGGTGGAATATCTCAAGGGAGCTGTCTTTTAGCGGAGAGGCTTATTTTGAGGTTGAAAAAGGTAATAAATTTGAGGTCGTTTCATCTGTAGGAAAAACTGCTGTATTGGGTACATGTTTTAATATATATTCCAGAAACAAGAATTATAGGGGTTACTTGTTTGACAGGTAAGGTGAGTGTTGTAGCGAAAGCTACCAAGGATAAGGTTGTCTTAATTTCCAATGAACATGCAGTTATTCAAAAAAATGGGACTATAAAAAAGCATAAGGTCCATGCTGCTGATAAGATTTCATGGATAGATTTTAAGTTTGTTTTTACTTCTGCCCCTCTACGTCTTGTTTTTGAGGAGATCGCACGTCAGTATGGTGTTAAAATTAATTTACCGGAAAGTCTTAATTATACCTATACCGGTAATTTTAATAAACAAGATTCAGTAGAACACGTATTAGATTTGGTATGTTTGCCTTTTAATTTTAAATTTGTTAAAAAGGGATTGAGTGAATACCAAATCATTAAAAATACCTCCGGACAAATTAAGTAAGATTATATTTATTTTTCTTGCTTTTATTTTATATTGCAATTATAGTTATTCCCAGAAAATAGAGATTTTCGCCGATAATAAGGCTCTTAACAAGATTTTTATTGATTTAAGGGACGAATATAATCTTATGTTTTCCTTTGATGATAAACAGCTCTCGCAATATTTTTTTACTGTAAATAAAAGTTTCCCCTCGGTTGAAAAGGCCCTTGATTTTTTGCTTAAGGAGATTCCTTTTGCTTGGGATAAGAGGGGGGATGTGTTCATTATATACCCCTTTGAGAGGGATATTTTTAAAAAGAAATATATTATTTCCGGCAGAGTAGTGGATAAAATTAATGCAGAAACCCTTCCTTTTTCTCATATTCAGATTAACAACCATAGGATGATAAGTGATGTGGGGGGAAATTTCTCTTATATATCGGAATCTGATAGTCTGTTTCGCGTTAAAGTTTCTCATCTGGGTTATTATATTGTCGATACAATACTCAGTGCTAAAACAAATATATCAATTGGGCTTATGCCGGCCAGAATTGATCTGGATGAGGTAACGGTAAATGGTAGTGTGGTTGAGCGCACTATAAGAATAGAGAGTGCACCGGGAACGATGAGGTTGAATCATAAGATAGCAAATTTCCTTCCTGGCAATGGTGATAATTCAGTGTTCAATCTTCTCAGACTTCAACCCGGTGTTCTTGCTGCGGGCGAGCAGTCTAAAGATCTTATAATATGGGGTAGCTACGATGGTCATAGTCAGGTGTTGTTCGACGGAATAACAATCTTTGGGCTAAAGAATTTTAACGATAATATAAGTTCGGTAAATCCTTATATGGCAAAAGATATTAAGATTATGAAGGGTGGATTTAGCTCTGAATATGGTGATAGGGTAGGTGGCATTGTGGATATTACCGGTGTTGACGGTAGTGTGTTAGATCCTTCTTTAAATCTGAATATCAATAATACTACTGTGAATGCAATGGTAAGTATACCGTTGTTTAAGAAATCTTCTCTGATTATGGCTTTCCGTCAGACTTATTATAATCTCTACGATACTGAAAGTCTGAATATATATGGAAGCAGAAGTAATTCAAGTAATTCATCTGTGAATATATACCCTGATTATAATTTTAGGGATTTTAATGTGAAATACTCAGGCAAAACAAATAATGGGGATTCCTACCATTTAAGTGTGTTTACTGGAAAAGACAGGTTTTCTTATTCCTACGATGAAAAAAGAGGGAGAAGGCTCTTAAAGACTTCAGAGGATGAAAATAATTCTCAGCTGGGGGCTTCTGTGTTTTATGGAAAAAGATGGGATAATGGAAATAATTCTAACTTTTCTTTTAGCTATTCGGGACTTAAAAGTAAGTTGAATAATTATCTTAATATAACCAGGGAATCAATTATTTTTGACAGGATAGTGACCTTAGTTGATGATATAATAATAACGAATAATGAAATAGAGGAATATAATGCCAGATTCGATAATAGATTTTCTTCATATAAAAGGAATGATATAGAGGTTGGGGCTGGACTTGTCTCAAATAATGTATTGCTTAGAAAGGATTCTCTTTCTCATAATTTATCTAAACTGGATAATAATGATTTTGTGTATAATACGTATATTAATGATAATATTACCTTAGGTCCGCATTTTAGTTTAAAACCGGGATTGAGGATGGATTATTCTGTTAATCTGAATAGGGCATATATCCAGCCTCGTATATCTGCCTTGTTTAAGATTAATGATAGGCTTAACTTTAATTCATCGTGGGGTATATATAATCAGTTTATAGCAAAAAGTTCCGTTCTGGATGAGGTTGGTAATTATAATTATATCTGGACTATATGCGATAACAGGGATATTCCGGTATTGGAATCCAGACATTTTGTTCTTGGGGGAGCTTATGAGAGTAATGGTTTTACTTTTAGCGTAGATGGATTTATTAAGTATATAGAGGGGTTAACTCGTTTTGTCAGAATAAGAAGAGAGGAGTCAATATTCAGGGGTAAGGGCAGAAGTCGTGGCTTGGATTTTTTTATTAAAAAGGATTATAATGGGCATTCTGCCTGGATATCATATACTTTCAGTAAGACAGAAGAGTTTTTTAGTTATTTCAAAGCTAATTCATATGAGAGGGCTTTACATGATCAAAGACATGAGTTGAAATTTGCTGCTCTGGTAAATATTAAATCTTTTTATATTTCGGCTAATTATGTCTTTGGTTCCGGATTTCCTGATCCTTACCCTGATTCGGGAGAAGATACACAGGATAAATTATACAGCCGTATGGATGCATCTCTGATATATAAGTTTTTTACAAGGAATTTTCGTTTGGAGGCTGGGGTATCTGTACTTAATATCTTTAATCATGAGAATATAAAATATTCAAATTTTATTAGTATTCCGGAAGAACAGACCAGTTCTGTGAAAATCCATACAGAGGCTGTTCCCTTTACTCCTGTATTGTTTTTGAATTTCTCTTATTAAGCTTAGGTAACTGTGATCTTTTCTACCTGAATTTAAGTGACTTATTTGTATTAATGAAATGTATTATTTATTTCTTGAGGCTTTAATGATGCCGAAAAGACAGATGATTGAGAAAATAAGAAATATTGAACCTGATAGAATAAATGCCCATTTAAGACTTATTGTATCTGTCATTAAGCCCAGCAGGGGGGCAATAAAAGCAAATATAAGCCTTATAACGAAGTTTCTTATTGAAAGTACCGTTGCTCTTACATCAGAGCCAGTTATGCGATTTATATATTCTTTAAGCACCGGAGAGGCAATTCCTCTTATAAGGTAAAACACCAGAATGATTATTAGTCCTGCCGTACTAATATTAAATCCTCCAACAATATAACCTGCACTGATTCCTATTGCTATTAATAGTGAGGTTTTTATTTGTCCAAGTTTCTTTTCTATCCGGTAGGCAAAAGCTGAAGTCATTCCAACTGAAAGATTAAGAGCAGTCCATATAAATCCAAACCATGCTACAGGAATTCCTGCTTCTTTAAAGAATGGTTGTAAAAACCATGCCATAGTAAGTGTTGAACAACCAATAACAGAAGAATAAAGAATATTCCAACGTAATTCTTTATCATCGACAATAGAGAATTTTACCACTTTCAGAATATCTTTAATTCCTTTGTGTTTTCCAAGTGAAGCACATGCCGGTTCAACAAGTAGAATAGCTGCGGGGAATCCTATAAATGCGACAAAACTCTGACAGATAAAGGGGAGTCTCAGGCTGATAGCAGCAAGTAATCCTCCGGCAATTCCTGCAAGTGCTTCGGCAAAGTTACCTGCAGAATATAAACGGCCTTCATGTTTAAGGTAATCTCTTTCCCTTTTTTGCTCTAAAAGTGAGTCGTACATTATTGCTGAGTCGGCTCCGGAAATAAGGGAGTGACCTATACCCAATACAATTTCTGCAGCCAGAAAGGACAGAAATCCAAAGGAAAAGGAATATATCACATATCCACAGAACCCAAGAAAAGTACCTGCTATAAGAGTTTTTCTCCTTCCCCAGACATCTGCACAATAGCCGGAAGGAATTTCAAGACATACAACAGCTATGGAATAGATACTCTTTAGCAGCATTATATCCGTCATCTTAAGACCATTGTCCTGATAAAATACAACAATAATGGGCATGACAAGTGTGAACCACTTTGCCATTTTTATAAGATATAGATATCGGATATTTTTACCTACTCCCTTCATTACCTAAATTTTCGGTCGCAAATATAGGTAAAATGAACAAAACATTTTAAATTATATTTATTACATATTCTTTAAATAATAGGAATGTTTTAGTATTGTACTAGTTTACAGTTGGATAGGGTAATGGTTCTGGCAGTGAAGTTAATATATTACTTATTTGAGTTAATTGTCTGAAAAACAGAATAATCGGGGGTGTTGATGTAAGGTGCGAATATAGGATTTAACAAAATTATGTTACTATTCGTGTTCCGCCACCCCCATACGGCGAATAGTGAACATATGTTGCGTTATTCATTGAGTATAAAGTCGATGGCTCTGTTTAAAAAATTATTAAATGGCAATAGAGTTTTAAAGAGTCTCAAAGCATATCTTTCGAAGTCATTACTTAATATAATATCATCTGATATGTCATGGATGACTGTATAATGTTTATGTTTCAATAGATCTATTTCCGGGAAATCTGAAGGAAAACCTTTGGGAGGACGAATAAGCTTGTCTCCCCACAATTCTCCGTATATATCTTTGAATTCTTTATTATTAATAATTTTTTTAAATTCCTCTGGTCTACCGTATATATCGTCTCTTACGGTTTTCAGAATCTTAGGCTCCGGCATATAAATTCCACCTCCTATGAAACTCATCCCAGGCTCAAGATGGAAGTAATAACAACCATAGGGAGATTTGCGTGTGCCTCCTTTTGCAATTACTCCTCCAAAGTTTGTTTTGTAAGGATTTTTGTCCTTAGAAAATCTGATATCTCTGTTAATGCGAAATATTGTGTTTTTTGCATCAACCTGCCCAACGAAAGGATCTATTTGCTGAGCAATTTCTATTAAATTATTCATTTGATCCAGAAATTCTTTTCTTGCCTCTTTATACCGGTCCCGATTATTATCAAACCACTCTTTGGTATTGTTATTCTTGAGTTCTTTAAGGAATGAGATTGTATTCTGACTTATCATACCGTAATTTTATAGCAATAATTAATCTCCGTCAAGAATTCTTCCCAGACCTCCTAATATAGAACCTTCGCCTTTTGAATTTCCTCCTGCTGAAGGGGCATTCTTTAATATTCTGTCTGCCAGTCTTGAGAATGGTAGACTTTGTAAATATACTGTACCTGTTCCAGAAAGAGTTGCTAGGAATAATCCCTCTCCTCCAAAGAACATTGATTTTAGGTTGCCTGCTCTTTGTATATCATAATCAATATTTCCAGTGAATGCAACAATACAACCGGTATCTACTTTTATTGTTTCTCCTTTAAGTTCTTTCTTTACGATGGTGCCTCCTGCATGAAGAAATGTCTTCCCGTCGCCCCTTAATCTCTGCAATATAAAACCTTCTCCTCCGAAAAGTCCGGTTCCAAATCTTTTATTGAAGACCATACTTATTTCTGTTCCTAATGCTCCACATAGAAAAGCGTCTTTCTGACAAATTATCTCTCCTCCAATATGGGCTAAATTAATAGGGATAATTTTACCGGGATATGGGGCCGCAAAGGCTACTTTCTTCTTGCCAAAACCGGTATTTGTAAAGTGTGTAAGGAATATAGATTCTCCGGTAAGTGCCCTTTTCCCTGCACTCATTATTTTTCCAAAGAAACTTTGATCCGGTGCTGAGCCGTCTCCCATTTTTGCTTCAAAGCTTATTCCATCTTCCATCCAGTTCATTGCTCCGGCCTCTGCAATAACTGTTTCCATCGGATCTAACTCGACTTCTACAGTTTGCATATCATCACCGTAAATTATGTAGTCTATTTCGTGTGATACCATATTAATACTATTTTAAAGTTCGTTTTTAGTGTTTCCGTTTCTACAAACTTAATAATTTTATTGGGGAGAAACTATAATGTATTCGAATTTATTCCGTTGTGTTTAGTCTATTAAACCTTATTATATTGTCCTTAAGTCTGAAGTTTTTTTCACCATATTTAGTTATTAGTTTTTGTAATTTTTTGGGGGGAGAGGTTAAAAGAAAACAGTTTTCTCCTTCACAATCACTGACTTTAATTTTATGGAAATCAACACAGCTTTTGTTTTTTTTGAGAATTTCTTTAAGCCATTTCGAAGCAAAATATTGAACTTCGATATTGTTTTTACCTAATGATAGTTTTGAAAATGAATGTACTGGTGTAATATGGGACATAAGAAATAGTCCGGGATCGGAATCTGTAATTAGGGAATTTTCTTCAACAGGAAACAGATCTGCGTATATATTGTCTTTTAGTTTTATTAAATGCAAATAAAATATTGCTTCTTCATTTTTCTTGTTATTATCATTTACTTTAATTATATACTTTTTGTCCTTCGAGGCTTCTACTTTCCAGTAAATTGTATCTTTTGTTGAATTATTATAATACCATATTCCCTCAATGCCGGGTTCTTCAATCAAAAGATCATTTGTGTATAAGGGGTGTAGTGATTGAATAACGGGTTCACAGCTTTCCAATAAGCAGGTTAGTGAAATAATAATAGAAAAAAATATTATTCGTTTCATAAGATAAAATAAGAATATTAAATTTGAGTAATCTAATTTACAAAAAATAACTGTTCCCTTGTAAATTATATTTATTGTTTTTTATAATATTTGTTTTAAGTTTATTGTGTTTGTTAAATATAAAACAGTGATTCTTAGGATAGTCTCAGTTTTTATATTCCTACATTCCATCATTTTTGTTTATTATCACTCATTTTATTCTTAAACTCATTTTTCTTAAAAATATTAATCTTTACGTTCGATTTTTTTATAAGAAAATAAGACAGTGCCAGTGCTATTATCATTGCGGACATGCTCAATAAAAGAGTATCGGAATACTTCTCGAAATCCCATACTATGACTTTTCTTGCAATGGCTATTATTGCAACTAAGATAACTAATTCCACATGTACAATTTCTTCTTTAAGGAAAGCCTTTATAGTTTCTATAAGTTCAAGACCGATGATGATAATTAAACATAGGCTAAATAATTCAATCAATTGTCCTGAATTTATAACTAAAAACGGGGGTTCTATTATTTTTGAGTAGGTTTCGTATACTAGGTCAATAAATGCTAATAACAATATTAGGGATAAGAATAATAGTATGGCCCAAATCATTATTTTAGCTGTAGTTTTTAATATATTATACATAGTTATTTTGTTTAGGTTCAATAATATTAATTAGTACGTAATATGAATATTTATGTTTTATGATACTAATTTACGAAAATTATTTATGGTTATTAATAGTCATTTGATATTAATAATAAAATAACTATATTTATAATTGTTGAATTACTAACCTGCTAAAACTTATATACTATGGAGAATTATCTTTTCTGGATTGCACCTGCTTCTGCCGTTGTTGCTCTTCTTTTTGCATGGTATTATTTCACCCAAATGAAAAAAGAAAGTGAAGGGAATGAGACAATGGTAAGAATTGCCGGACATGTTCGTAAAGGTGCTATGGCTTATCTTAAACAGCAAAACAAGGTGGTTGCTATAGTCTTTTTTATCTTGTGTGTAATCTTTGCCTGGATGGCCTATGGACCGGAACTAATAAATAAATGGGTATGGTTTGGTTTCCTTTCGGGAGGGGCATTTTCTGCTCTTGCTGGCTATATTGGAATGAAGACAGCAACACATGCTTCTGCCAGAACGGCAAATGCGGCAATAAAATCTCTGAACGGTGGATTAAAGGTAGCCTTTAGAAGTGGGGCTGTCATGGGACTTGTGGTTGTGGGACTTGGGCTTTTATATATCACACTATGGTTTTTTATTTTAAACTTATTCTTTAGGGATATGGATCCTCATACAAGAATGATAATAATAACTACTACCATGCTTACTTTTGGAATGGGGGCTTCAACCCAGGCACTCTTTGCAAGGGTTGGCGGGGGCATTTTTACCAAGGCAGCTGATGTTGGCGCTGACCTTGTAGGTAAGGTGGAAGCTGGAATTCCTGAGGATGATCCTCGTAATCCTGCTACTATTGCAGATAATGTTGGTGATAATGTTGGTGATGTTGCAGGTATGGGGGCTGACCTTTATGAATCTTATTGTGGTTCTATTCTGGCTGCTGCTGCTCTTGGTGCTTCGGCAATGGTTGTGAATGAAAGTATGCAGTTTAATGCTGTGATTGCTCCTATGTTGGTTGCTGCCGCAGGTATTTTGCTTTCTATTTTTGGTATTTATATGGTGAGAACAAAGGAGAATGCAAGCCAGGCTCAATTACTAAAGTCTCTTTCAAGGGGAATAAATCTTAGTTCTGTTTTAATAGCTATTGCGACTTTCTTTGTTATAAAATCACTTGATCTTGATATATACCTGGTGGGGTCTGTAATAACAGGATTACTTGTGGGGACTGTAATTGGCAAATCTACAGAATATTATACATCCCAGGCTTTCCGTCCTACGCAGGAAATTGCTGAAAGCTCTGAGAGTGGCGCTGCAACGGTAATTATTTCCGGGATTGGCACGGGAATGATTTCAACAGCTATTCCTGTTTTTGCTATAGTGGTTGGAATTATTCTTTCTTATCTTTTTGGTGCTGATTTTAATTTTGATAACATAAGTGGTGGTCTTTATGGTATAGGTATCGCAGCTGTCGGAATGCTTTCTACTTTAGGGATTACACTGGCAACAGATGCCTATGGACCTATTGCGGATAATGCAGGTGGTAATGCAGAAATGAGTGGACTGGGAGAGGAGGTGCGTAAACGTACAGATGCATTGGATTCTCTGGGAAATACAACTGCTGCAACGGGAAAAGGATTTGCTATTGGTTCAGCTGCACTGACTGCTTTGGCTCTTCTGGCATCTTACGTGGAAGAATTAAAGGCGGGATTGCTGCATGCCGGTCAGACGGAGTTATCTATAGGAGATAGAATAATAGAGGTTACCAGGGCTACTTTATATGATATGATGGAATTCTTTGATGTTAATCTTTTAAATCCCAAAGTGTTGGCCGGTGTTTTGGTAGGATCGGGAATGGCTTTTGTGTTTTGTGGATTGACAATGAATGCAGTCGGGAGAGCAGCTCATAAAATGGTTAATGAGGTGCGTCGCCAGTTCAAAACAATAGAAGGAATCTTAGAGGGAGAGACAGAACCGGATTATGCACGTTGTGTGGAAATATCTACGAAAGGGGCGCAAATTGAAATGATCTTACCTTCTTTATTGGCAATAATAGTGCCAGTTGTTATGGGACTTATATTTGGCGTTCCGGGTGTACTGGGATTGCTTGTTGGTGGGGTGGCATCGGGATTTGTTCTTGCTATATTTATGGCTAATGCAGGTGGCTCATGGGATAATGCTAAAAAATATATAGAAGAGGGACATTTGGGGGGTAAAGGTTCCGATAAACATAAAGCAACAGTAATAGGTGATACTGTGGGGGATCCGTTTAAGGATACTTCAGGTCCCAGTCTTAATATTCTTATTAAGCTAATGAGCATGGTTTCAATAGTAATGGCGGGAGTGACCGTTTCTTTTAGCCTTTTATGATATTTTATTTATTAATTAAGACGACTAATATTAAGTCGTCTTAATTAATGAATTCTTAAATAAATTATCAAATTCTATTATGAACTTATCGTTCATCTCTTTATTGCAACCGCTCAGTTCTATATATGTCTTGTTGTCTTCTATGAAAGTATGGGCAGCAAGGTGACTTTCTGCAAGAAGCCACAGACAGGTATAGCCTCCATTAGGGAAATGATGCTCTATATGGTTTAAGACATGGTATCCCGTCATTTCAAGCAAACGGGAAAGTGAATTGTATAATATCTCAGGGTCGGTAATATCTATCCACCTTTTGAAGTTGTAGATACTGGCTTTTATGGTCTTGTTTTCAAGGATGTTAATATCTTTATTGATATTCATTTATATATTTTTAAAAGTTCTTTTATTGGTTTAATACATTTCCCAGGTACCGTTTAAATAGTATTTATAAAGAATCGGGTGATGGATTTTATTTACTTCTATCTGATTCCCTTGTTTGAAAAAATCTTTTCCAAAAGAAGTAATAAGCATCATTGCTTCCTTATTTATCCATTTTGTTTCTATATCATTAAAACTCAGGTTTTGCATATGCTCTCTTAGGTCTTCAGTAGATATATTTTTGGCGCCCAGTACCCATCCCCATTCTCCTAATGTAACTACCTGGTTGTGCATGGCTATAGTCGAGAATCCTGCTTCTTTTATTGTTTCCTGTATGCATTTGAATGCCTGTGGGGCAAAATACGGGCTACCTGCCTGGGTAATTATAACTCCGTTCTGACGTAGATGTTTGTAGCATTTTATATAAAATTCATAGGAATAAAGTCTGCTTAGTTCAACTGATTTTGGATCGGGTAGATCGATAATAATTACATCGAAATACTCGTTTGTATCTTCAATGTATTTGTAACCATCTTTATTTAATATATGAACTTTATTGTTTGAAAGTGCATCTTTATTCATTTTAACGAAAATAGGATGTTCTTTACCAAGATTTGTCATGACAGGGTCAAGATCAACCAGTGTTATATTTTTTACTTTTTCATGTTTTAATACTTCGCGTACAGCACATCCGTCACCACCTCCAAGAATAAGAATATTGTATGGCGTTTTAGATAGTTTAAGGGCAGGGTGTACAAGAGGCTCGTGGTACATCTGTTCATCGAATGTACTAAGTTGCTGGTTTCCGTTAATGTATAGCCAGTAGTCATTTTTCCATTGTGTGACTACTATTTTCTGATATCTGCTTTGTTTTGAATATATGACTTTGTCTTTATATTTCTTCTGCTCTCCGTATTTAATTATTGGTTGAGATACAAAGAATCCAGATATTAAAACGACTGAAAGAATAATTGCCAACGATGATATTCGTCGTTTTACCTTATTCTTAAGTTTCTTCCATAAAATAAATATTAATACTATGGCAACAGAGAAGTTGACAAGTCCAAGTATAATAGGGGTATATGTCAATCCAAGATATGGCAGGCCTACAAATGCAAAGAATAATCCTCCTGCGAGACTTCCATAGTAATCTTTTTCCATTACGGTTGATATATTCATACGTAAATTCTGGAATTCCTGGTTAATTCTGATTACCAGTGGGATCTCCATACCTATCATCAGTCCAATAACTATGCTTAAGGAATAAATAATTATACCTGTATAGATTGTATATGCGGATGCAGAATATGCTATAAGAGATGAGAAGGCAACTAAAATGGAGAGAGCAAATTCTATGTATATAAACTTTTGTAGCAGGTTTTTTTCCATGGATTTACTGACTCTGCTTCCCAATCCCATGGAAAAAAGCATTACTGAAACTATCATAGTAAATTGAAGAACGGAATCTCCCAGAAAATATGATGCCAGTGTAGATAGTATATATTCTGCTACTATACCGGATAAGCCTGTGGCGAAAATGGCAAGTTTAAGTATGTTTGATTTAATATTCAATTGGGCTGTTGTTTTAAAATATGTTACAAATAAAATAGAAACACCGGTATATATTATTATCCCCGGTGTTTCTATTTGAATTTATTAATATCGTTATATGCACCAGGTTATTAGTATAGAGCCGCCTATATAAGCAAATGCTTCTATTAGGGCAACACCGTTGTTGGGCTTTTCCTGATTAATTATTTCGTCTGTTAATCGTTGACCGGGAAGTAGTATCTTGTCAGCCATCCACCGCACAAGAGGTAAGAATGCCAGTCCTATAATTACGTCTATTCCTACGTTAAGAAAGGATTCCCCCCAGCTGATAAAATCGCCGGAGACAGCGAATCTGACAAGATTAGCTATGGCAATAAGAGCTCCCGCAAATCCAATACCTACAGCTACATTATCTTTTTCTATATGATAGTAAATATCATAAGAAGTTATTAAATTGAAAATATATGCTGTAATGATTAGAATAAACTGACCTGCAAGCCAAAATATTATTGCTGTAGTAATTCCAAATAATAATCCTCCACTTTCTCCAGAAACGGCACCGAAGATTATAAGTCCCGATGATATGGCACAGGCAGCTTCAACAACTCCTGTTCCTGCATTTCTATCTTCAATAATCTCTTTACGTACTGAGAATTTTCTGAGTATTATTTTATCGTTGATAATTGTAGATATATTCAAAAGAATAATTGCCAGACCGCCATAAACTACCATGTCGATAAGATCGGTTATTAATCCATGTGATGGTCCCACAATTGCACTGCCTATAGAAAGTAATAATCCAATAAAGTATCCGGTATGGGCAACAGAAAAAGCAAAATTATCTTTTTCTACTAATTCATCTTTTATATTTATTGTTGGATGAAAAAGGCCATATGCTATTTTTCCAAGGAAGAACATGAAAAATGCACATATAATATATGCTGCAGATTCCCCAAT
The DNA here is from genome assembly GCA_963666945.2 of Marinifilaceae bacterium. Lineage (GTDB taxonomy): Bacteria > Bacteroidota > Bacteroidia > Bacteroidales > Marinifilaceae. The sequence continues at coordinate 35,284 of CAXXRT010000048.1, forward strand.
TATAACGACATATTCATTTTGTAATAAATTTTCCATTTATTATTTATTTAAAGGATTTCTTAAAACACTTATTTACCAAAACCACCGCCCCTTGATCTTGTACTTGATCGGCTGTATCTTGAACTTGTTCTGTTTCTTCTGGAGTAAATTGATTTATTGGTGGATGAAGTACTTCTACTTACTTTTTGTCTTACCCTGTCCTTAAACGAAGATGGCTTACTGTTCCATGCCGAAGAACCATTCGCCTTGGAGTAGCTACTATTTGTACCATACATTCTCTGTCCGTTCGATGTTGATCCATAGTATGGTTTTCCATAATTGTAATAATTTCTGTTATAATCGTTCCAATATGAATATCTTACAGGAAACATAGCCATTCTGAACATACTTGACATGAAGGCGTATTTTCCGTAGAATTCCCAGAAACTACCTCCGTCTCTTTGTACCCATTGCCCGTATTTTTCATTTCCAACGTAGTTGGAATAACCTGCAGGAGCAGCAACTTTACTTACTTTTCCATCTTTTTTAGAGGCAATCTCCATCCCCATATTATCTTTGTTGGCATCGAAAAACGATTGGCTAACAGCAACCCAGTCTGTTTTCTTTGATAGTATGGTGTCTGGACTTTCTATTATTACGTTATAACAATGTTTGAAAATATCGTTTCTTTCGTCATAATCCATATCGTGCAAGATAATGGAGAAACTATTTACATTGCTTAAATCCCTGATTAGTATATCTACTGGCGATTTCTGATATTCGTATTGTGAATTACTTGATATACATCCGGTTAGGATAGAGGTAAACAGCAATATAATACAGTATCGTGAAAATAATCTTTTGCTAAACTGCATGCTTTATTTTTTTATTTATGAGGATAAATATTTGAGATCTCGTATTCTTTGATGAATTTACCGTAAGTGGCTTCGAATTTGTTCTCTCCCCATTGTTCAATGCTTAAAACATATTTCTCGTCCTCACTGGTATAATCCCATGAAATGAATTCTATCCATGACTCGTTTTTATAATCAGTATCGTTGAAATAACCGGGGTTTTCTCCTTCTAAAAAGAAGGTCTTTCCTTTGTATTCCAATTTTTTTGGAGGACATTCATTTTTAATAATATATTCAGGAAGATCATCATCAATATGCCTTATTTTCACTTTCTTACTGATACTGATTTGTAATTCGTCATCTTCCTCTATATTTAAGAATGCTGTTTCTTTGTCACTTTCAATTTTAAATTCACGGGTAAAAAAATTGTCTCCCCAATCATATTCGTACATGGCTGTAATTAACCATGAACTTAAATCATAATCAAAGACAAAGTTTTTATCAAGATCTGTGACTTTAATGTTTGTAACATTATACCGAGGTTCTTTTTTTCTGAATATATTAAATAAACCCATATGGTAAATCTGAATAATAGATTACATGTTTAATTTCCTTTTCATTTCTTCAAGAGCATTTGAAGATTTTATATTCGTATCATCAAGAACTGAATTAATCTCATCATCTATGCTTTTACCGGAATCGGCCATTTCTCCGTATGCCTGAGCTAATTCTTCGTCACGGGCTACCTTGTCTTTCATCTTTTCCAACATAGATATTGTTCCATTACTGTCTATATTGGATAAAGATTTATTTAATTTTTTTGTTGCTGAACTGACTCTGGCCCTGGCTTTTAATGTTTTTAGCTCACTTTCGTAATGATTTATCTTTGATTTTAAGGTCTTAATATTATTATCAAGTTGTCTGATACTCCCTTCCAATCTGTTAAGGTCTGCCTCTGATCTTGCAGCATTCTGAACACAATCTTCTTTTCTGCTTAATGCTTCTCCCGCTAGTCTGTCAGCTTCTGCTATTTCAAGACTACCATCCTGGGCTTTTTTAAGTATTTGTATGGCCTTTTGCTCATAATTCTGAGCCTGATTCTTGTATTCATTAACCTCTTTCTTTGAACGTATTGCCAGAGCTTTAACTTCTGCAAAGGCTTCGAGACTTTTATTTAAATCTTTTTTAAGATCTCTGATTCCCTGTTCTGTAAGTTTAATAGGGTCTTCTAATTTATCTACTAATGCATGTGCCTCGGATTGACCTACTTTGAATATTCTGCTAAAAATTCCCATATGTATGATGTTTATTGTAATTAAGTTGTTTAGTTTTTTGAGAATTCTAATAATTTATTTGCGTTCTCGCTTAGGAAAACCTCAAGAGAATTAAGTGTACCCTGAAGTTCATTTATATCAAGATTTTCAACTTGTAGTGTATCCCTGAACAATACCTTTTTTCCTGATTCATCAAGTGCGATTGCACCGTGAATTATCTCTCTGTTCATTTTCAGAAATTCTCTGTAAATATTTATATCTTCTTTTTTTAAGTCAAAAAGATAAAGCTCAATAATAAGAATAGGATGCTCGCAATCGATAATAAGATTAGTTATCCCGGCTTCCTGATTTTCTACAATTACAATTTCTTCCGATTTATCTTCGGATAGGATATTGTATTCCAATTCCAGTAAATAGTCTTTGATTTTTGAAAAATAATTATTCATGTCTTATTCTTTTTGTTAAATATACATAGTCTTGCAAATGTAGCAAAAAAACTTATGTTTGACAATAATACATTTCTAGTAATAAATTATCTAAAACTGACTTCTAATCAAAGGTTTAAGTAGAAATTCCAGACCGTTGAGTTTTATTTCATATAAAGTTGCCAGTAGAATTCCTATTCTCCCTTCTGGAAATCCTTTTTGATTATACCATACAAGATAATGCTCTGGCAATTGGTATAAAAATCGCCCCTTATATTTACCATATGGCATTTTCATATTAACTAAATCCAATAGTACATTTTTATCGAAACCGGGAAGTGAAATATCTTCTGTCATACTAATTTTATTATTTGTTCTACTGATTACCTGGATATCTCTATTTTAAATTTTTTCTTTTTTATCTTTTCATTTCTTATGAGCTTGATAAGTTGCTTTATTTTTTGTCTTTTTATTGCAACATAACTTATATGATCCTTTACCTCAAGAAGTCCGATATCATCTTTGTCCAGTTCTCCTGTTTTATGAAGAAATCCTATAATGTCTATTTTATTAATCTTTTCTTTTTTACCTCCACCTATAAATAGTGTAGCCCATTGGGGGGCAGGAGGAAGAATCTGCTCAAAAGGAAGATTTATCTCTGTGGGTATAATATTTATATAGGAGGGAATATCTTCCATTTCGGCAAGTACCAGATATGATACACCATCTGCATTCATTCTGGCTGTACGTCCATTTCTGTGTATATAAGATGATTCTGTCTTACTCAACTGATAATGAATCACGTTTTTTATCTCAGGAATATCGAGTCCGCGTGCTGCCAAATCTGTTGTAATAAGTATTTGATGACTGCCATTACGGAATTTTATTAGTGCTCGTTCTCTGTCTTCCTGGGTTAGTCCTCCATGGAATGTATCGTGGGCAATTCCTTTATCTTTAAGTAAAAGACTAATTCTTTCGACTGCATCCCTGTGATTGCAGAATATAATTGAGGATTCTTCACCAATATAGCACAATAATTTAAACAGTATCTCCAGCTTGTCCTTTTCATCTGCTCTGACCATGCACTGTCTTAGTTTAGGAGCATGGTTTTCTTTAATAAAATCAAGAGAAACAGGAGATGTCAATTGTATGAAATCAGGTATTTCTATATTATATGTCGCTGATGTTAATATTTTGCTTTTTACGGATTTCAGATTCTCAATAATAAAGGACATTTCATCCTTAAATCCTAATTCCAGAGATTTGTCGAATTCGTCAAGAACAAGACTGTGTATATTGTTAAGATTTAAATGATCTCTTCTTATATGATCAGCTATTCTGCCCGGAGTTCCAATAAGCACTTTTGGGGGTTGACTAAGGTTGTTTGTCTCTATCTTAATAGAATGACCACCGTAGAAGCAATTAGCCTTGTGGCCGGTTTTCATATCTTTAAATACTTTCTCTATTTGAATGGCAAGCTCTCTTGAAGGAGTAAGTATTAGAATCTGAATCTCGTTTATCTCGGCTTTTATTTTTCCCAGAAGAGGGAGTAGAAATGCAAGAGTTTTTCCTGAACCTGTAGGTGATAAGAGTATACAATCATTATCTTCATTATATTCTCTTAACATTGTTTCCTGCATCTCGTTTAATGAGGAAATTCCCAGATTTTCTATTGATTCTTCTATTATGGTTTTCTTTTTATGCATGTGCCAAATATAAATATTATTACTAAGATTATTAAGATCTTCATAACGTTAAAGAAATATTTAATGTAAAAAAAAGGTCGCCTGGTAAATTGACGACCTCTATTGATGAATATATGTTTATATATCTTAAAATTCCAGTGTTTTTCTTCCTTCCGGCATTTTTAAATCATTGATGTAGAAGGATGCAATCGATTTAGCCAGATAAGGGAGTATATTTCTTTGATTAGTCAATACAATGACCGTGATATTTTTCCCAGGGAATCGTAGTATTTCCGCAACTGCTGGTCCTCCACTGTGTCCTGCACATAAATGATTCTGATAATTATTTACTGTCCATCCGAAGTTACTGAAGTTGCAAGATGAATTGTCATTGTTATCTGTTTTTTCATACAGCATTATTTCCTCGCCATCCTCACACATTAAACCATTGTCTAAGGCCATAATCCATGAACTTGCATCCTGTATATTCATCCATAAACCTCCTGCGCAGTATGTGTATGAAGGATAAAAATATTTGTATACATTTATATCATCACCTTTTCCCAGATATACCTGGGTTTTATTTTTTAGTGGTTTCATTGTTTGCTCACAACCTTTTCTTTCTTCCATATCATAACCACAATGAGACATTCCATATTTGGAAAAAACTCTTTCTTTCAGCAGTTTCTCAAAAGTTGTTCCTGAAATATTTTCTATGATATATTTCAAAACTGTATAATCGCTGCTTGCATAACATTCTTTTGTTCCAGGCTTGAACATCAAGGTAGAGTCCATAAGACATTTTACGGCTTCTTTGGTGGAGATATTATTGTTTATTTCTTTCAACCATTTAATTCCTGATTTATGAGATAATAGGTGTTTTATTTTAATATCTTCCCATGTATAAGGAGCATCTTTTATATATTCAGTTATAGATGTATTAAGATTAAGTTCATTTTTTTTAATCATATCCATTACTAGAGAAGATGTGAATAATTTACTTACTGATGCCATGGGAAAAAGGGTCTGATTGGTAACGGGGATATTCCATTCAATATTGGAAACTCCGTAACTCTGAAGTTTTAGAATTTTACCTGATCTTATCACAGCAACAGACATTCCCTGTATGCCGACTTCTTTCATTTCTGAAACAATAAATTTATCTACTGCACTCTTTTGTGCAATAATACCAGATATTGTTACACACATAAATACCAGATATAGGAAAAGTTTTTTCATAAGAAATATATTTTATACGCATATTAGTCAATCGCAAAAATAATTAAAATTAGTAGTAAGTGAAATTATTTATAAGAATAACTTTTTTTGTTAATCAAATATTTAATTTGCTATTTTAATAATTAATTGTAAATTTATGGAAACTTAACTATATCCTTATATAAAATGAGTCCTAAGCCTGTAAGTATCCATAGATTGGAAAGATTTATTGTCTGGTTTTATATTATTGCATTTATCGGAACTATTTTCCCTTTTTCTCATAAATTTTTTATTACTCTTATTCCTTGGGCACTGCTTTTCAATCTTGGAATTATACTGTCTTTTCATATGCCCGAATTTAATATGAAATCAAAGCTTGTATTTACATTTATTGCTGTGGGAGGATTTGCTATTGAGGCCATTGGCGTAAATACTGGTATGATTTTTGGGAATTATCAATATAATAGTGTTCTTGGAGTTAAATTATTTAATACTCCCTTAATAATTGGCATTAACTGGTTATTGCTTGTTTATTGCTCTGCGGCAATTACTAGTTTGATGAGAATTAGTGTTATAAAGAAAATTATTCTTTCTTCTATTATAATACTTGCGTATGATATTATTCTTGAGAAAGTTGCCGGTAATTTAGGTATGTGGCATTGGGAAGCAGGAATTGTACCTTTAAGAAATTATGCAGCTTGGTTTATCATTGCTTTTATTTTTCTTTCTTTAATAAAGTTATTGAAAGTTAAGATATGGAACAGACTTGCATTTACGGTCTTTCTTGCTCAGGTATTCTTCTTTCTTGGCTTATTTATTAGTAGATTGTTGGTGGATATTCCATTATGGAAATAAAACCAGGCTGTACTAAAGAATAAATCTATCTTTTATTTTCTCTGAAGGGACTAAACAGGATGCTTCTTTACCAAATAATCTATACCTGTTTTGTGCAATTTTATCATAAATCCAATCTCTTATTGGGCGAGGTATTATTATAAATAAGTATAATAGCTTCCAGAAACTTCCAATATCTTTGAATATTCTTAAAATGGCACGTGATTTAGTATAGGCGACCCCAGAAGATAAATATACAATTGAACCATATCCTGAATATTTAATGCTGTATTTTTTTAATATTTTTTCTCCAGCTGGGGATTGATAACTGGCAAATGAAATCTTTGCTTTCGGATCCTTTTTGATAATAAAAATAACTAATCTGTTACAAAGATTACAAACTCCATCAAATACTACTATTTTGTCTATGTCTTTCAATTTAGAATCTTTACAATCCAATTTGCAATATATCCGGTAATAGGAGGGAATATAAGTACGCTGGCTAGTCTTATAAGTGTGAATTTCCAACCAAGTATTCCGACCTCCATGGGTAATCGGGCAATTGCCCAGAGTGACCAACTGGATAGATAGGCAACTAATGTGCCATAGCCTGCCCCGGTCTTTAATAGGGCTGCAACAATTGGAAGGCTGACATAAGGTCCTCCAGGTGTCAGACTTCCTGCGATTGTACCTATTATTATTCCCTTAAAGCCGGATTCGGTACCTAGCCATTTTGAAAGCAGATCTTGTGGCAATATAACCTGCAAAAGTCCAGCTATTATAAAGGCAAATATTAGTATGGGCATTATCTCTATAGTCATATTCCATGCAGATAACAATCCTTTAATATTATTTCCTCCTCCCATTTTTGTTGCTATTACAAACAATATTAAAGCTATCAATGCTGTCAATGCTGTTGCCCAGAACATAGATTTGTTTTTTTTTGTTTTCTTATTCTTATTCATAACCCTTGAATCCTATTTAATATAACTGTGTTTATTGGGAATTTGTTACAAATTTGAAATACAAAAGATAGAATTCGTTGACTTCTTTTATTAGTTAAAATATATTAATCAGATATACATGGCATGATTATTGTTTAGAATAAATATAAATAGTAACTTTAAAATATTAGTCATGAATGCAATAAAGTACATTTTAGTTCTATTTCTAATATTTAGTATTAATAATAATTTTGCTCAAAAAGTCATGAAATACAATAAATTAACCAAGGAAGAGGAGAATGTTATTTTAAAGAAAGGTACAGAGTATCCTTTTACTGGAAAATACTGGGATTATAAGGAAAATGGAACATACGTGTGTAAGCAATGTAATGCTCCCTTATTTAAATCGGATGATAAGTTTGATTCACATTGTGGATGGCCTAGCTTTGATGATGAAATAAAGGGGGCGGTAAAACGTATACCTGATGTTGATGGCAGGAGAACAGAGATTGTCTGTGCTAATTGTGGTGGTCATTTAGGTCATGTTTTTCTTGGGGAAGGATTTACAGCTAAAGATACACGTCATTGTGTGAATTCGATATCTCTTGATTTTATTCCTTCTGGAAAAACTGAGAATATGGATACAGTATACTTTGCAGGTGGATGCTTCTGGGGTACTGAGTATTTCTTTAAAAAAGTCAAAGGTGTTATTTCTACTAGTGTTGGATATATTGGTGGTCATAGGAAGAATCCCTCATACCAGGAAGTTTGCACAGGAACTACTGGTCATGCAGAGGTTGTAGAGGTGATTTATGATCCCACTAAGGTGAATTTTGAAGATCTTGCTAAGCTATTTTTCGAAATTCATGATTTTACCCAGATAGATCGTCAGGGACCAGATATTGGAGAGCAATATCGTAGTGAAATATTTTATACAAAGGAATCACAGAAAGAAAAGGCGGATGAACTAATAAATAGTTTAATGAGAAAGGGATTTGAGGTGGCTACAGAGATAACCCTTGCTAATACTTATTATAAGGCTGAGGGCTATCATCAGGATTATTATACCAAGAAAGGAAAACAGCCGTATTGTCACTTCAAAAGGGAAATTTTTAAATAAAGATACTTGTTCAGGGAACAAGCAATAAGCTCCAAAATAAAGATTACAAAAGGGGTCTCTGGAAAGAGACCCCTAACTAATATAATCAGAAATTACAAACCAATACTTAATTATTAGCATTAGCTGATTCGGCATTTTTAAGAATCTTAAAGATAATAAAACCTGCGAGAAAAGAAACTATAATTCCGGATATTCCTAAAATATATTCACCAAAAAGAAATTTTCCAATACCATACATAGTAGAATATATAGAAATTACTCCCAATATCCAGTTTATAAATAATTTTCTATATCCTTTGTCGTGTTTCACTTCGGGAAATTCAGAATGGAATCTTTTCCATCCTATACCTCCGGGATGAACTTTTTTATAGAAATTAATCAATATATTCTTTTTCACAGGTGAGGTAATGAATGTAACTATAATCCATATCAAAGTAGAACCAAAAGCAATAGGGAATAGGGTTAATGGTGATTCAAGTCCCATTACCTTGGTTGCTATCGGATAAATAGCAATAGGAGCAAGCATAGCGGCGATTTCAGACCATGCATTAATTCTCCACCAGTACCATCTGAGTATAAGTACTGCACCCATTCCTGCACTTACATTAAGGATAAACATCCATGCACCAGAAATGGTTGTCAGGAAATATTTTGTAATAACAAGAGAAAAGGCTACCATCAGAACTATACCTAGTCGTGATACAATCACATAGTGCTTCTCTGAAGCCTTACGTTGTATAAATCGTTTATAAAAATCGTTTATCAGGTAAGATGTTCCCCAGTTTAGCTGTGATGCAATGGTCGACATATATGCGGCAAGAAATACGGCTATTAATAATCCTAATAGTCCTGAAGGAAGATACCTTACCATTAATTTAGGATACATTATACCAGGATCTACTGTGTTTTCATATTTTTCGTAATATTCGGCAAAATCTGCATCAGTTTCTTTCCCTTCCTTGTAAGACCAGCTTTCTCTTTGCTCAAATATTTTTTCTGCTCTTGCAAAATATTCTGTGTTTTCAGCTTTTAAATCATCTTTACTACTGGCTCTTGGTAAAATAACCAGTGCAGCTAGTGCTACAACTATCCAGGGCCATGGTCTTAATGTGTAATGCGCAATATTAAACCATAGAGTTGCAAGGAAACTATGTTTTTCATCCTTTGCAGACATCATTCTTTGGGCAACATAACCGCCACCTCCGGGATCGGCCCCAGGATACCAGCTCGACCACCATTGAACGCCTACAAAAGCAAGAAATGCCCCAATACTCAATGCAAAAGCACCTCCGGCTAGTTTACTTGCTTCAGTTTTTGTGGTTATTTCAGGGAAAAAGTTTATGGTTTCAGCAGAAAGCATATTCTTTAGATTTTTCATTCCTCCGATTTCAGGTAACTGAACAACTATAACTGCAAGAATAATACAACCGGTGAGGGCAAATATAAACTGAAAACTGTCGGTCCTGATTGTTCCCAGTAATCCAGATGCAGAAGCATATATTGCAACTATTAATGCTAGAATAACAACTAGAAGAAATGGATCAACTCCTGGAATTGTAACTAAAAATATTTTCTCCATTGCCTTGTGTACCCACCCCAGAACAATAGCATTCATAAATAATCCCAGGTAAATGGCCCTGAATCCTCTTAGAAAGGCGGCTTCTTTTCCTGAATATCTTAACTCTATAAATTCTAGGTCAGTCATTATACCTGCTCTTCTCCAAAGCTTGGAAAAAAAGAATACTGTAAGTAATCCCCCAATAGCAAGATTCCACCATAACCAGTTCCCAGCTACCCCGTTTTTTGCTACCAGCTCAGTTACAGCAAGGGGGGTGTCTGCTGCAAAAGTGGTTGCAACCATAGCTGTTCCTGCCAGATACCAAGGGAGATTACGTCCTGAAAGAAAAAATTGTGTAGTGTCCTTTCCGGCCTTTCGTGAATAATAGGCCGATATAAGAAATATTATAAGGAAGAATCCTATCAATACGATAAAGTCGGACGTTTGAAGATTTATAAAAGCATTTTCCATATAAGATAGATTTGTTAAATCTCAAAAATAATCAAATAATTATATTAATAAAGACTTACATTATTAATTATATTCACTATGTGTTCCTTGTATAAAACGTTTTTCAACTACTAATCGTATATACTATAAAATTCTTTTTTATAAAACTTACTAGTATGGGCAAAGAAATTATTGTTAGGAGAAAATTATCAGGGGAAAAAGATGTTTTTCATCTTGGTCCTCCGTGTGCTTATTGTGGTGCTCCTGCAGATAGGAGAAACATAGTGACAATAACGGAAAGATATGAGAAAAAAAAATGGGTCCACGATGTATTGTACAATAAATACCGCTTAAAAACATCTGTAGAGAAGGATGATAAAACTCCGGCTTATGGTGAAGTTGAAATCAACCTGACTTATTGCGATAAACATCTTAAAGAACCTTTAAAATTAAGATATCTTGATGAGGCAATAATAATTATAGGGCTTATATCTGTGGTTATAGTTATTTTTCTGTATTTTAACTATGCCAGAAATATCGGTAGCGGTAATATAAGGGATTTGTACTATACAATAATTGGTTTTTCTATGGGTGTAATTGTTTTGTCATCTTTATTTTTGTTCAGAAGATACATATTTAAGCAATGTAAAGAGATCTATCATTATCCAACAACAAACGGTCATTATGGCGTAGAAACATCAATACATGTCGATCCAGGTAAACAGGAAAAAGGTCCTGTTGTCTATGAATTAATATTAAAATTTACGAATAAAGAGACAGCAAAACGTTTTTTAGAAGAATATCCTGATAAATAATATTTCCTCTGACCTTTAAATATACTTTTCTGTGTTTAAGTAAAAGCCTGGTTTTTATCCAGGCTTTTGATTTATGAGGAGTTTGTAATTTCTAATTATAATGACCGACAGGCATAAGATATAGAATCTCTTCCTCTTTTGGAAGTTTTAATACTTTTGTTACTTCATCATCTTCAAATGCACCAACGGCACATGTGCCAAGACCTAAGGCCTCTGCCTGAAGGTATACATTCTGTGCAGAATGCCCCAAATCCATACATACATAGCGTTTACGCCCTCTTTCTCCATATTTTATAGTGTTTCTGGCAAAAACTGCAGTGTAAACAATGCTGACAGGTGCATCGCCTATCATTTCCTGGTACCAACAGCCAGCACATAAATCTTTTCTTAAATCACCATCAAGAACTTTAATTATTTTATGTCCGTCAGGAATATACTTATATAATCCTGCAGAAAGACCATCAACATTTCCTACAACCAGATATATTTCCAACGGATAACGAGCTCCTGCAGATGGGGCTGTTTTTAAACCTCCTGATAAGCTTGCTTTTTTCATAGGACTTGTTATTCCATAAGCAGACCAAAGTATTTGTGAAACTTCCTTTGCATTAAGAGGAGTATTATTATAGTTTCTTCTTGATCGTCTGTTTTGTAATGTTTCCTCAAGAGAAATATTACTTTTCGTACGGGGTGCAGGTAATTCATATAAATTCTCTGCACCGTTGACTTTGTTGAATACATCTTTCATATTGGAATATATAGAAGTTATATTATCTTCTCCTTTTTTTATTTGTTTCTCCTTAATATTGTCATTAGTTTTTCCTGAAACTATATCTGAGATGTTAAATCTTACTAGTAATAATACAGTTATGACAACGAAGATCCAGTTCAGCAATACGCTGAAATTAAAGTATTTTTTTCTCATGTTTTTTTGTAATAGTGTCAATAAACAAACATTTAATTCAATATCAGATAATAAATTTATAAAATTTAAAAACCTCACCAATGGTTATACGGAGAAGTTTTACGGAGGATATAAAAAAAGGTTATTATAAATTAGAAAAAAATATAATAAAATAGAAAATCCCGGAATTCTTAAGCTCTCCGGGATATAAATATTATTGAAAATTGAATGTTTATTAAAAAACTGCCTCTGCTATTTTTCTGACATTGTCTGAATTACTCATAGTATAATAATGAACGACAGGAACCCCGTAAGAGATAAGCTCCTTACTTTGTTTTATTGCCCACTCAATACCCACCTGATTAGCTTCTGCATTATTATTACATTTCTCAATTTCTCTTACTAATTCATTTGGGATATCTATATTGAAAGCCCTTGGCAGCATTTCAATATGTTTCTTGACAGATATGGGTTTAATTCCCGGTATGATAGGAACATTGATACCTGCAGCTCTACATTTGTCAACAAAGTCAAAATACTTTTGATTGTCATAAAACAACTGGGTCACTATGTATTCTGCACCAAGATCAACCTTTTCTTTAAGATATTTTATATCTGTATCAAGATTTGGAGCTTCGTAATGTTTCTCTGGATAACCAGCAACACCAATGCAGAAATCAGTTGCCGCAGGAGTCTGTAAATGCTCATCTATATAGATGCCTTTATTCATATCCGATATTTGCTTAACAAGTCCGGTAGTATGCAGATGTCCATCTTCCTCAGGGATAAATAGTCTTTGTCCATGTGCAGGATCTCCTCTAAGGGCCATGATATTCTCAATACCAAGAAAATTAAGGTCAATGAGTTCATTTTCAATTTTGTGTATATTGCTTCCTCCACAAATAAGATGGGGAACAACATCAACTTTAAACCTGTGCATTAAGCTGGCTGCTAGAGCAACAGATCCGGGTCGTTTGGTGACAATTTTCTTTTTTAGCAGCCCGTTCTCCTTTGGTTCGTAATGTACCTCATCGCTGTGATAGGTTACATTTATAAATGGGGGCTTAAATTCCATCAAGGGCTCAATACCCTTGTAAATAACGTTTATATCTGTTCCTTTAACAGGGGGAACCAATTCAAAGGAAAATAGTGTTTTATCTGTGGTATTTAGTATATCAGCAACTTTCATTGTACAATAATTTTAAACAAGAATAATTAATATTATTTCCCAATAATATTTTTAACAATGGTATCTATTTTGTTAGTATCCTTACCTCTTCTACGTATGTAGTCATCAGCTTGTTCCCTAGTTATCTTTCCAACTGAGAAATAACGGGAATCCGGATGGGCAAAATACATTCCGCATACACTCGAACAGGGATACATTCCATAACTGTCACTCAATTTTATGCCGGTATTCTTTTCTACATCCAGAAGATCGAATATCAGCTTTTTGGAACTATGATCAGGACAAGCCGGATAACCGTATGCTGGTCTTATTCCCCTGTATTTACAGTCAATAAGTTCTTGTAAGGAAAATTTCTCGGCAGGAGAGTAGCCCCATATTTCCTTCCTTATTTTCTCGTGCATAAGTTCAGAAAAAGCCTCGGCAAGTCTGTCCGTTATACTCTGTACAAGAATAGCCTTGTAGTCATCATGCTTAGCTTTGTACTTTTCTACAAGCTTATCGGCACCAAGACCTGAAGTCAGGGCAAAGAATCCAATGTAATCAGTTTTTCCTGAAACCTTTGGTGCAACAAAATCAGAAAGACAAAGGCATTCCTTTTTGTTGCCAGACTGTTGTCTTAATTGAGGGAATCTCTGCAGTAGCTTTGACTTATCCTCAGAATCATAAACAAGAATATCATCACCATCAGAAACTGCAGGTAATATGCCTACTACACCAGAGGCCTTAATTTTACCACCAGAGATAATCTCGGAAAGAACATTCTGTGCATCAGCATACAATTTCTTAGCCTCTTCACCTCTTTGAGGATGGGTAAGCAATTCAGGGTATTTTCCTTTTATCTGCCATGTATGGAAGAAATAGGTCCAGTCAATATATTTTGCAATTTCACCAAGGTCATAATCCTCAAACACCTTAATACCGGTCATTAGGGGTTCTGGAATCTGGTAAGATTCAAAATCAAGCTTTAATGCTTTTTCTCTTGCTTTATCGAGATCATAGTAAGAAGATCTGGAATTCTCATAATTCTCCCTTATCTTCGAATACTCATTATATTTTTGTTCAACGAAAGTTTCTTTGTCATTAATAATAGCCTTCACAAGACCAACTGTCTGAGAAGCATCACCGCCGTGAATCACCCCATGCTTGTATAGTGGAGCCAGTTTTACTGCTGTATGAAGTACAGATGTAGTTGCGCCACCAACAAATATGGGAATATTCAATCCTCTATTAGTCAGCTCCGTACAAAGATTCTCCATTTCCTCAAGTGAAGGGGTTATAAGACCGCTCACACCGATAGCATCGGCATTTAGTCTTAAGGCTTCAGAGATAATGGTTTCATTATCAATCATTACTCCCAGATCAATAACTTCGAAGTTGTTGCACGATAGTACAATACCCACAATATTCTTACCTATATCATGTACATCACCCTTGACTGTAGCAATAACCACAGTTCCGGCCTTGGTAGAATTACCCTTAGTCTTTTCTTTTTCAAGCCATGGTGTAAGTACCTCAACAGCCTTTTTCATTACACGAGCCGACTTCACAACCTGAGGAAGGAACATCTTACCCTCTCCGAAAAGACTGCCAACCTTGTTCATACCATTCATTAGGGGCTGTTCGATAATATCTATAACACTATCGTACTTATTTATGGCCTCCAGAACATCCGCTTCAATAAACTCTGTATAACCCTTTATAAGTGAGTAGCTCAGTCTTTCATCAATTTCCTTATTTCTCCACTCATTGTTAACGTTAGTTTTAATGTCTTTAGTCTGCTTAACCTTATCTGCAATCTCAAGCAATCTGTCAGTTGCATCCTCTCTTTTATTCAGAACCACATCCTCAACATGCTCTAGAAGCTCAGCTTCAATATCATCGTATATCTGTAGCATTCCGGGATTGACTATACCCATATCAAGACCCGCATTGATGGCTTTTCCCAACCGCATTCAGCCATCGTGGCGGCCCATTCTCGTCGGATATGTCGCGATACAGTGGAGCAGCGGTTCCAATGTAAAAGCCCCTGACGCCCACGATCACGAACACGAGCAGCTCGATGAACATGATCATGAACACGAGCACGAAGCGGAAACAAAGAACACAACCATGAGCAAGATGCCGAGCCCGCCCATGATCATGCCGAGGATGGCCAAGATGAGGATCATGACCATGAAGGAGAAGCATCGCACGAGCATGAAAACGAGCATGGCGATGACGCTCACAACGATGGGACATGACCATGAAGCGGAAAGCCCGAAACAGACAGAATCCCACCCAGCCGCTACATCGCCTGGTGTTGGAGACAACACCCTAACCATCTCACCGCAGGCGGAAAAAAACATCAACCTGACCACGGTGAAAGTCAAGGTTGACGACTTCCAACGCACGATCACGATCCCTGGCCGCGTGGTTGAGCAGGCAGGCCATTCGCGAGTGAAAGTTTCGTCACCGCTGACAGGCATCGTCGAAAAGATCGACACAATTCGCGGTGAAGCGGTCAAGCCTGGCCAACCGCTTTTCGAGTTGCGACTCACTCATGAAGATGTGATCCGACAGCAGACAGAACTTCTACGTCTGGTGCAACAATTGGAGATCGTGAACCGTGAGCTCAAGCGGCTCGAAAAAGTCGCCGCCTCGGGAGCGATTCCTGGCAAGACGCTTCTCAATACTCAGTATGAAGCCGAAAAGCTCAAGGCCGAGATCAATGCGAACAAAGAAGGCCTCTTGCTATTGGGACTTACTCAGAAGCAAACAGAAAACATCGTCTCGAAAGAGCAACTGATTCAGAAAATCGTCATCACTGCTCCCAATGGCAAAAGAGAACACGAAACATGCGACTGTGAATATCTACTCCAGGTCGCACAAATCGATGCCTCGATTGGCCAACAAGTCGAGGCCGGCGAAGAACTTGGAGTCCTGACGGATTACTGCCTCTTGCTCATCGAAGGGCAAGCCCTCGAACAGGACGCGGCTGCGCTGAACAATGCGGTAAAAAGAAGAGTTGCCAATTACTGCTATTATCGAACTGCAGGGAAAACAAGTCGAAATACCGAACCTGCGAATCCTGTTTCTCGACAGCGAAGTGAACATGGAGACACGGGCACTTCGGTTTTATGCTTACTTGCCGAATGAAGTGGTTACCGACAGAAAAAGCCCGTCGGGCCGCCGATTCATCGAATGGAAATTCCGGCCCGGCCAACGTGTCGAGTTGTTCCTTCCGATCGAAAACTGGCCTGATTGTATTGTGCTTCCCCGGCCAGGCAGTCATCCAAGACGGCCTCGAATCGATCGTCTTTGTGAAGAAGGGCGAATTGGTAACTCGCGTGCCGGTCGTCGAAAAATATCGCGATGCACGTGTCGGTCGTTGTCGCCGATGACGGTACGCTTCGTCCAGGACAAGAAGTGGTCGCCAACGGTGCCTACCAGCTTTTCCTGAAAATCAAAAACCGTTCGGCTCCCATCGATCCGCATGCGGGACACAATCATTTAAAAAAATAAAACATCGTTAGCCGTCGCACTTATGCAACGTGTATCGAAGAACGCTTTACAAGTGAAGCGGCTAACAATGATTACAAATCAACTTCTTACATTGAAAAAAGCGTGCGGAAGCACCGAACTAAAAAATGTTAAATGCTATAATACGTTTTTCGTTGCGTCATCGGCTGATGGTGCTGATTTTCGCCTTGCTGCTAATGCTTTACGGCGGTTGGCAAGCCTTGCAATTGACGATCGATGTCTTTCCCAACCTCGACCGGCCACGTGTCGTGATCATGACCGAAGCACCCGGCTTGGCGCCGGAGGAAGTGGAATCGCTGGTTACCTTTCCGATCGAAACCGCGTTGAATGGTGCCAACGGAGTCCAGGCAGTCCGGACAACCTCAGGCGTCGGGCTGTCGGTCATCTACGTCGAATTCGACTGGGGGAACCGACATCTATACGGACCGCCAGATCGTTGTGTGAACGTTTGGCCACGATCCAGAACCAGCTTCCACCAGAAGTGGTGCCACAGCTTTCGCCGATTTCGTCGATCATGGGTCAGATCATGATCGTCGGTATTTGGAGTGAAAACCAAGACACCACGCCGATGGAGCTCCGCACGCTGGCCGACTGGGTCATCCGGCAACGGCTCCGGACCATCCCGGGTGTCTCCCAAGTTTTCGTCATGGGCGGTGACCGAAAGCAGTTTCAGGTACTTGTCTCGCCAGACCAACTGCTGCGGTATGACGTCACATTGCACGAAGTCGAAACGGCACTGGCGAAAAGTAACGAAAACGTGACCGGCGGTTACCTGAAACAGCAAGGACCATATGAACTACTGGTTCGTTCGCTCGGTCGGGTTACGTCGGTCAAACAGATTGAGGACATTGTCGTCGACCATCGCGAAGATCGGCCAATTCTCCTCAAGCAGGTTGCTCGGGTTATCGAAGGTCCTGAGGTGAAACGAGGCGACGCTCGGGCTACCGTCCGAACCGGGGAAAACGAATGGAGCGGCGGACCGGCTGTCCTGTTGACCATCAACAAGCAGCCTGGTGCCGATACTCGCCAAATCACCGAAGAGGTCACCCAAGCTTTGAAGGAGCTGAAAGCGAGTCTCCCATCCGACGTCCAAATATCGACGGAACTTTACCAACAACGAGCGTTCATCGATCGGGCTGTCACCAACGTGCTCGAAGCACTTCGTGACGGATCGATCTTGGTGGTGATTATCCTGTTTGTGTTCCTCATGAACTTCAGAACCACCTTTATCACATTGACGGCGATCCCACTTTCGCTGGTCATTACGGCGTTAGTCTTTAAATGGACCGGCATGTCGATCAACACGATGACGCTCGGTGGACTTGCCGTGGCGATCGGCGAAATTGGTCGACGACGCTATCGTTTGATGTGGAAAACATCTTCCGCCGGCTTCGCGAAAAATCAAGTACTTCCCAACCCTCGCCCCAAACTTCGAGTAGTCTACGAAGCGAGTTGTGAAGTCAGAAACTCGATCGTTTTCGGGACGCTTATCGTCGTTTTGGTCTTCCTACCCGTCTTCGCGCTTGGCGGAATGGAAGGTCGACTCTTCACGCCGCTGGGCATCGCGTATATCGTCTCGATCGTGTCGTCGTTGTTGGTGTCGCTAACACTTACGCCTGTCCTCTCTTACCTGCTTTTGGGGACAGTCACTACAAAAAAGCACCTTCAGGATGGGATCCTTTTGCGTGGAATCAAAAAAATCGCTGCGTATTGCATTCGGAAATCGACCCAACACGCTACCGTCGTCCTTCTTGGAACCACCGCGATTGTCATCGCGTTTGGCATCGCCCTGCTGCAACTCGAAAGTGACTTTCTTCCGCCGTTTAATGAAGGGACGGTTCAAATCAACGTGATCCTCAAGCCAGGGCACCTCGCTGGACGTTTCGCGTCGTGTCGTGCTCGATGTCGAACAACAGCTAAAGAAGGTTAAAGCAATTAAATCGCTCACTTTCAAGACAGGCCGAGCCGAACTGGACGAACACGCGGTGACGGTCAACATGACGGAAGTCATCGCGGAACTTCGACCCGAGGTGGATCAGTCGCGAGAAGAAATTCTCGACGAAATCCGAGAAGTGCTCTCCAGCGAAAACCTTCCGGGCGTAATTATAGGCGTCGAACAACCGTTGGCGCACCTGATGTCGCATATGCTGTCCGGTGTTCAGTCACAAATTGCGATCAAACTCTACGGCGATGACCTGACCACGCTTCGTAACACTGCGGAAAAGATGAAAAACACGATCAGCGACATCCCCGGCGTGAAGGATCTTCAAGTCGAACAACAAGTCGAGATTCCTCAGCTTCGGATCGAGCTCGACGGCGATCAGCTCATGAAATATGGGCTAACTCGATATGATGCCAATGAGCTGATTTCCACGGCGATGAACGGACGTGTCGTTTCGGAAGTGATCGACGGACAACGCAAGTTCGACTTGATGATCCGACTCGATGAGCCTTACCGCGAAGACCTGGATTCGTTGCGCCGTCTTCGAATCGATCTGCCTCGTGGAGGATCGACGCTTTTAGGCTCCATTGCCAAAATCTACGAGTCGACCGGTCCTAATACGATCAAACGTGAGCAAGTCCGGCGTCGGATCGTCGTGAAGTGTAACACTTCCGGTCGCGGACTGGTCGATGTCGTGCAAGACATCCAAAAAAACGCTGCTGCCCATCGAGGAAAACCTACCCTCGGGCTACTTCGTGGAATATGGCGGACAGTTTGAAAGTCAGCAAAGTGCATCCCGGATGATTGTCGTCCTCTTTGCTATCACGCTTTTGGGAATGTTCTTGGTCCTTTACACAATGTTTCGTAGTGCCAACCTTGCCGTCCAGGTAATGATCGCACTGCCGACCGCGTTTATCGGCTCTGTTGCCGCACTTTACCTCACACACCAAACGCTTTCCATCGCGGCGATGGTCGGCTTTATTTCGCTTTGCGGCATCGCGTCCCGAAACCGGAATTTTGTTGATCAGCCACTACCTCAACCTGGTCCGGTTCGAAGGCGAAGGTGGACCCGGCAGATGATCGTTCGGGCTGGCACGGAACGAGTCGCCCCCGTTTTGATGACGGCATTGACGTCGGGAATCGGACTGGTTCCCCTTGCCATGGCAGCCGGTCAGCCGGGCAAGGAAATTCTGTATCCTGTGGCAACCGTCATCATTGGCGGCCTGCTTTCGAGTACGCTGTTGGAATTTTTTGTGCGGCCCGCCTTGTTCTGGCGATTTGGCCGTGCTGCCGCTCAACGAGCTATCGAACGCCAAACGGATGAGCTGGATGCATAGCGAATTTGCCTGGTAATAGTCCAAGCCGGATTTGTGACGTAGTCTCAAGTCCGGATCCGGAAAAGAGACTAACGTCTCATTTCCGGCTTGAAATATGGGACCCCATAAAAAAAACGGTCGACCTTAAAAGAAGGTCGACCGTTTCAATAGTTTTTTCAAGTTCGGTGCGGTAGCACCAATCAAGAAGTTTTAGAACTTGACGATGCAGTCGAAACCGCCGGAGAATTGCTGGATCGGGTGCCGTTGTCGAACTGCAGAGCAGTCGCACTGGGATTTCCGTCCCAGCTATCCCAACGAATTTCCGGTCGGATGACGAGGCGATCGCTTGGGGTATAGTTCAAAACCAAGCGTGACGCCGGTGGCGTTGTAGGCATCGCTATCTTCTTCGCCACGGAACCATTCAACTCGCGTTCAGCAGCCCAACGATCGCTGATCGTGTAGAGCAAGTACTGGTTGACACCATAATACTTGTTGATACTGCCGGCGATTTCGTCCTTGTCAGTTCGGAAGTCGCTTTGCAAGATGTAGTTCAAGCGGCAGTTCAGTTGCCAATTGAAACGAGGCTTTGCATGTAGGTTGTCCAGGCAGTGCCGTTTTCGTCTTGAAGATCACCAAAGCTGGTCGCGTAGGTGACGGAGAAATTGTCCGCGAAGGTTCAGGAAACACCACCGAGGAACGTCGAAGCGTTCGTCGGGTTCAGCCAACCATTGTCCCAACCGTTGGTCCAACCACCGTAAACGGTGACGTTGTCGGTCGCGGCATACTCGGCCAACGCACCCATGTGGGTGAACGGCTCGATTGCGAGGGTGTAGCTGTGGCTGTAGAAGAAGTTATCCGGAGCGGGAACGACTTCGTAACCGATGATCGTGTAGAAGTGACCAACTTTGACGGTCAAGTCGTTGTAGGCGATTTCGCCGTAGAGCTGCGGCAAAGCCGAGCCGTAGTTATCATCGTCACTGGTCATCCAGTCCGCCGTCCCAGCCACCATCGCTGAAGCACTGGGTGTCGGGAGCATCAGCACCCCAAAGGAAGTCAACACGACCACCAAAGGCGAGTCCGCAACCGCCGTTGTCTGCCTTTTTCTCGGCATAAATCCACATCTGGTCGACGGTGTAACCATCGCCATAGTTA
>CAXXRT010000049.1:0-11479 GCA_963666945.2 Marinifilaceae bacterium
CAGAATTTGAGCCATATAGCTTTTACCTCCAGGCATATACCAAGAACCTTTAAAATTATTTCCATATAGGATAGTGGGTTTATTTGTAAGATTTTGTGTTTTGTCTTTAAGGAAATTATATCTTTTTTCTATTTGAGAAAAGATGCTATCAGATTGTGATCTTTCATTAAATATTTCTCCAAATAATTTTATCCATTCAGTTCTCCCCAGTATGGTTAGTTCTTTCCATTCAACAATGGGGATGTATGCAATTCCAGCTTTTTCAATTAACCTTTTTGTATTTTGGTTTTGTTCGTATCCTGTGTAAAATACAATATCAGGTCTTAAGGCAAGTATCTGTTCCACATTTGTTTTCATAGCATCACCTATACTGATAATCTCTCCATTATGATATTTATTGTACAGAGTGCTGTCGTATATTCTTTTGGGATTTGTGCTTGACCCTATGAGGTGTGCTTTATTTATACTATTAAGGTATCCTATATGTGTACTGGATAATACCCCAATGTTGGTAATTTCTTTATTTAAAACAAAATCAGCATTGTGATTAGTTGGGATATTTTTGCTATTGTAAGGAATCAGTAACTTATAGATTGTATTTCCCTCATTATTAAGAATATTAATATACTTATAGTCTTTATATCTTTCTATATTAAAGAGTTTAGCGTATCCCATAGAATCAAGCTGACCTTTGGAAATATCCTGTTTAAGCTTTTTAGGTTTACAAGAAGAAGCAAATAGAAAAAGGATAATAGTTAATAAGTATATTTTTGTTCATCATATATAAATTGGTGATTGCCATACTCAGTGCTGATAATTATGATACATTAATTACGCTGAGTATGGCAAATTTACTAAATATTAAAAGTTGATATTAAGTTTTGCCATTAAATTTCTTCCAGGCAAGATGTAACCATACTTTTCGCAATATCTCTCGTCAAGTAAATTATTTGCAAATAAGCCTAATTTAAACATCTTGTTTATTCTGTATGATGCAGATAAGTCAACTACAAAGTAGGCTGGCATTTCAAAAAGGATTGTTATTATTTATATCAAAATCCATTTCTTTTCTTTCCCCGGCATATTTAAAACTGATATTAGAATCAAATTTATCCATATCAGAAATTCTCATACCAAATATTCCATTGTGTCTTTTTACATATAAAAGACTTGATTTAACATCTCCATTTTTTTCAGTAGCTTCGTATAACCAGCTCCATTTAACGTATGGTTCTATAGAAATATTGTTGTCGAAGAATTCTTTAAGGTCGTATGAAAGTTCTGCTTCAAGACCTTTCATTGTTGCCTTTTCTGAGTTTTTGTATGTAATATATGGGCCAAATTCATCAGACTTTGATTTATCATCAGTTATTTTGTTGGTATAGTCAGTAGAGAACCATGATACGTTTGCAGAAAAATTATTTTTACTATAGTTTATTCCTAGTTCCAATGATTTGGATGTTTCAGGATCCAAGTCAGTATTACCTTTATATCTATTGGTTCCTGCGTATTCCACACCATCCCAGAAATAAGTGTAGGAAAATTCATATGCACCAGCCTTTTGTAGTGCTGTTGGACTTAAAAATGCTGTTCCCCAGGAAGAATATACTGATAGTTCTTTAGTGATGTCATATCTCGCACCAATATTATAATTTATCTCGTTATATTTTTCTGATTGTTTGTCTGAAGCTAGTAGTTCGTCTTCTGCTATTTCCAATTTAATGATATCACCTCTTACGCCTCCCGAAACAGATAATTTATTGTCCATGAAATTCAGGTTTGTTTGGATATAACCAGCAAACTTAGAATTGAAGTAATCTGGGTTATATGGACTTGTTGGTACATTGCTATCATCCCATCTTTTTGAAGTGTAATCATCCTTTTTATAATCTATTCCGATAGTTATTTTGTGATTATTAAATGAGATCAAATCGTTTAGTTGCGCTCCGTATACCTTATAATCTTTCTCCAGATTCACAAATTTGCTCTTTTCTATACTATTGTAATCTTTAGATCTATCTATAGAGTAAAATGTTGTGGCAGATAAATGGTGATTACCCTTTTTCGCTGTTATTTTGAAAGATGTGTTATGTCTGTTTATATCTTTTATTGTAAGGTAAGGATAAGCAGATAAAACAGAACCAGGATTCCTTACATCATCCCCCTCAAAATAAGAATAGCTTAAAGAAGTTGTGACCGCATCACTAATATTATAGTTTAATTTTGCATCAAAATTATCTTTTGAATAAGTCGAATTAGTGATGTTGATATCATCTTTATCGAATCCTAAAAAAGTTTTTTCGTCCTTACTTAAAGAAAGGAAAGAATTTTCACCAATCTCGTAGTTTGTATTTTGCTTTTCTCTTTGTGCAGCAAGTCTGAATGATAATTTCTTTGTAAGATTTCCCCCCATATTGATGTTTAGTGATTGCTTGTCGAAACTTCCATATGCAACAGCTATATTTGTTTGCAAGTCACCTGTATTCTTTTTAGTTACAATGTTTATAATACCCCCCATTGCCTGAGATCCATACAAAGAAGAATAAGGTCCTTTTAATATCTCAATACTCTCTATGTTGTTTAATGAGATAGTTGCAATATTGGTTGTTCCTGCAGGAACTCCGTCAATAAGAATAACAGTGTAGTTGTTTTCACCAGTTTTTGGAGAGAAACCTCTTAGAGAGATTCCTGAAAGCATTCCAGGATATTCAACAATGTCTATTCCGGTTGTTTTTTTTAGCAGATCACCTAAATCATTAGCCGATGTATTTTCAATTACCCTTTGAGGTATTATTTCAACCTTGCCTGGCATATTTTTTAGTTTTAATCCTAGGCGGGAAGCATTGATTATTACTTCCTGTAGATTAACGTGTTTTTTTATATTATCATCATCTTTTTTGTTTTCAGCAAATGCTGAAGAGGTGATTAGAATAATGCAAATAGCAGATAAAAGTGTTTTCATTGTATGCCGCTTATTTTAATTAATTCATTTTAGTTATAAATGGGACTATTTGTTACCAATAGTCCCATTATGGCGAAAAAGTAAAAACGATTATTTTGAGAAATTTATTTTAATACCTACGAAGAAAGTTCTTCCAGGTGTTAAAGTTCCATAGAATTTACTAGAAGTGGAATAATGAACTGGTGTCGTGTCAGTATAATCAAAGATATTATCAATACCTGCTAATAAATTTAAGTTAAATTTTTTGTTTGAAAGGAATTTATGAGAAGTAGAAAGTCTCCAAAGGTTATATTCCTTTGTTTCTTTTACTTCATAAAATTTGCCGTCCTGGTATTTTCCTGTAAGAGTAACATTTAAACCATAGTTACTCCAGTTTTTATCCCAGCCAAGTCTTATATTAGCGTAATTTCTTGCAATTCTGTCTAAACGTACTTCTTTTCCATTTGATAGATCTTTTGCATCAACATACGAATATCCTCCTCCCAATGTAAAACCATTACCTATATGAGCATTGAATATAAAATCTATACCCTGAGATCTTGCCTGATCAATATTGCTGTATAAGGAAACAGCTTTATCAAATAGTTCTGTTTCTCCTTGATAAATTTCCGGTAACTGAGAAGCTTCTGTTATAATTTTTCTCTCTATCATGTTATCGATATTGTTTCTGTACACAGAAACAGAGGCGTTAAACCAGTCTTTTACGTATTCTGCCGAAACAGTATAATATTTAGATTTTTCAGGTTTAAGATCAGGGTTTCCTAAATACCATGATTTACTTCTGCTAAAGTAGTATTTATAGTAAATTTCCTGTAGTGAAGGGGTTTTGAACCCGTGAGAATAAGAAGCACGAAGGTTAAAATTACCTATTTTCTGTAATAACGAAACTTTAGGAGTTAAATGGTCTCCAAATGTCTCATGGTTCACGTATCTTAGACCTGCAACTAAAGTTAGTTTATCTAATATTTTATATTCGTCCTGGATATATAAAGATTGAGTATAGGCATCTTTTTCTTTAGAAGGTATCTTATCCTCAGAAGTTTCCATTTTATCAGAAAAATATTCAGCTCCTGCGATTAAAGTGTGTTTTTTACTTAATTTAAAGATTCCTTTTAGGTTAGCTGTATAGCAATGTTGTCTCTTGTTAATAACTTTATCTCCCCTTTTATAATCTTTATAGTCAGTAAAATATAAATAGTCGTAATTGTAGATATCGCTATTTACATCAAGATTAATTGAATTCTTCTGGTTAATTATATATTTTATTCCAGCATTAAAACTATAGTCGTTATACAAGTAATCGTAGTATTTTTTTTCAATTCTCTGATTAAATATTTTCTTGTTATAGAAGCTACCACCCAAATATGTTTTTATGGACTTTGATGGAGAATATGTAAATTTCTGAGTTACAGTTTTTGTATAGAATTTATTTATATGGTAAAGACTTCCGGGGTCGTTTTCATCTGTTAAATCCCAACTGTCAGATTTTCTATAGTCGAAAGTAGTGCTTGAGTTAAGTTTTCCAATTTTGAAATCTATTCCTGCATTTTCAGAGAAAGCACTATTTTCACCCAACTGAGAGCTGGTTGAAACGTTTAGTTTTTTAGAACTTTTTTTGGTGATAATATTAATTACACCGCCAATAGCTTCAGAACCGTATAGTGAAGAAGAAGCTCCTTTTACGATTTCTATTTTCTCAATATTCCCAACATTAATTCTGGTAAGATCTATATTTCCCGATACATCCCCTGTTAGTCTTACACCATCGACCAAAACAAGAATATATTTATTGCCTAATCCATTAATACTCATATATGAACCCATAATGTTAGGACTAAAATCGAAAGAAGGACTAACAGTTGCCAGAAGATCTTCTATTGATGTGCTACCTATGTTTTCAATAGTTTTCTTTGTTATTACTTCAGTCTGTACAGGAGTGTTTTTTAATTTATGGTGAGTTCCAGTTCCTGTAATAGTTACTTCGTCAAGATTAATAGGAGAAGGGACAAGACTCAATATCAGGCTATTTTTATTTCCATTAAGATTGATATTAACTCTTTCAGCTTTATAGCCTGAGAAACTAGCCTTTATTATATATTCCCCTTCAGGAATATCTTTTAGCTTGAATTCCCCTTTGCTATTAGAAGCACAACCTAAAGTTGTTCCGTGAACTCTAATACTTGCCCCGGTAAGGGTTTTACCCGTTTTTGCATCTTTTACAATTCCTTTGATGTTAAAATGCTCTGCATTTACTGATAGGGTTAGACATAGCATAATGCCAGCCAGACAAATAGAACGTAGTAATTGTTTCATTTTTGTGATAAATTATTTTTTTAACATCCGACTCCTGACCCCGGGAGTTTTTATTAATATCTATTCTGGCAGGTTTCCTGACTTGTCCCGATTTTTATTACCTTCCCGTCTTTTATGACAGTGGTTTAGAAGTGATAAAAATCATGATTCCTTAATGGAACCGGGACTTACAGTAGCGGGCACTGTTCCGGACTTTAACCGGATTCCCTTTTATGCATAAAACAGATGTTTTTATGCATCACCAAAACAGGTACAAATGTATGCTTTTTTTATTTTAAGAAACAAGAACTTTCCTGAATAATTTAGTTGGTGTTTTTTTAAGATGTTGCTTAGTAGTGTTTTGTGATATATGCTTTAAGAGATACTTATTAAATTATTAGAAAATGCATCTCCTTGTTTTTATGAAACTTAATTTTCATGTTTTAGAAAAGTTTGTCAAAATTGAATTTTAATTTTACCAGAAGATTTCTTCCTGGCATATGATGTGCATCAACCTCCATATAGTTTTCATCAAGAATGTTGTTTGCAAAGAAGCTTAGGGAAATATTCTTGTTTAAACTGTATGTACATGAAAAATTAAGAAGTCCGTATGAAGGTAGATTGATATAACTATTATGCATAAGTTCTTCTCTTATTATGTTATTGAAAATATCTCTTATAGGTTTATATGGATGATTGTTTTCTGAAATATCAAATTTAGGTTTAAAATTATGATTGTATATTTCTTTAAAGATGTTTCTAGCGACCCTTTTTGAAGCTATTTTCATATTTAAGTTACAGTGAAGTTTTTCATTATAATTTATTTTGAAGCCAAAGTTTGAAATATTATCTCTGTGTTTATTATCCAGAAATTTAGCTTCTTTATTATTAAAGAGAAGCGTGCTTTTAAAATAAGGGTTTATTGTAAGATTGTTGAAGAGTGAATTTCTTAAGTTGCAAGAAAAAGCCAAGTTTAAACCATAAAGGTTGTAACTATCACTAGTTGCTAGAGAAGAAATAAGATCAATAATATAATAATCTGTATTATTAATATTTTGCAAGCCATTAGTATAGTTCTTATTATAAACTCCAATTGTTCCGGTTGTTGTATGTTTGTTTTTGGAGTAAAAGCTATTTATTCTAAAACTAAGCAAATCAGAATGATGTTTTATACCTAAATTAATAATCTGGTTTTTTGCTTCTTTAAAATTTTTAAAACCAATGTGGTGAGTTCTTGTTATAACATTAATAGGTCCCTCTACTTCATTAATCTCTTTAAATGAGGTGGTTGAGAATACATGATATATTCCTGTTTTATCCAGGCTTAAAGGTTTATTGTAAGATTCTCCTAAATCAAAGTATATTGAAGTGTGTTTAGATAAATCGTATTTAAAGCTGATATATGGACAAATATAATTATTGGTACAGGTGTTATTATTTGGAAAATAATATGGTTCCAATAATGTATTTTGAGCTTTTGATGAGTATCTGACTTTATCATATCTTATAGCTACGTTAATGTTAAATCTATCTTTTACCAGGGAAATATTTGTTTCTATAAAGGCTGAAAGCGTTTTATCTTCAAATGCAGGTGTTTTATGAAGAATATTTTCATAAGGATAGGAATGGTAAAAATCTTCATATTTATTAAGTCTGTATTCTAATGCTGCCGCTATATTAAGATTTTTTGAATCATACTTATCTTTTATACTAGCATAGATATGTTTGGTATCTTCATCCAGTTCAGAGTCTTTATCATTTAGTCTTAGTTTGTCTGTAAAATTTATGTAATGAGAATTAAGAGAAATATTGTGTTTTTTTATTTTTCCATTTACAGTAAAAGAAAAGTTTGATGTACCCAAATCGTAGTTTTTTATGTTGTTATTTTCTTTTGTTTGGTAAAAAGATCCGGAAACCTTAGTTTTCTTATGAGAATATCCGCTTGTCTCAAAATACAAATCCCAGTTGTCGTTAATGGTATATCCCATTCCTGCATTTATAAATGTTTTGTTATAACTTGAGTTGAGCATTTTGGAACCAAAACTTGCCGGATCAAGTATTATTTCCTGATAAGATGAAGGAGATATAAGATTTTTGTTACCTATTTTGTAATCATCTTTTTGTCTGTCGTTTTGGAATGAAATATGGTAATATAAGTTTTTAGATAGTCTTTCACCCTTGAAGCCTTCTATGATGTATCTGTCGAATGAACCCAAACCGCCACCTATATTCGTAGCTGTTTTTTTCCCTTTCTTAGTAATAATGTTTATTGCACCACCAAGAGCGTTTAATCCATACATCGCAGATACAGAGCCTTTAATTATCTCAATTTTTTCTACATTTATTAAAGATATATCTGTAATATTTATAGCAGGAATTGGGCGTCCATCCAATAAAATTGCAACTGTACTATTGTCAAATGTCGGTGGGGTTCCGTTAATTCCTAATCCTGAAGATGTGAAGGGCATATTTACGATATCAAGAGTAGTAACTTTTGACAATAGTTCTGCAAGATTACTTGCTCCTGAATAATTTATTTCTTTTTTACTTATTATGTTTTTGTTGATATCTGTTTGCGCTATTGAGCTGATGCTAAGTGTTATAAATAATATAAATGCCAAGTGTTTCATGTGTTTTTATTTCAAATTTAAGAAATATTTTATAAAATACACATAATAATTTATATTGATTTGTTTATGCCCTGTATTTTCTCCATTTTATATACTATATTTTGAAATCATTGTGTTATGTTTTTTTATCTATATAACATATGCTTTAGCGAGATAATGTCGATTATAAAGTTGTTGGCTACATATAAAGGAAATAAATATTGGAAAAAATAATAATATAGGGATTTATTATATTGTTTGTGAATAGCAAATTAATAAACTCTAAGGATTTTTTTTATTTATGGCTTATAGATTCATTTGGAATGTGTAAATTTGGCACCAATTGTATTGGTCATTAGTTTATTGATTGTTTTAAGTTAAGGGAATTTGGTGATTTCTTTTTAGAAAAGTCCAAAGCTGTACCCGCAGCCGTGATTCCTGACTTTCATAACGAAAGTCTGTGCCCCGGACAATATGCCACTGTAATAATATGGGAAGGCGTTCGGAGGTGGGATAAGCCGGAAAACCTTATTGTTTAATTTTATGCTTTCGGGAGTTAAAGTTATGTGCAAATATTATTTTTTTATATTATTGTTTTTTCTTTTTACTTCATGTGATTTTTCTTCAAAAAAGAAGAAAGATGAATCATTTAATAAAAATATTAGTTGTTATTTATTGAATCTTAAATATGCCAAGGGCTTTAAAGTAAAGATTTTTGAAGGATTTAAGCATTTAAGTATTTTAAATCCCACAGATACTTCTAAGGTAGACTATGAGTTTATTCTTTTGGGGAAAGGTGGGAGGTTGCCGAAGATCTATAAAGGTATACCGGTTATAAATATTCCTGTTAAGAAAACAGTTTGCCTGACCCTTACTCAACTTAGCTATCTCATAAAACTCGATGTGGTTGATAATATTTGCGGAATTAATGATAGTAAGTACCTCTTTAATGAGGAAGTTAAAAAAAAGGTTAAGGAAGGGGACATTAAAATAGTTGGAAGAAAGGGGAACTTTAAAACAGAAATTGTGATGGCTGAAGACCCAGATCTTATTTTTGTTTCCCCGTTTAAGGAAGGTGGGTTACGATAATTTCAAGGATGTGGGATTTAATCTTGTTCCGGTCTTATCATATTCCGAGAATACGCCTTTGGGAAGGGCTGAGTGGCTTAAGTTTATGGGGTTATTCTACGGTAAAGAGAAAATGGCGGATAGTCTGTTTAATAGCATAGAAAAAGAGTACAACAGGTTAAAAGAAATAACTGATAATCAGGTAAGGCCAATAGTCTTTTCAGGTGAATGTACATCAGGAGTATGGTACGGTGTTGGGGGACAGAGTTATTTGGCTCATTTCTTTCAGGATGCAGGTGCTGAATATGTATGGAAAGATAATACAGAGACGGGTGCACTGAGGCTTGATTTTGAGACAGTATACAGTAGGGCTGCAAATGCAAAATACTGGAGGATTTTAAACAGTTTTAATGGGGAGTTTTCTTATGATGCCTTGATTCAAAAGGATGAGAGGTATAATGATTTTTCTGCTTTTAAAAATAAAAAGATAGTGTATTGTAATATGAGGGAAAAACCTTTTTATGAGAATTCGCCAGTTGAACCTGAGGTTGTTCTTGCCGATTATATAAAAGTATTTCACCCTGATTTATTACCAGATTATAAACCTAAGTATTACTCATTGTTAAAAAGATAGTATATGCTAAAGAGAAGGGATATCATATTATTGATTGGATGTGTTGTTTTGGCATTAGTACTGTTTATTGTAAATATTGTTTTGGGGTCAGTAGATATTCCAGTGAAGGATATAATTGGATTACTGTTGGGAAGTGGAGAAAATAGAATATGGGAAAATATTGTTATGAATTCCCGTTTACCTCAGGCTATTACATCGATTTTGGCTGGAGCGGCCCTCGCTATTGGAGGACTTCAAATGCAGACTCTCTTTAGAAATCCTTTGGCCGGTCCTTCTATTCTGGGTATAAGTTCCGGAGCCAGTCTCGGGGTGGCATTTGTAATTCTTGCATCAGGAAATATTGCGGGAGTAGCTTTAAGAAATCTGGGAATATTTGGAAATATTGCCGTTACCATTGCGGCTTTTGTGGGTGCTGTATCAATTCTTCTTCTTGTGATTTTTTTAGCAGGAAAAGTGAGGGGAAATGCTACCTTATTGATATTGGGGATAATGGTGGGATATACGGCAAACTCTGTTGTGGGGATGCTTAAGTTCTACAGCGTTGAAGAGGATGTACATGCCTATGTGATATGGGGGCTTGGTAGTTTTTCGAAAGTATCCTCTTCTAATATGCCGGGCTTTGTCTTGCTTATAATCT
The DNA here is from genome assembly GCA_963666945.2 of Marinifilaceae bacterium. Lineage (GTDB taxonomy): Bacteria > Bacteroidota > Bacteroidia > Bacteroidales > Marinifilaceae. Next base: position 10,203 of record CAXXRT010000049.1, read on the forward strand.
TTGGTATAATAACTTCGTTTTTTCTTATTAAGACGCTGAACTTACTGATGCTTGGAGAGAATTATGCCCGTAATCTAGGTATAAACGTTAAAAGAGCCAGATTCTTTATAATTCTTAGTTCTGGTATATTAACTGCATCTGTGACCGCTTATTGTGGTCCTATTATATTTATAGGTCTTGCAGTGCCACATATAGCCCGTCTTTTGTTTATGGCATCCGACCATAGGGTACTTTTGCCGGCTACAGCTTTAACGGGTTCTTGTATAGCTTTGTTGTGTAATCTCATTTCCCGTTTACCGGGATTTGATGGTGCATTACCAGTTAATTCTGTTACATCGTTTATTGGTGCTCCCGTTGTTGTATGGGTGTTGTTACGTAAAAGGAAATCTGAAATAGTTGATTAATGAAAGCTTTAATTGAAATAAAGGATCTTACCATAGGGTATCATAGAAAAGGAAAAGATAAGGTGGTTCATAAAAGTATTAATGGAGGACTTTATCCCGGGGAGTTGACATGTCTTTTAGGTCCCAACGGAGCTGGTAAATCAACTCTTCTGAGGACTTTATGTGGTTTCCAGCCCTCGTTGGGAGGAGATGTGTATATTGACGGAGTATCACTAAAAGAAACCTCATTTGAGCAGTTGGCAAAGATGATTGGGGTTGTGCTGACCGAAAAGGTAAATATACAAAATATTACAGTAGAGGAAATGGTCTCCTATGGACGAAGTCCTTATACTGGATTTTTTGGGAGATTAAGTGAGGAGGATAAGGGAATGGTTGTCGAAGCAATGGATAAAGTAGGAATAACCCATATGAAAGACAGGTTGTTGCAAAATCTTAGTGATGGGGAAAGACAGAAGGTGATGATAGCAAAGGCTTTGGTGCAGGAGACTCCAGTGATCTTTCTTGATGAACCAGCGGCATTTTTAGATCTTCCCAGTAAGGTGGAGCTTATGCAGTTATTGCATAAGTTGACAACCGATACGGGTAAGGTTATTTTTATTTCCACCCACGATTTGGATTTGGCCCTTCAAACCGCGGACAAGATATGGTTATTGGCTGATGGTAAGGAGATAAGGACTGGTGTGCCTGAAGATTTAATAATAAACGATGAATTCAAGGGATTCTTTGAACGTGAGGGCATATTCTTTGATAAGAGAACCGGTCTTTTTAAAATCAAGAACAAGCACTATAAAAAAGTGGAAGTCAGTGGCCATGGTTTTGAATATACCTTGCTTAGAAGGGCTCTTTCCCGCAATGGAATAGAACCAGGGCATC
>CAXXRT010000050.1:0-25552 GCA_963666945.2 Marinifilaceae bacterium
TTAAGAGTGCGCTTGATTTCTACAACAAGCACCCTAAAGAAACTCTGATTGTTGTTGTCGGTGACCATGAAACCGGTGGTATGGGTCTTGGCCTTGGTAAGCAGTACTTTATGAACCTGGAGCGCGTAACGAACTTCAAAGAGTCCATTGATGACAAATTAGAACACGTTTATGCAAAAGGCTGTAAGAGTGATCGCGCTTGCTTTTACAAGCACATCGAAGAGAAGTTTGCGCTTAATGACCTGACTGCTGACGAAAAAGCATCAATTGAAACTGCAATGGATTTCGTAGATTCTGGTAAGAAAGACAAAGCTAAAGTCTGGGGTGGTTATGATCCGGTAGCGATGGCCGTTGCTCACATCACTTCTAAGCGTGCAGGCATTTACTGGACTTCTTACGCACACACTGCGGTTCAGCTTCCTGTTTCTGCTGTTGGTGTTGATTCTGCAAACTTCGGTGGTTTCGGAGACAACACAGAAGTCGCTAAGAAAATGGCTAACGTAATGGATGTTAAAATTGGTCTGTAATTTAATTACTTACTGATTCTAAAGGTAAGGGCAGAGATGTTCTTACCTTTTTTGCTTTTTAAAAAAGGATAGACTCATGCGTGGATTCATTCTGGCTTTTGCGTAAGGTACTTGTTGCAGCGGCGCTTTACAGTGTTATTTTCGACTCAAATGGTGATGAGGGACTGTCACATCAGATAGCGGAAGTGGTCTCGGTCAATAATGAGCGTGTTACCATTATCGGGACGGGAAGACTGGGCGATCAGAAGGTGACAGTGAAGCTGGATAATGGTCAGTTAGCTGAAGTTGAAAATCTTCTGACAGGTGCGCTGGAATATGATGAATTTTATCAGGTAGGTGATACGGTGGTTGTAGCGGAGAAAAATAACCGTTATCACGTTGTTTCCCTGTTTCGTCTGCCTGTGTTAATTGGTCTGCTGCTTTTGTTTTGCTCTTGGTCTGCTTGGGTACGCCAGAAAAGTCGGACTTTACGCATTGCTTTCTTTCGTTGGCTCAGTCGCCATTATTTTTGGTATTCTGAATCCCCGGTCTGCTGGCCGGGTTTTCTCCAATTCTGATAACTTGTGTCACGGTTATCGTCCCTCAGCAGTATGATCATATTGTCTGTTGCGGGCTGGACTTTATAAGGGTAAAGCCGCGCTTTCAGGGACTATTATCGGGCTTATCTTTACCACGGCTCTCTGTGTGGTTGTGGGTAACCTTCTGCATCTGGATGGCATGACTCAGCCTTTGGCGCAGCCGTTGTTGTTTGAAAAACGCCATGAAGCTGGATATGGTTGGTGTATTCTTTATGCCGCGATTCTGGTCGGTGCCAGTGGAGCTGCAATGGATTGTAGCGATGGAGATGGCCGCGACCATGGAAGAGATCAAATACAATAGCCCGGAGATCAACCGGATAGATTTGCTGAAATCCGGCTTGCGTGGTAGGTAACGCGGTAATCGGCACCATGACTACAACCCTGCTGCTTGCTTATGCTGGTGGCTTTCTGACCCTGCTGATAGCTATTTGCTACCAGAGTGCAACAGTCTGATGCAGATCCTGAATATGAAACTCGTGGCTTCGGAAATTTGCCGTACTTTAATCGGTAGTCTGGCACTGATTATTGTCGCCCACGACAACCGCCTGGATTGCAAGTACGATGTTGACCCGAAAGGATCAGAAAATGGCCGAAATTCCGAAAAAGAAAAAAGTGCTTCAGTAGAATGTCGAATAAAGGCTCTGGTTGCAGTGTCGCTTCTTCATTCAGAACAAAAAGGTAAAAGGCGTTATCTACTAAAGGCGTTATCCACGAAAGGCATTATTCACGAAAGGCGTTATCCACTATAGCTAAGACTATTTTGGTTAACGCCTTTTTTAAACCGGGCACTATTCCGGTAAGCAGATCTGATTGCTGATTATCGCTTTAAGGGTTTTGATTATCAGCCAGAGCAGCAAGACAGAAACCAGTATCAGCAGAAGATATTTGAGGGTAATGAAAAAGGTATTGGGTACAAAGCCAGACATCTTAGCTGTTGCTATGGTCAGCGATGCGACCGGGAATGAGTACGCCCATGAAGAGATAAAGAAAGGCACTTTCATAAAACGGGCGATATTCGAAAATAGCAGAAGTCCGAGGAACAGCGCGATGTAATACAACACATGAGCGAACGCATCGATGTTACCTGTCAGGTTGGTGTAGGAGATAAAGCCAACCGATGGCGGAGCCAGAAGAATAAACAGCATAGGTGTCATTCTGGCCGGTAGTACTTCATGGAAAAACAGGCGATACATCACTATGGTCAGCAGGATAATCCAGAACACAATGCCGATGCTGAAAAAGAACCAGCTGATTTCTGTATAGCCGAGGTGTGAACCGGTAATCGGTACAATAATGTTACCTACAACCGGAATAAACCAGCTTGGGTTAGCATGAGCGATGGTGTAATGGGTATGGTGGATCCAACTACTCATTACATAAAGAGTCAGGCTCAGCTGAACAACGGCTCCGATACCCCATAAACAGTGAGATAATGTGGGGAAATGTTCCCAGACTACAGATAGAAGCAACAAACTGATACTAAAAGCCGGAAAAAAGTTAAGGCGGATTGGATGACGGCTTTCATTCATGACAGCTTGAGGGTGCTTGATGATTTTCAGTAGATAGACAAAGGTAATAGCTAACATTACCAGAGAGGTTAATCCTCCTAACAGCAGATACGCATTGGGTATAACCTGCTGGCCTGCAGATTTCCACGCCAGTGTCAGGCCGCTTAATCCCATGACAACTGCAAAGAAGGAATTAGGAAAATGAACCAGACGGGGCTGATTCATTGATTCAGCACTTTGATTATTAGTATTTTCATTAGCCATAGGGTTAACTCCTCAATTTGGCTAGTTATGTTATTCAGAATAGTTCTCATTATTGCATGGTAATTTTATACAACACCAGTGATAATCAGAGATTAATATCTCTTATACCAAAACAATCTACATTAGCGTTTGCTTATATTTGTTTGTGAAGAGAATCAAAGGGCGTGTCACAGACCCCAGGTTCTTTGTGATCTCTTCTACTGATTTATGTCATTTTCTCGAATATATAAATAATTAGCAGCAAGAGCGCCCGAATCGGCCAATCTTACTTCCTTATAAGCTTAATCTGTTTTAGTATCTTGGGATTAAGTCTTGGACATCTAATTTATTCGCCCGCCCAAACTTAATGGCATACCCTTTTCATAATTCATTCAGTAGGAACTCATAATGGCGGCTTTTGGTAGCGTGTTTATGCCGAAAATGGCATTAGCAACATTCGAAAATAATCAATGGACTGATTCTCAGATCGTCACATCAGACAGCATCTCACTACACCCAGGTGCGCACGTTTTACATTATTCAAGTACTTGTTTTGAAGGCTTGAAAGCATTCCGTCACGAAGACGGCAGCGTGCATGTCTTTCGAATGGATCAAAACGTCGAACGTTTCGCACATAGCAGCAAGTTGCTTTCTCTACCTGAGCCAGATAAAGAGCAAGTATCAAAAATGATCGTTGATATTGTGGCAGAGTACGCATCAGAGGTACCTGTACCTCCAGGCTCAATGTACATTCGTCCAACTCACATCGGTACAGAAGCAGCGGTTGGTAAAGCTGCGGCACCTTCAGATTCATCGATGCTCTACATTTTGCTGTCACCTGTAGGTGATTACTTTGCTGGTGGTGCGCGTGCACTACGTTTATTGTTAGATGAAACCGGCCAACGTTGCGCGCCACATATGGGCATGATCAAGAGCGGTGGTAACTATGCCAGTGCTCTGGCACCAACGCTGGAGGCGAAAGAGAAATACCAGGCAGACCAGGTATTGTTCTGTCCAAATGGCTATATTACAGAGACAGGCGCGGCAAACTTCCTGTTAGTAGATGGCAATGAAATCATCACTAAAGCATTGGATTCAAGCTTTCTGCACGGTGTAACGCGTTCAAGCATCCTAACCATTGCTAAAGACCTTGGTATGACAGTAACTGAGCGTGAGGTCTCTGTAGAAGAGCTACTAGAGCGTGCAGCGAAGCCAGGTGTAGAAGCAATGCTTTCTGGCACAGCAGCGGTATTGACCTCTGTAGGTACATTAATCCACAACGGTCAGGACGTTCTTGTAGGCTCTGGTGAGGTTGGTCCGATGGCACAGAAACTGCGCCAGGCACTGAACGACATCCAGTGGGGTAAAGCACCAGATACACACAACTGGTTAACGAAGATTGCTTAATTCGGTCTCATTATATTTAAAGCCAGCGCGTCGTCGCTGGCTTTTTTGTTTGCACACTGTCTCGTTACTTTTGTTGGCGGTGGTTTATGCAATTTAAAGAGTCCAGCGGTACTACTGAAATAGCTCAAAGGGAACTACAATTTAAGGGACAGTCTGTGGTATTGCCTGCTTTGCTGAAGCAAAATTAGTTTCACTTTCATGCATTACCACTGATATTTCTATTGCTCAGAATAGGATTAAAAAATGACTAGAACAGAAAAGATCGAGGCTGCACTGGAGATATTTTCCAGTGGTGAATCCATTCGAGAGATGGGCATTAAAATTCCTGAACTTGCGGCGATACGTGACCGAATCAATGTTGTTATCACTGAAATGGAAGAGGCCGAAATCCGTATAGGGCTATATGAGGTGAATGGAAGGCAATTCAAAGAACCAATCAAAGGTTCAGCATCTTTGGCTCTGCAAACAGAGATTGATATCCATAACGAGCACACTGGTGATGAACTCACAAAACGCGACTGCCTAAAAAGAGTGATTGACGAGTAATCATCAGTGCTGATGTAAATCTGACACAAGTCTGATTTCTCAGTTTTAGGTGCTCTCGTTGGCACTGCTTTTTGAATCTATATGGCGCTCTAGGGTCTGTTGATCTTTCATCGCCGTTCCAGCTGGAAGCTATGAAAGATCAACGGACCCTAAGTAATCGTGTGGTTTTGTCTAAGTGTCTGAAGAAGACGACATCAGATGAATATTCGCGATGACCAACTTTAGTTTGCCGTTTGAAATCAAAGCAAATGGTATATCTGTTTTTCCGTTCTGAATGTCATTTTCTATAAGTTCTGAGAGAGGAACCTGAATGGTTACCCACTTATTTAAACCATTTTGTAGCTGGTCAGTAATATCAACAACGGTTGCTGATAGTTGGTCGTTATGCGCTAAAAAAGCATTACCAATAGTAACGCTAATGGTTTCTGTTGGTTGCTCCAGAGTCAATACCTCAAAACGAAGTAGTCCGTTCGAATTGATAAGACCACTCAGGTCTTCAGGTTCACCATCTGCAGACTGGAGGTAGAGAGCACCGAGCGGGCGAACAAATTCAACCTCCATAGCGTCCTGTTGAAGCTGGTAGTTAAATGGTGTGGTGGTTACCCATGGCTTGCGGATAGGGTTGTTTCTTGATATCTCAAATTTTTCGCCGCTTAAAAGATTGCGGGCACAGAGATGATAGTCACCAATTGTTGCACGGATGCCATAGAGTTCTTTGACGGACATTTCTTTTCCGGAGACAGAGGTATCCAGAGGCATATTATCTAGATCAGTGTCTGATTCAGTCTGATAATCCAGACCATATCCGTACGGAAAGAGTGGGGTATGTTCACCAGTCGGGTCCAGTTCCGATTCTGAAAGCTGATAGTCAGGGATATGTGGTGGGATACGGTTTACGCTGACAGAATTTTTCTTGTTTGGCCAAGTGAAAGGCAGTTTTACCCGAGAAGTTATAGTGGGGTTGGCCTTCTTCATCGCCAATTAGTACATCTGTGATTCCCAGCCCTTCAGTGCCTGGCAGAAAGGCTGCAACAAAGGCATCGGATTTAGCGATCTCTTCATTAAGATAGAGCGGGCGGCCAGAGAAAAAGATCGATATTACTTTTATGCCCTTTTCCTGCAATTGGTGGATCTTCGCCACGTCTTTCCGGTAGCTGCGCTTAAGGGATGAGAATTCCAGAGTCTGCCACTCTTTTATATCACCCATCATTTCGGCGTAAGGGTCTTCACCAAAGACAACAACCGCCACATCGACAACATTTGAAATTGCGGAAAGATCGGATTTGAGATCAGGATCAAACATTAGATTATTCTGTCCAATTTCTTTGGTCAGTGCTGCTTTTACGGTGTGTGCTCCGGGAAAATCATCAGGGGTGTTTTCATCTCCCTGCCAGGTCAGATTCCAGCCACCACATTGTTTCTGAATATCATCCGCCGCGCTGCCGGTAAGCAGAATTTTGGTCGTTTTTGCCAGAGGCAAAATGCTGTTTTTATTTTTAATCAGTACCAGAGATTTTCGAACGGCCTCTCTTGCTACAGCCCGGTGTTTATCTGTGCCGATAAGGGCTTTATTTCCCCCAAGGATACGTCTGGTTGGTTGTGGCTTATCCCATAATCCAGCACGCATTTTTACTCTCAGAATGCGGGTGACAGCGTCGTCGATACGAGACATAGGTATTAGGCCATTTTCTACATCTTTGACCGTCTGTTTATAAAGTGCAGTCCAGTGCTGATGCACCGGAACCATCAGAATGTCATTACCCGCATTGATAGCGTAAGTTGCATTGCTGTCGCTGCACTTACTGACTTCTGAGTGACCATGCCAGTCGGTTACGACGAGGCCGTCAAAGCCCATCTTTTCTTTTAGAATATCGGTCAGCAGATATTTACTGCCGTGGATCTTTTTGTTGTATTCAATATCACCATATTCAGGGCTGTGATCATAATTGGCCGGATCTTCCCAGGTATTAAATGAAGACATCACTACCTGAGCGCCGGCATTTAGTCCGCTGAAATAGCCCATAGCGTGAATATTTCTCAGCAGGGTTTCGCTGTAATGGTTTTTGCCTCTGTCTTCACCCAGAGTAGTACCGCCGTCACCAACCCAGTGTTTTACATTGGAGATAACCTTCTGGTCGGTTTTTAATGTGATGGCGTTTCCCTGTAACCCTTTAACCATTGCCGCTGCATATTGATAGGTAATTTCCGGATCTTCAGAATAACCTTCATAGGTTCTTCCCCATCGCAGGTCTCTGGGTGTGGCAACAGTCGGGGCAAAGGTCCAGTCTAATCCGGTAGCGCAGATTTCCCGTGCGGTCACCTCACCGATACGCTGGATCAGTTCTGGATCTCTGGCGGCACCAAGGCCGATATTATGCGGGAAGAGGGTGGCACCGAATACATTATTATGTCCGTGAACGGCATCGGTTGCCCAAATGAAAGGAATACGAAAGGGACGGTGCTCAAAAGCCTCTTCTGTGGCATGCCAGAATTCGTCGGCTTTTTCTGCCCATTCTTTGGCGCAAGCATATTTATTTTCGTTCGGCCAGGTTCCCCCTCCGTTTAAGATGGAGCCAAGTTTGTATTTTTTCAGCTGCTGAGGCGTAACATCACGCAGGTTAGGCTGGATCATCTGCCCGACCTTCTCTTTGACTGTCATTAGCGCTACGATGCGAGCGATCTTTTTCTCTATCTTAGGATCGGTTGGAATGTCTGAATCAATCTTAGGCCAGTCAGAGAAGAAAGGAAGAGTAGAATGATCGGTCATGGTATCCCTCAGAATTATTATCCGTCTTAATCTTCATAATACAAAAGATTAGCAAACGTTACAGAATATAAGTGTGAATTCTTTGAGGGCATTTTGAGGTTATTTGAACATAGTAGCAAAAAGAGGTAACGTCAGTCTGAAACCTGGCTGGAATTCAAGTAGTTAACAGGCATTAAAAAGGACTACTGAGTAGCCCTATCTATAACTGCACTAATGCATCATCTTTTCTGTTAAGAGTGACTGGAAGTCATTTTTTTTGAAGAAGACTCTTTCCAGTACTGATGTCGACAACGCTTTAATTGTGCTTTTCTTATTTTTCCTAACCATAATTATTACTCTTCTATAATTTATCTTTTAATACAGCCAATCCGTTGGCCTGTCACGTTATGAACCCATCCTAGCAACACCCACTTTCAGTTGTAAAGTGACCTGCCTCACGAAACTAAACCAAAATAGAAACTGTTTGAAGTTTGAGCAAGATTTATGCCTTTTTTATGACAGTTGTATTAATGTGATCCCTTGTACAGCAAGGGATTTCCGGGGAAATGTCAAAATGTGACTTTTGGGGTTGAATGTTGAAATTTTGAGCCATTGGAATCGTTAACTCTGTACTAAGCTTTAGTTGGATGACAAAGAAAGTTAACGGAGATAACCAATGATAGAGCACCACAGCCTGGATAAAGATTTTCCTGAGTTAGCAGAAACAGTACGTCAACGTGTGGGCAGCGATGATGAGTTTCGTTCTATGAATGATCAATATAATCAAATTGATGAGGAGCTTTTTAATTTAGAGCAGAACGGCGTTCCAATCTCAGATAAAGAATTTGTTTCCCTTAAGGTAAAACGTGCTGAAATGAAAGACTGGCTATATCAGCGTCTTATGCAATTAAATAAATAATTACTTTATTATCTGAAAAATAGGCTATTTTTCGTTTTCATCGTCAGATACCGCCTCTGCTTACTCAGAGGCGGTTGTGTTTTTGGTTAATTTGTTATTGCGTCTAGTATCATTGTGAGTGATATGGCACTTGTAGTCGGGGTGTGCAGGTTTAATAGAAACCGCCTATCCATAAAATCATTATTTTTTATTTTATAAAAAATCCGAATTTGGTCAACAATTAATCTATAAATGGCAAAAGTTAAACGCCGCCAGATAAAGGATACGACTATGGAATCATACAAAGTAAAAGACTATATGGTGCTTCAGCCAGTTACTTTTACACCTGAGATGTCTTTGACTGCTGCGTTAGATAAAGTGATTAATTCAGAACACCTTGGTGGGCCGGTTGTTGATGTGAATGGTAAGGTGATTGGTTTTATCTCAGAGCAGGATCTGCTGGATAAGCTGATTAAGGTGAGCTACCACTGTCAGGATACCCATATCGTAAGTGACTGCATGCATAAAGAGGTACTATCGGTTCCATCTGATATGGGGATCATTGAACTGGCCGAAATGATGAAAATAGGCAAACCTAAGGTTTATCCGGTTATTGATGATGGTAAATTACTTGGCATTATAACCAGGCGTGATGTTTTAAAGGCAATTGAGCAGAGCTTAAAGGCGTGCTTTAAACATCCGGTTTAATTGGACTTTAGGTATCAGAGCCCGGATATAAGAAGCAGGAGAAGTGGTGGGGGCGCTTTTATGTTTAAACCACCGTCCAGTATCAATATGGTGCTGTTTTTCTTTGACTGTGTGGAGACGGAGGTGATGCTGGTTTCACTGGTTGAAAATCAAAAAAGTAGTCCGAAGGCGTAAGGATATGCCTTCGAACAAGTGACCACGCTCATATAAAATTCTTTTTTTGTCTACCAGAAGCGTGAATTTTGATCTAACACTAAAAAAAGTAACGAATTAGCAACATAATGGTTTATACCTATGTATGGGTATATGACTAATCGGCACTAGCCGGTTTTTATTCTAAAAACTGCAATCCGGAAGCCTTAAACCATTATGCGTCAGTATCTTAAGTACCTAATCCCGTTGGTGATCCCGTTCCTGATACTTATTCTTCCTCTTTCGGCTTTTCCGTTTGAAGGAATGACCATTATTCAGCAGCGTTTAATTGCTATTTTCCTTCTTGCAGCCCTTTGCTGGGTGTTCGAGCCGATACCTATTTATGCAACATCGGTGGTGATTATTGTGCTGGAGCTGTTGCTGCTCTCGAATAAGGGGCTGATTGTTTTCCGGCTGGACGAGGGAGAGCCGCATTTCGGTAATCTGCTAAAGTACAACGAGATAATGGCTACCTTTGCCAGCCCGATTATCATGCTCTTTTTGGGTGGTTTTTTTTCTGGCGATGGCCGCGACCAAATATCGTCTTGACGTGAACCTTGCCCGAGTGCTGCTGAAACCGTTTGGCAGTAATCCCAAATTCGTTATGCTTGGGTTGATGCTGATCACAGGCATTTTTTCCATGTTCATGTCCAATACCGCGACTACAGCCATGATGCTTTCTATCCTGACGCCGGTGATTGCCTTGTTCGGGCCGAAAGATCCGGGGCGGATTGCCTTTGCGCTTTGTATTCCGGTAGCAGCAAATATCGGTGGGATCGGTACTCCGATCGGGACGCCACCTAATGCTATTGCTCTGAAATATCTGGTCGGAGACAGCCTGATTACTTTTGGTGAGTGGATGGCATTTGGTGTGCCTTTTGTGGTGATCATGATGGCGTTGGCGTGGTTCCTGATTAAATTTCTTGTATAAGGCGATCAGGAGAGGATGGAGCTGAATATCAAAGGTAAATTCTTAAAAACGCCAAAGGCGATTAACCGTATATATCACGTTCGGGTTAACAATTCTTCTGTGGTTGATGGGCTCGGCGCACGGTTATGAACTCTTACACAGTCGCACTGATCCCTGTCGCGGTGTTCTCCCTGGCAGGCATTATCAATAAAGAAGATCTAAAGAAGATTTCCTGGGATGTGCTCTGGCTGGTATCCGGGGGTATCGCTCTTGGTCTGGCTCTGGACAAGACCGGACTGGCGAAGTTGGTGGTGCACAGTATTCCTTTTGATGCTTATTCCCCCTATGTGGTGCTGTTTGGTGCGGCCTTTCTCTGTTTGTTGATGGCGAATTTTATGTCTCATACTGCAACAGCAAACCTGCTGTTGCCGATTATGGCAGCGCTTGGTGCCTCAATGACGTCTTTGGCTCCGCTTGGAGGTGAAATGACACTGATCCTGGTGGTGACGTTTGCGGCTTCACTGGGTATGTCACTTCCGATCAGTACGCCGCCAAATGCACTGGCTCATGCTACCGGCAATGTGCAGAGCAGCCAGATGGCACGGGTGGGAGTCATCCTTGGTGTCGTTGGCGTATTGGGAAGTTTTGTTCTAGTGTGGATGTTAAACTTGGTTGGTCTTTATCGGATAACTTATGGAGCAATATAAACTCGATCGTCTGATTAACTGCTATTTTGAAAGCCCAGAGCGGAAGATTGTTATTGCCGCGAATGAGGTTCTTCTGAAACATAACGATACCAATAACCGTTTGTACTACGTGTGTAGCGGCGAACTGGAGGGATTTGTCTATGATGATGATGAAGGGCGTGATATTCAGGTCTTTTCGGTGACAGAAGGGGCCTTTATCGGCGTTTACAGTTTTTTTTCTGACAGTAAGTTAGCATCTGCGACGGTGATTGCGAAAACGGAATCTGAGCTGGCCTGGGTCGATCTTAATATTCAGCCAGTTGAACCGGAGCATTTCGGCTCCTTACAGACTCAGTTTACGCCGATAATGGTTAATGAGCTTTCAAGACGGCAGCTCAGGGCTATGAATGAAGCGGTAGAGAAAGAGAAAGCGTTACAAAAGCTCTACACTGCAGAGCAGATGACCACGCTAGGACAGCTGGCTGCCGGAATTGCTCATGAACTGAACAACTCGGTCGGCGTGTTGAGCAGCAAAACTGAACGTATGGAGTTGGTCATTTCACAGCTGCTGAAAGAGCTTCATCCTGAAGCCAGTGATTTTTTTGAAAAGGGGTTAGCTCAGGGACAGACAGCCAGCTCTTCTGAGGTAAGGAAAAGAACCCGGGAATTAGAAGAAGAGCTTGGCTTAACCAGAGAAAACGCCAGATCTCTTGCCCGTGCGGTGCCGCAAGGAGAGATATCTCCTCACTGGCTGGAAAACCCGAAAGATGCCACAAAATTCTGGCAGATCGGTCGGGATTTGCATGATATACGGTTAGCAGCAAAACATTCCGTAGGTATCGTGAAGTCAGTGAAACAGCTAGGCAGGGCTGATATCGATACTGAAGAGTGGCTGGATATAAATGATACTATCCATAAGGCAATTTCTTTACTGCAGAGTGACCTGCGCAGAGTATCGGTGCATCTGAGCCCCGCCAATGTTCCTTTATTTAAGGGGTCCTCTACCGAGCTGGTACAGGTGTGGGCGAATATCATTAAGAATGCGTGCGATGCGATGGCTGATACTCCGGGACCTGATATTGAGATCTCGTCACGCTATACCAACAAACGGATTCTGGTAACTATTGCCAATAATGGTCCCGAGATAGATGAGTCAACAAGACGGAAGATATTTCAACCCAACTTCACTACTAAAAAGGGAGGCTTGTCTTTTGGATTGGGGCTGGGGCTTGCTATTGTGAGAAGGATCATTAGCGGTTACGGGGGAAGCATTGCGGTAAAAAGCAGCGCTGAGAAAACGATTTTTAGAATTAAATTGCCAGTCGAGGACTAATATGGAGAAGTTAAACCTGATTTGCGTGGACGATCAGCGTGAAGTGTTGAGTGCGGTATTGCACGATCTGGAGCCGTTGAGCGAGTGGTTAAACATCGAAGAGTGCGAATCTGCCGGTGAGGCTCTGGAGCTGATGGATGATCTGGACGCAGAGGGAGAGCTTATCGCCGTGGTGATTTCTGATCATGTGATGCCGGGAAAAACCGGAATTGAACTACTGACGGATATTTCACTGGATTCACGTTTTAAACATACCAAGAAAATATTGTTGACTGGGCAGGCGACCCATGGTGATACAATTACAGCGATTAATCAGGCCCGCATTGAAAGCTATTTTGAGAAGCCCTGGAATGCGAAAGAGCTGCTGAGCCGGGTACAAACTCTGGTCACCGAGTTTGTCTTTGACCAAGGTCTGGATTATTCAGAGGTTCAGGCTGAGTTGGATCAGAGTGTGGTACTGGAGCGCCTGCGCTGATACGGCATTGTTAACTCAACGATATTTTGGTACTAATAATCATTCCTATTTGCTATGCTCAAAACAGGTGGGTTGAGAAAAACAGAGCTCAATTCACTCTGATAGAAAATATTAAGGGAGATTATTATGTGTACTAAACATGAACATTGTTGTTCAACCAAAGTGAACATTCATCAACCTGCAGGAAATAGCTGCTCAGCACCTAAAATTACTGCTATTAAAGCCGTTGCGGTTGAAAATAGTGATTGTTGCAGCTCTGACTCAGGCTCCGGAGGAGGAAGTTGTTGCAGTCCGGGACCGTCCGATGAGGAAGGCGATCCCGCCGGGTTATTAAACCAGGAAACCTGGTCAAATCAGGAAACCCAGTTTACTCATAGCTGGAAGGTTGTCGGGATGGATTGTCCGGCCTGCGCCAGGAAAGTAGAAACGGTAGTTAATTGTATTGAGGGTGTCGATCAGGTCAGAGTCCTGTTTGCAACCGAAAAACTTGTCGTTAAGTCCAGTCAGCACTCCATTATCAGCACCATAGAAGCTGCCGTCGCCAAAGCTGGCTTTACCCTTCATTCTGTATCTGAACGGAAAGATAAAAAAACGAATAAAAAAGATATCCGTTCTTTTATGGCTGAGAATCTTCAGTTGTTTTCTCTGGCTGCGACAATGGGAATAGCATCCGTTGTCAATATGCTCAATCCGCAAGCAGGAGAGTGGTTGTTTATTTTTGTTTGCCTGGCCGGATTGATTCCTATTGTCAGACGCGCTTATCAACTGGCCCTTTCAGGCTCACCGTTTTCTATTGAAACCCTGATGAGTGTTGCTGCTCTGGGAGCTTTATATCTGGGTGAAACTACGGAAGCGGCTATGGTTCTGTTGCTGTTCCTGCTGGGTGAAAAGCTGGAAGCTTTTGCATCTTCCAAAGCGCGCAGCGGCGTAGAATCGCTGATGGCGCTGGTTCCGGAGAGGGCCATTAAGATTATCAATGGCGAGCGGGTTGAGGTTTCTGCTGAAGAATTGGAACCGGATGACATCATCGAAGTGTCTGCCGGTTCGCGTTTGCCTGCTGATGGCATTCTGCTTTCCGCCGCGAGCTTCGATGAAAGCGCACTGACTGGTGAATCTCTTCCGGTAGAACGGATCGCCGGTGAGCAGGTGATGGCTGGCTCTGTGGTGGTGGATAGAGTGGTTCAGCTGACAATTACCTCCAGGCAGGGTGAAAATGCCATCGACCGTATTCTGCATCTGATAGAAGAAGCTGAATCGCATAAAGCTCCGATGGAACGGTTCCTGGACAGATTCAGCCGCGGGTATACGCCTCTGATGATGATGTTGTCCCTTCTGGTTATTCTGATTCCGCCACTATTTTTCGCTCAGCCGTGGGAAACCTGGATCTATCGTGGACTGGCACTGCTGCTTATCGCCTGTCCCTGTGCTCTGGTTATCTCTACACCGGCTGCGATTACTTCCGGATTGGCGGCTGCAGCAAAACGTGGTGCTCTTATAAAAGGCGGGGCGGCACTGGAGTTGCTGGGGAGGGTGGAAACCATTGCTTTTGATAAAACCGGCACCTTAACTCAGGGTAAGCCAGAGGTAACCGATCTGTTGCCACTTAACAGTTTGGATTCCATGCAGATATTGTCTCTGGCGGCGTCCATTGAGACCGGTTCATCTCATCCACTGGCAATTTCTTTGGTGAAAAAGGCCAGCGAGTCCGGCTGTCAGATAGCTCATGCTACTGATAAGCGTGCGCTGGCTGGTAGTGGTGTTGCCGGTGACATTGATGGTATTTGCTACACACTGGTTTCCCCGGATAAATCGAAAGAAAAGTGGCGAGAAAGCGTTGCTGAGAAGATATCCGAATTGGAATCACAGGGAAAAACGGTGGCGGTTCTGTTTAAAGCGAAGGAACCGGTTGGCTTAATTACCTGGCAAGACACCGTGCGTACAGATGCGGGTGAAGCGGTAGAAATATTGGACCGAATGGGGGTCCGATCCATTATGCTGACAGGAGATAACCCCAAAAGTGCTGCAAATATTGGTGCCTCGGTCGGTATTGATTTTAAAGCAAGTCTGCTTCCACAGGACAAGGTGGATTACGTTAACGAGCTGTCACGGTCAGGTCATGTTGCTATGGTCGGAGATGGTATTAACGATGCACCGGCAATGAAGGCTGCTACTATTGGTATCGCCATGGGAAGCGGAACCGATGTGGCACTGGAGACGGCCGATGCGGCCATAACCAATAACCGCCTGACGGGGTTATCGGATATGATTGCTTTGTCCAGAGCGACACTAGCTAATATACGGCAGAATGTGACGATTGCACTCGGACTAAAGGGGGTATTTCTGATAACCAGTCTGTTTGGTATCACCGGATTATGGGTGGCAGTACTGGCGGATAGCGGCTCCACCGTGCTGGTAACGCTGAATGCTCTAAGGCTGCTAAGAAAATAGTTAGTGTTTACCCGAACCGATTGTTTTGGAACGCGTTCCCATGCTCAGGCATGGGAATGCATACGGATCCAGAGGGGCTCCATGCAGAGGCATAGAAACCAGAGTTCGGAGGTCATCCAGATGAATGACACAGATTTCTAAACACTACATTAACGGATGACTGTAACTCTCTAAGAAGCCCTATGGTTTGCTGGTTTACGATTCTGAGCTTATCTATCTGCTCTTTAAGTTCGTCATGGTTATCGTTGTCCGGTTAGCGCAGTTTGGATTACCTAGGGATATAATGTTTATTTTTTGAAACGGAGTTAAGTATTTGTCTTTTAGAGAAGGTTTTACGTGGGAGATCGGTTTAGTAGGATTATCCCTTACAGCATTTACTCTGGCGAACATACTGACAAAGCGAAATAAGAATCAGGCTGACTGGCTGCTGTGTATATGGCTGATTGTCCTAAATGTGCCATTTATGCACTCAGTGCTATCACACCTGAGCTTACCAAGTTCTGTATTTTATCGGTACACTAACCCAACACTCAACCTATTGCATGGTCCGCTAATGTATTTGTACGTTCGTGTGTTGATTAGTTGCAAGAAGCTTACAATACGAACCTCTGAGCTCTTTCATTTTATTCCATTCGGACTAAGCTACCTTCTATTCGTTATTGTCTTCCCTCATGAACCCATGATTCCTCAACCTGACAGGTTGAACCTTGAGGTTAGTTTGCTGACTGAGAATGCCTTTGTAAGTTTTTTTAACCCTATTTTGATTCATTTTGGTCTTATTAATGTAATTTTCTTTGTTGGCTATTCACTGACGACTATATACATAGTGAAGAGGCATCAGAAAAATATCCTTGAAATATTCTCTCATAATGAAAATCAAATTAGTTTAAAGTGGATATACGCATTACCAAGTACTTTCGCCGTGCTCGTAGGATCAAATGTTGTTTATGAAAACTATTTTTACTCTAGTGTATTTATTCACCCTTTAACACTTCACATGCTTTCGTTTCTTTGCTTTACTATTCTTCTTTGTTTTTTTGGTGTAAAACAAAAACCTGTTTTTCAGCTTGAATATCCACAAGAAAATCCTGAGGAAGTCGATAAAGAAGGAAGTAATAGCAAAGAAGGAAGTAATAGCGCTGAAACAGAAATTGAAAAAGAAAAAAGTGATATCACCGGAAATAATGAAAGTGATGAGTTCATTTTGCAGACAATTAACGTAATGCAATCCTATATGAAAAGTGAGAAACCGTATCTAAACCCGGATTTTTCTGTCTACACGTTGGCGAATTCTCTGGGCATTCCAAGACGAACACTATCTCTGGTGCTCAATCGGGGCCTATCAAAAAACTTTTATCAATACGTAAATGAATACCGAATTGAAGAGGTGAAAGTAAAACTTGCTAGCGAAGATGAGAAATCCACTATTCTGGATATTGCGTTAAAGGTTGGTTTCAAATCGAAATCAAGCTTTAACAGCCTTTTTAAGCAATACTGTCAGGTTACACCTTCACAGTATCGAAAGATGATTAAGCAACAAAATGATTAATAAAATAGGAGTTATTATCTGAGTTAAATGGTTTCTTAACTTCAGTACCTTGAAAAAATCCGTTCTGTATGACTACAACTAATTATGTACTTGTTTATATTCCTTTTTGACGCAATTCCTAAGAATAGGTTCGCAAAGGATCACTAGTCTTAAAGTCCACCCCATTACGGGGTGGATTAAAGCGGGGTTTTCAGCTACTTATTCGCAGAACGGACTAATAGGGTGTAGTTTTTAGTCATAACCAAATCAGTCGCATTCTCAGAAGCCATTTCATAGTCTGACGGGGTTCCGGATTTAGGGTCACTTCTTTGAGCTCCTGCACCATGCCAGTCAAAGTATTCCGTTGCGGAAGAGGTCTTTTTACTGAATGCCTTACCAAAGGAAATGTATGTTGCGGTATACTTAAAGTCACCCTGAGTCGTACTACTCCAAACCCAGCTAGGATCGTTGATAGTATTATCTCCCGACAGAGTAAAGAACTGGGTATCGATAGCAGGCCATGACCCTGCCTCTCCACCATATTTTACAATACTCTGCAGCTCCTTAATATTTGGTAAGCGCCAGTCAGAATATCCAGCTAGTTCAGAGCTCTCTGCATAAGCTAAGCTGTTTTGCCAGTTTCTTCGTACACCATCATCAGCACTTTGCCACATAAGCCCAGTAGCTCTATCTGTTACTGTACCATCTCCATTAGCGACAAAGTTATTTACACCATACACATTTTCTTCGCCGCGGACACATCTTACAAAATTACCCGGTGCATGAACGTTTTCATCATTAGTTCCAAATTGATAACCTGTTTCATATCCTTTGATATGGCCATCTGCAAAGTTAAATCCAAAAGCAGCTTCTACATTTTCAGTATTGTGTACAGGTCCTAACGTATATTTTGTACTGGACCAGTATTGACCGATATACGCCATTCTTTTGTCATACTGGAAATCAAAGTAATTTGTATCAATATAAGGGGTGTTCGAACTTTCATCACGCGGATTAACAATCTCACCCCTAAAGTCAGCAAGAGAGTAAAGCTCTTTTATCGTAGGAAGTCGCCAGTCACTATAATATGCAACCGTTAAATCTTTACAGTAACTAATGGCATCATCGTAGGAGTAATGTTTGTAGTCAGGTGTTTTCTGCCACATCATCCCTGTATTGTTATCAGTAATTGTTTTATCACCATTATCGGTAAAAGAAGGTTGTATCCCATCATACTGAGCATCTTGTCCATGAAGTTCGTTTCCAGCTACTGGACAGGTAATTTCAGTGCCGTTATTTCCAAAGCAAGACTCCTGCCGGGTATCAACTACAACAAAGTTTACCTTTGGTGTTTCTAATATTGAGTTGCTGGCAGAGCTATCTGAACTCATTTGCGACATATTGTCGCTACATCCAGATGCAGCCGTTATGGCTAAAGGCAATATGTATAGTTTAAATTTTCGATTAGCTTTAGTTTGTGGCATGGGCTCTGCGTCATGAGCCATAAACCGCTTGGTACTCATCTTCGTGACCTTATCGGGTTGTTTGATTGGTTCAGGCGTATAATCTAAGAATAAATCGAGTGCAGATCGTCCAATTGGCGCTGTTTGGACTATTTTTTTGTTTTAATTTTTAGATAGAGTCGAGTTTTGTTTGTTGTCAAAGGATTACGTACGTAGGGGGGATGAGTTTTATTGCACAATCCGCAAAGAAAGGTTCTTGGCCTGATATTAAGTCAGGCCTTAGAAAAAGAATGACAAGGAAGGAAGCAATTAAAGCATCTTACGTGCAGCTTCCACTACCACTTTGATTGAACGAGCTTCGGTCTCTTTCAGAGTGGCGTGATCCGGGATCTCTTTTTGAGTACGGTTAATGATAACGCCAGCAACGCAGCCTGCCTTCAGGCCAGAGCTTGCACACATGGTCAGCAGGGTTGCTGATTCCATCTCAAAGTTTAGAACGCCCATTTCCTGCCACTCTTTCATTGATCCCTGAAAACGGCTTACAACCCGGCCGGAGAAGGTATCGTAGCGTTCCTGGCCCGGATAGAAGGTATCACTGGATGCGGTAATCCCCATATGGACCTTAGCACCTGTCTCTTCGACGGCTTCTTTCATAGCAGTAGCCACTGAAAAATCTGCCACTGCAGGGAACTCCATTGGAGCAAAGTGCAGGCTGGCTCCATCAAGGCGTACAGAACCGGTAGTTACGATCATATCACCAACGTATACATCGGGCTGGATTGCCCCTGTGGTACCAACGCGAAGGAAAGTACGGACACCCAACTGAGCCAGTTCTTCTACCGCAATTGAAGTTGAAGGGCCGCCGATACCGGTAGAACATACAACAATAGGTTTGCCATCAAGCTCAGCGCGGTAAATGGTATATTCACGATGGCTGGCAAGAAACTCGGGATTTTCCATTTCTTCTGCGATTTTTTTCACACGCGCAGGATCGCCCGGAATAATCGCTACTGTCGCACCGTTCAGATCGTCCTCGGTCACACCAAGATGGAAAACTGCTTGAGACATAGTTGGCTCCTTTTGGGACTTGTCGTAAGTCCATTATCTGTAGAATACAGGAAAAAATACCGATTCCAGATGAGACTAATTATTGGAATCGGTATTACTCTAGCGGAGAAATTTGTAATTTGGTGTGATTAAAATCACGCGTCTGTGGGCGGTTTGCAGTCTTATTTCATGAAAAAACGTTTGGCATCACATTTTTATTCTGAACTGATGATAGTCAGAGCTCCTCATGACCACCGGCTTCGGTAAACCAGGTTGTTAGGTGGGTCTTAAGGTCTTTGAGCTCATCGGGACCTATCAGAGCCAGTCCGAGATCTTCTGCCCGGGTGATATCATTGTGTCTCAGAGGCCGGAAGCTTACCAACATAGCGCGGGCTTGTAGCCCTCCCAACAGATCACGCAGTGATTCAAGCTTATACAGAGTATCATCACCGTCATCGCGCATACCTTTGGTTTTACACTCAATAATATGCAGCTTATTGTTTACGACAGTGGCGACATCTAGTTCGTTGCGTACCTCTCTTTCACCAAGCTGGCGGTATACCTGAACATTCAGAGATCTGTCCTGAATAGTCGGCAGTTGATCCTGAATCTGCTTAACGGTGCTGTGCACCAGTGTTTCCAGCCATTCTCCGTTTGAAAAGCGACGGGTGTCTTCACTGGAAAAGGTCAGAATACCGTTTTTGTAGGTTGCCAGCTCCGCTTCGACCAGATCGGAAAGCAGGATATTTAGCTCGCGGTAACCTTGCTGTTTTTCTGTTAGCTCGACATCCAGTTTTTGTTCTTTACGGCAGGTTGTCGCAAGGTAGTTCAGTGTTGCAAGACCGGGCCCTAACTCCAGAGCGTTCCCGGCCCATTTCTGTCCAATCCTGTATAACTTCTGATCCAGTTGCTCTGAGATCTCCTGTTCGTTAAATTCGGCTCTGGCACCGAAAATAGTCAGGTAATCCGAGATGGTGATTTCGTCATCCATCTGAATGTCAGGCATGTTTTCCGGATAGAGCCAGCAGATTTTGTCGCTGTTTGGCTCTACAACGAATATTTCCCAGCGGTTTTTGCGGAACATTTCATACACCGTCAGCAGGCGGTGACGGACACCACAACTGGCGTTCAGTTCGATGGACTTACCACGGTTCATCAGATCCTGTTCAAGGGTCTGGATGGACTTTTTAATTAATGGTGTATCGACAATGGATGGGATTTCATAGAACTCGGTAGAAATATCATGTTGACGGAGTACCGTTTCAAGGCGCTGATACATCGGTTTTTGGGTATCATCACCAATAAATATAATGTGTTTGCAGTGCACACGCTTGTCGAACAGGGGGGTAATCAACCGAACCGGATCCTGATCGATGATGCCAACATGGATAGCCATACTAAGTCCTCAATAAATAAAATATGGCTGACAAAATTTATAATTAAGAAAAGAACAGTCCGCCATATATTTTATATGGTACTAACCGTATAAAAATCAAGGGCGAACTGTCTACAATTCGCCCTTGAATAATAAAAAAGTTTAAGAGTATTTTTTAAAGTTTAAACTTATGCACTAACTCTGCCTGTTTTTCAGCCAAGTTGGTCAGATTACCGCTTACTGCTGTAATTTCAGTCATCGCTTGATGACTGGCATTGGCAATATGATTGATATCTTCCAGGTTACGGGCGATATCAGAAGCCGTTTTATCCTGTTCTGCAGCAGCCTGAGAGATGTAGGTGCTCATCTGACTTATCTCCAGTATCAGCGCCTGAATTTCTTCCATTGCGCTGTTGGCTTCTGACGCTTGAGTGACAGACAGCTCCATATCTTGCATGCAGCTTTGAATAACGTTACCTGCTGATTTTGAACTTGATTGCAGGCTATTGATCATATTTTCAATTTCAGATGTGGATTCAGAAGTTCGCTGCGCCAGCACCCGAACCTCATCCGCTACAACCGCAAAGCCTCGTCCCTGTTCACCGGCACGTGCTGCTTCAATGGCGGCGTTCAGGGCCAGTAGGTTGGTCTGCTCGGCGATATTTTGGATGACATCCAGAATAGACCCGATTTCACTACTCATTTTTTGTAGTTCAGAAACGGCTTCAACCGATTCAGTCAGGCGGTTTTCCAGTTGGTTAATCGTACTGATATTTGTACTCATCACCTGACGGCCGGTTTCTGATGCGGTTTCGACCTGATGGACTTTTTCCAGCGAGCTCTGTGCACTCTGAGCTACCTCACGTACGGAATTTTCCATTTCGGTCATCGCCGTGGCCACATTTGCGGTCTGCGAGCGCTGAGAGTTGAGCTGATCCTGGGCTCCCTGAGAGGTTTCCTGATTGATCATTGCTTCCTGAGTCAGGTTGTCAGAGGCGTTGTTAATCTGCATCAGAATATCGCGCAGGCTGTCTGCCAGTGTATTGATGTGACGGCCAACACTGCTGAATTCATTATTATTCCGGATCTCTATTCGGTCTGTCATATCCCCGGCAGTAAGATGTTCCAGTGTTTTAAGAATACGGGTCATTGGCTCCCTTACGCTGTGAGCAATGTGATATCCGATACCCATCGCAATAAGCACAACAATGACACCAATAGTAATCGCTTTTACGAGCGATTCTTTGTTGATCTGATCCGCTTGTATCAGAGAATTGTCCAGCTGATTGGTAGCAACAGAAGAAAATTTATCAAGAATTATCATGGCATTATCAACTTCGATTGCCAGATTGGATATGTTCTGATAAAGGCGTTCTCGTGCAGTCAGGTAGGCGTAATACTGATCCAGCACACCCCCTGACTTACCTATATCCTGGGTAAATTGTTCAACAGCTTGATCAAATCTGTTTTTCAGAGACGGTAGTTGAGCGGCAAGGCCTTTATAGGCGTAATTTAGCTGAGAAACCGCTTTTTTGTTTTGCATAACTGCCTTTTTCACAACCGCAGTATCCATACTTGTCAATGCGTCTGAAGTCGTCACATCCGCTTTTTTCAGCTTTACAAAGTAGCTTTTTGCCAGCAGTTTAACGGCAATGCTATTTTGGTCATCAACATGGCTTTTCATCTCGACGCGCAGATCCTGACTGAGTTTCTGAAAGCGGCGGGTAGACTCACGTACTTGTAGCTGTGAGGTGAACATCTGCTGGTAGTTATTCATTGCCTCCTGTGCTTCGGCAAAGTACCGGCCTTCCATTACTTTCAGTTCTTCCATAGGATTGCGAAGTTCAGGATAGCTCTGGCTGGCATCAGTAAGGTTTCTGAATGTTTTCGCAAACTTTTGCTTTGAATTGGCAAAATTAGAGCGCATTTTCTCCATTCGCTCTGAGTTTTGTGTAGTAAGAAAATCCTTAAATGCTTTATCTGCGGAAAGCAATTCAACACTGGTTTTATTAGCAAAGGTCACAAGGGGTAATGCTTTATTAGTGACAGAGCTAAATTTGAAATGGATGTCATCCATTCCTCTTATCATGATGATGATAGTAATGATAAACATCACGACAATTAACGAAAAACCGGCATACATACGCCGGATTACCGAACCCTTCATATTCTCTCCTAAGTAACTACATAAAAAATATAAAAAAAAGACAAATTGTCTTAAAAAATTTACAAAATTGTAAAAAATACTAGAGGTTTTTTGACCCGCATTCCATGATAGGGTACGCAAAATGCGTTTCGAGGGAATAACAGAGTTTAAAAAAGGAGAGTTAGTCGGCGTTTTTATTGAGGTTTAGTGAACCATCCCGCATACTGAGACTAATGAAACAGAACTGGTACATTGGAGTAACAAATGGCGGAAGAAACCATATTTAGTAAAATTATTCGTAAAGAGATCCCAGCCGATATCGTTTATCAGGACGACCTGGTTACGGCTTTCAGAGATATTAATCCGAGGGCTCCGAGCCATATTCTGATTATCCCGAACAAGTTCATTCCGACGACAAATGATATTGAAGAAGAAGATGAACTGGCAATGGGGCGCATGTTTACTGCTGCCAGAAAGATTGCCAAGGAAGAGGGGATTGATGAAGACGGTTATCGTTTGATTGTGAATTGTAATGCCCACGGTGGTCAGGAAGTCTATCATATTCATATGCACCTATTAGGTGGTCGACCACTTGGCCCGCTTCTGCTGGATTGATGGCTCTTCTTGAGTAGTAATTGTGGAGAAAAAAAGGAAATAAGCCTATTTCTCCACGTTTTATTAAACTTTTCAGAAAAAACGGTCTCTATAATACCCAAGTGACCTCAAGATGCAGGACTCAGAGCTTCATCAACGGGGTGTGATCAATCAGTTTCGAATTTCTGACGGGGGCATTTGGTGTACCTTTCCATAAAAAAAACCTTCACCGTTTTAATCGTCAGTACAATAACCGCTTGTTCGTCACTTACAGCGGGAAATTTATTCAGCCACTATTCGCTCCAGAACCATTCGCTTTATCAGGCAGTAAAAGTGGGTGACTACCAACAGGCAGAGGAACTACAACCGGACTATATCGCCGGGGATATTCTGGATAACATGGAAAAAGGCCGGGTGAGTTTCCTCAATAGTCAGTATCAGAAGAGTAAAGACTATTTTGAACTGAGTGAGAAAGCGGTACGAGAACAACAGGATAAGGCGGTTATCTCTGCCAGTGAGACGGTTATTAATGTAAGTTCGCTGGCTGTTAATGACAATCTTACTGCTTATGAACCAGCCGATTATGAACTTGGTTTTTTGCATCTCTATTTAGGACTGAATTATCTGAGAGGGAGTTCGCTGGAGGGGGCCCTGGTTGAGGTGAGAAAGGCGAATCTGATCCAAGAGCAGGCCAGAAAGAAGCGGGAGGAGGAGCTTCAGGAAGCTGAATCGGATTTAAAAGAACAGGGAATGAGTTCGAGTCTTGGTTCTTTGCTGGCAAATTATCCGGATGCAGGTAAAACCCTTCAGGCGGTTCAGAACGGTTACCTTCTCTATTTGTCGGCCCTTTTGTATGAGACGGCTGATGAACTTAATAACGCCTATGTAGATTATCGACGGGCACTGGCAGTTGTCCCGAATAACGAACAAGTCATTGACGGTACCATTCGGGTAGCCAGAAAGCTGGGTATGAGAGAAGACCTTGAAAAGCTGACCAGAACCTATGGTGAACCTATCGGGGAGCAAGAGAAAGGGCAGATAATTGTAATCGAGGAAAGGGGGGTAGTCGGCGCACAGCAGAGCTGGAATCTGTCTATGCCATTTTATTCTCACAGAGGAACGGCTGTTCATTCGTTAGCACTGCCTTACTATCCACCGCAACAGAAAGAAAATTATCCTCTCATTCGGTTAAATAACAAAGCTCTTACAACATTCCAGCTGGTAGATGTCAATCTGATGGCCCAGCGGGATCTGAGAGAGCGCATTCCGATGATGTTAACCAGGTTAATTCTCCGGGTCATTGCCAAGGAGCAACTCAGACGAGGGGCCACAAACGATAAAAATGGTGTTGGAAACCTGCTCTTTAATGTCTGGAATATGGTGACAGAGCAGCCGGATACCAGAAGCTGGCAGACGCTGCCGGCCGAGGTATACAGCTCTAGCCGTTATATATCGCCCGGGGAGCATCAGCTTGATTTTGGTAGCTTCGGTTTTGCCGATGGAAGCTACACTGTAAAGG
Source organism: Marinifilaceae bacterium (assembly GCA_963666945.2). Classification (GTDB taxonomy): domain Bacteria; phylum Bacteroidota; class Bacteroidia; order Bacteroidales; family Marinifilaceae. The sequence goes on from CAXXRT010000050.1 coordinate 24,878, forward strand.
TAAATGCCGGAGATACTGTGCTTGTCTGGCTTTCACGCCAGGGGATAAATGGTACCGTTTGGCATAAACAGTTAGGAGATTTGTAGATGAACAAAAAGTGGGCAGGATGTATTGCATTAGGTTTATCAGCTCTGTTTGCCCTGTCGGGGTGCGCTGAAAATACAGCAGGATTGCGGGTTGATGGACTCACTCAGAAAGTACTGTTTGGAGACAAAGTGCTCGGAAATCGACTGATTGTGGATGATATTACAACCACTGACGTGGAAGGTCATACCCGCGGTGTGGTGGCGTTAGCGAGTAAGTATGGTGCAGATCAGCATATTCAGTACCGTTTTTACTGGTATGACGATAACGGACTGGAGGTTAATACCAAGCAAGCGGCATGGAAGAAAGTTATCGTGCATGGATTTGAAACTCTTTCTGTTTCTGAGGTATCTGTTAGTCCAAAGGGTAAACAATTTCGCATACAGATCCGTCAGGCGGATGATTAGTCTGTAAAGTAGATGATTAGGCAAGCAGGCGTGCTTTAAGGTAAGGAATTATGATGAAAAAAAGTATTCTGGCGTTAATTGGTTTAGCATTGGTGTTAAGCGGATGTTCAAATAAGGTCAGTTATGGTGATGCGCAGGAACTTGAAACCACAACTATAGATTTTGGATCCAGCGATCTGCAGAA
>CAXXRT010000051.1:0-4641 GCA_963666945.2 Marinifilaceae bacterium
AGTGCACAACTATGGTTGCGGCGCGAGCTGATTTTTCCCATCGTTCTAAACGGCGGATTGCACTGCCCCAAGTCGCTTCGTCCCCAACAAATAGGATCGCCGTGAAACCCAATCCCACAGGCAAAATCCAATCCGACGCTAAGAGTCCGCCGTCCATTGTAAATGGTGGTTGGGTAGATTTGGCCGTAGTTGCTTGAACCCCAACATAATGTTTCACCGGAAAAGGTAATTCCACAGGTATGACCGCCGCCGGCGCTGATGGCCGAATAGCTTGTCGTCGCGAGGAAGGGCGTGGCTTGGCCGTTGGTGCTGCTTCCCCAGCAAACGGGATTCCCGTCAGTATTGATGGCGCAAGTATGGTTGGTAAGGCTGCTGATTGCCACATACGATCCGCCAGGAACGGAGAGTTGGCTGGACGTATTCAGCCCCCAACAGACGACGCTATTGTCCGATTTTAGCCCGCAGGTGTGGTATTGCCCGGCGGTAACATCTTTGTAACTTCCGGCAGGGACGATGGTCTGGCCATAGGTCGCATTTCCCCAGCATTGCAGTTCCCCGATTTCCGTAAGGGCACAGGTGTGAAGCCCTCCTACCGCCACGTTGACGTATTTGTAGTAGGTCTGGACCGGCAAGGTCTGGTTGTAGTTGTTTTGCCCCCAGCAGGCCAACGTTCCACTGGCGCTGATGGCGCAGGAATGGTTCAGGCCGCTGCGGAGCATCACGTATTCCCCTGCGGGCGGCGTGGCCTTTCCGTTGGTGTTATCTCCCCAACAGGCCAACGTTCCGTTCGTGGCGATGGCGCAGGTATACGCATTTCCGGCACTGACCGCTCTGTAGGTTCCGGCGGGGGGGGTGGTTTCCCCGTGGCTGCTATCTCCCCAGCAGGAAATGGCACCGTCACTGCGCAGGATACAGCTATGGTCGTATCCGCTGGCGATGTTCACATCATCTCCGTACTGAGAGCTCCCTCCTTCCAAATAGACAGGCGAAGCGGCAAACAAGCCGTGCTCAATGGAATCTGGCGGCTCCGAGGGCATAGGTTTCTCTGTCTCGGTGTCTTGTTCGCCGAAGTCGGAAGAGCCCGAACAGGAGGCGATTAGTACGGCGATGGCTGTTACCAAACACAAATGAAACAATGGTGTAAAACGGTCATGCATGGTGAATTCCCTATATCTTCAAGGTGTTGATCCCGGTTGCTAAGCCAAGACCCTTCCGTTGCAACCCGCAGCTTCCACCTGGTGGAAGAAGTGAATCTCGAACACAATTTCCTACGGCGATTTTCCATCACCGAATACAAGAACACCGAACCGAGATCGCACTTTCGATACCGCCTAATGAACCACAACTTCTTCCAAAAATCCACTGTATTCTTCCCTCCGGGAGTGCATGAACAAAACAAGAAACCAAGGTGATAGGAGTTGTGAGCGGATGGCCCTGATCGTTATGACCCCGGTCACTCTTGTCCAAAACAGCCTGTTTGAAATGAAAGCAAGGCGCCCTCTTTTTTATTGTGGCAGAATCGGATGGATGGATGCGGTTCGTTCGTAGAAAGGGGGCTGGTTCATGGTCCAGGTGTCCAGCCTTTTCAGTCCGCTTCTTTTTCATGTTCCCCGTAAGGACTTGAAGCAGAACCTCAAGGTTAAAACCTTCCTTGGCACCAGCGAAAACGCGCTGATAGTCCAGATTAGGACAGCCCTTTGCGCCTACGAAACGTCGAACGAGGAAGCGAAGCGACCCGCTCGGCAAAATGGCGGCGGGCCTTGCCCGCCAACCAGATCTTCGTCTACCTGCTGACGCGCGGAAACCGGTTGTTCACAGATTCCTTCCTTGGATCGAGTCCGGCAACGGTGCAAAACAGGTCGGCGCGCCTGTGTCATCCGTTCACGAAGCCGAAGACCCCCGGCGGCCGTCCACCAGTGGATGCCGTGATCGTCGAATGGGTCATCAAAATCAAAACCGAAAACCCACGGTTTGAGGCAGTCAAAATTTCGAAGACTCTGGCTCGCATGGGCATCACGGTGTCGAAATTCACGGTGGCCAAGAGATTGAAGGAACACGGCCTCGATCCCATCGACGACAACCGGCCCAAGTGGAAGAAGTGGATGGAAACCTTCAAGGATGAGGTGTGGTACATGGATTTCTTCTTCACGCAGCCACGCAAAGGCTCGGAGGTGGCGGTGACGAACTTGGTGAAAACGGTCCACAAGCAAGAGGACCTCCGAGGCGAAACGCATCGGAGGTCCGCAGGATCGAGCTACAAAGTGTTGGGGTGGTGACCGGCTTGGGTCACGTCCGTACTGTGGCAGGCTTCGCAATGGCCCTGGGTGCCGATGGTTCCGGCAATGCCCTGGTATTGCAAGCCTTGTACGTTATCCAAGTCCTTGGAATACGGATTGTTGGTCGGATACACCGCGTGGGGTGATCCGTGGCAGGCCGAGCAGAGTAAACCACTGTCGTCTTTGCGGTTGCGGAACAGCGCCTCCGGTCCGGGTGTCCAGCGGTTGAAGGCGTTTTGACCCACCGGCTTCTGGAAATCCTTGTGGCAGTTCAGGCAGTCCGGCTCGTTCATCCACGGGCGACGCGGATTGATGCCTTCGTGGGTCTCGCCGTTACGCGGAATCAACCCCGCCAACAAGGCCGACGCCGTGGGACGCTTTTGCCCATCTTCGTATTTCAACAGGCTGATGGCATGGTTCTCGATGGGACCATGACAGTGGGTGCAATCCAGCCCCGTCTTGGTATGCCGTCCGCGTTGGCACAGGGTGACACCCGCCGGGTTGTTGGGATGGCAGGCCGCGCACGCTTCCTTGCCTTGCCCGGTCAGATAATTGGCGTGGAAGCCGTGGATCGACGCGGACAGGGACATGCGCACGCCGTCGCCATCGCTACCCAACGCCGGGTCGCTGTGGCATTTCTGGCAGAGCATCGGTTGGCCCGCCTTCTGGCGCGCGGCCAGATCGGTGCCGTTCAAGCGGTCGTGAACGGCGAGGATGTCCTCGGCAGTCTTGTCGCCGATACCGGTGATTCCTTTCAGACGCCATTCTCCGTCATGGCAGTTGCGACATCCCATTTCCGTGGAGGTGGGCAACACGGCCTTGGTTTCAGCCACTTTCTTGCCGGAGGCGTCCGAGGCGGTCACGGTGACATAGGGGAAGGGATTGAAATCACCGTTATCCGAGTGAGGCACGACGGGGATCAACTCGGCGGTGAATGCGCCGTGTTTGTCGCTGTATTCCATCGCTCCAACCACGCCACGCCCACCCAAACCGATGCCCGGCTTCAGGTCCGCGCCGAAAATGGTTTTCGCCCAGTCCCAGAACATCACATTCTTCTCCGGATGCTCGAAACCCTCCTGAATGCGATAATCCAAATGAAGGCCCTCGTGCACCACTTTGGGGGCTTCGCCGCGTTTCACCACTTGGGCCATCAATGAGTTGGCCGGGGGAAGGATCACGAAATAGGCGTCGTTGTCGCTGATGCAATGCATTCCCAAATCGTTGAAGGCGAACAGGGCGTACTCGTCTTGCTCTTTGTCGAAGGAAGGAATGGCGGGCATCGGCGCGTTGAGGTTGATCGGTGCGGGTTCCTCCGGTTGTTTGCCCTGCAAGACACGCACGATGTAAGCGGCCAGGGCTTCGCGCTCGGTCTGGGTACCGAAGAACGGCGGCATGTACTTGCCGACTTTCCCCTGCCCCGCCAATTGCGCGGTCATGCCGTACTCGCTGAACTTCTTGGTCAGGGGAAGGATGTTGTTGGTTGCACCCACGGTGTGGCAAGACGTACATTGATGAATGAACAGTTCGCGCCCGGCCAAGAGTTTGTTCTGCGGTGTCACCTCTTTGTGCTTGGCCCAACGGGCACTGGCCAGGTAGCCTTTCTCGTTGAGTTTCTCCGCGCCTTCAACAAGGATGGAATTGGAATACATATAGTTGGAGATGATGTAGGGTTTGCGGGCGATTTCCCGTGTGTACTCGAATCCACCCAGCCAGAACAAGCCGACCAGAGTAATCAGAACCACCGCCGGACGCACCAAGGTCAGCGGGCGCGCCGCCAACGCGACCAGACCACCGAGGAATACCAGCAGACTACCCAGGCTGAACATGCGCATGTAGCCTTCGGCATACGGCAAGCGTGCCAGCACCGTATCCCGCACGGTCAGGGGAAGGCTTTCCCAGTACCAATAACCGCCCAGTGCCACCAAGGCGAAAGGCAGCAGCATCCATAGGGAGAGATACCGCAGCAATGCGGTACGTTTGTCACCGATGGAATTGGAAAGCACCGCCGTCAATGCGCCGAAAATCCCCGCGATAACCAAAGCCACACCGGTACGGAAGACCAGCGAGGGCCAGAAGGTGGGGTTGAAGAAGCCATCCCAGAAGTTCTTGGTGGCTAGCCAATCGCCGGGCGTGAGCATGAACGAGAGAATGCCGTTGATGATGAACAGGCTGGCCCAGGCAGAGAGGGCGTAGATCCAACCCAGCATCAGGTGGGTTTTGCGATCCACACGGTCGAAGTAATAGTAATAGAGCAGCAGGGCGACGATCTCCAGCATGAAGAAGACCCACTCGATGGCCCAACCGAAGACGAAAGAATGAATCAGTGTGCTGGTTGCCGCCGGGCTGACCAGGAGATGATAAACCA
>CAXXRT010000052.1:0-25659 GCA_963666945.2 Marinifilaceae bacterium
AGCGGCAAGTTGACACCGAGATCGGATTATCGTGATTTCTACGAGGTGGATGAACAATATGGGAAGGATTACAGGATTTCCTGGTTTGAAACAGATGATAATAATAATTTGTTTTTATGCAAATTTCTGAATCTTGAAGCAGTAGAATCATCATCGTCTAATGGAATTTATGATGATAGCCGAGGATATATGGGAATAAATATGATACGTATTCCAGAAATGTATCTTATTGTAGCTGAAGCTTTGTTAGATAAAGATAACCAGAAAGCTCTGGAGTATTTTGATGCTGTAATAGATGCTCGAGGTATGATGAGATATTCTCAAAGAGATCCGGAAACTATACTTACAAAAGAAATGATTATGCGTGAAAGACGTATAGAATTTATTGGTGAAGGACAGGAATGGTTTAGGATGAAGAGAGAGAATGAAGATATAGAGTTAATTACTTCAGGACATATTGTTACAGGTTGTGATGCAATATATTCCTGGCCGTACCCCGATATTGAAGATGAAATGAACAAGTAGGGATAGATAATGTTATTTTAAGTGGAAGATTTTAATTAGTATATTATGAAAAAAATATTTATAATATTTATGGTAAATCTATTGACATGGAGTATTCTTTCATGTAGTGATTCTGATTTACTATATAACACAAATCAAAAGCATACAATATATTTTGATAAAGAAAAAGGTGGCGTAGAAGTAAAAAATTTAACGGATATATATAAATTTTCTTTTGCCTACTATTCTTTTTCGGATACCGTTGTAGATATTCCGGTGAAATATATGGGACTACCAGCAGATCATATTCAGGAATTTAAAGTAAAAAATAGTTCCAGATACAATTGGGGTCACCGCAGTTGATGGGAGGGATGTTGAGTTTGTGGATTTGACAATTGCCCCAGGAGAAGTAGAGGGAAATCTAAAAGTAAGACTTAAGAGAAGTGGAATTTTAGCAGATACAACTTATGGGCTTTCTTTAGTTTTTGAAGAAAATGAATTTTTTGTACCACTGAATGGAAGTCATTATAAGCTTCAGGTTTCTGACGGAGAGTTGCCAATGCCGACTTGGTGGGCTTTATATCCACCCAATAGAATGAATAATGAATTTTTGGGTCTATATTATCCGGAAAAGTATAAAATGGTACTAGAAAAATTTAAAGCTCTTGAAAATAAGTATCCTGATTTTTATAAGTATGCGATTGAGGAATATGGAGAATTTTTACATGAAATTCCCGAGGGATCTCCTAATAATATAAGGTGGTTTTTCAGATTTAAATATTCATATATATGGGGTAAGTATGTTTTTCAGTCTGTATATGATTATTTCTCAAACCCTGAGAATGCCTTGCCAGGAGATGATCTTTCATTAATGAAAAACCCTATTGACATTTATAAATAGTTTTGATATGAAGAAAATAGTAAATATATTGATTGTTATTGTTCTAGTAATAACAGTTTGTTCGTGTTTTTTTGAAGATGATACACGAATAGGTAAGACTGATATTTCAAAAATAGAATTAATATCAGAGTTTGACAACCTAACATTTATGGCGATGGATATTCCTAACTTTGGGGTTATGGTCAACCAAAGTGGAGAAAATCATGAATTAAGCTATGAATGGGCTTATGCCCGAACTGAGTGATAAAAACTATGGTTATCCTGTTGATGAGAAAGTTGAGATGAAAGTTATTTCAACCGATTCTTTACTGACATATCAATTCCCATACCTGGGCAAATATCTTTTGAGGTTAATGGTAAATAATGGTGAGAATTTCCAGTATAAGTTTTTTAATCTGACAGTATCAGCAGGATATGATGAAGGGTTAGCAATTTTAACTGAAGATGAGACAGGTAAGGCAAATCTTTCTTTTTTAAAAACATTAACAGAACAGGAGATAGCTGATGGGGTTAAACATAGCGTGAAGTCTGATTTCTTTAAAGATTTAGATATAAAAAATCCACAGGCTATTATTTCTCCTAATAATAAAGCAATTTATATAAGTGATGATGAAGGAAGGATATTAGTATTTAATCAGCAGACTATGGCATTGGATATGATATGTCGTCCTGAACAGTTGAGCAATTCTTACATAACTTCATTTTCGGGTTATTTTTATAGTAGTTCCTCTGATAAACTGGGTTGCTATGTTTTTACAAATGATAAAAAAGTTTATAGGTTCGATTCTAATATGGGGGAACTTTCAACCTTAACTTCCACTTCTGGAGTAATAATGCCTTATGAAGATATACAGGCAGAATTCTTGTTGAAAGCTGATTATAAATATGCCCCTTATATAGACTATACGAATTCGGTTGTTACATGTCCATATAGTAATTTCATTTACCTAAAGGATTATTCTGAAAGTTACAAGTTGCTGGCAGTAAGCTACCCAAGATATAAGAGTTCTGGTTATTTTTACCTAATAGCGGAATTGAAAGAAGATCCCGGTAAGTATGTAGTAATAAAAGAATACTATAGGTGGGATAAAACTCAGGAATTAAACACATATAATCTACCTGATGAGCCAACTATTTCTAATAAAACAAAATTTATTAATGGAAAAACTTACAAGGATTATCTTTATTACGTTTACAATAATAAAATATACAGGTGGGATTTTCAGTATAAAGGAATGCCTGCAGTAGGAGATTTCATGCCTTTTGATATACCATCAGAGGAACAGATATTGGATATATGTTTTAATTCAGACGGGAGTAAACTGTTAGTAGTAACATATAATTCTATGAGAAGTACAGAGCTAAAAGGAAGTATATATGCTTATGATCCTGACACAACAGAAAGACTAGCTGATTTTGAAGGTGTTATTCATAAAGCCGTTGATATGATATATAAAACTCTGTAGAAATTGATTTTATTGGAGCTGCATAATTAAATGGTAAAAAAAATGAGCAGTTTAAAGTTTACTAAATAGTTAATAGTTGTATATTATGAAAAAAATAGTAGTTGTTTTTTTATTAGTTTTTTCTTTGGCAGGCTGTGTTAAAGAAAACAAGTTAGATATTACAGGTAAAGTCGATATAGAAAATGCCTATAAGGTTCAGGTTACAGATATAGACGGAAATGTATTAATTTCCGACTCTCTAAAGAATGGAAGTTTCTCTTTGGTTGTAAGAGATATAGAATATCCTAAACTGGGTTATCTAAATTTATATGTTAATAGTGGTCGAAGGCGTATAAGGTCGAAGCGATTTGTAATTGAAAATGCTGATTTTGAAGTGACCTTTAAAAATGGAAATATTGAAAAGGTAAAGGGAGGGGAACTAAATGAAGAATTGATTAATTCGTGGGAAGAAAACCCAAGATTTCTTGGAGCAATGAAATCTTGGGATGATTTTAAGCATTCAGGTCGTTATATTTTTCAATCAAGCTATACTCTTCCCGAGACTAAGAAACAGTTGAAAGAGATATACAATTCATTAAGAGACTCCATTGTTAAAATACAGAAAGAGTTGTTGGAGTCAAAACTACCTAATAGTTCTGCCGCAGCTCAATTAATAATAATACAACAATTAGGACTGAATGAGTATAACAGAGAATTTCTTGACAATATAGAAAAGGAATTAGGAAAGTCTGATGCTCTGGAAAAATTACGTAAAGAAGAGAAATATCTTCTTAAAAGATTAGAAAAGGATTCAAAGTTGGATATAGGAAAGTCTTTTATTGATTTTGAGGCAAACACAAATAAGTCAGGGAAAGTAAAGTTTTCAGATATAGTAAAAAGAAATAAATACACTTTATTAAACTTTGAGAATTGTTCATATTGGGGGAGCTGTGACCAGTACGAGACTCATAGGAACATATATAAGGAGTTTAAAGATAAGGGTTTTGAGATAGTTTCTTTTTCCATGAATGAGAACAGAAAGAATTGGATGGAAAATATAAGGAAAGAGAATATAACATGGGTATGTTGTAGTGATCAGAAATCAGATGAATCTCCGATTGTTAAATCATACAGGGTAAGATCGCTGCCCACTAATTTACTTATAGATAGAGACGGAAAGATTATTGCCAAAGATTTGAAGGGTAATAAATTAATTAATAAACTTAATGAACTTTTAGCAAGTTAACAGATCAAGCAAAGTGGTTGTTTATGTAATTTAGAGTCCCTTATGTAGGTAAGGGAACTCTTCATTGTACCCAAATTTTAATAAAATAATTAATGAAAAAGCTGTTTTTAATCTTGATTGTGGTGATAGTTAATATTTTCACCACCGTTGATTCTTTTGCACAAAAATCAGACAAAGCCCCTAAATATATATTCTATCTGATTGGAGATGGGATGGGGCACAATATAATATCTATTTCAGAATATTATTTAAAAATGTGCAATAGAGCTGAAAAAATAAATTTCAAATCATTCCCCTGTTTTGGGAATGTAACTACTTTTTGTATAGGTAATTATATTACAGATTCTGCTGCTGCAGGAACAGCATTAGCATGTGGACACAAAACAAATATGGGGATGGTTGGAATGGGGCCTAACAACGAGAAGTATGAAAGTATTGCGGTGAAGATGAAGAGATTGGGTAAGAGAGTAGGGATTCTTTCAACAACAAGTATTGATCATGCAACACCGGCGGTTTTTTATGCACATCAGCCTTCCCGTAAGAATTATTACGAGATAGGACTTGAAGGAGCAAAGGTTGGATTTGATGTGTATGGAGCTGCAGGATTCGTCAAGCCTAACGGAAATAATCAGGAGAATTTGTATGAGATATACAGAAATGTCGGTTATACGAGAGTAAAAGGAAAAAAGGAACTTAATAAAATTAAGGATATAAAGGGCAAAATTGTTATTACTGAAAGAGAAGGGGTAAATAATGAATCTTTTGCATGGGCATTAGAAAGGAAACCAGAGGACTTGTCTTTAAGTGATATGCTTAAAGTCACTATTCCTTATCTTGAAAAAAAAGGTGGAAATAATGGTTTTTTTATTATGGCAGAAGGTGCAAAGATTGATCATGCCTGTCATTCTAACGATATAGCCACGGCTATAGAAGAGACAGTGGATTTTAGTGAGGCTGTAGATATTGCCTATGAGTTTTATAAAAAACATCCTGAGGAGACATTGATAATTGTGACTTCCGACCATGAAACAGGAGGACTTGCGCTTGGAAACTGGAATATGCAGTTTAATGATAATATAAAACTTGTACAGCATCAAAAAATATCTGGGAATAAATTAAGCCATTTACTTATTCATACTGATAAAGATGATTGGGATGAGGTCAAGGAAATACTTAAAGAGAATTTTGGATTTTGGGATGGTATAGATATCTCAGAAAAAGAAGAAAATCAGTTGTATTGCATATTTAAAAAACATGAATTTAAACCAGATAAGAAATATAATGAGAGATCTGGTGAGTTTATTGTGTATTGTAAAAAATTAGTTAGCCAAAAAGCAGGAATTGGATGGACTACTTTTCAGCATACAGGTAGTATGGTTCCTGTTTTTTCTGTTGGTGTTGGTTCTGAAAAATTTAGAGGGGTACTTGATAACAATGATATACCGCATCTTTTAGAGAAGCTATTTATAAATGATAAAGCTTTTGATCCCGTTGTTTGTAATGTAGAACAATAATTAGAATTAGTTGTATAATTTAATTTTAAAAATCATGAATTTAATAAAAATTGTTTTATCGGGAACTTTGTTGTTCCTATTTAGTTTGCAGGGTATTGAGGCCAATGCCCAGTTTTGGAAAAAAAAGATTAAGATTAAAGCGCCTGTCACCCAGAAAGATACCACGAAGAAGGATAAGAACAAAGTGAATTACAAAAAGCTTCTGAAAAATGCAGAAACGAAAGATGGTATGTTTAAAGTTCACATGGTAGAAGATAAGTTTTATTTGGAGATTCCCAAAAATATTATGAATAAAACTTATTTACTCACCTCCAGAGTGACGGCTGTTAGTAATAATTATAATACTACTTCAGGGAGGATGGTAAAGAAACCTGTTATGATAACATTTACTTGTGATGACAAGAATGTGTATTTTCATAAAAAGAATTATCAGAAAAGATGTGAAGAGGATTCTGAATTGTTATCTTCATTAGAGCGAAACAATATAGATCCTATATGGATTGCCAATAAGATAGAGGCTTATGGAAAGGACAGTCTAACCTGTGTTATTGAAGCCTCAAATATTTTTTGTTCCGGATTAAAGGAAATAGAACCTTTTGCTGAACAATCTGGTTTTAAAGGTCTTTTTAATGCGGTGGCTAGTGTTGATAAGAACCGTTCAAAAATATTATCATCCAAGGCTTTTGAAAAAAATATTAATGTAAAGAGCAGACTATCGTATACTGTATCTGGAAATCCTTATACTGTAGAAGTATCTCGAAATATTATAATGCTGAAAGATGAACCAATGGGGATTAGGTTGGCGGATAAAAGAATGGGGTATTTTAACCATGGATATTTATATTTTGATGAAAATATAGATGGTTCACAAAAAAAATACTTGATACACAGATGGGATATTAAGCCAAGACCAGAGGATATTGAGAAATATAAAAAAGGAGAGCTTGTAGAGCCTGAAAAACCAATTATTTGGTATGTTGATACAGACATTCCGGAAAAATGGAGGGGATATATTAAGCAGGGTATTGAAGACTGGCAAGTTTCTTTTGAAAAAATTGGATTTAAAAATGCGATTATAGCACAGGAATATCCTAAAGATAACCCTAATTTTGATCCTGATGATGTTACTTTTAATTGTTACAGATTTGTAACAGTAGCAATAAAGAATTCTATGGGGCCTTCATTTGTTGACCCTCGTTCAGGGGAGATTATCGGTGCCGATGTGATGTTTTATTCTGATGTTGTCAAATTGTTGAATAACTGGCGGTTTGTTCAGACAGCTACAGTAGATCCAGAAATAAGAAAGAAAGTATTAAGCGATGAGAAGATGGGGGAATCTTTAAGGAATGTGGCAGCACATGAAATAGGACACACGTTAGGGTTGATGCATAATTTTGGAGCTTCTTCTTCTTATCCTGTTGATTCTCTTAGATCTCCTTTTTTTACACAGAAATATGGAACGACAGCTTCTATAATGGATTATGCAAGGTATAATTACGTTGCTCAGCCTGGGGATCTTGAAAGAGGCGTTAAGTTGACTCCTCCTAACCTTGGAGTATATGATATATTTGCAATAAAATGGGGTTACAAACCAATATTTAATGCAAAAACTGAGGAAGATGAGCTTAAAACTCTTAACAAATGGATTATAGAGAAAGCAGGGGATCCAATGTATGATTATGGTTCGCAAACACTTGAAAAGTTTTGTGATCCTTCAGATCAGTCTGAAGACCTTGGGGATGATGTTGTAAAAGCTACGGATTATGGTATCAGGAATTTGAAATTGATTGTAAAGAATCTTGATAAATGGACATTAGATGAAAATGATGATTATTCGCACTATAAAGATATTTATAAGGCTACTTATAATCAGTTTGTGAGGTATATTCAACATCTTTTACGTAATGTGTCCGGAGCACATATCGATAACATTGTTTATGGAGATAATAGAGAAGCATTTAAATTTGTTTCAAGAAAAAAGCAGAAAGAAGTTGTTAGTTTTATTTTAAAATCGATTTATGAGTTTCCTGAATGGATATCAAATAAGGATGTAGAAAAAGTTATTGTTGGAGGTAAAATTAATGCAGTAGATTTGCAGGCCAAGGTTATGGATTGGCTTTGCGGGTCAGAAGTGATGCTAAGATTGAATGTCTTTGAGCAGCTAGAACAAGAAAAGGCTTATACCTATAGTGAGTATTCAGAAGATTTGTATGATTTTATATGGAGAAAATCTATTAAAGGATTAAATCTAACAATTAATGACAGGAATATGCAGAATATTTATGTTGAAGAATTGATGGGGGCTCTTAATGTAGATAATACATATTCAATGATATCAAATTCAGGGAATAAGAAATTCAGGGATGAATTAGATGAGATAATTGGTAAAGAGCTTGATGATTGTCCTAATGAAAATATTAACAGTATTTCTTATGGGGAATGTTCTTTGGTAAAAGTTCCTTTGCTTAAAACGCTAGGTTCTCCGGTAAATCACAGGAAGTTAAGGAAAATTCATTCGTTGTTGGAAAGAATAAAAAGCACAGGAGATAAAGCAACAAGAGAACATTATGAAACTTTGTATTATAAAGTAGATAATTTTTTAAATTAAATAATATTTTTAGGATGCTTGTATTTTCGAGCATCCTTTTTTACATCAACAACATCCTCTGCAAAGTATGGGTTTCAATTCCTTTTTCGTCGCAATATTTGGTAACTATATGGATAATTGCTGTGCCGTAGTCTTTTATTTTTTTTGCTCCTATTCCGTTTACTTCTTTAAGTTCATCAAGACTGCTTGGTAGGTCTGTGCATATTGCTAGTAAAACTTTCTGCGATGCTATGCGGTAGGGTGCTATGTTTTCCTGGTGAGCGGTTTCTTTGCGCCAGCTGGATAGTCTTCGGAATAGCTCCGGGTGATCGGCCATCTTGTCGATATTCGAAGGCTGTGCATCTGATTTGCTCACGCTGTTTTGTATTACTGCATTGGCTCTTACCCTAAGGTGTTCACGTGTGTCGAATCCTTTGGTGCCTGCATCAAGACAATTGCTTTTGATGTTCAGACTTTCGTTAAGCTTTTGCAGAGTTTCTTTTATTGCCTTTTTTACTGTTTTATTGTCACTCGAAAAACTAGCTTCCTTGAGTGGCTTGCAAATTTCTTCCTGTGTCTTGCCAAAGAAATACTGACAGGCTTTTATAATTCTCTCCTGAAGTTTGGTGTTGAATTCTAATGTTTCTTCAAGATCAATGAGCTGTTTTACCTGTATCTGAAATTTTTGGGATACAGCTATGAGTTCTGGGATTATATTTTGCTGAATACGGTTCATGGTTTCAAGAAGATCTCCCTGGATATTTCTGTCGTTCTCCTGAAGTTCCCTTATACAGCGGTTTATATAGTGTTGTATTCCCTTATAGTTAAATAGTTCTGTGATAAGGAATAACTGGTAGGCCTGTTCCGATTCCTTTAAAGAATTGTGATCGGGCTGGTTGTCCTTAACTCTCTCGTTGAACGACGATACACTCTGGTCGCATATTATTGCACTGGATGATATCTTGCTGCTAAGTACTAGTCCTTCCAGCGTTTTGCAACGACTCAGGGCAACGTATGTCTGTCCATGTGCAAAGGCGGCATGAGCATCTATTATTGCTTTCTCGAAAGTGAGTCCCTGGCTTTTGTGTATGGTTATTGCCCATGCCAGTCGCAGAGGGTACTGTGTAAATGTTCCTATTACTTCTTCCTCTATCTCGTTGCTCTCTTTGTTTATTGTGTATTTGTAGTTGTGCCATTCTTCTTTTTCCACAAAGATGGGGTTTTTGTCATCTTTACACTCTACCCTTACATATTCGCTGGTTATTGCGATAATGGTTCCTATCTTTCCGTTGAAAAATCTTTTTTCAGGTTTGCTGTCGTTCTTGACAAACATAACCTGGGCTCCTTCCTTTAGGTAAAGATCGTAATCGGTGGGATAGGAGTATTCGGGGAATGTTCCTGTGACATTTGCACGATAGTGTTTCTTTTTTCCCTTTATGTTTTCCAGTTCTTCATCGTTTACACGGTCGGCACTGGCATTGTGAGTAGTAAGTGTTATATATCCATCTTCTTTCTTAGGACTGAAATTTGGAATATAACGTTTGTGTAATTCATCTAATCCCTGCTTTGTCAGTCTGTTGTCCCTTATCTGGTTTAGTATATTTATAAATCGCTGGTCGTTCTGACGGTAGATATGCTTAAGCTCCAGACTAATGGGATCCGAGGCCTGAAGGGCCTTGCTGCTGAAAAAGAACATGGTGTCGTAGTATGGCGACAGTATTTGTCTTTCATCATTCTTAACAACTGGGGCCAGCTGTTGAAGATCGCCTATCATTAATAGCTGAACACCACCAAATGGGAGCTCCCTGTTGCGGAATCTTCTTAATACTTCGTCTATTCCGTCGAGAAGATCGGCACGTACCATACTTATTTCGTCAATGACCAACAGGTCCAAAGATTTAATGATGTTTATCTTGGTCTTATTGTATTTCTGGGCAGCCATTTTATTACCCGATAGTCTTTCCGTGAGAATTGGCCCAAAAGGTAGTTGAAAGAATGAGTGAATGGTGACTCCCCCCGCATTGATGGCTGCCACACCCGTAGGGGCAACAACAACCATTCTCTTGTGCGTGTTTGCCTTTAGCTTATGTAAAAAGGTGGTTTTTCCCGTCCCCGCTTTTCCTGTAAGGAAAATATTGCGGTTGGTGTATTTCACAAACTTATCGGCTAGCTCTAATTCAGGATTGTCTGTCATTTCAACTGATTATTTCTGTTTTATGGTGTAAAAGTACAAAATTAATGTGAGTATAAGTTTGGAGTTTGTGGGATTTTAGTAATGGTTAAAATCAAAACCTCTCTCACTTGGGGGTATAGTTCTTTAGTGAGAGAGGTTTTTAGGCTATATATAATTTTGCGTTTACTTCATTTCAGGAACATGTATATCTACCGTAAGATTTTTATCCGATCTTATATGACAGTTAGTGACCTCGTATTTAAGTTTAGCTCCTTTTACATTTTTGCATTTTGCAAAGACTTCGCTGTTTGGTAGTAAGTCTATATTTCTTGGTCCATTAAACCCGGAGTCAACTAATTTAAGTCTAAAAGTAAGGTCGGTGTTATTAATTATCTGGAAATAAATTGTTCCTTTTTGTACTTTACAAGGTATTATCTGTATTGACTTATAAAAAAGTTCAGATAGATATTTCTCATCACCTGCCATTTGTTCTGCAAATACAGCTACTGTTCTATGTGCAAACATTGCCTCTTTTAGGGCCTCAAGACTACGGTTCTTTGTAAAGACTAATGTCATTGGTCGTAAATGACTGTTGTATTCGTAGCTGTGGGATGCTACGTAATGCAAATCGGTATTGGCAAATATCGATAGTTTTTTATCGGCACACCAATCTATTACGACAGGGTACCATTCATTGTAATTAAATACCTCTACCCCATGAAGCCATCCTTTTTGATAAGCTTTCTCATGAAATTCTCTCCATTGTGTAGAGTCCTGATGGAAAGCCCATCCAGGATGATTCCATACTACAAAAGCTCCTTGTTCATTTGCATCTTTTACCGCTTTCATTGCATCTTCCTGGGCCAATACGTTAACGTCTTTCATAAATAGGGCATTTATATGCCCGGGAGGCATTTTCTGGGTCAACTCACCCCCTTTTACAAGCAGTATATTTAATTTATCTGCTGTAGATTCTGCTACTTCATACGGACTATTCTGATCTCCTGTTGTGTACTTTTTGCGTCTTTTATTTATTCTTGATGCAGGTTTTACATGATCGGTAATAGCAATTGCATCAAGTCCTTCACTCCATGCTTCCTGAACCCTGAGGGTTGGCCATACTATGCCGTCAGAAAACACTGTATGCATATGAAAATCTCCTTTTAAGGTAATGTACCCATCAATATTTGGGATTTTTATGTGTTTTCTGTTGATTTTTCTAATTATCTGGTTTTCTTTTATCCTGTTTGGAACCTGACCCATTGAAGATAGTGTAAACAGGCTTAAAAAGACAATAGTAAGTATTCTCATATCATTATTTTTATCGTTTCAGTATGCAGAAGAATATTCCACTGTTAATGAAACCGGATTAAACAACTATTTATCTGGTTTAAAATTGATATGAAGGGGGATTGCAAAGATATTGAATTCCATTAAAAAACAAATGGAATTGTTAGTTTTCTAAAATTAAAATATAGTTACGAATAAATATGTTTGTTATGTTTTAAGTATTTTAGTTTATACAAAGAATTCAATGTATAATATTCCATGAAACATTTATTTAACTGAACGTTATCTTTTTAAAAATAATTTTGTATTGAATAATATTATATCTTTGAATGGTCAAATATTGCAGAATGGAAACAAAAACCAAAGATTTTATTAAGGGCATCAATAATAAGAATTCTACTGTGTGGCGTAAGTTTTATAAAGATTATTTTAACCCATTATGTCACCATGCTTTTAAAATTCTTAAGGATGAACATATCGCATCAGATATTGTTCAGGAAACTCTTATAAAGCTTTGGGAAAGCAATACCAGATTCGATAATATTAAGGCTCTTACAGTATATGTTTATAGAGCAGTAAACAATTCTTCTCTTAATTATATTAGGAATAAAAAAACCGAAGATATACGCCTTGAGCAATGGGCTTTTGTTAATGGAGATATCTCAAATGAAGCTTTTTCGAGCATTGTAACAGAGGAGGTTGTCAGAAAACTCAGGTCTTTAATTATGACTTTACCCGTGGATAGGAGAGAGGTGCTTTTTATGAGTATGAGTGGCATGAAGAGAGAGGAGATTGCCGAAGAATTAGGAGTGACTGTTTATGCGGTAAAGCAACATAAATACAGGGCTTACAAATATATTAAAGAGAAGATGGATTCTGATTTTTTTACAATTCTGATTTTTTTTCTTAGTATCTGAGATATTTTTACAAAAAAAAACATTCTCCCCCTGTATACTTTTTCCCCTTTTTGTGTTTGGTAAGTAGAAACATTGAAACAATTCGATGTTTTTAGGTTTAAAATTATTTATATGAAGGGGAAATTGAATAACATATCTGAGTGGTCATCGCTAATAGTGAAGAGGTTTCTTGGTGTGTTGTCGGAAGATCAAGAAAAAGAGTGCGATTCTTTATTGGGGGATAAAGATTTATTCATAAACGGAAAAGATCTCCAGGACGACAAATATCTTAAAGCCCGACTGGTTGATGATATGGATTTTGGGGAAATAAAGGCCTTTGAGCATTTCGATAATATGCTTAAGCGAAATGATAGGTTGAGAATATACAGACTTGCGAAAATTGCTGCTGTATTTATTATACCTATTATGCTTTCAGGGATTGGGTATTGGGTTATACAAAACAAGAAGACTTCTGTATTATCAGAGGTTGCACATACCATTCTTCCAGGGAAAAATAAAGCATACATAACTCTTGCCGATGGTAAAGTGATAGATATAGAAAATTCATCAAAGAATTTTTGGAACCAAAAAGGAGCCATTTTATCTGTCGATTCTGGAAAGATTGAATACAAACCGGTTGATAACGACTCAACAATTATTAATATTTCCGGAAATTCTCAAGTCGATGAATTGGTTTTTAATACTGTTAATGTTCCAAGAGGTGCGGAATTCTTTCTTTCTCTTGTCGATGGAACCAAGGTGTGGATTAATTCAGAGTCGCAGCTTAAGTATCCGGTTAATTTTACAAAAGAAACAAGGGAGGTTTATATTTCTGGAGAGGCATATTTTCAGGTTAAAAAAGATGCTTCAAAGCCTTTTATTGTACATACTTCAAAAGGTAAGGTAAAGGTTTTGGGAACAAGTTTTAATGTGCGTGACTATTCCGATGAAAAGAATGTATTTACAACATTGGTTGAAGGTAGCGTAGACTTGATTTCTACGAAAGGAGATGATCATATGTTATTAAATCCTTCGGAACAGGGAATGTTTTCTGCTGAAGGTATAAGTAAAGAAATTGTAGATGTACACCTTTTTACTTCTTGGAAAGACGGTCGTTTTATGTTTCGCAAACAGAGACTTGAATATATTATGAATGTATTAGCCCGATGGTATAATATAGAGGTGTTTTTTCTAAATGATTCACAGAAAGATATTCTTTTCTCCGGTGATATAAAACGCTATGAGGATTTTGACAAGATTCTGGAGATGCTTGAATTAGCCGGCGATACAAAATTTCAAATAAAGGGAAGAGCAGTAATTGTAAGGGAATAAATTAGAGTGAAGTAATAAATAAAAAGAAAGACAGAATACTGGTACTATCCTGTCTTTCGACTCTGCTGGTGCAGAGAATAGGTTAAATTTAATTGTTACAAAGTTATGAAAAAAAACTTAATGTGCAGTCTTCTCAGGAGGAGGTTGTTTAAATGTTTGTTGTTTATGAAATTAATGGCAATTTTTTCATTAGTGCTTTGCCTGCATGTTTCGGCAAAGTCATACAGTCAGAGTGAACGTGTTTCTCTGAGCATGAAAAATGCTTCTTTGGAACAAGTGTTTAAGGCATTAGAGTCATCAACAGATTATACTTTTTTGTATAGGTATGATTACATAGATGATGTAAAAAAGCAGGATATTAACTATTCTAACGAAAGGGTTAGTGTAATTCTTGATAAATGTCTAAAGGGTTCTGGATTATCCTATAAGCTATTGGATAAGACAGTGGTGATTATGAACGATAAATCTGAGCCTGTAGAGCAAATTAAGAAGGAGTCTGTAAAAGGTATTGTTGTTGATGAGAAGGGAAATCCTCTTCCAGGCGTTTCTATTGTTATCAAGGGGACCAGTGTGGGTGTATCTTCAGGTATGGATGGAACTTTTGAAGTAAAAGCTGAAAAAGGTGATATAATCGTAGTTTCTTTCGTTGGTATGGAAACTAAGGAGGTGAAAACTGTTTTTAGTAAAAAAATGATAGTTGTTCTTATTGAAGAGAAGCAAGAACTTGATGAAGTGGTTATCACAGGTTATCAGAGAATTGAAAAGCGAAAACTTACTTCTTCCGTTGTCTCTGTAAAAGGAGATGATGTAATTGAACCTGTTGCTACTTCTATAGACCAGATGTTACAGGGAAAAATTGCCGGGGTTTCTGTTTTAAATCAGACTTCAACGCCAGGGGCTGCTCCTAAAATCCGAATACGTGGAACTTCTTCTATAACAGGAAACAGAGAACCTGTTTGGGTTGTTGATGGCGTAATCCTTCAGGATCCCGTGCCTCTTTCTACCGAGGAATTGAATTCCATGGATAAGGTTAACTTAATTGGTAATGCTATATCTTTTCTTAATCCTGAAGATATAGATAGAATTGATGTCTTGAAAGATGCTTCTGCTACAGCCATTTATGGTGTAAAAGCTGCTAACGGAGTAATTGTAATTACAACTAAAAAAGGGGTAAAGGGTAAGCCCCGCGTGAGCTATACTACTTCTGTGTCTTATCTACAGCGTCCAAACTATGATGATATGTACCGTATGAATTCTAAAGATAGGATTGAGGTATCGGAGGAAATGCATAAAATGGGTTATGCATTTACGGGAATAAATCCTGGAAGGTTAAGTTATGAAGGGGCTTTGATGGATTTATGGGATAAGAATATTACTTATGCAGAATTTAATCAGCAGGTAAAACAGCTTAAGGAAAACAATACTGATTGGTTTGATTTGCTTTTTAACTCTACTATAAATCAGACACATAATATAACATTATCCGGTGGGGATGAAAATACCAATTACTATTTCTCTGCAGGTTATTCTAATAATAAAGGTGTTTCTGAAGGTGTTGATTACACTAAGTATAATGCAATGCTAAAAGTTAACAGTCAGCTAAGAGATAATCTTAAGCTAGGTATTAATTTAACTGCATCTTCTACTGATAGTGACAGACCTCATTCTTCGTTGGATTTATACCAGTATGCTTACGAAACATCAAGGGCAATACCTGCTTATAATGCGGATGGAAGCTATGCTTTCTATACTAAATCTGCTGCTTTTAATCCTAGTGCTTTTGGTGCGGCAGTGTATCCTCCAATCCAGTTTAATGTGTTGGATGAATTAGACAGAACAGGTAGCAACACTAAAAACCAGAGTGTTTCTGCAACATTCAATCTTGACTGGATATTGACTAAAAATATATTTTTTAATTCTGTAGTTAATATCTCTAAAACGAATTCAAGATCAGAGTCCTGGGCAGAGGATAGGAGTTATTATTCACAGGAAAGACGGGGCATTCCTTATGGAGTAAAAGTTGATCTTATTGAAACTCCTGATTATAATGCAGAAGAAAATGAGCTTCCTTATGGGGGTGTTTTAAGTCTTTCCAATGTTAATAGTCATTCTTACAGTGTAAGAAATAGCATTACTTTCAAGAAAGATTTTGGCGCACATTATTTAAGTACAAATATTGGTAATGAAGTTAGATCGTCACAGTACCTTGGAAACTCTTCAACGCAATATGGTTATTTGCCAGATAGGGGTAAGACTTTTGCTACAGTTGATATAGTTGATTATGTCAAATTTGGAGAAGTATTGGCGAATAACAGGCCAAGGATTACTGATACTGAAACAAATGTGCTTTCTTTTTATGGGATATTCACATATTCTTACGATAATAGATATATTTTGAACTTTAACATAAGGGGAGACGGTTCTAATAAATTTGGAGAAGATAAAGACAACCGATTCCTTCCTGTTTGGTCGGTTTCCGGAAGATGGAATTTGTATAAAGAGTCTTTCATGAAGAATCTTGATTTTATGGATTCTTTTGCATTAAGAGCTTCTTATGGTGTTCAGGGTAATGTTTCCGATGATCAGGTACCAAACCTCATTCTCACTATGGGTGGTTATGATTCTTATGCAGATTTTAACCAATCGTATCTTTACAAGGTTCCTAATAATAAGTTGAGATGGGAAAAGACTAATTCATATAACCTAGGAATAGATTTTTCATTATTTAATAGCAGATTATCTGGTACATTAGAATTATATAATAAAGTTGGTAAGGATCAGATAATTTACAAAGAAATTCCTTCAACAAACGGTGCAAGAACTGTTTCTATAAACGAGGGAGAGATAACAAATAAAGGTTGGGAGATATTCTTAAGAGGAGATGTTATAAGGACTAAAGATCTTACATGGAGCTTATCTATCAATACAGGTAAAAACTACAATGAAATTAAGAAGGCCGGAAGTACTGAAACCTTTACTTATGAAGATTATATAAAGGGAACATTACTAACAAATGGTAATGCCGTAAATACATTCTATTCATATAAGTTCGATAAGCTTGACGAGAACGGATATCCTACTTTTAAGGATTATAACGAGAAGGATGAAGATGGGAATTATCTTGTGAATTCATACGAAGAGGCTTATAATAGAATCTTTACTGAATCTGGAAATAGAGTACCCGATTTGACCGGTGGTTTTTCTACTTATTTAAAGTATAAAAGATTTTCACTGAATGCAACATTCTCTTTTGGCATAGGAAACAAGATTAGGCTTAATCCTCTTTTTAAAGATAGAAATCAGTCATTGCCCACTCCTCAGCAGAATATGAGTAGCGATTTTGTCAACAGATGGAAAGAGTCAGGAGATGAATTACATACCAATATACCTCGTTTGAGTGATGAGTCCTTGAGTATTAGCCATTCTTCCATTAAAACTTATACAATCGCAGATAATATCTGGGAAATGTATAACTATTCAGATCTAAGAGTTGTTAGTGGTGATTTTGTTAAATGTAGAAATCTTACATTGAATTACTATTTAGGCAATGATTTTTGTAAAAATTTGAAAATTAAAGGTTTGAGTATGGCTCTTACAGTAGGTAACGTATTTACGATTAAAGATAGCGCTTTAAAAGGAAGAGATCCGGAGCAACTTTCTTTTGGTTCAGGAACCGTGCCTCCTCAGAGATCTTATTCGTTTAAATTAACTGCTAATTTTTAATTAATTAGATATGAGCAGGTCATTCATTAATAGTAATGACAGCCTTTAAATGATATATTAAAATAAATAGAAGAGTATGAAAAAAATATTATATATAACAATTATAGCTTTACTGTTTACCAGCTGTGATGACTTTCTTGAGCCCAAATCTCAGGATAAGATTATTCCTGTTAAAGTAAGTCAGCTAAAAGAATTTCTTTTAGGGGAGGTTATTGCCCGTGAATTCAATGATGACAATGACTACCTTAGATTTTTACCTATGATGACTGACGATATGTTTTATTATATTATTCCTAGTCAAAGAAGAGATATTGGAGCTGCATTTTTCGGTTATTATTCCTGGCAAAGAGATCCTGAAATAGGTAAAAAATAATTATACAGAGGTGGATCATAACTGGGAAGGATATTACCACGATGTTTTTACCTGTAACGTTATTCTTGATCAGATTGATGATATGGAGGGGACTGATGCAGAAAAATATGAATTGTATGCTCAGACTTATTTTATGAGAGCTAATTCTTATTTTATGCTGGTTAATCTTTATGGAGAACCATATGAAAAAGCCACTGCTTCAGATGCACTTGGCATACCTATTAACAATGAGGCAGGAATTGAAAATAATTATTACCAGAGAAGTAGTGTTGAGGCTGTATATAAAAAGATAGAAGAAGATCTTTTGTTGTCAATTGAGAATTTTAAGAAGGTTAACGTTCTGCCTAATGTTGCTCTTCCTACTCTTAATGCTGCTTATTTATTAACGTCAAGGATGTATTTATACAAAAAAGAGTATAAATTAGCTAAGGACTATGCTGATCTGGTAATTGGCAATATGCAGGGGAATCTTGTTAATTTGAATTCCTTTGATAATGATTATTTCTTGTGTTCTGGTAATTCTGAGATTATCTTTACTTATGGTGTTACCAAAGATTATTTATATAGAAAATCATCTTCCATGAGTGCTTATATTTTGACTGATGATTTTAAGAGTCTTTTTGATGCAGATGATTTGAGATATGATAATTTTCTTTCCAAGGGATGATTATAAGAAATACTTTAAAGGTAAATGTGGATGCTATGGTAAAGTGTTCCGACTTGCTGAGGCCCATCTTAATAGAGCAGAGGCATTTGCTTACCTTGATGAAGTAGGTGATGCAATGGATGATATTAATGAAATCAGGAGAAATAGGTTTGAGAACGGTAAAGATTATGAATTAGATACTGATGATAAGCAGGCTGCAATTAACTATATAAGAAACGAAAGAAGAATGGAACTTAGCTTTGAGTATCACAGATGGTTCGATTTAAGGAGGTATGGAATGCCAAGATTAGTTCATAAATATGGTTTCCCTGGAGAGGAGGTTGAATATGTTCTTGAAGAAAAAAGTAAGGCCTATACTTTGCCTATTCCCCTTAGTGTTACCAGATTGAATAAAGTAATAGAGCAGATTGACAGACCCGATATGTCGATGGAGAATTAATTGCATGACTAATTAAAAAGAAGATACAGATGAAAAATATATTTTTATTATTAATTGTTTTTAGCTTTGTTTTTTGTTGGTTGTGAGGACGATGAAAATATTAAAGCTGAATTAGCACAGGGAAGATATTATCTGGAAGATGATCCAAATGATTACGTTAAAACACTATGTTTATGAATTTTACCAAAAATACGGTACTGTCATATTGCATAATCCGGAAGTACAGGATTATAAATATAACTTCCTTAATCCTAACAATATTATTATAGTTCCTCCTGTTCAGGAAGAGGCCGTAATTAGGGCTGGATTTGAATTGTTCGATGAATTGTTTCTTTCTTTCTATACAGACGATTTCAAGAAGAAATATCTTCCTTTTACACTACAGTTAGGTGATACAATAACTAGTTTGAGTGGTAAGACTACTTACAATTCTTATTGTTCCAGAAATCTGATTGCATTATCTAATATAAATTCTGATATTTCTTCTATGACAGATGAAAAGAAAAAGGAGATTTCTAAGGAAATGCATTTAAATTTCTGGTTTTACTTACCTATTAATGGAAAGAAAAGCTATTGCTATTCCAGCCTCTTTTTATACTTCGGGGGAGTTGTTTTATAAAGAAGATATCGACCCGGATAAAGAAGTTGGTTCGAAAGATGAACTTATTGACAGGGTCAGGGATAATGGTTTTATTTCATATCCTGGGTATACAACAAGTAGTAGTTACAAGTATAAAATCTATCCGGATAAGGGAGAAGATTTGTACGACTTTCTTTACTATATTTTTTATAATACTAATTCAGATCTTCACCTTATTCTTGATGCTTATCCTAAAGTTAATGCTAAGTACGAGATTTTAAGATCTGCTATTAAATCTCAGCTTGACTTTGATATTGCTACTGTTAATAACGAAGTTCAATAAATACCAATAGATATAAGAATAAATCTCACATGACCATAATTTGCAGATTGCATATTTCCGGTTGTGTGAGATTATTAAATTAATAATGATGAATAAGTTGTTTAGTAAAATGCTGCTAATAGCATTTGTTTGTGCCTTTTATTTTCTCGGGAATGGATGCCAATGCACAGTTCTGGAAGAAGAAAAAGCTTAAAGAAAGTAAAGTAATTGCTGAGGTTGACAAAGGGTATGTCCAATATAAGAAAATTCTTAAAGATGCTGATAGCCACGATGGTATGTTTAGGGTGCATAAGGTAAATAATAAGGTTTACTTCGAGATTCCTAAGGCTGTCATGCACAAAGATTACCTTATGTCTTCGAGGGTGTCAGCAGTCAGTAATACTTTTAATACAACATCGGGCAGAATGCCAAAATATCCTATCATGATTACTTTTTCCTACGATAATGATAAGGTATATATACATAAAAAGAATTTTCAGAAGAAATGTGATGAGAATTCCAGTATGTATTCTGCCATGCTAAGGAATAATATGGATCCTATTTGGTTTTCCTATAAGATTGAAGCATTTGGTAAGGATAGTTTGTCTTGTGTGATAGATGTTACTGACTTGTTTTGTTCAAATATTAAGGCAATAGATCCTTTTGCTCCTTCAAGGGGAAAAGAAAAAGCAGGGGGGAGTTTTGATAAAGATAGGTCTAAGATATTGACTGCAAAGGCTTTTGAGAAAAATATAAATATTAAGAGCCGTTTGACATACACTGTTGAAGGAGAGCCTTATACCGTCGATGTTTCAAGAAATATAATTATGCTTAAAGATAAGCCTATGAGGGTAAGATTTGCTGATCCTCGTATAGGGATCTTTAAACATGGTTATTATCTTTTTGGAGAGAAAGAAGATGGTGTAGAGGTTAAATATATAATCCATAAATGGGATCTTAATCCCAAGAAAGAAGATCTTGCTAAATATAAAAACGGGGAGCTGGTTGAGCCTGAGAAGCCTATTGTATGGTATGTAGATACAGATATCCCCGATAAGTGGAGGAAGTACATACGTATGGGTATTGAGGATTGGCAAAGGGCTTTTGAAAAGATAGGGTTTAAGAATGCTATTGTAGCAAAGGATTATCCTAAAAACGACCCAAACTTCGATCCTGATGATATATCGTATAATTGCTATAGATTTATCACTACAACCATTCAAAACTCAATGGGACCTTCTTATTGGGATCCTCGGTCGGGAGAGATTCTTTGTGCTGACGTAATGTTTTATTCAGATGTGACAAGACTATTGCACAATTGGAGATTTACTCAGACTGCCGCTGTAGATCCAAGAGTAAGGAAAAATATTTTTGACGATGAGATAATGGGCGAGTCTCTAAGATATGTTGCTGCCCACGAGATTGGTCATACTTTAGGATTGATGCATAACTTTGGAGCTTCACATGCTATTCCTGTTGATTCGTTGCGTTCTCCAAAATTTACACAGAAATACGGTACAACTGCTTCTATTATGGACTATGCTCGATATAACTATGTGGCACAGCCTGGCGATTATGAAAGAGGTGTCAGATTAACTCCTCCTGATTTAGGTGTTTATGATGAGTATGCAATTAAATGGATATATAAACCAATATTCGAAGCTAATACTCCAGCCGATGAGTACTCGGTTCTTAATAAATGGATAATGGAGAAAAGTGGTGATCCTATGTGCCACTATGGACCACAGAGTATGAATAAGTTTTGCGATCCTGATGACCAGTCAGAGGATTTAAGCGATGATGTTGTAAAAGCAACGGAATATGGAATTAATAATCTTAAGGTAATAGTAAAAAATATTAAACCTTGGACTCTTGAAAAATATGGTACTTATAAGCCATTTCTCGACATATACAATTCGGTTACCCAGCAATTCGGAAGGTATATGCTGCATATGATGAGAAATATATCAGGGGCATACCGCAACGAAATTGTTTACGGAGATAATAAAGTGGCATTTGAATTTTTACCCAAAGAAAGGCAAAAAGAAGTTCTAAATTGCCTTCTTAAATCAATATATGATTATCCTTTATGGATTAGTCCTAAGGAGATTACAGATATAACAGGTGTTGATCTTAATTCCATGGATATGCAGTGTAACGTGATGGGATGGCTTGTAAGTTCAAGCATTATGCTACGGTTAAACGCATATGAACAGCTAGATCCTAAAAATGCTTACACATATAAAGAGTACAATAACGATATTTTTAAATTCGTATGGAAGAAGTCTTTAAGCGGACAGGACCTCACTGTCAACGATCGAAACTTTCAGAATATTTATGTAGAGGAATTGTTAGGGCTTCAAAAAGTTGATAACGTACTTGCTATGGTTCATAATATGGGTAAATCAAGTTTTGCTGACGAACTTAAGGGATTAATTGGAGAAGATGCCTATAATCTTAGTCACGACTGTGCTGATGAGTGCGAAAGCAATGAGGATATGATGGATAAGCAAAGCGCATTAGTTAAAAGAGTATACATAAAAACATTAGGTTCTCCAGTGAATCACAGGATGTTACTTAAAGTACATTCATTGCTAAAAAGACTTAAGAATACCGGAAATAAAGCTACAAGAGAGCATTATGAAACCTTATTCTTTAAAGTTGATAAATTTTTACAGTAATTGATCTCATATATTTAGTTGGTTAGAGGATGTCATTATGATATGCAACCGAAAGTTGGATATGACTATCGGGGGCATATCATTGGGGCATCCTTTAGAAAGGCTGATGTTTAGGTAAGAGGAAGATGGTGTTTTTAATTATAAGGATATTGCAGTCTTTGATAGTGTTTTCAAAGAGTGGCTTACTGATCTTATTTTGTTCTCCCGCAATGTAACCTTCTATGAATTTTAATTAAACAAAGGAATATTTTTAAAAAATTCTCTCCTTATTGTTTGTAAATATAGGAATCATTGAACACCTTTGAGGCTTCTTATATATAGTCCTACAAAAGAAATGAGCAAAATTATAATTAAAAATGCTGAGCAAATTGAAGGAATCAGAAAGAGTTCTCAATTGGCTGGAAATACACTGAGGTTTATTAGTGATTATGTGAAGGAAGGTGTAAATACCTTGTATCTTGATAAATTAGTTGAAGAATATATACGCGATAATGGGGCTATCCCGGCTCCCTTAAATTACCACGGTTTTCCAAATTCATGTTGTATTTCGTTAAACAATGTAATCTGTCATGGTATTCCAAGTGAGAAGACCATATTAAAGCAAGGCGATATCTTAAATATTGATGTTACCACTATCCTTGATGGTTATTACGGCGATACAAGTACCATGTTTACCATTGGTGATATTTCCAATGAGGCTGCTAAGTTGGTTGAAGATACCGAGCATGCTTTATATCTGGGAATTGAGCAAGTGAAGCCTAATAACTGTTTTGGTAATATTGGTTTTGTAATCGGTCGTTTTGCAAAGGCTAGGAATTATGGCGTGGTTTATGAATTTTGCGGTCATGGTGTAGGTCTGGAGTTTCACGAAGAACCTCAGGTTGACCATATAGCCAGGCGCAATACCGGCGAGATAATGAAGCCGGGTATGATTTTTACCATTGAACCTATGATTAATCTTGGGAGAGCCCGTGCTTTAGTTGATAAGAAAGATGGATGGACGGCACGAACAGTAGATAATAAGTTGTCAGCCCAATTCGAACATACTATTTTGGTGACTAAGGATGGTTACGAGATATTAACTGATGTGGGTGAATATAATATTTTTAAATAAGGTTGGTTTAAATAGCGGGCTATTTTAGTCAGTCTTTTTTATAAGTAATATCTAAGTATGTGACAATATTAATATTGAGATTTCTTTGTCATGTACTTAGAAAATCTTTATAAGTAAAGATTTTTTGTTATTGACGTTAGTAACGTCTACTATTAATGAATTTCTTGTTTGTCGTCTTAAGATGATTTTGTGCAGTATATCTGCTGTTTTTAATTTCTGTCCTATTGGGGATATATCTAAGCATTTTTCTAATAATTATTTAAAATTGTGCCACATTACGATTTTGTTTTGGGGTATCTTGTTTATTAAGTGTTTGATTTTTAGGGTTTTCATTTGTAGGTTTGAAAGCTTTTTCTTTAAATAAAACTGCAGAATTATTTTTTCTGATTTATGCCTAAGGGTAGTTGCTGGTTGCAACTTGTTGGCTATATATTTATAATTTCTATTTGTTATCAATTTTATAGTAACTATTATGTTGACTCTACTATTTTAATGCTATATATATTGTTCTTTTCTTATCTTTTCTATGAAGATTATTTTCAGTTAAATTATTAAATACAATTTGTGATGAAATAAGTGATATTAGTGATAAAACCCCATTAAAATTAGGTTAAAATATGCTTGTGTTTTATAAGTGATTGACATATAAGTTATTATAAATTTGTTTTAGTATTGAATAAACAAGATTAATTATTTATATTAGAAAAGGGATTGAAGTATTGATTGATTGGTAATTATTAGTGTATATTTTGTTAAAATATAAATCTGTGGTGTTTTATTGTTGTCTGATATAATTAAGTTAAATGAGGTTATTCCCAAGTAAAGTAATTATTTTATTAGTATTAGTCTTTTCTAAGATAGCTTTTTCATCAAATTTTATTTATACGGATGAAGAATGTTTGTCTTTATATAATTCTCAAGATTTTATTTTTAGTACAATTGCTGTTGATACACAGGAGATAATAGTTTATAATAATGTTGATGTCGGAGTTGTTCAGGATACAATAATTTGTATTCACGACTCTGCTAAATTGGTATGTTATGGCGATAAGGTGTTTGCTTATGAATGGATTGATGATGATACCGGTCTTATAATTGGAAATGGCGATGAATTGTATGTATCTCCTAAAACAACAAAGACATATACATTAAATTTGTATTATTTTACAGGGGAACTTATTAGTAATGGTGATTTTAATAATAGATATGATGGTTTTGATAGTGATTATAAGGTACCAAAAAAAATAAATAATAAATGTCTTTGGCCCGAAGGGTATTATGTAGTAGGAGATAATCCTGTGAAATATCATACAAGTTTCAGGAATATGAGTGATCATACAACTGGAAATGGTAATATGGTGATAGTAAATGGTGCACCTAATCCAGGAGTTAAGGTATGGGGACAATGGGTTGATGTGGTTCCAAATACTGTATATGCTTTTTCAACATGGGCAGTTTCTGTATGTAGTGGATCTCCTGCTGATTTAAGATATACTATTGACGGTGAACTCTTTGGGAGAACAGTTTCAGTTAGTTAATCATACAGCAAGTAATCCGGCTCAATGGGCACATTTTTATGCTTTGTGGGATTCTGGAAATAAGTCAAGGGTTTATATCAGCTTGAAAAACATGACAATTGCAACTAGTGGAAATGATTTCGCTCTTGATGATATTTCGTTTGCTTCGATGGACTAAGGTAAGTAAAAAAGTAATTGTTAGGGTTCATCCAAATATCAAATATACTTGTTTAAAAGATACCGTCATTTGTGAGGGAGATGATTTGGACATGAAGGTAAATGCTTATGGAAGTAATTTGAAGTATTCATGGTATCATGATAATGTATTGATAAATGATACAGATTCTGTGTTAAG